>JAJEEE010000013.1 GCA_022821145.1 Acidobacteriota bacterium
ACTTCATCCGGCAAGCGAAGGGCCACGGGCTTCATGGCGATTTCTCCTGGGCGCTCGGCTGAAATACAAGTATCTCACATGCTCGACCGCGCGCGCGAAAACGGACGCCGGGACCATGCGGACACCGGTTGATCTTCGGGACGATCACAGACATTCGAGTCCGACAGGAAGCTTCGGGGACACGGTACGCGCGGCTGGTCGCATGTCCCGCCCAATCCGTTCCAGAAGATCAGCCGACGCCGTAGTACGTTTCACCGGCCTGGGACGGGCTCCGACATCGCGCTCTCGTTCCCGGACGCGTCGACGGCCGAAACCGCGTACTCGAACGCCGCCGTGTATTCGGCGTCGGCATAGCCCGTCGTGGGCCATTCGGCGACCGCCGCGAACCCACCGCCGGGCTCGGCTCTCCGGTACACGCGATAGCTCGCGACGTCGCTTTCCGGGCTCGGCGCCCAGCGCACGAAAGCTCCGCCGTCGAAAGGCTCTATGGTGACTCCGACCGGGGCCGAGGGGGGCGTCCGGTCCACGGCGACCAACTCGACTGCCGGGTAACGCACGCCTTCGATCCAGCCGGCCGCGCTGTTCCGAAGGGGAACCACGACATACTCGTACGCCTCGCCCTCGACGAAGTCCACGTCGTCGAAACCGGGCGCGGTGAGCGGTTCCGGGGTCAGGAGCGTACCGGAGCGGTAGATCCGGTACGCTTCCGCCAGATGGGTGTTCTCGTCGGGGGGGTCCCAATCCAGGCGCACGCGCGCCTGATCCAACCGCGCGCCGGGAGGCGCGCCGCCGCCGGGTACGTCCAGGACGGTGATGGCGACCGGCGCCGAGCTGTCCGACATCCGTCCCTCCGTCGTGCCGAAATAGAGGGCATACGCTCTTTCCACTCCGATCCGATCCCGGACCGGCAGGACGAAAGTCTGCGGTTCGCCCGCGCCGGCGGCCTCCAGGTCCGCGATCACCGCGTCTCCGTCCGCGATCAGGACTCGGGCAAGGTCCGTCGAGGGCGACCCGTCCCGGTTGGTCGATGGATTCGTCCAGCGGAAGCGCAGCTCATACCCGGACTGTTCGACGGCGAAGTCGACCGCCGCGGCGGGTATGGGTTCCAGAGGCGGCAGGGGCGCCCCGACCCGGCCGCACGCGGCGAACACCAGGACGGCCGGAAGGATCGGCATGCGACGCGCGGGCATGCCGCCTCTCAGAGAATGTAGCGGCTGAGGTCCTGGTCCTTCACGACGTCGCTGAGCCTCTTCTCGACGTAGGCGTCGTCGATCCGGATCTTCTTTTCCGCAAGATCCGGCCCTTCGAAGGACAGCTCGTCCAGGAGTTTCTCCATGATCGTGTGCAGCCGGCGCGCGCCGATGTTCTCCGTGTTCTCGTTCACCATCGCCGCGAACCGGGCAATCTCGAAGACAGCCTCGTCCGTGAAGGAAAGCTGGATGCCCTCGGTGTCCATCAAGGCCGTGTACTGCTTGATCAGCGCGTTTCGCGGTTCGGTCAGAATCCGCACGAAGTCTTCGACGGTCAAGGACTCCAGCTCGACACGGATCGGGAACCGGCCCTGCAGCTCCGGGATCAGATCGGAGGGCTTGCTCACGTGGAACGCTCCGGCCGCCACGAAGAGGATGTGATCGGTTCGGAGCATCCCGTAGCGGGTGTTCACGGTCGTTCCCTCGACGATCGGGAGGATGTCGCGCTGGACGCCTTCGCGGCTGACATCGGGACCGTGACCGGATTCGCGCCCCGCAATCTTGTCGATCTCGTCCAGGAAGATAATCCCGCCGTTCTCGACGCGTTCCACGGCGGTCCGCGTCACCTGCTCCATGTCGATCAGCTTCTGTTCCTCTTCCTGGATCAGGTACTCGACGGCTTCGACGACCTTCATCTTTCGCTTCTTGGTCTTCTGCCCGAAAAACCCCGGAAGGATATCCTTCAAATTGATATCCATGTCCTCGACGCCGGTGTTCGAAATGACCTCGAACGACGGGAAGTTGCGCTCCTTGACCTCCACCTCGACCGTGCGGTCGTCGAGCTTGCCGTCGCGCAACTGGGCCCGGAGTTTCTCGCGCGTCCGGTTCCACTGCTCGATGTGGCGTTCCTTCTGCTCGGCGTCGGCGTCGCGCAGGGTGGGCGCCGGGGGCAACAGCAGATCCAGGACGCGCTCCTCGGCGTTGAGTTCCGCTTTCTCGGCCACCTCTTCCAGCTTCTCGGTCCGGACCATGTCGATCGCGATCTCGACCAGATCGCGGATCATGGACTCCACGTCGCGGCCCACGTAGCCGACTTCCGTGAACTTGGACGCCTCGACCTTGAGGAACGGCGAATTGGCCAACTTCGCCAGCCGACGCGCCACTTCGGTCTTCCCGACCCCGGTCGGACCGATCATGATGATGTTCTTGGGCATCACTTCATCAGCCATTTCCGGGGCGAGTTTCCGGCGGCGAATGCGGTTGCGCAGCGCGATGGCCACGGCCCGTTTCGCCGCGGCCTGGCCGACGACGTACTTGTCCAACTCCCGCACGGTCTCGCGGGGCGTCAACTCGTCCAGGTGCGAGGACGGCAATGGATCGAACGCGAGCATGGGTTCCTATAGTTCCTCGATGGTCAGGTCGTCGTTCGTGTAGATACAGATGCCCGCGGCGATCGCCAGGGATCGCTCCGCGATCTCGCGGGCGCCCAGAGCCGAGTGACCCGACAGGGCGCGGGCGGCCGCGAGCGCGTACGGCCCGCCGGAACCGATCCCGATCAACCCGTCGTCGGGCTCGATCAGGTCGCCGGTGCCGGAGATGAGGAACGTGACTCGCTCGTCGGCCACGATCATCATGGCCTCCAGGTGCCGCAGCGACTTGTCGGTCCTCCAATCCCGGGCCAACTCGACGGCGGCGCGGCTGAGATTGCCGTGAAACTGCTCGAGCTTGGATTCGAACCTGGAAAACAGGGCGAAGCTGTCGGCTGACGACCCCGCGAACGCCGCCAGGATCTTGTCGTTGTACAAACGGCGGATCTTCTTCGCGCCGCGCTTGATGACCGTATCCCCAAGCGTCACCTGCCCGTCGCCGGCCATCGCGACACGGCCGTCCTTCCGGACGCAGATTATCGTCGTGGAACGGGTTTGCGGCATTCAGTCGAGGCGCCGGCCACGGCTCGCCGGGCTAACGCCGAACCGGCTCGATGAACAGCCGGTCCGGGAACGCGTTGTTATAGGAGACTTCCTCGAACCGGATTTCCATCGTCTTGAGTCCATCGGTGTAACGATCGATCAACAGGGGAGTCAGCACGTTCTGAATCTCGTGGAAGTTCGAGTAAACCTCGTCGTGAACGGCCGGGTCCTCGAGCCTCCGGACGGACTTTTTCACCACCAGACCGGTGTCCCGCTCAAGGTAGAGCGTGATGCGCGTGCGGTCGTCGTCGCGCATCTCCAGGATGTCCACACGCTTGAAGTCGAGCATGTCCCGCCCCAGGTACTGCAACGTCGTGCCGGGATTGTCCATGCCGAACCGCAACAGGTAATCCAGGCTGACCTTGAACTCTTCCCAGAACGTGTCGATCTGTTCGGGAAGCTGCTCCACGACATCGCCGTCGTCGACGTTCCAGCCCTGGACGCCGTTGTTGATCCGGACGATCTCGCTCTCGTTTCCGAACTCCGTGCGCTCCTTGTCCGGGAACTGGATGTAGTCGATGAAGACCTCGCCGCCGATGAGTTGCCCTCGCTGGAACTGGAAGAAACGCCCCTCCAGTCGCATGTCCTGGACTTGGAGGTAGCTTTCCCCGCCGAGCGCTCGTATGGCGTTGTCCAGAACCGCTCGAGGGTCGGTCGGCGACTGCGCCGAGGCCGCCGGCGACAACCACAGTGCTAGGCACAGGCCATGCAAGCCGCGCCTTGGAATCATGGCGCCCATACCTCGAATTATATCCAATTCCGGGAGCGCGTTCCGTATTCGTCGAGCCGGGGCGCCACAGCCCCGGCCCGGCTCAGGATGGCGCGCGCCTCTCCGGCCAGGTACAGCGACCCGGTGACCAGGATCGTATCGTCAGGGAAGCGCGTGCGGGCGTGCTCCATGGCGCCGGCCAACTTGTCCACGACGAGCGCGTCCGGCATCGACTCGCGGAGCGCTGCGGGGTCGACGGCGCGATCGTTCGAGGGACGTGTCAGAATCGCCCGCCGGACATGCGGCGCCAGGATTCGGAGCATCCCGCGGTAGTCCTTCTCCGACATGGCTCCGAAGACGAGCGTGACACCCGTCGGGTGGTACTCGGCCAGGTATGCGGCGACGGCCCGCATCGCGTCGACATTGTGCCCCCCGTCCAGGATGGCGGGAGGGTTTCCGTCGAAGAGCTCGAGGCGGCCCGGCCACCGGGCGGTGTCGACGGCCTGCTGGATCGAGCAGGCGTCGATCGGCCAACCCTCGTCCTCGAGGGCCTCGGCCGCAGAGAGCGCAACGGCGAGATTGTCGATCTGGTGCCGGCCTGCCAGACGCGGCGCCAACCGTGCATAGCGGCGCCGCTCAGTCGAGACGTCCACCTCGAAGAACCCGGCGCCCAGCGCGGTCAGCCGGGGCCGGAGCCGGCTGGCGTCGATCAGCCGGTCCGCGGCCCGGTCGATGATCGAGGCGTAGCGACACGCCGTTCCGATGACGACCGGCTCCCGGTCCTTGATGATTCCGGCCTTCTCGCCGGCGATCGCCTCGAGTGTGTTCCCCAGGTACTCCTGATGGTCCATCCCGATCGACGTGATCACCGAAACGTCCTGGTCCAGAACGTTGGTCGCATCCAGACGTCCGCCCAGGCCGACTTCGACGACGGCATGGGTTACGCGTTCCCGGAAGTAGTGGAACGCCATCGCCGTGACCAGTTCGAAGTACGTCGGCGGATAGAGGAGTTCCGGCGCCGCGTCGCGCACCGCCCGTTGAACGTCGTCATGTACGGCCTGCAGGCGGCGGTCGTCGATTTCGACGCCGCCGATGGATATGCGCTCGTTCAGGCGTGTCAAGTGCGGGGACAGGTACAGGCCGGCGCCGGGAAGCATCGCCGCGATCCATTGCGCGACGGCGCCCTTCCCGTTCGTCCCGGCGATCAGGACCGAGCGGAAGGTCCGTTGCGGATCGCCCAGGGCGCGGCACAACGCCCGCGTGTTGGACAGGTCGTACCGGATGCTCCGGTATTCGTTCCTGCGGGAGAAGAGCCTCTGAATGTCTCTGTGCTTCAAAGGAGCAACGTGCGGCTCGCGGGAACTCACCCGAGAAAGAACTTGAGGGCGCGAACCAGATACGGTTTCATTTCCTTGCGCTCCACGATGGCGTCGACCATGCCGTGATCCCGCAGGAACTCGCTGCGTTGGAAGCCGTCCGGCAGCTTCTGCCGAATCGTCTGCTCGATGACGCGCGGGCCCGCGAAACCGATCAACGCGCCGGGTTCGGCGATGTTCAGGTCGCCCAACATCGCGAAGCTCGCCAACACTCCGCCGGTCGTCGGGTGCGTCAACACGGAAATGTAGGGGAGCTTTTCGCGGTCGAGCCGGGCGAGCGCCGCCGAGACCTTGGCCATTTGCATGAGGCTGAGGACGCCCTCCTGCATGCGGGCGCCCCCCGAGCACGATACGATCACCAAGGCCGCACGACGTTCGACGGCGCGCTCGACCGCGCGCGTGATCTTCTCTCCGACCACCGAGCCCATCGAACCGCCGATGAACCCGTACTCCATCGCAGCCACCACCGCTTCGAAGCCGCCGATCCGGCCGGCGCCGCACACGACCGCCTCGCGCGGACCGGGCCCGCCGCCGATCCGGTCCAGGGTGTCGCTATAGGACTTGGCCGCCACGAAACGCAGGGGATCCGTCGCGCGGAGGGCGCCGTCGAGTTCCTCCCAATCCCCGTCGAACAGGGAATCGAGCCGCTCCATGGCCCCGACCGTGTAGTGGTGCCCGCACTTGGGGCAGACGTGGTCGTTCTCCTCTATCTCCTGGCGCCAAACCGGCGCCTTGCATTCTTCACACTTCTGCCACAGGCCCTCGGGGATCGTTTTCTTCTCTTCGCCAACGTCGATGGACTTGGTCTCACGCTTGAACCACGCCATAGAGCACTGATTATACAGAGTTTTCGCCCCTCAGCCGCGTTCCGGCACGGAAAACGGGGCCGTGTCAGGACAGCGAGATCCGCGCGATCGACGCGCGAAGCCGCCGGACAGTCTTCTCTCGTCCCAGGATGACCATGACGTCGAAGATGCCCGGCGCCACGGACTTGCCGGTCAGGGCCACGCGGGATGCGTTGATCAGCAGCCCGGCCCGGGTCCCGAGCTCTCCGGCCAACGTCCGCAGGGCGGACTCGGTGGACTCGAGGTCGAACCGTTCGATGTTTTCCAGGCGCTCGGCCAGCGCCGGCAGATACTCGGCCAAACTCGGGTCGTTGAAGAACTTCTCGACCGCGGCCTGCTCGTAGTCGATGTCCTCGCCCGCGTAGGTTCCCACCTCGGCCGCGAGCGCATCGAGAGACCGGAACCGGGGACGGATCGTCGCGAGCAGTTGCTCCAACCAGCCCCGGTCGGCGGCCTCGAATCGGTCCTCCCACACCCCGGCGCCCCGCATGACGGGAGCGACTCGGACGGCGAGCTCGGCGGCCGGCAGCGAATGGATGTATCGGCCGTTGAACCAGGAAAGCTTGTCTCCGTCGAAGACGGCGTTCGAGCGGGAGACCCCGCCGAGCGAAAAAGCGTCGATCAGGGATGCCCGGTCGAAGATCTCACGGTCGGTGCCGTCCGACCAACCCAGCAGCGCCAGGAAGTTGACGAGCGCCTCGGGGAGGATTCCGGCGTCGCGATAGGCGAGGACGGCCGCTGCGCCGTGCCGTTTGCTCAGGCGGGTCCGGTCGGGACCCAGGATCAACGGCACGTGGGCGAACACCGGCGGGGTTCGTCCGAGCGCACGGTACAGGAGCAACTGCTTCGGCGTGTTGGAAATATGGTCGGCGCCGCGAACGACGTGAGAGACCGCCATGTCGAGGTCGTCGGCGACGACGCCCAGCAGGTACGTCGGCTCCCCCGTCGAACGGACGAGCACGAAGTCTTCCAACTCCTCGCCGCGTTTCCGGATCTGCCCGAAAACCGCGTCTTCGAATCCGACGGCCCCTTCCGGCACGCGAAAGCGAATCGCGGCGGGGCGGCCCGACGCCATCCGGGCCGCGACCGCATCCACGGACAGCGACAGGCACCGGCGGTCGTACGTCCACTCGCCGGTCGTTCCGCTCCCGGCCCGCCTGCGCCGGGCCAGTTCCTCCGGGGAGCAGAAACAACGGTACGCGTGACCGGTTTCCAGGAGCGCGTCCGCCACGGCGCGATGCCGGTCGAGGCGCTCCGATTGCCGGATGGGACCCTCGTCCCAGTCCAGGCCCATCCATTCCAACGCCTCGATGATGCCCCGGGTCATCGAATCGGCGGACCGCTCGCGATCGGTATCCTCGATGCGCAGGATCAGCGTTCCGCCGGCCTGTCGCGCCAGAAGCCAATTGAAGAGCGCCGTGCGGGCGCCGCCGACGTGCAGGTGACCCGTCGGCGACGGGGCGAAGCGGACGCGTACGCTCATGATCGTTCCGGCCGGTGTCGGAAGTCCGGCGAACGCGGCCCGGCCACACGCCTCAGCGGCTGACCAGTTGCCGGAGAGCGGCGACCGCGGCGGCGGCCACGTCGGCGTTCCGGTCCATCGTCAACGGCTCGACGTGCGGTCGGGACTCGGGGTTTCCGATGCGCCCCAGAACGCGCAGTAGCCGCTCGCGAACGTCGGCGTCGGGATTCCTCAGATGAAGGTGGATCAACTCGATCCGATCCTCGAACCGCCCCAACTCGTACAGATAGGCCTCCGCCTGGGGCCAACGGCGCGTGTCGAGCGCCTCCACCAGCAGATCGACGAAGGCCGACTGGCCGGACCGGACCAAGGCGAATGCCTGCGCCAGGCGCACGCCGTCGTCGTCCTCGCGATCGATGCGAATCGCGAAGCTCGACGGATCGTAATCCAGCCGAGCCAACCCCTCCGCGGCCAGCTCTCTTTCCTTCGCCTCGCGGCTGTCCAGCAGCGGCTCGAGGAAGGCTGTCGCATCCGGATGGCGCAACAGCGCGATCGACTGGAGCGCGCGTTCCCGGACCCCTCCGTCGGGGCTGGAGCGGAACAGGTTCGACAACTGCGGATAGGCCTCCCGATAACCGACGCGGCCGATGGCGTCGATCGCCGCGTCGCCCACGCGCGAATCGCGAATCAAGAGCGTCAGGGCGGGTCCCGCCGCCGGATCCTCGAACTCCGCCAGGGTTTCGATCAACGCCAGCCGGACCTCGCCGTATTCGCGGTGGCGCGGGCTCTCGAGCTCGGCGACCATCGCCGTCAACTGATCCGTCGCGGCCAGGGAACCGAGCGCGTGGACGGCCTCGAGGCGGACTTCCGCGTCGAAGTCCTCCTGGAGCACGCGGACCAGCGCCGCCGGAACGTCGGCGTCGACCGTCACGTTGGGCGAGACGCGAGGCCGTTCCTCGTCGGAAAAGACACGCGCCACGCCGCCGAAGAAGGAGAAGAACCCCTCGTCGTCGGCGATCGGAATGTACAGGCGCAGCAACGAATCGATGGCCTGCAGGCGGATATCCCGGACGAAGTCCGTCCGCATGGCGTCGATCAGGCCGGCGGCGGCCGAGCGGTCGCGAATGCGCCCGAGACCCGCCACGATCTCGCGGCGGATGTCGCCGAGGGGTTCGTTACGATAGGCCTCGACGAGACCCGGAACGGCGTCCCGGTTTCCGAGCACGGCCAGCGACCGGACCGCCTCGCGCCGCTCCTCGGGGCTCGGACTCTCCAGTGACGGCGCCTGCGCCGCCAGATACAGACCGACGAGGACAAGAACAGACTTCATCGCGGTGACCTCCTCACCGTACGCGTGTCGCACACCGTCAGTGGGATCGAACGGTCCCCTCGGGACCCCGAAGTCGAATCGCGAGGGCGCGCCCGAACCCTCATCCCGCCGAGCCCCGCACCTGCCCGCGCGGGGACGCGTCATCGTCCACTATACATCATGCCGGAAGGCCGAAATCGCCCCGGCGCCGGGCTGATATAATGCCCGTCTTTTCATCGGCCCGCGGGACAAGCGACATGGACCAGATGCAGAGCGACCCCGAAAGGACTGGCGTCCCGCTCACCGAGCTCTCCGAGGACGAAGACCTGTTTCGCCGGTCGTGCCGCGACTTCGCGAAAGAACGGATCGCTCCGCGAGTCCGCGAGATGGAGGACCGCGGGCGGCTGGACCCGGCTCTGATACGCGAAATTTTCGATCTCGGCTTGATGGGCGTCCACATCGCGGAGGCCCAC
This sequence comes from Acidobacteriota bacterium, assembly GCA_022821145.1. Classification (GTDB taxonomy): domain Bacteria; phylum Acidobacteriota; class Terriglobia; order 20CM-2-55-15; family 20CM-2-55-15; genus JAJEDW01. Next base: position 9,335 of record JAJEEE010000013.1, read on the forward strand.
GGCGGCGGCGGCGGGTCGTTCTTCATGTCGGTCCTGGCCATCGAGGAACTCTCCCGGATCGACGCGTCCGTGGGCGTCTTCGTCGACGTCCAGAACACGCTCGTCAACAACGCGATCATGCGGTGGGGGAGCCGGGAGCAACAGGAACGCTTCTTGCCGCGCCTGGCTCGGAGCACCGTCGGCGCCTACGCGCTGTCCGAAGCCGGCTCCGGCAGCGACGCATTCGCCATGGAGTGCCGGGCTCGCCCGGACGGCGGCGACTTCGTTCTGAACGGACGCAAGTTGTGGACCACCAACGCCCTGGAAGCGGACCTGTTCATCGTGTTCGCCAACGCGGCGCCGGAACGCGGTTACAAGGGAATCACCGCGTTCCTCGTCGAGAAGGAATTCCCCGGTTTCTCCGTCGGAGCCAAGGAGGACAAGCTCGGCATCCGCGCCTCGAGCACGTGCGAGCTTCTGCTCGAGGACTGCCGTGTCCCCGGGGCGAACGTCCTCGGGGAAACGGGCCATGGATACAAGATCGCGATCGAAACGTTGAACGAGGGCCGGATCGGAATCGGGGCGCAGATGCTGGGCGTCGCCGAGGGAAGCTGGCGGTGCGGCGCCGACTACGCCAAGGAACGCCGGGCCTTCGGCCGGCCGATCGCGGACTTCCAGGCGGTGCAGTTCCAACTCGCCGAATCGGCCACGCGCATCGAGGCGGCGCGCCTGATGGTCTACAACGCGGCTCGGCTCAAGGACCGACGCCGCCCGTTCCTGACGGAAGCGGCCATGGCCAAGTACTACGCGTCGCAGGTCGCCGAGTCCGTAACGTCACTCATGATCGAGGTTTACGGCGGATACGGCTACACGCGCGACTACCCGGTGGAGAAGTACTTCCGGGATTCCAAGATCGGAAAGATCTACGAGGGCACGTCGAACATGCAGTTGCAGACGATCGCCAAGTACCTGCTACGATGACGGGTTCACCATGGACTCAGACAGCGGCATCGTACGGATACTCCACCACGACAACTGCTTCGACGGCGTAGCCTCGGCGGCGGTCTTCTCCGAGTTCTATCGGCGGACCGTGGATCCGCAAGCTCGTTTCGAGTACGACGGGTTGGCGCACCGGGCCGACGGCTACCGGCTCGAGGGCGTTCTGACCGCCCCGACGAACGTCATCCTCGATTTCAAGTACAGCGCTTCGGACCGCCTGACGTGGTGGTTCGATCACCACGAAAGCGCGTTCCTGTCACGCGAAGACGAGGCTCATTTTCGCAACGATCGCAGCGGCAACAAGTTTCACGACCCGAATTACCGGTCCTGCACCAAGCTCATCGAGTCCATCAGCGACACCATATTCGGTTGCCGGCTCGACGATCTGCGCGAGCTCGTCCATTGGGCCGACATCATCGACGGCGCCCAGTTCGAGAGCGCGGAATCGGCGGTGGCGCTCAAGGAGCCGGCGCTGCAATTGATGATGGTGATCGAGTCGATTCGCGACCGCGGTCTCATGCGCCGCATCATCCGCGAACTCCGGACGCGGACGCTGGCCGAGGTCGCGTCCGACGCGGCCGTCAAGATGAACTTCGACCCCCTCTACGAAGAACACCTTCGTGCCATCGGAGTGTTGACGCAAGCGATGCGCGCCCGGCAGGGGGTGGTCGAGTTCGACATCAGCGACTCTCCGATCCACGTCTACAACAAGTTCATCCCCTACAAGGTGTTTCCGGACTCGGTGTACACGGTCGGCGTCAGCCTCGACCCGTCCCGCGCCAAGGTTTCGGTCGGGACGAACCCGTGGACCCGGATCGAGCCTCGCCACAACCTGGCGAGAATCTGCGAACGGTACGGCGGGGGCGGGCACGCCGTCGTCGCCGCGATATCGTTCGAGCCGGAAAAGATCGAGGAAGCCCGCCGGGCCGCGCGAGAAATCGGCGACACACTGCGCCGCGCTCCCTGAGCCGGGCGGTTGCCGGATGCTGTTGCTTCGGAGTCTCCGACTACTGCATACTTTCCTGGTTTTGCCCGGCCCGGCGGATCGCGCCTCGACCCGGAGGCCGAGCGGACAGGCGTCCGCGTGAGCGCTATGATTTCCGAGATCACACGCAGAATCAACCAGGACACCGGCGTGTCCATCCAGCGAATCGAAGCGACGATTCGCCTGATCCAGGAAGGGGCCACCATCCCCTTCATCGCGCGCTACCGGAAAGAGGCCACCGGCAACCTCGACGACGCGCGGCTGCGCCGGATCGCCGAGAGATACCTGGCATACGGACAACTCGTGCAGAAACGCACCGAGATCGTTTCCTCGGTCCGGGCTCAGGGAAAGTTGACGCCTCGGCTGCGCGAACGGATCGAAGCTTGCGAGACCGAGAACGAACTCGAGGACCTGTATCTTGCGTATCGCCCGAAGCGGCAATCCAAGGCCGGCGTCGCTCGCCGGAGTGGACTGGAACCGCTTGCGGACTACATCCATCAACAATCCGGCCCCGCGCCGGTGGCCGATGTCGCGGCGCGTTTCGTGGACGCGGAAACGCACGTGGACAACGTCGAACAGGCCGTGGAGGGCGCGCTTCGCATCATCGCCGAGAGAATCGCCGAAGACGCCGGCTACCGGAAGTGGCTCCGGGATCTCATGGTCCGCACAGGCACGGTCCGATCCAAGGCCGTCAAGGGCAAGGAAGGCCAGAAGACGAAGTATTCCACCTACTACGACTTCGTGGAACCGGTCGCCCGGATTCCTTCGCATCGAATGCTGGCGATCCGGCGCGGGACCCGGGAGAAGGTGCTCGCCTACTCCATCGAGATCGACGCGGCCCGGGCCCGGGCCGAGCTGAAGTCGCGGGCGAGGATCGACGCCGGTCTACCGTCGGCCGCACTGGTCGAGAGAGCCGCCGACGACAGCTTCGACCGGCTCCTGGAGCCCGTGATCCAGAACGAAGTCCGCAACATGCTGCGCGAGCGCGCCGAGGAAGAGGCGATCCGAGTCATCGAGGACAACCTGACCGCACTGCTCCTCGCGCCGCCGGCGGGGCCCATCCCCGTCTTGGGCATCGATCCGAACCCCAAGGGCGCTTCGCGGTTGGCCGTCTTGGGACACGACGGTCGGCTTGTGGAACACCACACGTTGCGTCTGCGCGAGAAGACGCCGGAAGCGGGACCATCCGAACCGGCTACGGACTCGCGATCGGAAAAGGACGCGGCTGCGGCCGCTTCCCCGGACGGGGACCAGCCCGCGCCCCCCGACGGGGACCAGTCCACGCCCACCGCCGGGGACCAGTCCGCGTCCCCCGACGGGGACCAATCCGCGTCCCTCGCCGGGGACCAATCCGCGTCCCTCGCCAGGGACCAATCCGCGTCCCCCGACGGGGACCAATCCGCGTCCCCCGACGGGGACCAGTCCGCGTCCCTCGCCAGGGACCAATCCGCGTCCCTCGCCAGGGACCAATCCGCGTCCCTTGCCGGGGACCAGTCCGCGTCCCCCGACGGGGACCAGTCCGCGTCCCCCGACGGGGACCGGTCCACGCCCCCCGACAGGGACGCCACACCGAACGGAAAACCGGTTGGCGAGCCCGGGATCGCCGGGAAAGCGCCCGCCGCTTCCGAAGGGAAACCGGCCGCCGCCGGCAGTGAAGTTTCGGCGGAGACGCCCGCCGACGGCGCCACGGGCTCGGATGAGGCCGCGGCCCGACCCCAGGCGGATCCGGAACGGTTCCTCGTGGATCTCGTGAACCGCACGCGGATCCGCGGGATCGTCATCGGCCACGGCGCCGGTTCCCGAGAGATCGAGAATTTCGTGCGCTCGGTGACGCGGCAACCGGGCATGGACGTCTTCGTTCTCGTCGCGACCGAAGGGGGCGCCAGCGCGTATGCGTCCTCGTTCGCCGCGCGGGAGGAGTTCCCTCAACTCGACACCGCGACCCGGCGGGCCGTGTCCGTCGCCCGCCGGTTGCAGGATCCGCTGACGGAATTGGTCAAGATCGATCCCAGGCAGATCGGAGTGGGCCAATATCCTCATGACGTCGACCAGGAAAAGCTCGCGTTCCATCTCGACGGCGTGGTCGGATCGGCCGTCAACCGGGTGGGCGTCGACGTGAACACGGCATCCCCGGACTTGCTTCGGCACGTGGCCGGCTTCTCCCCCGAATTGGCGCGGAACGTGGTCGACCGCCGGTCGGCCAACGGATCTTTTTCCACGCTGGAGGACGTACGCGCCATTGACGGGGTCGATGAACGCGTATTCTCGCAGGCGGCGGGTTTTCTGAGAGTCAGGGACGGCGCCGAACCGATGGACGGGACCTTCATCCATCCGGAATCCTACGCTCTCGTCCGAAGAATGGCCGAGACCGTCGGCGTATCCGCGACCCAGCTCCTGGGCAATGCCGAGAAGATCCGAGCGATCCGGTTCGAGGCGTTCGAACAGGAAACCGGACACCACACCCTCGCGGATCTCCGGAACGAGCTGTCCCGGCCCGGCCGCGACCCGAGGAAGAAGTTCGCCGTGCCCCGGTTCCGGGACGATGTGCGCGAAATCTCCGATCTCGAGGACGGCATGGAGTTGGAGGGGATCATCACCAACGTCACCAACTTCGGGGCCTTCGTCGATGTCGGTGTGCGCCAGGACGGACTCGTCCACATCTCCGAGCTGTCCCATCGCTACGTTTCGGATGCGCGCCAGGCGGCGCGAATGGGTGACGTTGTCAAGGTGAAGGTCATCGGCGTCGACGCGGCCCTCAAACGGATCAGTCTCTCGGTCAAGGCCGCCATCGCCGCACCGAAGCCGAGGCCGAAACCCAGGAAGAGACCGGCGGACGGCCGCGGCCCGTCCAAACCCCGCCGCCCGGTCTCGAAAGAGGCCGCCGCCTCGACCCGGCGGAAACCGCGACGCGACGGTCGCGAGGCGGCCGCGGCGCCCGCGCGTCCGCTGTCGATGGAAGAAAAGATCCGGCTCCTCCAGGAGAAGTTCAAGGGCCCGGACGCGTAACCGGCCGCCGCGGAAACCCGCCGCCGGTGAACTTTTGCGGCGCCGTCTGCGTTACAGTCTAGGGACGGGCCATGCAATTCCTCGAAGCCGTCAAGATCGCCCTCGAATCACTCCGTGTCAACCGGCTCCGTTCCGTGCTGACCCTGCTGGGCGTGGTGATCGGCGTCACGACCGTCATCACCGTGGTCGCGTTCATTTCCGGGATGAACAACTACGTCGAAGGCGAGGTCCTGGACCTGGGAGTCGACGTCTTCTACATCACCCGGACCCCGGACATCATCCGGAGCGAGGACGAGTTGATCGCGGTGCGTCGGCGCAAGAACCTCACCAGAGACGACGCCGACGCCGTGCGGGACATTTGCTCGGCGTGCCAGGCCGTCGGCGTCCAGAGAAACGCCGGGGCACTCGTGAAGCACCGCGCGGACGAGATAAGCGCGACCCTCCGGGGGATTTCGCCCGAAATTCACACGGTCCTGGCCGAAGATCTGGAAGCGGGCCGCGAGATCACCGACTACGACGTGCGCCAGAGCCGGCGTGTCGCGGTCATCGGGGCCGACATCGTCGAGAACCTGTATCCGGTCGTGGACCCGTTGGGCCGGACGATCAGCGTCAACGGGAGGGAATTCGAGGTCGTCGGGATCGGAGCCGCGCGGGGCGCGATCCTGGGCATTTCCCGCGACAACTGGGTCGCCATCCCGATTACGGCGTTCGAGAAAATGTTCGGAGCCCGGGGCTCGGTGTCGATCAACGTGAAGAGCGGCGGAGAGGCCAACGTCGAGACGGCCCAGGACCAGGCGCGCATGGTGCTCCGAACGCGGCGCCAGGTCGGCTACGCCGATGACGACGATTTCACGATCCAGTCCAACGACACGTTCCTCGATCTCTGGAGCGAGATCAGCCGCGTCATTTTTGCCGTGACCGTATCCATCGCGTCCATTTCGCTGGTCGTGGGCGGGATCGTCGTCATGAACATCATGCTGGTGTCGGTCACGGAACGAACGAGGGAAATCGGCGTCCGCAAGGCCATCGGCGCCCGTCGGCGCGACATCCAGCTCCAGTTCCTGGTCGAGTCCGCCACGTTGACGCTGGTGGGCGGACTGCTCGGCATCGGGTTGGCGGCCGTCGTGGCCGGCGCCGTATCCCGCCTGACCGGCTTCCCGGCGATCATCGAGCCCTGGGCGGTCGCCCTGGGCGTGAGCGTATCCACCGGAGTCGGCCTGTTCTTCGGAATCTGGCCCGCCCGAAAAGCCGCGTCGCTCGATCCGATCGCAGCCCTGAGGCAGGAGTAGGCGTGCACGACATCATCCAGATGGCGCTGGAATCGATCCGGGCCAACAAGGTCCAATCGGGCCTCACCGTGCTGGGTGTCGTGATCGGGGTCGCGACGGTCATCGGAATGTCATCGGTCATCAGCGGCCTGGACTCGGCCGTCACCGATCAAGTGATGGGTATCGGCACCGACCTCATATTCGTGACGCGCATCGCGCCGACGGTCGGACAACAAACGCAGGACGAACGCACGCGGCCCTTCCTGACGTTCGAGGACGCGGACGCGGTCCACGAGTTGTCGAGCGTGCGAAGCGCCGTCCCGATGGTCCGCAGGGGGGCCTTCGGCACCGGGGCCGTGCTTCGGTACCGGGATCGGACGGTGGCGGGCACGACGATCGAGGGCGCCCGGCCGGAACACGAGGACGTCTTCAACCTCGACGTTCGCGACGGCCGGTGGATCACGCGCGCCGACCAGATCCGCCGCACCGACGTCGTGGTCCTCGGCCACGATGCCGCGGAGACCCTGTTCCTGGATCCGGACCGCGCCGTGGGGCGCGAAGTCGATCTGGTCGGCCACGCGTTCGTCGTCGTCGGCGTCCTCGAGAAGCGGCCGACCAGCCTGACGCCGGGAGCCAACCCCGAGGACAACTACGCGGGGATACCGATCACGACGTTTCAACACATGTACCCGTCCGTCCGGGATATACAGATCGCTCTCCGGCCCGCCGCCGCCGAGGCCATGGACGAGACGCTGGACCAGGTCGAGGGTTTGTTGCGGAGGCGGCGGGGCGTGCGTTACGACGAGGCCAACAACTTCGCCGTCTTCACGCAGGACGCGATCGTCGATCTTTGGAACCAGGTGTCGAGCGGCATCTTCGCGCTGATGTTGTCGATCTCGTCGGTCGGCCTGATCGTGGGCGGAGTCGGCGTCATGAACATCATGCTGGTATCGGTCACGGAACGGACGCGCGAGATCGGCGTTCGGAAAGCCATCGGAGCGACACGCCACAAGATCATGACGCAATTCCTCCTGGAAGCCATGGCGTTGACTTCGATCGGCGGGGTCCTCGGCATCCTGCTCGGCTTCGCCGTCGCCGCCGGGATACGGACCGTCGCCCCGTTTCTCCCCGCGGAGGTCTCGGCCTTCTGGGTCGCGGCCGGGTTTCTCACTTCGACCGCGACGGGCCTGATCTCCGGCGTCTATCCGGCCTACAAGGCCGCCCTCCTCGACCCGATCGAAGCGCTGCGCTACGAGTAGCGGCCGGCCATGGGCGCGTGCATGGCGATCCCCGGAAAACTCCCGTAGAATGAGTGGCCCATGCCTGAAGACCCGGAAGAAGCCAAGGAAGCGCTGTTCTTCGAAGCCGTCGACGCGTTCGGCGAGAACCGTCTTGCCGAGGCGATCGAGTTGTACCGGCAGGCCCTGGCCATCGACCCGCGTTACCAGGACGCCCTGCACGGCCTGGCGCGCGCCCAGTTCGACAACGGTCAGGTGGACGCGGCCATCGGGACGGCCAAGCGGTTGACCGAAATCGACGCCGACGACGTGCTGGCGCACACGAGCCTGTCGATGTTCTACCACGCGAAGGGCCTGATCGAAGAAGCCGAGAAAGAGGGCAATACCGCCCGCATCCTGGGCTGGAAACAGGACCTCAAGAACGGTTGAGGCCTCCTCGTCGGGGCGTGGGGGCGTGAATCAGGGCGCGGAGTCGGGGCGGGACGGCTTGTCGGCGGCGATGCATTCGAGGTACTCGTCGACATCGTCGCGGCTGCCGATGATCAAGGGCACGCGCATGTGAAGCGACGTCGGCTCCACGTCCATGATGGGCGTGGTCCCCGTCGTCGCCCGTCCGCCCGCCTGTTCGGCCACCATCGCGAGGGGGGCCGCCTCGTACAGCAACCGCAACTTGGGCTTCGGCCCCGGATACAAGAATATCCCCCCCTTCATCAGGTTGCGGTGGAAATCGGCCACGAGGGACCCGATGTACCGCAGGGAGTAGGGTTTCCGTGTCCCGTCGCCGGCAGTTTTCAACCGATCGACATACTCGACGGTCGCCGCGTCCCATTGGCTCCGGTTGCCTTCGTTGATGCTGTAGATCCGACCCCGTTCGGGCGTCCGGATTATGTCGTGCGACAGAATGAACTCGCCCAGGCCCGGATCGAGCGTAAAGCCGGAGACCCCGCGCCCGGTCGTATAGACCATCATGGTGCTGGACCCGTAGATGAAGTAACCCGCCGCCACCTGCCTGCGCCCCGGCTGCAGGCAGTCGGCTTTCCCTCCGCCATCGCCGCCCGTCAACTTGCGGTGAATCGAGAAGATGGTCCCGATGCTGACGTTCACGTCGATGTTCGACGACCCGTCGAGAGGGTCGTACATCATGGCGTAGTTCCCCCGCGCGCGTTCGTCGGCGATCGAGATGACATCCCGCGATTCCTCCGACGCCATGACGGCCAGCATGCCCGAGGACCCCATCACGCGCTGGATCGTGTCTTCGGCAAATTGGTCCAGCTTCATCACGGTCTCGCCATGGACGTTGACGGTCTGGGTCTGGCCCAGCACGTTCGTCGTCAACCCGGCGCGCCGGACGTCCCGCGCGATGATCTTCGCGGCGACGGTCAGGCTGCCGAGCAGCGAGGTGAGCTCTCCGGTGGCCTCGGGGTGGAGCCGCTCCTGCTCCAAGATGTGTTGTTGTACGGTCTTGATCGTGCTCATCCGCCCGTCTCGTCCCCTTGCTCGATCATTTGCTCGACGAGTCCCCTCAGGCGGGCAAGCTCGGCGGCCATCTTGGGCAGCCTCGATATGTGGGCCTGCTGGATCTTGATGTCGTCGAGCGGCCGCGCCGGAGTGCCCCAGAAGACGCGGCCCGCGCGAATCCGTTTACCGCTGGGAATGCCGCATTGAGCGCCCACGACGCCGCCCGCGTCGATCCTGACGTGGTCGGCCACCCCGACCTGTCCGGCGATGACGGCGTCGTCCCCGATATCGCAACTGCCCGACACGCCCGTCTGTGCGGCAATCACCGTGCGCGCGCCGATGCGAACGTTATGGGCGACGTGCACCAGGTTGTCCAGCTTGGCGCCCCGCTCGATGCGCGTCGATCCGAGCGAGCCGCGATCGATCGTGCTGTTGGCGCCGATCTCGACGTCGTCCTCGATCCGGACCTGCCCCAACTGGGGGAATTGGACGTATTCGTCCCCGTCCCGCACATAGCCGAAACCGTCGGATCCGACGACGACGCCCGCATGCAGAACGACGCGGCGCCCGATCTCGACCCCCGGGTAAAGCACGACGTTGCTGCGAATCGTACAGTTCTCGCCGATTCGGCAGCCGGCGGCGATGTGGCATCCCGGATAGACGGCGGTCCCGCTCCCGATGACCGCGTCCGCCTCAACGACGACATGCGCGCCGATATGCACGCCGGTTCCGAGCCGCGCGCCTGGGCGAACCACGGCGGTCGGATCCACGCCGGGCTCGGGGCGGACGGCGGGCATGAGCCAGCCGGCCGCGCGGGCGAACGCCGCCTTGGGATTCCGCACCGTGATCGTCGTCTTGCCCGGAAACGCCCCTTCGGACACGAGTACGCAGGATGCGCGGCTCGACGGCACCCGATTCGCGTAACGCGGTTCGGCATAGCTGAGATCACCCGGCCCGGCGGCTTCGAGCTCGGCCACGTTGTCGATGGACTCGCCGGGCTCCCCGTCGAGCGCGCCGCCGAGCAGCGCCGCCAACTCTCCGGCTGTTCGTTTCATGACGTCCTCCGAATGTACCGCGTCACCTCTTCGGCCGTTCGGGCCCCATGCTCCATTGCGGCGGGCACCGAAACGCCGTCCAGGTAGTTCCCCGTCAGAAACAGTCCGTTCACGCCGGCCAGGCCCGCCCGCAGCCGGGAACGCCACGCCGTGTGACCGACCCGGTACTGCGGAATCGCCCGGCGATACCGCATGAGCCGGATCGGCCGTCCGGACCCCGCCGCCAGTCCCAGGACGCGTTCGACGTCCGAACAGACGGCGCTCCAGAGCCGGTCGTCGGACTCGTCCAGGACTTCCGGCGAAAGGCGTCCGCCGAGAAAGCTCGTCAGTAGCGTCTGTCCCTCCGGCGCGCGGCCCGGAAAGAGCGCGCTGTTGAACAATGTGCCCAAGACTTTCAGACCCGCGTCGCGGGGCGCGAGAAAACCGAAACCTGCCAACCGTTTCGGGAACTCCTCGGCCGCCACCGCGAGGCTCGCGACCACGATCGGAGCATAGCAGACGGCGCCGAGATGATCCGACAGGTCCGAATCCACCGGGCGCAGCAGGCGGGCCGCCGCCGGGGCGGGCGTCGCCAGGACGACGGCCGGCGCCTCGAAAGTCCCCGCGCCCGTTTGCAGACGCCATCCGGGCGCCAGAGCGTCGGCCGGGGTCTCGAAACGGATGTCGATTCCCCGGGCGAGTCCCCGGGCCAGGGTTCCCATGCCGTCGCGGAACGACGCGAGCCGATGCCGTTGGCGTTTTCCTCGGCCCCGCACCATGCCGGCGACGACGCTCCCGAAATCCGCCTCCATCCGGGCCAACCGGGGGAAGACCCCCTGAATCCCCAACTCCCGCGTATCCCCGGCGTAGATCCCCGTCACGAACGGAGCCGCGAGACGCGCGTGGGCCTCCCGTCCGAAACGCCGCTCGAAGAACGCAGCCAGGGATTCGTCCCCCGACTCCCGTCGCCGTCGAACGAACGGTTCGGCCAGCGCGCGCAGCGTTCCCGCCGGCGACAGGACCCACGGAACGCGACGGAGCCGTCCGCCCGCGTAGACGAACCGCGGGGCTCCCGGCGGCGCCGCGATCAACTGATCCTCGAGGCCCGCCGCGGCGATCATCGCGATGGATTCCGGCGTGGGCAGGATCGTGTTCGGCCCGGATTCGAGAAGATAACCGTCGACGCGCTCGCTCGAAACGACGCCCCCGGGCCGCGTGTCGGTTTCGAGCACGAGCGCCTCGAGGCCGGCCCGCTGGAGCCCGCGCGCACAGGCCAGACCGGAAACGCCGGCCCCCACGACGATGACGTCAGGCACGCGTGTAGGTCTTGGCCGCGTCGACGAAAGCGCGCGCGTTGTCCACCGGCGTGGCCGGCAGGATCCCGTGGCCCAGGTTCAGTATGTGGCCCCGGGACGGTGCGGCGTCCAGGATTTCCGCGGTTCGGGAACGCAAGCGGTCCGGATCGCCCAACAACAAGCACGGATCCAGGTTGCCCTGCAGGGCGATCTCGTCCCCCACGCGCCGGTGCGCCTCTTCGATCGGAATTCGCCAGTCGATGCTCAGCACGTCGGCGCCCGAGCGGGCCATCGATTCCAGCAGCGCCGGCGTTCCGTTCAAGTAGAGAATCCGCGGCGCCCGGTCGCCGACAACCTCGAAGATCTTCCGGGTGTAGGGCAGTGCGAATTCTTCGTAGTCGCTTGGATGGAGCTCGCCGGCCCAGGTATCGAACAACTGTACGACCTGGGCGCCGGACTCGATCTGGTATACGAGGTAATCGCCGATCGTCCGCGCCAGCTTGTCCATAAGAGAATGAAAGCGTTGGGGATCGCTGAACGCCATCGCCTTGATTGCCGCAAAGTTCTTCGAACCGCCGCCCTCGACGAGATACGCGCCCAGTGTCCACGGCGCGCCTGCGAAGCCAATCAGCGGCGCCTGACCCGCCAGTTCGCGGCGAAGCAGCCCGAGCACCCGGCCGGTGAACGGGAACGCTCGATCGACGTCGGGCGAGGCGAGGCGGGCGATGTCGCTCGACGACCGCACCGGGTTCCCGATTTGCGGTCCGCGATCGGTGAGCGATACTTCGATGCCCATCGCTTCGACCGGGATCAGGATGTCCGAAAAGAAAATGACCGCGTCGACCCCGAGGATCCGATACGGCTGCAGTGAGACCTCGGCCGCCAGTTCCGGCGTCTTGCACAACTCCAGGAACGACACCTTTTCGCGAATGGCGCGGTATTCGGGAAGGTAGCGTCCGGCCTGCCGCATCATCCACACCGGGGCCCGGGGCACACTCTCGCGGCGGCACGCGCGCAACAGGAGATCGTTCATCGTCGGGTCTTCCAGCGGCGCCGGTCGGCGGGTCGGCCCCGGCTGAACGGCATGATACAATACGCCGCCTATGGAAACATCCGGAACCGGGCGCCAGCCGGCGCCCGATGCGGCTCCGGATTCCCAAGTTCCCACGGTTTCCGTCGTCATACCCGCGTACAACGAAGCTGGCCGAATAGGCCGAACGCTGGGACGTATTCTGGCGTTTCTCGACGACCGCCCCCTGGACGCGGAGATCATCGTGGTCGACGACGGATCCACCGACCGGACCGCGGAGATCGCTCGCTCGCACGACGCCTCGCGGGTTCGAATCGTGACCGGCGCCCACCAGGGCAAGGGATCGAGCGTACGCCGCGGAGTGGCCGAAGCCCGGGGGCGGTGGGTCCTGTTGACCGACGCCGATCTGTCGGCGCCGATCGAAGAGCTGGACCGGCTGATGGAAGCCGCCGTCGGCGGCGCCGACATCGCCATCGGATCGCGGGCTGTCGACCGGTCGAGAATCGAAGTTCACCAGCCGCGGCCGCGGGAATGGGGCGGCATCGTCTACAACTGGGGGGTCCAAGCGATTCTGGGCCTGCGAATCCGGGACACCCAGTGCGGATTCAAGCTCTTCGACCGCCGTAGATGCGCTCCCCTGTTCCGCGTTCAGACCATCGCGGGCTTCGGTTTCGATCCGGAGATCCTGTTTCTGGCCAAAAACCGCGGACTGGCGATCGCCGAGGTGCCGGTCCGTTGGAGCCACGACGCCGGAACGACGATCCGCGTGCTCGCCGACGGCGCCCGGATGTTCCTGGACCTCTTCAGGATTCGCTGGCGGTGGTGGAGGGGGCGTTACCGATAGCCGGCGACTGCCCCACGATCTCCAGATACCGGGCGAGCGTGCCCTCGAAGCCGTGGTCGAACGATTCGACGACGATAGCGTGGCCGATCGACACCTCGAGGATCCCGCCGATCTCCAGGAAGCGCGGCAGGTTGCGAAGATTGAGGTCGTGCCCCGCGTTGACGCCCAGACCGATCCGCCGGGCGTGGTCGGCCGCCGCGCGAAAGCGTCGCCACACCGTGTCCTGGCCCCCTGTGCCGAACGCGCGGGCATAGGACTCGGTGTAGAGCTCGATCCGATCCGCGCCGATGTCCCTCGCGCGATCGATCTGATGGGGCACGGGGTCCATGAACAGGCTGACGCGGACGCCCCTCGCCCGCAGTTCGCCGATCACGTGCGCCACGCGGGTTCCGTCCTTCTCCAGGTCCCAGCCATGGTCCGAGGTCAACTGGCCCGGGTCGTCGGGCACCAACGTCACTTGGTCGGGAGCCGCGTCCGAGACGAGCGCGAGAAACTTCGGGGCCGGGTTCCCCTCGATGTTGAACTCCACGGCGTCATGCCGCGCCACGAGGCGGGACAGGACGGGAACGTCGTCGTAACGGATGTGCCTTTGGTCGGGACGCGGGTGGACGGTGATCCCGTGGACGCCCGCCGCGATCGCGCGGCCGGCCATCGTCTCGAGATTCGGGTAGTCGGCGCCGCGCGAGTTCCGGAGGAGCGCGAACTTGTTGACGTTGACGCTGAGCCTCGTCATCGGACGACCAGCCGCATGAAGCGCCGCTTGCCGACCTTGAACAGGTACTCCCCCGCCGAGGCATGATCCACCGTCACGGTCGGATCCGTCACCCGTGCGCCGTTCAGCGTCACGGCGCCGGACTTGATCAGCCGGCTGGCCTCGGCGGCGGAAGCCGCCATGCCAAGCTCGGACAGCAGCTTCGGCAGCCGGGAACGGACAGCGGAGGCCGCCACCTCGCGCGTCTCGATGTCCTCGGGGAGACCGCCCCGGGCGAAAACTCTCTCGAACGCGTCCCTGGCCGAAGCCGCGGCCGCGACGGAGTGGTAGTCCGTGACGATCGTCGCCGCCAGGTCCTTCTTCAGTTCCATCGGGTGCCGGCGGCCCGATGCCACGTCCTGCTTCCATTTCTCGATGGTCTGGACCGGGACGTCGGTCGCAAGCTCGTAGTACCGGTACATCAGCGCATCCGAGATCGACATCACCTTGCCGAACATGTCGGCCGGTTCGTCGTAGATGCCGATGTAGTTGTCGAGAGACTTGCTCATCTTCTGTACGCCGTCGGTGCCCTCCAGGAGCGGCATCGTCATGACGATCTGCGGCGGTTGTCCGAAACTCCGCTGCAACTCGCGGCCGACCAGCAGGTTGAACTTCTGGTCGGTTCCGCCCAACTCGACGTCGGCCTCGAGCGCCACGGAGTCGTAGCCCTGGACGATGGGATACAACAACTCGTGCATGGCGATCGGTTGATTGTCGCGCAATCGCTTTTCGAAGTCGTCGCGTTCCAGGATCTGCCGCACCGTGTAGCGTGCGCAGAGCGTCACGAATCCGTCGGTCCCCAACTCGAGCATCCACCGGCTGTTGAAGTCGATGACGGTGGTCTCCGGGTCGAGTATCTTGAAGATCTGCTTCTTGTAGGTCTCGGCGTTGGCTTCGATCTCTTCGCGCGTCAACTGTTTTCGCGTGAGCGTGCGCCCCGACGGGTCGCCGATCAGGCCGGTGAAGTCGCCGATCAGGAAGATCACCGTGTGCCCGAGGTCCTGGAAGTGCCTCATCTTCCGGATCAGGACGGTGTGTCCGAGATGGATGTCGGGCGCCGTTGGATCGAAGCCCGCCTTGACGCGCAGTGGCCGACCCGTCGCTGCGCGGCGCCGCAACCGCTCTTCCAGCTCCTTCTCGTGAATGATCTCGACCGCCCCCTTGCGGAGGTAGGTCAACTGCTCGTCGAACGTGAGCGAGTCGAGATCGCTATTCATTCGTGACCGCCACGCGGCGTCCATCGATTTCGCAACGCCGGTCCAGAACCAGACCGATGGCCTCGGAATAGATCCGATGTTCCGCGGCGAGGATTCGCGCCGACAGGTCGTCCACCGAGTCCCCGTCGAGGACCGGCACGACGGCTTGGCTGACGATCGGGCCGCCGTCGAGCGATTCATCGACGAAGTGAACCGTGCAACCGCCGAATCTTACCCCATGATCGAGCGCCTGTTTCTGCGCGTCGAGCCCGGGAAACGCCGGAAGCAGCGACGGATGGATGTTGAGGATGGCGTTGGGGAACGCTCGAACGAAGAACGGGCCGAGGATTCGCATGAAACCGGCCAGGCACACCAGCGACACTCCCCGCTGGCGCAAGCGCTCGACCGTCTCCCGATCGAAGGACTCGCGCGAACGGCCTGCAGCGGGAACGAACGCTGTTTCCAGACCGCGTCGGCGAGCCTCGGCGAGTCCCGCGGCCGACTCCTGGTCGCTGATGACCAGTGCGATCTCCGCATCGAGCGCGCCGGCGGCGATCCGATCGGCGATGGCCGCAAAGTTGGAACCGCGTCCGGACAGCAGGATTCCAAGCTTCCGGTTCCCCACGACGATCTTCATCGAACGTAGGCGACTCCGGGATCGCCTTCGACGATGCGTCCGACGACGAAATGCTCCGAACGCACGACGGACGCGAACGCATCGAGCGCGTCCGGCCGCAGCACCGCGATCATGCCGATGCCCATGTTCGTCGCCCGCAACATCTCGTCCATGTCCACGGGTCCGAGCCGCGCCATGAGCTCGAACACGGACGGGACCGGCCAGGAACCGAGCCGCACCTCGGCACGGCATCGTTCGGGAAGGATCCGGGGCACGTTGTCCGTGATCCCGCCGCCCGTGATATGCGCCAGCCCGGCCACCAGGTTCTTCTCCAACGCCGGGCGAAGCAGCGGTTCGTAGTTCACGTGGGGCTTCAGCAGCTCGTCGCCGACGGTCGTTCCCAGTTCGGGGACATGCGTGTCCACGCTCCAGCCCGCAACCTCCAGGAAGAGTTTTCGCGCGAGCGAGTAGCCGTTCGTGTGCAGTCCGGCCGCGGGCAGGCCCACCAGGAGATCGCCCGGCCGGATTTCGCGCCCGGTGATCAGGCGCGATCGGTCGACGACCCCCACGATGAAACCGGCGATGTCGTATTCCCCGTCACGGTAGAACCCGGGCATCTCCGCGGTCTCCCCGCCCAGCAGCGCGCATCCCGCCTCCCGGCAGGCCCGCGCCACGCCTTCAACCACCGACGCCACGACGTCCGGGTCGAGCTTCCCCGTCGCCACGTAGTCCATGAAGAAGAGCGGACGGGCGCCTTGGACGCCGATGTCGTTGACGCAGTGTCGGACCAGGTCGCCGCCCACGGTGTCGTGACGCCCGGTCAGGAACGCGGCCCGGAGCTTGGTCCCGACCCCATCGGTGCTGGCAACCAACACCGGCTCGGCCATGCCGGGAAACGCGCCGTCGAAGAGGCCGCCGAAACCGCCGATCTCGCCGAGAACGCCGGGGGTCCGGGTCTGCCCCGAAAACGCCTTGATGCGCGAAGTCGCTCGCGCGGCGGCGTCGATGTCGACGCCCGAACTCCTGTAGGTCAGCGGCGGACGATGCGACATCAGCGGCGGCCGGTGCGCGCCGGGCTCAGAACCGGCAGATCCCGGATGTCGGGATCGGGCGCGCTCCAGAGATCCATCTGGCGGTCGTCGGCCTTGGCGTCCATCATGTCGCTTCCGAAATCCAGCGGATACCGGCCCGTGAAGCAGGCCGTGCAGAACTCGGCGCCGGACCCTTCCACGGCCTGGAGCAGGCCGGGAAGGCTCAAGTAGGCCAACGAGTCGGCCTCGATGTATTTGCGGATCTCGTCGATCGTGTGGCTGGACGCGATCAGCTCTTTCCGATTCGGCGTGTCGATCCCGTAGAAACAGGGGGAAACGGTCGGGGGGCAACTGATCCGGACGTGCACTTCGCGCGCGCCGGCCGCCCGCACCATCTTCACGATCTTCCGGCTCGTCGTGCCGCGGACGATGGAGTCGTCGATCAGGACGACGCGCTTGCCGCGCAGCAGTTCCTTCACGGAATTCAGCTTGACCTTGACCCCGAAGTGACGGATGGACTGCCGGGGCTCGATGAAGGTCCGGCCCACGTAATGGTTGCGGATCAGCCCCATCTGGAACGGAATTCCGGTCTGCTGCGCATAGCCGATCGCGGCCGTCACCCCGGAATCCGGAACGGGGACGACGAGATCGGCCTCGACCGGCGATTCCTGTGCCAGGATTCGCCCCATCCGGTCGCGGCTGGCCTGCACGGTCCGGCCGAACACGGTGCTGTCGGGCCGCGAAAAGTAGACGTGCTCGAACACGCACTTCCCCGAGTCCAGTCGCGGAAGCGCCTCCACGGAACGGAGCCGGCCGTCCTTGACGACGACGACTTCGCCGGACTGAACCTCCCTCAAGTAGGAAGCGTTGATCAGATCGAACGCACAGGACTCGGAGGCCACGGCGTAGGCGCCGTCGAAACGTCCGATGCAGAGCGGCCGGAAACCGAACGGGTCGCGGGCCGCGATGAGGGTTCCCTTGTTGAGCAGCACGATGCAGTAGGCGCCCTGGACGCGGCGCAGCGCGTGCACGAGGGCATCCTCCAGCGACGCGGCGCCGGACCGCGCGATCAGGTGGAGGAACACCTCGCTGTCGCTGGTCGATTGGAACACGGCGCCCGCCTCCTCCAGCTCGCGGCGGAGCGTGCTCGCGTTGATGAGGTTCCCGTTGTGACACAGCGCCACCTCGCCGTAAGCACTCTGGGCAACGATGGGCTGTGCGTTGTGTGTGGAGCTGTCGCCGGCGGTCGAATACCGCGTGTGTCCGATAGCGACCGTTCCCGGCAAGCTTTGCAGTTCCCTCTCGGTGTAGACGTCGGCGACATGGCCCATCGCCTTGAAAGTGGCCACACCCGCGTCGTCGCACGCGGAAATGCCGGCGCTTTCCTGCCCGCGGTGCTGCAACGCGTACAGCCCGAGGTAGGTCAGCCGGGAGGCGTCAGCGTGATTGGCGATCCCGAATATCCCACACATGGAGGAAGCTCCCAGTTTACCAGCCCGCGCCTCTAATCGAACAGGGGGCGGCCATTCAGCGCGCCCGGCAACGCGTCCGCCCAGACGCGCTCGAGATCCGCGATGTCCAGATCGACGGCCCGGACCCCTTCGTATTCCAGCACCAGACGCTGCCCGCCCACCGCGCCGAGGCGGTGTCCCAGGAGCCCCGCGCGGGCGGCGCGCTCGATGAGGGCCCCCGGTTGGCGCGTGGACACCAGGACCCGAGTCGGGAACTCGCCGAACAGGTCGCGGCACACCTCCAGTCGCGAGGGGACGTGGAGCCGCGCGCCGACCGGCCGGCGGTGAAGGGTCGAGAAGCAGCTCTCGGCGGCGGCCACAGCCAGACCGCCCTCGCTCAGGTCGTGCGCCGAACGGATCAGGCCATCGCGAATCAGCGTCGCCAACAGGTTCTGCAGCGCCCGCTCCTCTTCCAGGTCGATGTGTTCGACGCGCGAGCCGGGCTCGATCAGCACGACCGCGTCTCCCTCGTCGCGAAACGACGCGGTGGTGACGAGGGAAAGGTCCTCGATCAGTCCCACGAGACCCAGTACCGGCGTCGGGTAGATGTCTTCCCTGAAGGTCTCGTTGTAAAAACTGACGTTGCCGCCGGTGATCGGCGTGCCGAACACGCTGCACGCCTCGGCGAGGCCGTCGACGACTTCGCCGAACTGCCACATCACCTCGGGGTGCTCGGGGTTCCCGAAGTTGAGACAGTTCGTGGCCGCAACCGGCCGGGCGCCCGAACAGACCAGGTTCCGGCACGCCTCGGCGACGGCCTTCCGCGCCCCCTCGCGCGGATTTCGCGCCACGTGAACCGACGGACCGTCCAGGACCATCGCAAGCGCCTTGCCGGTCCCCTTGATCCGGACGACGGCGGCGTCCGAGCCGGGGCCGACGACGGTGCTCGACTGGACCATATGATCGTACTGCTCCCAGATCCATCGGCGGCTCGCCAGGTTCGGACTCGCCACGGCGCGCAACATCAGCGCGTCGTAGTCCGCCGCGCCCGGGTTCGCGTCCGCTTCGCGGAAGGATTCGTACGTGGAGCCGGGCGCGCCGTCGAGGAAGCTGTACAGGGGCAGCCACCCGTCGATGCGAGGTTTCGACGGCGGCACGGCGGGACGCTCGTAGAGCGGCGCCTCGTCGGCCAGCGGTCCGTTCGGCACCTCGGCGACCGACTCCCCGGACAGGCGGACCCGAAGCAGTCCGTCGCCGGTCACCTCGCCCACCTGCGCGGCGTCCAGGCCCCACTTGCGAAAAACGTCGAACAAAGCGTCCGCGCGCGAGGCGGATGCGACCAGCAACATGCGCTCCTGGGACTCGCTCAGCATGATCTCGTAGGGCGTCATCCCGGACTCCCGCTGCGGCACGGCGTCGAGTTCGAGCGTGATGCCGGTGCCGGCGCGGGCGCCCATTTCGCAACTCGAGCAGGTGAGCCCGGCCGCGCCCATGTCCTGGATGCCGACGACGAGGCCCTTCTCCATGGCGTCCAGGCAAGCCTCCAGGAGCAGCTTCTCCATGAACGGATCGCCGATCTGCACGTTCGGCCGCTTGGCCCCGGCGTCCTCGCCGAACCCGGCCGACGCCATGGTCGCGCCGTGAATGCCGTCCCGGCCGGTCTTGGCGCCCACGTAGATGACGGGATTGCCCACCCCGGCGGCCTTTCCGAAAAAGATGCGGTCCTTTTCGAAAACTCCCAGTGCGAAGGCGTTGACCAGGGGGTTCTGCGAATAGCACTCGGCGAAACCCACCTCGCCGCCAACGGTCGGGACCCCGAAACAGTTGCCGTAGTGAGCGATGCCGCCCACCACGCCTTCCAGGATGCGCCGGTTCGGCCCTCCGAGGTCCCCATGGAGGGGACCGAAACGCAGGCTGTTCATCGCCGCGATGGGACGCGCGCCCATCGTGAAGATGTCGCGCAGGATGCCGCCCACGCCGGTGGCGGCGCCCTGGAACGGCTCGATGTAGGACGGATGGTTGTGCGACTCGATCTTGAACGCGACGGCCAACCCGTCGCCGATGTCGATGATCCCCGCGTTCTCGCCCGGACCCTGCAGCACGGCCGGGCCCTCGGTCGGCAGGCGCCGGAGGTGAACGCGCGAACTCTTGTAACTGCAGTGCTCGCTCCACATCACGCTGAAGATTCCGAGCTCGGTCCGGTTCGGCTCGCGGCCGAGGATGCCCACGATGCGGGCGTACTCGTCGCGCGTGACGCCGTGCTGCTCGAGCTCGGCGTCGGTGATGACGGCGTTCATGGTCTCAGACACGGGAAAGCGCGCCGATCATGGACTGAAAGACGAGCCGCCCGTCCTCGCTTCCGAGGATCCGGTCGAACGACCGGTCCGGATGCGGCATCATCCCCATCACGTTCCGCCCTTCGTTGACGATGCCCGCGATGTTGGAAACCGACCCGTTGGGGTTGGCCTCCGCCGTCGCCCGCCCGTCGCCGTCCACGTAGCGAAACGCGATACGGTCCGCGTCTTCGAGCCGCCCCAGCGTCTCGCGGTCCGCTTGGTAGTTGCCGTCCCCGTGCCCGATGGGCATGTGAAGCAACCGCCCCTTCTCCATGGCGCACGTGAACGGAGTCTCCGAGCTTTCGGCCCGCAGGTGGAGGTAACGGCAGACGTATTTCGTCCCGGCGTTCTTCAAGAGGGCGCCCGGCAGCAGACCCGCTTCGGTCAGCATCTGGAAGCCGTTGCAGATGCCGATGACCAGACCCCCTCGCCGGGCGAACGCCCCGATGGCCGCCATGACGGGCGAGAACCGCGCGATCGCTCCCGGCCTCAGGTAGTCGCCGTAGGAGAAGCCACCGGGCAGCACGAGCGCGTCGAACCCCTCGACGGATGTTTCCTGGTGCCAGATGAACTCGACGGGTTGTCCGGTCACCGCCGTGACGGCGTCACGGCAGTCGCGGTCGCAGTTGACGCCGGGAAAGACGACGACTCCGAACTTCATTCCCATTCGATCCTGTAGCTTTCGATGACCGGGTTCGTCAGCACGTCGCGCGCCAACCGCTCGATCAGAACGCGGCGCTCGGACGCGCCCACCGCATCGCTGACCTCGACCTCGAAGTACTTTCCCTGCCGGACGTCGGTGACGCCGGAAATTCCCGCCGTTTCCAGGTTACGCTGGATCGCGTTGCCCTGCGGGTCCAGGACCGTCGGCTTGAGCGTGACGATGACGGTGACCTTCATTGCCGCCTTCCGAACACCCGCTCGAAAATGTGTTCGACGTTGTCGATCAGCCTGGCCGACTCGAAAACGGACTCGACGCTCGCGCGGTCCATGATCCGTCCGATGTCGGGATCGGCCATCACACCGTCCTTGAATTCGATCCCCGCGTCCCACACCTGCATGGCGTTGCGCTGGACCCAGCGGTAGGCGTCCTCGCGGCTGGCGCCCCGCTCGACGAGCTCCAGGAGCAACTGCCCGGAAAACACCAGGCCGTGCATCATGTCCAGGTTTTCCCGCATGCGCGCCGGATCCACGACCAGCCGGTCCAGCAGGCCCGCCGTCTTGTCCAGCAGATAGTCCAGCACGATGGTGGAATCCGGAAAGATGATGCGTTCGACCGACGAGTGCGAAATGTCGCGTTCGTGCCAGAGGGCGACGTTCTCGAAGGCCGCCATGGCGTTCGACCGCAGGACGCGCGCCAGACCCGACACCTGTTCCGAAACAATCGGATTCCGCTTGTGCGGCATGGCCGACGAGCCCTTCTGGCCCTTGGCGAAGTGCTCCTGCGCCTCGCGGACCTCGGTCCGCTGAAGGTGCCGCACCTCGACGGCGATCTTCTCGAGGCTGCCCCCGACCAGCGCGATCGTCGAAATGTAGCTGGCGTGCCGGTCCCGCTGGACGACCTGGGACGACGACGGCGCCGAGCGCAGTCCCAGACGGGCCATGACCCGGTCCTCGATCTCGGGCGACAGGTGGGCGAAGGTCCCCACGGCGCCGGACAGCTTTCCGACCCGCATGTCGTCGGCGACCGCCTCCATCCGCGTCCGGTGCCTGCGGAATTCGTCGTACCAGATCGCCAGCTTGAACCCGAAGGTGATCGGCTCGGCATGGATGCCGTGGGTCCGCCCCACCATCACCGTCGACTTGAACTCGAACGCGCGTCGTTCTAGAACGTCCAGCAACCGGTCCAGGCCGTCGATCAGGATCCGGGACGCGTCGGCCACCTGCAGGGCCATGGCGGTGTCGACCACGTCGGACGACGTCAGGCCGTAATGGAAGTACCGCGAGGCCGGTCCCACGTGCTCGGCCACCGCCGTCGTGAACGCAATGACGTCGTGGCGCGTCTCGGCCTCGATCTCGAGTATGCGCTCGACCGAGAAGTCCGCCTTCTCCCGAATCTCGCGTGCGGCGTCCGAGGGGACGACGCCTTCGGTTTCGAGCTCCGCCGTCGACGCCAACTCCACGTCCAGCCACTTCCGGTACTTGTTCTCGTCGTCCCAGATGCGGCCCATCTCGGGCCGCGTATAGCGAGGAATCAATGTAGGCGCCCCTTCGTGCCGCCCGCCGTTCGGAAAGTCACTACCCGAGCTCGATTGGGTAAGTGGGCGCGTCCTGCGACGCCAGGGAAACGATCGATGCGTCGAGCCCCCGCGCCTCCAGCGCCTGCCGGGCTTCCTGGCGCGCGATTTCCGGGTGGTTGTTCTGCGAGCTCAGGTGAGCCAGTACCAGGTGCGAGGCCCGTCCGTCATACGGCCCGGCCAGAAACTGGGAAACGGCCGCGTTGGACAGGTGTCCGTGGCGGCTCATCAATCGTTCCTTGAGGCTCCACGGATAGCCGCCCATCCGGAGCATGTCGAGATCGTGGTTGGACTCCAGGATCAGGACATCGCTGCCGCGAATCGCATCGCAGACGCCGTCGGGAATCCATCCCAGGTCGGTCAACTGGGTCACCTTGACCCCGTTGTGCCGGAGGGCGAAGCCTAAGGGCTCCCGGGCGTCGTGAGGCACGGCGAACGGTTCGATCTCGACGTCGCCGACCGTGAAGCTGCAGCCCGAAGCGACCGGCACGATGGCGGATCCGTTCAGGGCGAAATCTCCAGCGCCGCTGCCCTCCATGGTGCCGCGCGTCATGTAGGCCTCGATCGGCGCCGAGGACCGGGACTTGAGCAGACCGCGCAGGCCACCGACATGGTCGGCATGCTCATGGGTCACCAGCACGGCGTCCAGATGCGCGGCATCCTCGCCGATCGCGTCCAGACGCCGGCGGAGCACCCGTGGACCCAGGCCGCAGTCGATCAACAACCGCGCGCGGCCCGTGGCCACGAAAGTCGCGTTTCCGCGGCTTCCGCTGCCCAGGACCGATATTCGGAAAGACATCGTGTCGAAAACGAAGGATCCCCTGAGGAACTGGCGCCATTTCCCGCTCCGAAGCGCCTTCAGTATCTCCACGAGCGGGGACAGGTCGGGGGAACGATCGGCCATTATATCGCCATATTTCCGGGACGGTGCAGGCCGGATTCCGGCCGGTGCATTAACCTGTCATTCGGATCGACGGGTCGGGTACAATTTCGGCATGCGTCCGAAGACCCTGATCTTCTTCGCAGTCGTCGCCGGCCTGGCGGGCTTGGCGATCCATCAGGAGGTCAATGGGCCCGGGCCGACGCTGCAGGGGTCGGAAGCCCCGGACTTCGAGTTGAGGAACTACGAGGGCGAGACCGTGCGTCTGAGCGACTTCGAGGGCCGGCTGGTCTTCCTCAATTTCTGGGCCACCTGGTGCGGGCCGTGCATCGAGGAGCTGCCGGCCATGATGGAGATGAACGCGCACTTCGACGGGCGGCCTTTCACCATGCTCGGCATCAGCGTCGACACCAGTTGGGATATCGTCCATGGCTACCTGACCGAGAACGGTTTCGAGTTGGACACGGTTCTGGATCCCGGGCAACGCGTCAGATGGGACTACAATGTGCGGGGTTTCCCCGAAACGTTCCTGATCGACGGCAACGGCATAGTGCTCGAGAAGTACACCGGGCCCTACCCGTGGGACGACGCCCGGATGATCGCCCGGGTGGAAGAGCATCTGCGGGCCGTCGAGAGTCCCGCCGCGACACAGGCCCCCGGGGACCACGACCTGTCCGGTGGGTGAAGACGCCGCGCCCCGGGCGCACTCGGGGCGTTCCTTCTTCGGGTACACCCGCTCCGACCTTTCACCGATCGTCGATCCGGCGTACCGGGCCACGCAGCTCTTCGAAGCCGTCTACCGGCAGGGCATCCACGATTTCGAGCGCATCACGAATCTTCCGAAAGCGCTGCGGGCCGATCTGAAGGCCCGCCTGGACGTCGGACTGCCCGACGTCCATCGAAGCTTCGACGCCGAGGACGGCGTCCGACGCCGCCTGATCCGTCTCTCGGACGGCGAGTTGGCCGAGACCGTCTACATCCCCGACGGCGGCCGGACCACGATCTGCGTGTCCACGCAAGTCGGCTGCGCCCTGGCGTGCGGGTTCTGCCTGACAGGCCAACTCGGCCTCACCCGGCATTTGACGGCCGCCGAGATCGTGGCCCAGGCGGTCCTGGTGCGGCATCTGGACATCGCGAACCCAGAGCGAAAGGACGGCTTCAACATCGTCCTCATGGGCATGGGGGAGCCGCTTCACAACTACGACAACGTCATGCGGGCGTTGGCCATCCTGCACGACCCGGCCGGGCTGAACATGTCGATGTCGCGGATCACGCTGTCGACCGTCGGCCTGCTGCCGGAGCTGGAACGCCTGGCCGGCGAGCACCTGATCCCCAACGTCGCGGTCTCCCTGACCGGGGCGACCGACGAGAAGCGGAACCGATGGATGCCGATCAACCGCGCCTATCCGATCGCCGACCTGGTCGCGGCGCTCGGGCGGCTGCCCGTCCGGCCGCGCAAGAAGATCATGCTCGAATACGTTCTGATCCGGGGCGAGACCGACACGATGGACGACGCCCGGGCGCTGGGCCGCATCGCGGCGTCGCTCGACACCAAGGTCAACCTGATCCCCCTGAACGAATCGCCCGACCTCGCGCTGGAGCGTCCGGACCGGGAAACGATTCTGCGCTTCCAGGCCGCCGTACGCGAGCACGGCGTACCGACCTTCATCCGGAAGAGCCGCGGCGACGACATTTCGGCGGCGTGCGGTCAGTTGAAAAAGACGTGGGCGGACGGAAAGCCGGAGATAGACCTGCAGGCGCTCGGCGTGGGAGGTTCCTGACTGATTCCGGCCGCGTCCGCCGGATCGCCGAAGGGAATCCTGGAACCGGGCCGCCGCGCCGCGCCGCGACCCTGGCTCAATAGGTATCGCGCAGCCAGCGGACGATCTCGTCCAGCGTGTCGTCGGTGGCCAGCCACACGGGCGTACCCCCCTCGGCGTCCACGGCCACGGTGACGCGCGACCCGCCGCTGACGGATTCGCGCACGGCGAGCCCGACCAGCGGATTGGATACGATGATGTGGACCATGCTGGGACTGAACTCCTGCCCGGCGCCGGCCAGCGCCTGCGCTTCCTGGACATCGGGATTGATCGCGATCGTCGTCGCCACCTCGGGATAGCGGCCGCTGGCCACCAACGCCAGGTTGGCCCCGAGACCGGATCCGATCACCGCCAGCCGGGTGGAATCGAGGCGGGGCTGCGTCTTGAGCCAGTCCATCGCAGGTTCCAGGTCGAGCGGAAACTGCTGCGGATCCGACCGCCATGCTTCCGTCGGCTCGATCGGTTCGTTGTTCCGTATCGTGCTCGACCCGTGGCCGCGCAGATCCAGTGTCATCACGGCCCAGCCGTCGGACAACAGCCGGCTCTCCAGGTCGGCCCAGACGGCACGGTCTTCGCCGTATCCATGGAGCAGGAGCGCCGTGGGGATCGGCGCTGGAATTCCCTCGGGCAGCGTGAACTCCGCGCGCAGTTGCACGCGGTCGAACGTTTCCAACGCGATCCCGCCCTCGTCCTCGCCGGAACCCGAGGCAACGGCCGCCACCGGCAGCTCGAAGTTGACCACGTTGTCGGGCCGCTCGAAGAACGCGCTCACCAACCGGGTCTCGGATTCCGTGCCCTGGTACTCGACGCGCAACTCGTAGTCCACGTCCGCCGGGAGGCCGCGGACCGCGTACAGGCCCGAGGCATCGGTCGAGAGCGTGCGGGTGATGTTGGACTGGAGATCGCGAACGAAGACGCGAGCCTCCGGGACGGGCTCTCCACGCAGGTCGAGCACGACCCCGCGGATGGTCTTGACGGCCTCGTCGTTGGACTGCGCGTGGGCCGAATGAACGCGGAACACCGGCGCCGCGAGTACGGCGCAGCCGGCCAGCACCAGGCCGAGACTTCGACGCCGGCGACGCATCACCGGCTCGCCAACAGCCGCTCGATGATCTGCTCGGTTTCCTCGTAGCGGCCCGTGCCGGTGTGGCTCAACTGGATCACGCCCTCGGGGTCCACGACGAAGTGAGACGGCCACGCGTTGTTGAGGTAGTCCAGCCATGTCAGATAATCGTGATCCGTCGCCACGGCGTACCGAATATCCTTGGCCGCGATCGTCTCCCGGAGCCTTCCGACGTCCTTTTCGTATTCGGCGCGGGGCGTATGGACACCGATGATCACCAGGCCGTCGTCGGCATATCTCGAATGCCAGTCCCGCAGGTAGGGGATCGCCTGCGCGCACTCCGGGCAGTCCCAGGCCCAGAACTCGAGCAGGACGACTTGTCCGCGCAAGCCTTCCAGCGTCAGCGGCTCGGAGTTGAACCACTCGTCCACCTGCAACTCGGGGGCCATCTGGCCGACGAACGCGTCGTCGGAATGTTGGGCGGACATCGTGGCGGGCGCGGCCGCCGACAGGCAGGCGACCACGGCTGTTTTCAGCGTTCTCTGAAGCATGGCTGCCTCCATGAACAGCGTTCCAGGGTTTCCTATTCTGTCATACCGGCCGGCCTGCGGGCCACCAAAGTGGCCATCGCCCGGCCATCGAGGATCGCTTCCTCGTAGTGTTCGACGACCAGGTCGGGGAACGCGGCGCGAAGCTCGCCCGGTTCGAGCAGAAATCGCCGGCCGGGACGGTCCTGGCCGAGCACGTCGGCATGGTCCGTCGTGAAGGTCCCGAAGAACAGGAGCCCGCCGGGACGCAGGGCCCGCTGATACTCTCCGAACAACGGTCGGTGCAGGAACAGGGTATTGACGATGGCGTCGAACCGGGCCGGCAACAGCGACATCCGTTCCACGTCGGCCTCGACGGCCGCGATCGACAGTCCCTCGGCCACGGCCGCGCCGGCGAGGGACGCCACGCGATCCGGGGATCGGTCCAGCGCCAGAACCCGGCACCCGGAACGCGCCAGCAGCATCGAGTGACGGCCCCCGCCGCACGCCACGTCCAGCACCTCCGCGCCGGCGGACAGGCGCGATGAATGACGCGCGACGAACGCTTCGGGTCTCACGATTGCCTCACGGCCCGGTTCGGACATCCGATTGCATTACTCCGGAACATGAGCCCGCCCAAAACGGAAGAGTCCGCCGAGAGAACGCGAGCGTTCCTCCGAATGGTACTCGCGCCCGGACTGAGCCTGCGGTCGTGCCATCGTATCCTGGATCGCGTTCACGATCCCCGGGCGCTGCGGACGCTCGGACAACGCGAACTCGAAGGATTGGGGGTGGAAGCCCGCGTCGCCGCCGATCTCTTGTCGCCGGCCGCGGACAGGCGCGCGGAGGAAGAATGGGATCGCGCCGAAGCGCTCGGCTCGACCGTCGTCGACATCCGCGATCCGCGTTATCCCCCTTTGCTCCTGGAGACTTACGATCCGCCGCTGGCGCTCTACATCCGTGGACGGGCCTGGGACCCGGCGCGCCCGCACGTGGCCGTGGTCGGGGCGCGCCGGGCCAGCGGGTACGGGATCAACTGCGCCGAGCGGTTCGCCGCCGACCTGGCGGCTCGCGGCGCGGTGATCGCCTCCGGCCTGGCCCGCGGCGTGGACACGGCCGCGCACCGCGGCGCCTTGACGCGAGGTCGGACGATCGCGGTCCTCGGCACCGGGATCGACCGCGTCTACCCGCGAGAAAACGCGAAATTGGCGGACGCGATCGTCGCGAATGGCGCGATCTTGTCGGAGTTTCCCTTCGGCACTCCGCCGCTGCCCGACCACTTTCCGCGGCGAAACCGGATATTGGCCGGCATGACGCTGGGAACGGTCGTGATCGAGGCCGCCCAACGGTCCGGATCGTTGATCACGGCGCGGATGGCGCTGGAAGCCAATCGTGAGGTGTTCGCCGTCCCGGGACCCGTGTTTTCGGCGGGGAGCTACGGTCCGCACCTTCTCATCCGCCAAGGCGCGTGCCTGGCCGCCCGGCCCGACGACATCGTCGACGAGTTGCCCGAACCCGACCGGCGGAAACTCTCGGATGCCCGCGACGCCCGATCCGAAGCTGCATTGTCGCCGATCGGACGGAGGCTGCGCGGCCTGTTGTCGACATCGGACGCCATTCCGATCGACCTTCTGATCGTCAAGCTGGGAGCACCGGCGTCCGACGCCTACGCGGCCCTGCTCGAGCTGGAGCTCGCCGGGCTGATCCGGGCCATGCCCGGCGACCGTTATCTGTTGAAGGCGTAAGCTCGGCCAAGCGGCGCCCGGAGGACGCGGGCGGAGTCGGCGCCGGTCCGAATTCCGGAAGTCAAGGTTGATTTTTGGAAGGACACGACTTAATAACTTACGGAACCTGGAGGACCCAACGAGACATCATGGCCGCGGCGACGACGAAGAAAAAGGGAAAGAAGAGGACGAAAAAGGCGTCCGGATCGGTGAGGGGCGGATCGTCGGCGAGCACGAGGAAGTCGCTCGTTATCGTCGAATCGCCCGCCAAGGCGAACACGATCCGAAAGTACCTGGGCCCGAGTTACGTGGTCAAAGCCTCGGTCGGGCATGTCGTGGACCTGCCGAAGAACCGGCTGGGAATCGACGTGGACCGCGCCTTCAAGCCGTCGTACGAGTTGATTCCGGGCAAGGAGAAGGTCGTCAAGGACTTGAAGGCGGCCGCGCGAACGGCCGGCCGGATCTTGCTGGCCACCGATCCGGACCGCGAAGGGGAGGCCATTTGCCAGCGCCTCAAGGAGCTGTTGACCGGCAGGAATCGCGAGATCTACCGGGTCTTGTTCAACGAGATCACCCCCAAGGCGATCCAGAGCGCTATCGAGGCTCCGGGCGACATCAACTCGAATGTCGTGGACGCCCAGCAGGCGCGGCGACTGCTGGACAGGATCGTCGGCTACCAGGTCAGTCCGCTGCTCTGGGACAAGGTGCGCCGGGGAATCTCGGCCGGCCGCGTGCAGACCGTGGCGTTACGCCTGATCGTGGAGCGGGAGCGCGAAATCGAAGCGTTCCGTACCGAAGAGTACTGGCGCATCGCCGCAAAGCTGGAAGGGCATGCCCCGCCGGCGTTCGAGGCGCGCCTGGTGAAGTACCAGGGCGCGAATATCGCGATCCCGGACGAGTCCGAGGCCAACCGTGTCGTCGCCGCGGCCGGCGGCGGCGATTTTCGCGTGCAGTCGGTGGTCCAGGCCGAGCGGAAACGGCGCCCGGTGGCTCCGTTCACGACCAGCAAGCTCCAGCAGGATGCCGCCCGGCGTTTCCGCTTCACCGTCAGGCAGACCATGACGGTCGCGCAGCGCCTCTACGAGGGAAAGGAGGTCGGAAGCTCCGGCAGCGTCGGGCTCATCACGTACATGCGGTCGGACTCGACGCGCGTATCGGATGACGCGATCGGGATGGTCCGCAACTACATCGGAGCGTCCTACGGGCGGGACTACCTGCCCGGAAGGCCGGTGCGTTACAAGAGCAAGAAGGACGCGCAGGACGCGCACGAGGCGATCCGACCGACGTTCGTCGAGCATACGCCCGACAGCATTCGGGCATACCTGACCCCGGAGGAGCACAAGCTCTACTGGTTGATCTGGACCCGCTTCGTTGCGTCCCAGATGAATCCGGCCGTATACGACCAGACGTCGGTGGAGATCGACTGTAACGGGTACCTGTTCCGCGCCAATGGGCGCGTCCAGAAGTTCGACGGCTTCCTCAAGGTGTACGAGGAAGCCTCCGACGAAGACGCCGCCGCGTCACCGGACGACCAGAACGTGACCTTGCCGCCGGTGGCCGAAGGCGAGTTGCTCCGCCTCCTACAACTCACGCCGACGCAACACTTCACCGAGCCCCCCCCGCGCTACACGGAGGCGCGGCTGGTCAAGACGCTCGAGGAAAAGGGCATCGGACGGCCGTCCACGTACGCCGCGATCCTGTCGACGATCCAGGAACGGGAATATACGCAGAAGAAGGACGGAAAATTCAGGCCGACCGAGTTGGGAACGGTCGTCACCGACCAGCTCGTCAAGCACTTCGCCGACATCTTCGACGTTCGGTACACCGCGCGGATGGAAGAAGAGCTCGACGAAATCGAAGAAGGCAAGATGACCTGGGTCGAGGCGCTCGAGGAGTTCTACGGGAAGTTCGCCAAGGACCTCGAGGAAGCCAAGGTCCACATGGAAAACGTCAAGCGCCAGGAGATTCCGACAGACGAGGCCTGCGAGAAGTGCGGGAAGCCGATGGCGATCAAGTGGGGTCAATTCGGCAGCTTCCTGGCCTGTACCGGATATCCGGAGTGCGCGAACACGAAGGAAATGGACCGGGAATCGGCGGGCGAGCAAGACGCCTCGGACGCCGACGTCGAACCGTGCCCGAGCTGCGGGCGTCCGATGACGCTGAAGCGGGGGCGATTCGGGCAGTTCTACGCCTGCACGGGATATCCGGATTGCAAGACCACGCGCAAGATCGGCGCCAAGGACAGCCCGCCACGGGGACCGGATGTTGCGACCGACGAACCATGCCCGAAGTGCGGTCACAACCTGGTCATCAAGGACGGCCGGCACGGACCGTTCACCGCGTGCTCCAACTATCCCGACTGCCGGTACATCAAGCCGAAGACCATCGGCGTGCCGTGCCCGAGCCCCGGCTGCGGCGGGGAGCTGAGCGAGCGCCGGAGTCGGCGGGGACGGCCGTTCTACGGGTGCACGAACTACCCGTCCTGCGAGTTCGTCCTGTGGCAACGCCCGGTCCCGGAAGAGTGCCCGCGCTGCCACGCACCGTTCGTGCTGGAGAAAACGACCCGGAAGGATGGTACGTTCCGGTACTGCAACGAGAAGGATTGCGACTTCCGGGAACCCGTCGAAGCCGCCTGAACCGCGCTTTCCGCCGCCCACCGCGGCCCGCGGCCGTCCCGGGCCGTTGCTATAATCGGGCCGCGATGCGGCAAGTTACGGTGATCGGAGGCGGTCTGGCCGGGTCGGAAGCCGCTTGGCAGCTTGCGCGGCGGGATGTGGAGGCGCGCCTCTGCGAAATGCGGCCGGCGGCCGGCACGCCGGCACACAAGACCGACCGGCTGGCCGAGATCGTCTGCAGCAATTCCCTGAAATCCGATCAGCCGTATCATGCCTCGTGGCTTCTGAAGGAAGAGCTTCGGCTGTCGGGTTCGCTTCTGCTCGCCATCGCCGACCGCGAATCCGTGCCGGCCGGCGGCGCGCTGGCCGTCGACCGCGGACGGTTCGCCGACGCCGTAACACGCGCGATCGACGACGACCCGCGCATCACGCTGGTCCGTGAAGAGGTCCGGGCCATACCGCCGTCGGAAACGGTCATCGTCGCCAGCGGACCGCTCACCTCGCCGGCGCTGTCGGATTCCATTCGCGACTTCTGCGGCTCGGAACACCTGTATTTCTACGACGCGATCTCTCCCATTGTCGATGCCGCGACCATCGACCGTTCGAAAGTGTTCGCGGCCTCCCGCTACGGCAAGGCCGACGGGGACTATTTGAACTGTCCGATGAACCGGGAAGAGTACGAGCGCTTCCATGACGCCGTCATGCAGGCGGAGACGGTCCCGCTGCACGCGTTCGAGGAAACGCGATTCTTCGAGGCCTGCCTCCCGATCGAGGAGATGGCCCGGCGCGGCAAGGACACGCTTCGATTCGGTCCGATGAAGCCGGTCGGCCTGGAAGACCCCCGCACCGGACGGCGATCTCACGCCGTCGTCCAGTTGCGCCAGGAAGACCGGATGCGGACCAGCTTCAACATGGTCGGATTCCAGAACCACATGACGTTCCCGGAACAGAGGAGAGTCCTGCGCCTGATCCCCGGCCTGGAGCGGGCCGAGTTCCTGCGCCTGGGACAGATTCACCGAAACACCTACATCAACGCCCCGGAAGTTCTGGCGCCGACCATGGCGGCCCGGCGCGAACCGAGGGTCTTCTTCGCCGGCCAGTTGGCCGGCACCGAAGGTTATATCGAGAACATCGCGACGGGCCTTGTCGCGGGCATCAACGCGGCTCGTTCGGTTCGCGGCGAAGGCGCCTGGATCCCTCCTCCCGAGTCGGCCGTCGGGTCCCTGTGCCGCTACGTGTCGACGCCCCGGAAGCACTTCGCTCCCATGAACGTCCACTTCGGCCTGCTGCCGCCGGTGGATGACGGCGCGCGGCGTCTCGGCCGGAAGGACCGGCAGGCGCGCGTGG
This sequence comes from Acidobacteriota bacterium, assembly GCA_022821145.1. Taxonomy (GTDB): domain Bacteria; phylum Acidobacteriota; class Terriglobia; order 20CM-2-55-15; family 20CM-2-55-15; genus JAJEDW01. The sequence goes on from JAJEEE010000013.1 coordinate 42,065, forward strand.
CTCGGCGCGCCCTGGAAAGGCTGAACGCATGCCGGCCCGTGTAAACCTCGACGGCAGGATCTCGTGCCCCGCAGACGCGCGAATACCGATCCTGGATCACGGGTTCCTGTACGGAGACTCGATCTACGAGTCGTTCCGCACATATCGCCGGGGTCCGATCCTGTTCGAGCGCAACTTCGCCAGGCTCAGCCGGGCCGCCGGCGACATCGGCCTGGAGCTGCCATGGACGGAGGCCGCTCTCAAGCGCGAAGTCCTGCGAACGCTGGACGACGCGGCCAACGCGGACGAGTCGCTCGTGCGCATTATCGTCACGCGCGGTGTCGGCGAGTTGGTTCCGGACCCCGCGACGTGCCCTCGTCCGAGCACGGCGATCATCGTGCTGCCACTCGCCGCCCCGGCCGAACATCTCTATCGGGACGGCGTCGCCGTCATCTTTTCCGAACTGAAACGCGATGCCCACATCGCGTCGATCAAGACGGGCAACCTCATTCACCAGGTGCTTGGCGCAAGGCAGGCGCGGAACGCGAACGCCATGGAGGCCATCTTTCTCACTCCCGACGGATTCGTCGCCGACGGAACACGGTCGAACATATATTTCGTCGAGGACGGCCGCGTCCTCACGCCGTCGACGGACGTGGGCATCGTCGCCGGCATCACGCGGTCGCTCGTCATGGAAGTGGCCGAGGCCGCCGGCATCCCGATCCGTGAGGCCCGGTTCACGCCGGCCGACATCGGGGACGCGGCCGAGTCCTTCATCACGAGCACGACGCGCGGAATACTGCCCGTGACGCGAATCGACGGCGCGCCGGTCGGCAACGGGAAGGTCGGCCCCGTCACGGCGCGGTTGATGGAGGCGTTCCGGTCGGCCGTGGACGCGCTGGCGCGCAAGGAACCGAAGACGTGATCCGGGGGGAAATCGACGCGTTCCTGGGCGCCCTGGCTCGGCGCGCCGCGTCGGCCCATACCGTCGCCAACTACCGGCGGGACCTGGCCCGATTCGACGCGTTCCTCGAGATGCGGCAGGTTACGCTCGCCGCCGTCGACCACGTCGTCATCCGGGACTTCCTGAACTCCCTCTACCTGGAGAACCTCGCCCGGAGCTCGGTCGCGCGGATACTGTCCACCCTGAGAACCTTCTTCCGGTTCCTCATCCGCCGCCGCACGATCGAGAGGAACCCCGCGGAACTGGTATCCACGCCGCGGCTGCCGCGGAAACTGCCCGTAACGCTCCAACAGACCGAAGTCCAGGACCTGCTCGAGATTCCCGGCGAACGGACCTTCAAGACGCTCCGGGACCGGGCCATCCTGGAATTGCTGTACGCCAGCGGGCTGCGCGTCAGCGAGCTGGTGGGCCTGGACGACACCGATGTCGAATGGACGGATGGTCTTGTGCGCGTCCTGGGCAAGGGCCGCAAGGAGCGGATCGTTCCGTTCGGGCAGTTCGCCCGGGAGGCCCTGGACGCCTACCGCGCGGAAAGGTCCCGACAAGGACTGACGCGCCCGGACGACACCGGCGGCCTGCCGCTCTTCGTCAACGTCCGGGGCGGCCGCCTGACGGCCCGTTCCATCGAGCGGCTCGTCGCACACTATCGCGCCCACCTGCGTCCGGGCCGCCGGGTGACGCCCCACACGCTGCGCCACAGCTTCGCCACGCACCTGCTCGAGAACGGCGCCGACCTGCGCAGCATCCAGGAGCTGCTCGGCCACGCCAACCTGGGCACGACGCAGAAGTACACCCACGCCAGCGTCGAGCACCTGCGCGCCGAGTACCGGAAGGCGCATCCGCGGGCGAAGGGGTCATGAGTACCGTTGCGGTCCGGTAAGCGGGACGTTGCACGCACGACCTGCCAAGAGCGCCAGCAAGAGTCACAAATAAATCATTGATTACAACGACAAATATAACTATATAGTCTCTATATCTCATTGTCATTGGCCTAGCCGTATTTCAGATTTAGTCGTCCTTTGAATCTGTCTTGCAAGAAACCGCCATCGCGCGGCGTGTCGGGGCGGGCGAAAACCGAATAGCCCGCGAGCCCGGCCCCCGCGGCGTCGGCTTCGCAAATCGGCTGGGGGAATGCCTTGAGTGACTCTGACGACCTGCGGCGTGAAATCGCCCTGTTGCGTGACCGCACGTCCCGCCTGAGCGCGGCGAGCCTGCGCATCGCTGCAAGCCTGGACCTGGACACCGTGCTGCGCGAGGTCGTCGACGGCGCGCGCGCTCTGACCGGAGCCCGCTACGGCGTGATCGCGACCGTCGACGCGGCGGGTGCGGAGGGGGACGTCGTGACTTCCGGCTTGACGCCCGAAGCCCATCGGCGACTCGTGAACTGGGCCGGCGGGCGGGGTCTATTCGAACATTTCCGGGATCTTCCGGGCGCGGTGCGGCTCCCTGACGGGCCCGCTTACGTCCGATCTCTGGGCTACACGACGGAACTGATCCCCGGTGGCCCCCTACTGGGCACCCCCGTGCGGCATCAGGGAGTTGTGGTCGGCCTCTTCTGCCTCGTCACGAAAGAGGGCGGCGGCGAGTTCACCGACGAGGACGAGAAAATCCTGGTGCTGTTCGGCTCGCAAGCGGCGACAGCCATCGCCAACGCCCGCGTCTACCGGAACGAGAGGAGGGCCCGGGCCGACCTGGAAGCCCTGATCGACACCTCGCCGGTCGGCGTCGTGGTGTTCGACGCCCAGACCGCGCAGCCGGTGTCGTTCAACCGGGAAGCTCGACGGATCGCCACGCGCCTCATCTCGGACGACCGTCCGGCGGAGCAGTTGCTGCGAGTCATCACCGTGCGGCGCGCTGACGGGCGCGAGTTCGCGCTCACGGACCTTCCGCTGGAGGAGTTGCTCCGGGAAGCAACGACCGTTCGCACCGAGGAGATCATGCTTTCGGTGCCAGACGGCCGGAGCGTCAAGACGCTGATCAACGCCACACCCATCCGCAATGAAGACGGCGCCGTCGATACTGTGGTCGTGACCATGCAGGACATGACGCCTCTGGAAGCCCTGGAACGGTCGCGCACCGAGTTCATGAGCCTGGTCAGCCACGAGTTGCGCGCGCCGTTGGTGTCCATCAAGGGCGCCGCCGCCACCGCGCTGGGCGGTTCGCTGTCGCCAGACCCCGCCGAGTTGCGCGAGTTCTTCCGCATCATCGACGAGGAGGCGGATCACATGCGGGGCCTGATCGGCGACCTTCTCGACGCGGGCCGGATCGAAACGGGGACGTTGTCGGTCACACCCGAACCGGTCGACGTCGCGCGGCTGGTCGATCAGGCGCGGAACACCTTCCTGAGCGGCGGCGGTGGAAATACCGTGCTGATCGACCTGCCGCTGGACTTGCCCCGCGTGCTGGCCGACCGGCGACGTATCGTTCAAGTCCTCAACAATCTCTTCTCCAATGCAGCCCGAAACGCGCCCGAGTCCTCACCCATTCGCGTCTCGGCTCTACGCGACGGCGGGCACGTTGCGGTCTCGGTGGGCGACGAGGGCCGCGGCGTATCGCCCGAACAACTGCCGCACCTGTTCCGGAAACACGCCCGACTCGGCGGCGACGCGGGCGGCATCGACGGAACCGGCCTGGGACTGGCCATCTGCAAAGGCCTGGTCGAAGCACATGGGGGCCGCATCTGGGCCGAGAGCGGCGGCGCCGGCGCGGGGACTCGAATCATCTTCACGGTCCTGGTCGCCGATCAGGCCGACGACAGCGTCGAGAGCGGGACTGACGAATCCGTCGGCTGGCCGAACCGTACGCGCATCCTTGTGGTGGATGATGACCCGCGGATGCTGGGTGACGTGCGGGACACGCTCTCGGCGGCCGGCTACGCCCCGCTCACGACGGGCGATCCGCGGGAAGTCCCGCACCTCCTTGAAAGCGAAAAACCCGCTCTGGTTTTGCTCGACCTGATTCTGCCAGGCGCAGACGGCATCGCGTTGATGGAACACGTCCCAGGCTTGGCCGACCTGCCCGTCATCTTCATCTCCGCCTACGGCCGGGACGAGACCATCGCCCGCGCCCTGGAGATCGGCGCGGCCGACTATATCGTCAAGCCGTTCTCGCCGACCGAATTGACCGCGAGGATCCGTGCAGTCCTGCGCCGGCGAAGCCAACCGGCGCCGTTCCGGCTCGGCGCCCTGGGCATCGACTACGCGGCGCGGCGGGTGACGTTGGACGGCAACGCGGTGGAATTGACGGTTATCGAATACGAACTGCTCCGCGTGCTCGCATGGAACGCTGGAGAAGTCGTGAAACACGAGACCCTGCTGCGTCGCGCGCGGGATCTCGAGGACCGGGCCGACTCCAACCGGGTGCGCGCACTCGTCAAGAAACTACGCCAGAAGCTCGGCGATGACGCGGCCAGGCCCACCTACATCTTCACCGCGCGCCGCGTCGGCTACCGCATGGCTCGGCCGATGGAGCCGTGAACGACCGAGGCGCGGAACGCCTGCTTTTCCGCCGCGGGCGTGGACCGTGCGCCGACGACGGCAAGTTGCTCCGCCAGTGTTGCCGGACGCGCGCGACGTAAACCCGTTCCCGGCATGGACGCCGGGCCACTCGCGAAACGGCCGCCCGCGTTGACACCGCTCCGCACGGCTCGGTAAGATTGCGAATTGTGTCCACTGGAGGATCCCAGCCATGTACGCAGTGATCCGCTCGGGCGGCAAGCAGCACCGCGTGGCGCCGGGCGACACCGTGAAGGTCGAGCAACTGCCCGGCGCCGTCGGCGACGCGGTTGAGTTGGACGAGGTCCTGATGGTCGCCGGCGACGACGCGGTGACCGTCGGCGCGCCGCTCGTACCCGAGGCGACGGTGAAAGCCACCGTCCTCGCCCAGGACCGTCACCGGAAGATCATCGTCTTCAAGAAGAAGCGGAAGAAGCAGTACCGGCGGACGCGGGGTCACCGCCAGGCCTTCACCGAGCTCCGCGTGGACGAGATCAAGCTCTAGGAGTTGGATTCATGGCCCACAAGAAAGGCGCCGGAAGCTCCAGAAACGGGCGCGACAGCAACGCCCAGCGGCTGGGCGTGAAGCGTTTCGCCGGCCAGCACGTCACGGGAGGATCGATCCTGGTCCGGCAGCGGGGCGCGCGATTCAAGCCTGGCGAAAACGTCGGAAAGGGGAAGGACGATACACTGTTCGCCAAGGTTGCCGGCGTCGTCCGATTCCGGGACCGCGGGCGGCACGGCCGGTTCATCAGCATCGAAGCCGCCGGCAACTAGTCGTTCGAGTCAGGACATGGCCAGGCCGCGGCCCGCCGCCGCGCGCCTGGCTTTTCTGTTTTCCGCGCGATGTTCATCGACGAAGCCAGGATCACGATCCGCGCCGGCGGCGGCGGACACGGGTGCATCGCCTTCCGGCGCGAGAAGTTCGTCCCCAAGGGCGGTCCCAGCGGCGGCGACGGCGGCAAGGGCGGCGACATCTACATGGTCGCGGACCGGCACCAGAACACGCTGCTCCGGTTCCGCTACAACCGGCTCTTCCGGGCGGGCCGCGGGCGGCACGGCCAGGGCAGCGACAAGCACGGACGCGGCGCCGACGACCTCGACATCCCCGTCCCTGTCGGTACGCTGGTCTACGACGACGAATCCGGCGGCCTGCTGCACGACTTCGTCACTCCTGGGGAACGGTGGCTGGCCGCGGCCGGCGGACGGGGCGGCCGCGGCAACGCCCACTTCGCCTCGTCTGTGAACCGCGCTCCCATGAAGGCGCAGGACGGCCAGGCGGGAGAGGAAAAGAATCTCCGCCTCGTGTTGAAGCTGTTGGCGGACGTCGGGCTGGTCGGGTTTCCCAACGCCGGGAAGTCGACGCTGATCGCCTCCATGTCTGCGGCGCATCCCAAGATCGCGGACTATCCGTTCACGACGCTCGAACCCAGCCTGGGCGTCGTGTCCGCCGACGAAGACTCGTCCTTCGTCATGGCCGACATCCCCGGTCTGATCGAGGGCGCGCACGCGGGCCTCGGCCTCGGCATTCAATTCCTGCGGCACATCGAACGCACGAGGCTGCTGCTGCTGCTCGTCGACGTTTCCGTCGGCAACACCGAAGACCCGGTGGCCCAGGTCGAGATACTGCGGTCGGAGTTGGCGGCCCACGACCCGCCGCTGTCCGGGCGCCCCACGATCGTGTTGGCGTCGAAGATGGACTCGGCCGATGCGGGGCGCGTTCGCGAGTTGGGTCGTTGGTGTGGACAGCAAAATACGGAGTTCGCTAGAATTTCGTCGGTCACCGGGGCGGGTCTGGACAGTTTGAAGCGGACCGTGACACGGAAACTGCGGTCACTGGAAATGGCCATGGATTCGTGAAAATAGCGATCCTCGGCGGGACGTTCGATCCCATCCACAACGGCCACATCCGCGCCGCCCGCACGGTCGCCCGAGCTTTCGCGGTCGATGAAGTCCATTTCGTTCCCGCGTTCACGCCTCCACACAAGTCACGGACCGGGTTGACATCCCCGTTTCACCGTTTCGCCATGGTCGCGCTGGCGATCATGGAATTCGACGGATTTCGTGTCTCGACGATCGAAGTCGATCGTCTGGAGTCGCGCTACACCGTCGACACTCTGGCGCTGATGCACGAACGTCACCCCGGCGCGGCGTTCCTGTTGATCACAGGCGCCGACCTGTACGCGGAAATCGAGGAATGGAAGAGCCACGACCGCCTGTTCGATCTGGCCAGCGTCGCCGTCGTCCATCGTCCGGGGTTCTCCATGCGCGACGATGTCCGTTCCGTCGAAGTGGTCCGGGACCGGCCCGAACAACCGCTCTCGACCACGCCGCGCGTCTACTACCTGCCGGGCGTCGACGCGGACGTTTCGTCCACGGCCTTGAGACAACGGTTGCGCAACGGGACGGACGTCGAGGAGTGGATTCCCCCGGCCGTCCAGACCTATATCACCTCGAACCGGCTATACTCCTGAAGGAGGCCGCTTACGTCACGCACCCACCGGGATTCGTTCGATCTCGCGCTCGACGCCGCAATGGACAAGAAGGCGCGCAACGTGGTGGTCCTGGACATCGAAGGGCTGTGCTCGTTCTCCGATCGCTTCCTCATCTGCACGGGGACGTCGTCCCGCCAGACCCAATCCATTGCCGACAACGTCAACGAGAAGCTTCGGGACGCGGGGTTCCGGCCGTCGCATATCGAAGGCTACTCCGAAGGCGAATGGATCCTGATGGACTACCTCGACTTCGTCGTGCACATCTTCACCGAGCGGGCCCGGGAGTTCTACGACCTGGAACGCCTGTGGCGGGCCGGCAAGCGCCAGGCGGTGCCCGAACCCGCGCGGTCGGGGAACTGACGCCCGGGTCCGGACCGGGGCCTTGTTCCGTCGGCCAGTGAAGATCCGCGTCGTTTGGGTCGGGCGGACGAAGAACGCCCCGCTGGCGAGCGTCTGCACGGACATGGCCCAGCGGTTGCGCCGTCTCGCCAACATCGAGATCACGGAACTGCGGGAACCCAAGGTCCCGAACGACCGGACACGGGTCGAAGTCGAGGCGCAGCGGATCCTTGGCGCCGTGAACAGAGACGACTACGTCGTCGCGTTGGACGCCGGGGGGCGCGCTTTCAGTTCGACCGGTCTGGCGCGGTTCATCGGCCGGCACATGGCGGAGAGTCCCAGGAACCTGGTCTTCGTCGTCGGCGGTCCGGCCGGCCTGTCCGGCGGCGTCATGGATCGAGCCGACCTGGATTGGTCGCTGTCCGAGTTGACCTTCAGCCACGACCTCGCGCGCGCCGTTCTCATGGAACAGCTTTTTCGTGCGATTTCGATCCTTCGCAATCACCCGTACGCGCGGTGACACGGGGCGCGTGATATAGTCGATGGGCCCGTCCCGTCGAACTCGACATCGCGTGCTCGATCCCATCCTCGACCTGCTCTTTCCCGTCGACTGCGTCCTCTGCGAACGGCGTGCATCCGGTTGGAGGCGGGGACCGCTCTGCGCGGCGTGCGAGACGGCGTCCCTGGCCGGCCCGGCATCCCCGGTCTGCGAGCGTTGCGGCTTGGCCGGCGTGGCCGCCGGGGGAATGTGCGCGGCGTGCCTGACCGGAAGGACGCGGTACGACTTCGGGCGCGCGGCCCTGGCGTTCAACGACGCGGTCCGGCTACTCGTGCACGAGTTCAAGTACAACGACCGCGTGTCCCTGGCGCGGCCGCTCGGACGGCGCCTGAAGGCGTGCCTGGAACGGCACGCGTTCGGTTCCGACTGCGCCGTGCCCGTGCCGCTGCACCCGCGCCGCCAGCGCAGACGCGGCTACAACCAGGCCGAGTTGCTGGCCGCGCGGTTGGGGCTGCCCGTCGAACGCGGCGTTGTCAGAAGGCGGCGGGACACCGGAAGCCAGACAGGCATGACCCGCGCCCAACGCGTGGTCAACGTTCAGGGCGCGTTCGAATGCCGGGGACGCGTCGAGCGCTCGGTCGTGGTGGTCGACGACATCCAGACCACGGGGGCCACGCTGAACGAGTTGACGCGCGTTCTGAAGCGCCACGGCGCCCGGAGAGTCGAGGTCTTGACCCTGGCGCGGGTCGGGGGCGATTCGAAGTCGGCCTGAGCCGGCCCCGTCAGATGCCCGCCCGGAGCGCCGCCGGCTCGCGGGTCTCGATCGACCAGTGGGCCGTGCTCTCCAACAAGCCGGCGACGAACCGGGTGTGCAACGCGTGACCCGCGCGGTTTGCGACGAGCCGTCCCAGCACGAGCCTTCCGATCAAGGCGAAATCGCCGAGCAGATCGAGAATCTTGTGGCGGACGAACTCGTCCCTGAATCGCAGCGGCTCCTCGTTGAGCATGCCGGCGGCGGTGAGCCCGATCGCGTTCTCGAGCGACGCTCCCTGGATCAGGCCGTTCTGCCGCAACGCCTCGACCTGGTCTTCGAACCCGAACGTACGCGCGGGCGCGATCGACGCCGCGTAGCCTTCGGGCGTGCAGTCCAGCGACAGTCGCTGGAGGCCGATGAACGGATGCTCGAAGTCGATGGTACAGTCGACCTGGAACGTCTCGGCCGGATAGATGGCCAGCGACTTTCCATCTTCCTCCACCACGAACTCGCGATCCACGCGCAGATATTCCCGAAGCCGGTTCTGCCGGACGAGCCCGACCCGGGCGATGGCTTCGGTGAACGGGCGAGCGCTCCCGTCCAGGATCGGAACCTCGAGGTTGTCCATGTCGACGTAGGCGTTGTCGACGCCGATCCCGTAGAAGGCCGAGAGCAGGTGTTCGACCGTCGAGATCCAGACGCCCTTCGACATCAAGGTCGTCGCGTAAGCCACCCTGGAAACCGACGCCACTCCCGCGCGGATTTCGAAGTTGTCGAGATCGACGCGGCGGAATACGATGCCTGTGCCCGCGGGCGCGGGACGTACGGCTATGGAAACCGAGACCCCCGTGTGCAACCCGACGCCGGAGAATTCGATCACGCCGGCCAGCGTTCGCTCATGCATCGCGCCTTGTCCCGTGCAATCGGCGTGCCTAACGGCCGGATCAATGGAATGAATCACTTGAGACAGGGTCATCTCGACGGGGCGTGTCTCGCAGTGCACAGTTCTGCTCACCGATGATCAAGCGTCCTTCACTGATGCTCGTCGACGCGATGTCCCAGGTGTTCCGCGCCTATTACGCCGTTCGCGGCCTGACCAACAGCCAGGGGCTGCCGACAAATGCGACGTACGGATTCGCGTTGATGCTGAACCGCGTTCTGGAGAAGTTCCCCCCGGACTACGTGGCCATGGTCTTCGATACAGCGGAGCCCACCCACCGTCACGCGATGTTCCCCGACTACAAGGCCAACCGCGACAAGATGCCCCCGGACCTGGCCGAGCAGATCCCCTACATCAAGCGTTTCTGCGATGCCATGCGCGTTTCGATTCTGGAGGTCCCGGGCAAGGAAGCCGACGACGTGATCGGGACGCTGGCCCGCCGGGCGTCGGAAGACGGAATACATCCGTTCATCGTCACGCTCGACAAGGACATGATGCAGTTGGTGACCGACGACACGCGCGTGCTGAACACGTCGAAGGACGACCGGTTGATCGGTCCCGACGACGTGGAGGAACTCTTCGGCGTGAGGCCGGACCGGATCGTCGACCTGCTGGGCCTATGGGGCGACGCCTCCGACAACGTGCCCGGCGCCCCGGGGATCGGCGAAAAAGGGGCGCGGTCGTTGATCCAACGCTTCGGCTCGCTCGATGCCTGCCTCGACGGCGCCGCGGAAGTCCGAGCGAAGCGGCAACGCGAGTCGTTGATCGAACACCGCGAACAGATTCTCCTGAGCAAGGAATTGGTCACGATCGACACGGACGTCGCCGTCGAGGTCGAGTGGGACGCACTCCGGTACCGATCCCCGGATGCCGACACGCTGACACCGCTGCTTCGGGAGCTGGACTTCACCACCCTGCTGAAGGCGCAACCGGAAGACGAAGACACGGGGCCGGAGTCCGTTTGCGAAATCGTCCGCACGGACCACCCGCCCGATCCCGGCCCCGCGTTCGCGCTGTGGCTCGACGGCGATCGGGTCCTTCTGTGGCCGGGGGACGGCCCGGTCCACGACGCGCCGGTCGCCGCCGCCGCGTCCCTCCTCTCCGACCCCGCCCGGCGCAAGATCGTCCACGACGCCAAGGCGGCGATTCTGGCGCTGCGCGCCCCAGGCCTGGCCCTGGCGCCGCCTTACGACGACGTGATGCTGATGGCCTACCTGCTGGATCCCAACGGCGGCCGGTACGGCGTGGCCGATCTGACGCGCGCCTGTTTCGGACGGGCCGTCGACGCGGAGCTCGACGACGCGGTCGTCTGGGTGCATCGGCTTCACGCGTTCCTCGGACCCAAGATCGAGCAGGAAGCCGGGAACGTCTACGCCGGCATCGAGCGGCCGCTTGTGCCCGTGCTCGCCGACATCGAGGAGAACGGCATCATGCTGGCCCCGGGCGTGCTGGAGACGATGTCCGGCGCGATGGCCCGCGAGCTCGACGGCCTGACCTCGCGCATCCACGCGCTGGCGGGCGAGGAGTTCAACATCAACTCGCCCAAGCAGCTCGGCGTCATTCTCTTCGAACGGCTCAACCTGCCGCCGCCGCGCAAGCTCAAGAAGTCCGGCCAGTACTCGACCGCGGTCGAGGTCCTGGAGCACCTGGCCGAAACGTACGAGTTGCCGCGACGCATCCTGGATTACCGGCAACGCGCCAAGTTCAAGTCGACGTACGTGGACGTGCTGCCCCGGATGATCGACGGGGCGGGACGGCTGCACACGTCGTTCAACCAGACCGCCGCGGCGACCGGACGGCTGTCCTCGCACGACCCGAACCTGCAGAACATCCCGATCCGAACGGCGCTCGGACGCGAAATCCGGGCGGCGTTCGTCGCACGGGAAGGATCGAGCCTGCTGTCGGCCGACTACTCGCAGGTGGAACTGCGGATCCTGGCGCACCTTTCCGGCGATGAGCGCATGATCGACGCGTTCCTGCAGAACGCCGACATCCATCGGTCGACCGCGGCGGAAGTGCTGGGCGTGCCGCCCGAGGAAGTGACCAGCGAGCAGCGCAGCCGAGCGAAGGCCGTGAACTTCGGCATCGTCTACGGCCAGACGCCGTTCGGTCTCGCCAAGCAACTCGGAATCGGCCGGCAGGAGGCCGAGTCGTTCATCGAGCGATACTTCGACCGGTATCCGCGCGTGCGCGGCTACATCCGGGACGCGCTGGACGAGGCCCGCCGCGACGGGCGGACGCGCACGCTGTTCGGCCGCATCCGCCCGATTCCGGAGCTCAACTCCCGGAACGGCATGCGGCGCAGCATGGCCGAGCGGATGGCCATCAACGCGCCGATTCAGGGCGCCGCCGCCGACATCATCAAGTTGGCCATGATCCGGATCGCCGAGGAGTTCCGCCGCCGCAAGGTCCGGACGGTGATGGTGCTCCAGGTGCACGACGAACTGATCTTCGAGGTGCCCCAGGGCGAGGAGAGCATCGTCGAAGACATCCGGGAATGGATGTCGGGCGTGGCCGACCTAAAGGTCCCTCTGGTCGTCGACGCCAAAATGGGACCCAACTGGAGGGACCTGGAACCGGTGCGATAACCGCGGACGCGCCACGGTCCGGGCCGGCGAGCCCGAGTTGACGGCGGTTGCGGCCGGCCTTAGAATTCCGGAAGACGCAGCCTCGGGGCACGTAGCTCAGTTGGAACGAGCGCTACCTTGACACGGTAGAGGTCATCGGTTCGATCCCGGTCGTGCCCATTCGTTTAGCCGATTCCCCATCTATAGCGTATCTGCATATCGCGTCTTCCTGGCCGCTTGTCTCACCGGAGCCGCCTGAGCCCCCAGGAGCCGCCAGAGACGCCGGTCGTTCCACGGACGTCTGGCCGCTCAACGACGCGTCCCGGGCGCCGTGGTATTCTGCATTTTTTGGGAGGAAGTCTCATGTCCGAAGTGGAATCGATCACGAAAACGACGCTGCAGGAAATCGAACGGCTGCTGAACACGAAGACCGTGGTGGGCGAACCGATCACCCTGGAGGGGGCCACGCTCATCCCGCTGGTCAGCTTCGGCTTCGGCTTCGGTGTGGCCGGCGCCGGCGGCAAGGACGACACGGGCGAAGAGGACAAGAACGTCACCGGCGGGGCGGGCGGCATCAAGCCCGTCGCGGTCATCGTCATCGATCAGGACGGAGTCAAGGTCGAGCCCGTCAAGCGCGGCAGCGGCCGGGTGCTGGAGAGAATCGTGGAAACGGTCACCAAAGGCGTCGAAAACGTGACGATCGGCAAACCCAAGGACAGCCAGGAATAGCGGGATCCCGCGATGCTCCTGGCCGTTCTCGTCACGGTGTCGGTCCTGACGGCCTTGCTCCTGGCGCCCGTCGACCTCGTCTTCAAGATCGGCAGGCGCGACTCGATTCGAGCCGACGTTTCCGTGCGATGGATGTTCGGTCTGGTCGAGTTCGATCCCAGGGCGGTGCGAGGACGCGGCCGGCGTATCCGGCGCCGAGCGCTTCGCCGGGGCGGGATGGCGCTCCGCTTCTCTCAAGCGTTGCTTTCCGCGGCGCGCCGCCGCGCCGCGTTCCGGCGCCGTCTGCTGCGATTCTTCCGGGCCGCCGCGGCCGCCGTTCGGCCGCGCGACTTCCACCTGCGCCTCCGGTTGGGGTTCGACGACCCCGCGGACACGGGAATGGTATGGGCGTGCCTGGGCCCGGCCATCGCGGTGCTCGGCGCCCGCTCGGGACCCGGACTGGACGTCGGGGCCGACTTCGAACGGGAAAGGCTCGAGTTCGAAGTCGCGGGCAAGCTCCGCGTCGTGCCGGCCCGCCTGATTGCCGCCGCCGGCGCCTTCGCGCTGTCGCCGGTGACGTTGCGGGCGATGTGGACCGCATGGAGGCGGGCGTGAGCCTCTTGCGCGCCGGGACGCCTCTCGATGGCGGCTCGTGCACGATCGTTCCGATCGAGGAGGTCGGCGTCGACAGTTACCCGGCGCCCGGCGGCGCGTGGGCCTACGGGTACAAGGCGCCGGCCGCCGTGATCGTGTGCCGTCCGCCCGACATCCGGGCCGTCGGCATGCGCGGCGAGGACATCGACGTGGACGAGCTGGCCGGTCGGGTCCCCGGACTCGGCGCCCTGCTCGACGCCTACCGCTCGTAACGGTTTGGCGGCTCTCCGACCGCAAAACAACAAGAAGATCGGGCACAGGGTCGCCCGCGCGATTCAGGTGTCCGCCTTTACCAATTCGACGGTCAGGCGCGTGCCGGTCGCTTCGGCGTAACGCCGCAACGTGGCGAACGTCGGCGACACTCCCCCGCCCTCGAGCCGCGCGATCGCGGACCGGGTCGTGCCCAGGCGCCGGGCGAGTTCCGCCTGCGTCAGCTTGGCCGCCGCTCGCGCGTGAACCAGCGCCTCGATCAGCGTGAACTCGTCGTTGGCGCGGACATACTTCTCTCGGAATTCCGGGTCTTCCATCAGGTGCTTCTTCAGGTCCTGCAGCTTCGTCACGACGTCACCTGTTTTCACGGCGCCTGCGCCCAGCTACCCCTGCCGGGGCGTCCACGGCCGCCAGCCCCGACCGCGGTGGCCGAAGTCGAAGCGCTCCGGGTGGAGGCATTCCGCCAGGATCTCGGCCGATTCCACGACGCGCGGCCCGGGACGGTTGAAGTACTGGTTTCCGTCCGTGATGACCACGCGGCCTTCGCGAACGGCGGACAACTCCGCCCACGCCGGGTGCGCCACCAGCGGCCGCATCTCGCCCCACGCGCGGTCGATGTCGAACCCGCAGGGCATGATGGCGATGACGTCCGGGTCGGCCGCCGCAAGGTCTTCGAACGGGAAGTACCCGGAATGCTTTCCGGCTTCCCCAAACAGGTTGTCGCCGCCCGCCGCGTCGACCAGCTCCGGCATCCAGTTGCCAGCGTTCATGAGCGGGTCTATCCACTCGATGCACGCGATGGAAGGACGGGCGGCAACGGTCCGCGTTTGGCCGCGGAGCGCCTCGAGCCGGGCCTGGAGGCCCGCTACGAGAGCGTCGCCGCGCTCCGCGTCGCCAAGCGCCGACGCCACGGCCCGGATGTCGGTCCACACGTCGTCCAGCGACATCGGCTCCAGCGACACGACGGCCGGCCGGGAGCCGACCAGCTCGCACACGGCCGCCTCGACGTCCTTGAGGCTGACGGCGCACACCTCGCACTGCGTCTGCGTGATGACGACCGTGGGAGCCAGACGGTCCAGCAGCTCGGGATCCACGCGGTACACGGACAGGCCCTCGGAGACGATCGCCCGGACCTCGGCGTCGATATCGGCGCCCGACGCTCCGACCTCGACCTTGGAGCTCGAGCAGGCCGGCAGGCGCGTCACCGAAGGCGGGTAGTCGCACTCGTGCGAGCGGCCGACCAGCTCGGACTCGAACCCCAGCGCGCAGACGATCTCGGTCGCGCTGGCGATCAGGGACACCACGCGTTGCGCCATGGCGGCGCGTTACGTACCGGTCGCGGCCAGCGGGGTGCGCGCGGCGGCCACCGTCGCCTTCAGGCCGACGCGGCTGAACAGGATGGGCAGGAAGACGGCCATGCTGACCAGCGTGTTTCGCAGGAACGGGATCGCCAGGACGTAGCACTCGCCGAGGCCCGCCAGCGTATGCGGATAGACCGCACCGCCGCCGAACGCCCAGACGCCGAAGTTGGTCACGAGGAAGAAGCCGATCGAGGAGCCGAGCCCCACCGCCGCGACGCGCGGCCACGTGCGCTCGCGGCGCAGTGCGAACCCGGCCGCGGCCACCATGGCGACCGAGAGGTAGACCACCGGTTGATCCGCGTAGAACGCCCAATCGGGCCGGCCGGTCAGCATCCAGATGCCCACGTCGCCGAGCAGGTACACGGCCAGCGGGATGGCGAAGACCCACTCGCGGCGCGCGTAGACCGCCCCGCCGAACAGGCAGATCGGGAGGATCGGCGAGAAGTTCCACGGATAGGCCGTGGATTCGGGATCGATCGGTACGCCGAGGCGCGCCAGCGCGTACGGAACGAGCCGGACGGCCACGCTCAGTGCGAAGAGCAGAACGATCAACGAGCGTCGAGGGGTCATCGATGCCTCCTGATGAATGGTCCAGCACATCGGGACCGAATGCCGGCCGCGGGTGGAACAGGGGAAGCCGTCAGGGCGGGGCCCCCGTGCCTCCCCGCGGAGGTCCAGGTCCGTCGTCACGTCGCCGGCAGGTCTTCGGGCTTACGGGCGTTCGGCTGTCGCCGCGATCCTAATGGCCGTCGCTTCCCGGCTCCGTCGAGCCAGTGCGATTGACGGCGGTCGTTCCCGTTCACCGCTGCGGGGCAGCCCCGGAATCGCACCGGGTTCCCTCTTGCCGCTCCGGAGATCCGGAGCACCGACGCGAAGCCATATTAGCAGCCGGCCGCGAAAGTGTACACGGCCGCGGCGTCAACGCGTCCCGGCCGCGGCGATGCGCTCGTTTTCGCGCCAGACGCGCAGCAGGTTGCCGCCCCAGAGCTTGGCGATGGCGTCCTCGGAGTAACCTCGCCGGACCAGCTCGAGCGTCACGTTGAACGTCTCGCTGGCGTCGCGCCATCCATCGATGCCGCCGCCCCCGTCGAAGTCCGAGCTGATTCCCACGTGGTCGATGCCGATCAGGCCGACGGCATGGTCGATGTGGTCGACCAGGTCCGCCACGCCCGCCGGCGAGCGCTCTTCCGGCACGAGGTAGGCGTCGAAGGCCACGGTCTGTATGACGCCCCCGTTGTCCCGCAGCGCGAGCAATTGCTCGTCGTCCATGTTCCGCGCGTGCGCGTGGACCCCGGACATGGCCGAGTGGGATGCGATGACGGGCGCCCGGGACAACCGGACCGCATCCAACATGGCGTCCTTCGAGATGTGCGAAACGTCGACCATCATTCCCACGCGGTTCATTTCCTCGATCACCGCTTCGCCGAAGCCGCTGACGCCGCCGTGTTCCGACGGGGGGTCGCCCAGACGTGGCTGCGGCTGGGCCGAATCGCTGATGTCGTTGTGGCCGTTGTGCGCCAGCGTCATGTAGCGCGCCCCCAAGGCGTGGTAAGCGTCCACGAGTCGCAGGTCCCGGCCGATCACCCAGCCGTTCTCGATGCCGATCGCGGCGGCCCGCTTCCCGGACTCGACGATCCGCCCGACATCGTCGGCCGCGTACGCCAGCTCGATCCGGTCCGGATACATGTCGCCGGTCATGCGATGGATCGCCGCGAACTTGGTCAGCGCGCGGGAATGGGCGAACGCGTAACCCTCCGGATCACGCGCGCCCTGGCCGACGTAGACGATGAAGAACTCGGCGTCCAGGCCCCCCTCGACCATCTTCGGCAGGTCGACCTGACGCGGACCGCGGACGCCCGGGTCGACGTCTTCCGTCGCGAAATCGAACGGGATGTCGTCGTGCGTGTCGATGGTGAGCACGCGTTCGTGAATTCCGCGGGCGCGCTCAAGGAGCGCGGGAGCGTCGTCCTGGCCCATCGCCCGGCCCGGAACGCCCGCCAGCAGCAGCGCGACCGCAGCCGCGCTCAGGAGCCGCCTCGAAGACTTCCAGGTTTCCGTCACTGACAATACCTCCGTACCGGCAGCGGTTCGTTTCGCGCCGGATTCTACAATGATCTCCCGGCAAGAACGCGTCCCATCGACGCGCAGGGCGATCGTGGCCGCTCCTTGACCGAGGCGCATCCGTCGCCTCGATCCCGCGTCGCGGGGACGGTCCGGGCATCGGCGGTCCGCGTTCGCATCTGCTAATCTTGTGGCGTGCGGATGCGAGTCCCGGCTCTGTTCCTGCTTCCCCTGGCGGTGGCGGCCCCCGCGCAGGCTGAGGACGTGTTCGTGGCCGCCGCCGCGTCCATGAACCATCCCCTCGAGGAGATCATCGCCGTCTTCGAGCGCGAGTCGGGGCACACGGTCCGGCTCACGCTCGGGTCCTCGGGCAACTTCTACGGGCAGATCGCGAACGGCGCGCCGTTCGACGTGTTCCTCTCCGCCGACCGCGAATACGTCGAGGCGCTCGATCGGCGGAACCTGGTCGAACCCGGATCGGTCGAGATCTACGCCGTGGGGCGGCTGGCGGTCTGGGTCCGGGCCGACTCGAGCCTGGAACCGGAAACCGAGGGAATGGCGACGCTCGACGATCCCTCGGTGAACCGCATCGCGATCGCGAACCCGCGCCTGGCGCCGTATGGTCGGGCCGCAATCGAAGCCATGCGGCGTTTCGGCGTCCACGACCGTGTCGCCGACAAGCTGGTTCACGGCGACAATGTCTCTCAGGCCGCGCAGTTCGCCATGACCGGCGGCGCCGACGTCGGAATCCTGGCCCTGTCGCTGGCGCGGGCCGACGTGATGCGGGAGGGCCGATACTGGCTCATCCCCGCCGACGCGCACGCGCCGATCGAGCAGGGCATGGCCATTCTCCGGCGGGAGCGTTCGAGCGCGCGTCAGGACGCCGCCGTTACGTTCCGAAACATGGTGCGGGGACCCGTCGGACGATCCGTTCTCGAGAGGTACGGATTCACCGTCCCCTGATGCCCCATCCTCCCGCCACCCCCATCTCGGCGCGAGTCAGGCAACTGGGACGTCACTCCGTACGCCGGCTGCTCCCGGCGCGACGTCACCGGATGGTCGGCCCGTTCATCTATTTCGACCATCTCGGGCCGGAGTTGCTGCGCGCCGGCGAGGCGATTGACGTCCCGCCGCACCCTCACATCCACTTGGCCACGGTGACCTACCTGTTCGAAGGATCGCTCGTGCACCGAGACAGCCTCGGTTCGGTCGCGACGATCCGTCCCGGCGACATCAACTGGATGCATGCCGGGCGCGGCATCGTCCACTCCGAACGCAGCGATGCCCGGTCCAGGGCGCGGGAGTCGACGATTCACGGCGTTCAGCTATGGGTGGCGCTGCCGCGCGATGTCGAAGACACCGAGCCGGAGTTCGCCCACTATCCGAAGGCGTCGCTTCCGTCGTGGAAGCATGAAGGAATCCAGGGACGGCTCCTGGTGGGCCGGGTCTTCGATCACGAGTCTCCGGTCCGTACACGGTGCCCGACGCTGTGCCTCGACCTGCGGATGAACACCGGTTCCACGGTCCGGGTTCCCGGACAGGCAGGCGGGCTGTGCGCTTACGTGGTATCGGGCGCCCTGGGCGCCGCATCGCTCGATGCGGGACCGTTCGGGGCCGTCGTCTTCGGACCCGGAACGGACGCGTCGTTGACGGCCTCCGCGCCGTCGCGCGTGCTGGTCATCGGAGGCGATCCCGTCGACGGCGAACGGCACATCTGGTGGAACTTCGTCTCCAGCTCCCGGCGCCGCATCGAGGAAGCGGCGCGGGACTGGGTCGAAGGACGGTTCCCCCGTGTGCCCGGCGACTACGGGGAACCGATGGCGGCGCCCGCGGCTCAGTCCGAAGCCGGAGCGGGCGTGTAATCCTCCCACGCGCGCACGATGCGGCGGCGTTGGCTGCGGAACAGGACGCGTTGGTCGGTGGTGATGTCGACGACGGTCGGCAACCACACGCCGTCGGTCACCCGCTCGAAGTCGAGACGGCCCCGGGTATTGCGCAAGGTTCCGAGCAGACCCAGCCAGAACCGGACCGAACGCGCCATTTCGAACTGCACGCGGACCAGGCCGTAGTCGTCCATGCTGATCCACAAGTGCCCGGTGGAGTTGTTCAGGGCGTTGTCGATGCCCCGTCGGACCGGAAGGTCGCCGTCGCGCGGCGAGAGGTAGATGACCCAGCAGCGGTGGCCGTTGACCACGTCTTCCCCGACCAGGGCGTAGTCGTAACGGTTCGCGAACTCCTCGTCGAAATCCACGCGGTTCTCGTCGCGCGGCCGCGGGTCTTCCCCGTCCTCGATCCGTTCCCGGACGTCCTCGGCGAATTCCTCCTTCCTTCGGGCTTCGTCCCGAGCATCGTCCATGTCGAGCGGTTCGCCGTTCCGGGCGATCAACTCGTCGAAGAGCACGCCCTCGAACGCGTATTGACGGTACGTGGAGGTTTCCTCCTGCTCGACGTCGCCGTCGCCGTCGAGACGCTGGTTGATGGCGCGGATGGTGGCGGAGTAAGCGAGGTCGGACCGGGCCTCGCGCTGGAGTTCGGCGCGCGCCACGGCCCGCCCGACGATATCGGCGGCCGTCGTGACGGTTTCCTGGGCGGCCCGGCCGGCCGTGGCCCCCATCGCCAGGAAGGCGAGGGCCCCCAGCACTACCCGTTGTGTCGTCGACGGCATCCCGGGTCGGCTAGAAGATCGACCAGCGGCGCGTGCGCATCGCCTCGCGGACGCGTTCCGTCGCCATGGCCAAGGCCGCCTCCCGCGGCGGCACGCCGTCCGCCCGCGCGCGTTGGAGGACATCGCGTGTGTTCCGGCCGACCTTCGCCTCGATGGCGGCGATGGCGGCGCCCTCGGTGGCGCCCGCATACTCCATCGCCCCGCAAATGACTCCACCCGCGTTGGCGATGAAGTCGGGGACCGACACGACGCCCCGCCGGTGGAGAACCTGCTCGGCGCCCGGCGTGATCGGTATGTTGGCCCCCTGCAGAATCAACGAAGTCGACAGGCGTTCGACGTTGGCCTCGGTGATGACGTCGGGTCGGGCCGCCGGCACCCAGATCTCGCATTCGGCGTCGATGACGTCGTCGGGCGCCCCCGCCCGCGGCGGGTCGTAGTCGATGACGCGGCCGCCGTCGTCCTTGATGCGGATCAGCCGGTCCACGTCCAGGCCGTCGGGCCCGACAACGCTCCCCGTGGAGTCGGCAACGCCGACGAGGACGGCGCCTTCGCCGGCCAGGAAGCGCGCCGCGTAGCGGCCGACCGAACCGAACCCTTGAACCACGACGCGCGCACCGCGGATCGTGAACCCGCAATACTCTTCGGCCGCCTTCGCGGCGGCCTTCAGGCCGAGCGCGGTGGCCCCGATCTCGTCGAGCGGTATGCCGCCGATCGCCCGCGGGAGTCCGACCGCGCGCCCGATTTCGTCCTTGACCCAGGCCATGCACTGCTCGTTCGTGCCCATGTCCGGACCGACGATGTAGCTTCGCTCGTTCCGCAACGCCGCCGCGAACGCCCGGATTCGCGGTTCCTTTTCGTGGAGCGGCGCGCCGGCGTCTCCCATCATCACCGACTTGCCCCCGCCGTGGGGCAGGCCGGCGGCGGCGTTCTTGAGCGTCATGGCGCGCGCCAGGCGGGCGCACTCGGCGACGGAAACGTCCGGCGCCATGCGGAGTCCGCCGATGGCGGGCCCGGCCGCAACGTTGTCCACGACGGCCACGGCGTGCAACCCCACGCTCGGTTCATGGACCTGTACGACCTTGAACGGCCCCAAGTCGTCCGAAAAGGGCAGGTTGTCCGCAAGAGTCATTCCCAACCTCTGATGCCTCAGCCCTCGGTCCCCGAGTCGGTTCGCGCCGACGCGCCCTCTCTCGATGATAGACAGCCCCGTCGCCGGTTTCGAGTCAAAACTCGGATACGCCCGCGCGGACCGCCTTCCGGCCCGTATTCGCGGGCCAGGGCGATTTCACGCCAAGCCGGCAGGCAACGGCCCGGCGTCGGGTACGTTCGTGCGGAGTGAACTGAAGAGATCTTTCTCTTGGACTGACGCCTCGGCTCCGCCTCGGCAACTGCGAAGGCAATTGCCGCGTTGTCCAGTCGCGGCGCCGGACCGGGTGGTACAGACTGCACTCGTATCTTCGGCCTCTGGTGTGGGAGTTTCGTCGCTCCCGGGCCATGATGATTTATGCGCGCGCGGGGAACCAATCGACTGACACGGCCTGGATGGCCAGCGGCGTTCTCGGCATCGCCCCGCGCCGGTCCGACCGGTTCGTCATCGATCGAACCGTCTGCGCAGCCCGCGGTGGAAACCTGTGAGGCGGAGGACGCTGCGGGCGCCATGAATCAGCAGGGTCCGCAGGTAGACGCCCCCCTTCTTGGAGATCCGGCCCAGGTAGCGGCGCATACCGCTGGAGTACTCCCGCGGGGTCAGGCCCAGATAGGAGGCGAAGTGCCGGCCCGAGGCGAACCGTTCGACGTCGCCCACGAAGGCGACCAGCGCCGTGGCGGTCAGCACCCCCACGCCTGGAATCGTCCGTAGCCGGACCACCACCGGGTTCTGCCGAGCCAGGGCGTCGATCTCCCGTTCGACCTTCCCGATCCGGGCTTCCAGGTCACGGATCTCTTCGCACAGGTCGTGGAACATCTCCCGCGACACGGCGGGAATCTCCGTCTCCGCGTCCACGATCAGCGCCTGAGTTTGCGGAACCACGTGGCGGGCGCCCACGGGGATCGCGTAGCCCAGCTCCCGCAGCAGCCCGCGCACGGCGTTGATCCGCGCCACCCGTGTGTGCATCCATCCGGCCCGCACCCGGTGCAGCGTCGTCATCTGTTGCTGCTCCAGCGTCTTCACCGGCACCGGTGTCAATGACAAACGAAAACTGCACACTTTTGACAAACGAAAACCGCACACTTCCATGACGATCCGGATCTACGCGGTGCACGCGTCGAAGTGGCCTCGGGACGTTTGGCCCTGGGCGCAGGGAGCGGGGCGTCAGTCCGAAACGGATACGTCTTCAACCCGCTACCAGCGTGAAACAGCCCGGGTTCGGCGCCGGATGGTCGGCGCATGGCCTCCCGAAAACAGGCTATAATCGCCGTTTGCGAAACGGACGGATCCAGTGGCCGTGACGACTCACGCAACGGACGACCTTCGAATCAGCCAAATCAAGGAGCTGCTGCCGCCCGCGCATGTATTGCGCGAGTTCCCCGTCACGGAAGACGCGGGCGAGTTGACCTTTCGGACGCGTCAGGCCATACATCGAATCCTGCAGGGCGACGACGACCGTGTGCTGGTCGTGATCGGTCCGTGCTCCATACACGATCCGGCAGCCGCGCTCGAGTATGCGAGCCGGCTCAGACACGAAAAGGAACGGCTGGAAGCCGATCTGCTCGTCGTCATGCGCGTCTATTTCGAAAAGCCGCGGACGACGGTGGGTTGGAAGGGGTTGATCAACGACCCGCACCTGGACGGAAGTTTCCGGATCAACGACGGACTCCGGATCGGCCGAAAGCTCCTGCTGGACCTCAACGAGATGGGCGTGCCCGCCGGCGTCGAATATCTCGATGTCATCTCGCCTCAGTACATGGCCGACCTGGTCAGTTGGGGCGCGATCGGCGCGCGAACGACCGAAAGCCAGGTCCATCGCGAGCTCGCCTCGGGGCTTTCCTGCCCGGTCGGGTTCAAGAACGGCACGGACGGAAACCTGAAGATCGCCATCGATGCGATTCATGCGTCACGGAACCCTCACCACTTCCTGTCGGTGACCAAGGCCGGCCACTCCGCCATCGTGGCGACCACGGGAAACGAGGATTGCCATGTCATCCTTCGGGGCGGCAAGCAGCCCAACTACGACGCCGCCAGCGTCCGGGCCGCGGGCGAACAGCTCGCCGCCGCAGGTTTGCGGACACGGCTCATGATCGACTTGAGCCATTCCAACAGCCAGAAGCAGCACCACCGCCAGTTGGATGTCGGCAAGGCCGTCGCGGACCAGGTCGGCGCCGGCGAGGACCGGATCTTCGGGGTCATGATCGAGAGCCACCTTCGGGAAGGACGCCAGGATCTGAAGGATCCCATGGACCTGGTCTACGGGCAGAGCATCACTGACGCCTGTGTCGGCTGGGAGCAGAGCGTCCCGCTTCTGGATGCGCTGGCCGAGTCCGTCCGCTCCAGGCGGCGGGAACGCTGAAACCACGCCCGCACGCGTCGGGCTCGCGGGCGGGACCGGAAACGTTCCGTCTTGCGGCGCCGAACCGGTATCATGCGGTGTCGGACGAACGGCTTTGCAAGAGGAGGATTGATCGATGTCGTACCACGCAATGATCGCTCTGTTGCTCACGACCCTGGCGCAGGGTTCAGCGCCGGACATGCTCCAGAGCCGCTCGCAGTGGGTCGAGATCACCGAATGGAAAGTCCCGTGGGACGGGACGCGGCCCCGGGACCCCGCCGTCGGCGGACCCGATCGGATCTTCTTCGTCGGCCAGGCCGGCGATTACGTCGGCCTGCTGAATCCGGCCACGGACGAGTTTCGGCGTTACGACCTGGATGCGGGCGCGGGTCCCCATAACGTGGTGGTCGACACGGACGGCGTCCCGTGGTACGCGGGAAACCGGCAAAGCCACATCGGACGCGTCGATCCGGAAACCGGCGAGATCACGAAGTTCGAGATGCCCGATCCGGAAGCCGTCCGCGACCCGCACACGCTGATCTTCGACGATGACGGCAACATCTGGTTCACGGTGCAGTTCAGCAACTACGTCGGGCGGCTCGCGGCCGGCCTCGACGGCGAAATCGGCTTGATCGAGGTGCCGACGGCCCAGGCGCGTCCCTACGGGATCGTCCTCGACTCGGATCAGCATCCCTGGTTCGTCGAGTTCGGCACCCACAAGATCGGCACGATCGATCCGGCGACGATGACGCTCACGGAGCACGAACTGCCCAACGCCGACGCCCGACCGCGGCGCATCGCGCTGACGTCGGACGACGCCGTCTGGTACGTCGACTATGCGCGGGGGTTCCTGGGACGGATGGACCCGGTGACTCACGAAGTCCGGGAATGGCGGAACCCCGGCGGAGCAGCATCCCGTCCCTACGCCATGACGGTCGACGACGAGGATCGCCTCTGGTTCTTCGAGACGAACCCCGACCCCAACCGGCTCGTGGGATTCGATCCGGAGACGGAGTCGTTCTTCAGCATCACGGAGCTGGCCAGCGGAGGCGGCACGGTCCGGCACATGGTCTTCGACGAAACCACGCGCCAGATCTGGTTCGGCACCGACACCAACTACGTGGGGCGCGCCCGGTTGCAAGGGTCCGAGTAGCGGAATCCGAAGCCGGCGTGTCACCCACCGTTCAGCCGGTCCGGAAACGGGTCGCGGCGCGACGCGGTCATATCGACGTTCACGCTCTCAAAAGGCCGAGCACGCACATGGCCGTGCGTTTCTTTTTGATTTTCTTTGTGGACACGGCGGTGTGCGGACTTATACTTAGGGCTGCAACGGTGTCGTTGCTTGACGCTGTGCCAAGGAGTCCCGTGCCTCTGTCCGGAAAGTAGCAGGTATCGACCCCGACTGCCGCACCCTTTCCCGCAAAAGCCCTGGAAGCCCCCGACAGACTAACTTCAAGGAATACGAATGACAAAAAAACTGTATGTTGGAAACCTTCCGTTTCAAACGACGGAAGACGAACTGAGCGACATGTTTTCGCAGGCCGGCAACGTGGAGTCCGTCCGGATCATCACCGACCGGGACACCGGCCGGTCGCGGGGTTTCGGATTCGTCGAAATGGACGACGCCGATGCCGAACGCGCCATCGAGCAATTCAACGGGACTGATCTCGGAGGACGGCCCTTGACCGTCAACGAAGCCCGGCCCCAGGTGAACCGGGGCATGGGCCGCGGCCGATACTAGACTCGCGTTTCGAACCGGCGCGATCCGACGGCGTTCAGAGTACGAGCGCCTGCCGGATCGCGTCCCGCAGGTGGTCCAGACCCGCCGTCGTGTCCGATCCTAGGTGCACGCGGAGGAACCGGCGCTTGCGCTCGGCCAGCACAGCGCTGTCGCCGGCCGCCTGGGCCGCCTTGATCACTCCGAAAGAGTAGCCCCGGCCGGGCGCCGGGATGTCGCGGACGTCATCGCACGTGATCTGCAGGAACACGCCGGTGTTCGGGCCGCCCTTGTGGAGTTGCCCGGTGGAGTGAAGGAATCGGGGACCGAATCCCACGGTCGTCGCCACTTTCTTGCCCCGGCCCACGCATCGCCGTATGTCCTCGATGACGTCCCGGATCTCTGGCCGCGATTCGACATACGCCAGTATGGCGAAGTAATCGCCCGGATCGATCCGCCGCAGGTGGGCGCGCAGAAAGTCGGTCAACCCGGCGCCGCGCCCGGCGTCGCCCCAGGGGCCCCGCGCGTCGCCGAACAGCTCCAGGCCGGGCGTCCGGCACAGGGATGGACCGCCGGGAAGCGCCCCGGACGTCTCGTAGCCGTCCATCAGCGCGCGCGTGGCCGCCTTGCTGGCATCCACGTCCGGCTGGTCGAATGGATTCAGACCCATGTAGGATCCGGCCGCGGCCACGGCAAGTTCCCAGCGGAAGAATTCCTGCCCGATGTCGTAGGCGTCGCCCACGTCGATGCGAACCACCGGATGACCGGCCTCTTCCAGCGCGGCGACCGCCCGGTCCTGTGCATCGGCCGGGTCCCACGACGACCGCGTGTACACGAACACGCGGTCGGCCCCGTAGAACTCCGGTGGATCGAGCGGCTCCCCGTCGACGGGAATCAGCCCCCGTCCGTCCTTGCCGGTCGATTCCGCCAGGAGTTGCTCCAACCACGCGCCCATGGCCGCCAGCGGCGGCGAGGTCACCAACGTCACCTTGTCGCGTCCCGCCTCGGCCGCCGCCCCCAGGACGACGCCGAGCGCGACGGCCGGGTTGCGCGGCGCGTCCACGTCGCCGGCCGTGGCCCGCGCCATTGCCCCGGATCGCGCCCACAACGCCTCGACGTCGACGCCCATGATCGCGGCCGGAACCATGCCGAAACCGGATAACGCCGAGAAGCGGCCGCCGACGTCGGGACGACCCGCGAAGACGGCCCGGAAACCCCGGTCCGCCGCCATCGATTCGAGCTTGGTCCCCGGGTCGGTGATCGCGATCCATTGACGTCCGGCGTCCGACGCGCCGACGCGTTCCGACATCCACCCATAGAAGAAATCCATCAGGGTCCGGGACTCGAGAGTCGTTCCGGACTTGCTCGACACGATGAACAGCGTCCGGGCCGGATCGATCCGGTCGCGGGCCGACGCGATCTGAGCCGGGTCGGTCGAATCGAGAACCGAGAGATCGGGCGATCCGGGAACGCGTCCGAAGGTGGACCTCAAGACCTCCGGGCAGAGGCTCGATCCCCCCATCCCCATCAGCAGGGCATGACGAAATCCCGCCGCACGGACCTCTTCGGACAACCGCGAGTACGCGAACGGGGGGGCCGGCGTTTCATCGAGGAGCCGCAGCCACCCGAGCCAACGCGCCTCGTCCCCTCCGGTCCACAACGATGCGTCGCCCGCCCACAAGCGGGCCACCCGCCGCTCGGCCTGCCACCGGTGGAGAATCGCCTCCACCTTGCGGGTCAACGCGAACGGGAGGCTGAAAGACTGGAGGTTCAGTGTTGTACGGGTTGCTCTCGGTGCAGGCGCTTGTGCTCGAGCAGCAGATGAAGGCGCCGCCGGTGAGACGGATTGGCGTCCTCGAAATCGACGCCGCATACATTGCACCGATACCAGTGGATGCGAAAACCGGTCGTATCGTGTTCGGCCGCGATCGACTCGTCGAACTCGGGCGTCGCGGTAGCCTTGGAACTGGTCATGTCATGCCGGAGTTCGACGCTCCGCCGAACTCCCTTTCTCCTTTTGCCGTCTTCGATTCGCTTCGGAAACGCGTCAACCGGCTCCCGGAAGCCCACAACGACCAACTGGCGACCAGCCATTGTAACCCAACCGGCGCCGGTTCGCCAAGGCCGCCGGGCTCAGGCGACCGGCCGTGACATTCGCGCCGCTGGTTGGTAGAATGACCCCCGCTGACACGGCAGTCTCGTACCTGGGTTCGCGCACCCTGTCGAATCGACACACTCCACGCACGGTTCGACGCCGAATCGACGCGACGCCGTTCTTGATATCGTAGCGTGTCAGCGCCGCCGCCGGTCGGGAACACCGGGGGATGTGCCGGCGCTGACACCGACAACCGGTCGGCTTCCGGAAAGACCAACCGAAACACGGTCTTTAGGAATCGACGTATTACCGATTCGGGAGGGGGCATGACTCGACCGCAGAGCACCGAGCCGATCCGCTTTCGCGCTTACAACAACAAGAATATCGACGCGTTGCCCCAGTTCCGGAACCTCGGCCCCGAGCAGCGACGGGCCATTCAAGCCGTGTCGCACGTCCTGCCGTTCCGAGTGAACAACTATGTCGCCGACAACCTGATCGATTGGGACGACATACCCTGCGATCCGATGTTCCAATTGACCTTCCCGCAGGAGGGCATGCTGTCGGCGGACGACTTCCAACGCATCCGGGACCTGCTCGACCGGGACGCCCCGAAGGATCGCGTGACGGAAGCCGTCGACGACATCCGCCGCCGCCTGAACCCGCATCCGGCCGGCCAGATGGAATTGAACGTCCCCTCCATCGACGGCGAGCGGCAGACGGGAATGCAGCACAAGTACCGCGAGACGATGCTGTTCTTCCCCGGCCAGGGACAGACGTGCCACGCCTATTGCACGTACTGCTTCCGCTGGGCGCAGTTCGTCGGCATGGACGACCTGAAGTTCGCCAACAGCGAAGCCGCGTCGTTGGAACGCTACGTGCGGAGCCACCCCGAGGTGAGGGACGTGCTTTTCACCGGCGGCGACCCCATGATCATGCGCACCGGCGTTCTCGAGAACTACGTCCGTCCACTGCTGGAAATCGACTCCCTCCACACCATTCGCATCGGCACCAAGGCGCTGGCCTGGTGGCCCTACCGGTTCGTCACCGACACGGACGCCGACGCGCTGCTTCGCCTTTTCGAAGACGTGGTCGCGTCGGGCAAGCACCTGGCGTTGATGGGCCACTACAGCCATCCGCGCGAACTGGCGCCGGAAATCGCCCGAACCGCCGTTCGCCGCGTCCAGTCGACCGGCGCCACGATACGGAGCCAGGCGCCGCTCATCCGGCAGGTCAACGATCGTCCCGACACATGGGCGGCGATGTGGCAGAAGCAGGTGGATCTGGGAATCATTCCCTACTACATGTTCGTCGAACGCGACACGGGCCCCCGGCAATACTTCGATGTGCCCCTCTTCCGCGCGTTCGACGTCTTCACCCGTGCGGTCCGTCAGGTCTCGGGCCTCGGCCGCACCGTCCGCGGGCCGTCCATGTCGTGCACGCCCGGCAAGGTGGTGGTCGACGGGATCGTCGACATCGAGGGCGAGCGCGTCTTCGCTCTCAAGTTTCTGCAGGGGCGCGACCCCGATTGGGTGAACCGGTTGTTCTTCGCCAAGTACGACGAAGACGCATCCTGGATCGACGATCTGGAACCCGCTTTCGCCGACCGCTTCTTCTTCGAGGAAGACGCCCGGCCGATCGAGGCGCCCCGGTGGCGCCACTTCGCGGTGTACTCGGGCGCAAAGTCCCGGGCCGATCACGCCACGGAACTCTCCCGGCGGAAAAGACCCTGAATATCACGCGACCGGCGGGCGCGAACGGGCGATGAGATTGGCCCGACGGAGCTCCGGCGCGTATCGTTCGTTGATTCCAGCCGGCCTCCGGCACTAGAATTTGCAGACTGCCCAGATCTATCGCCGGAGGGTTGCCCGCATGCACGGAAAGCCGAAATGGCTCCTTGCCGCCCCGCTCGCGGCGCTGATGGCCTATCCGACTCCCGGCGCCGCCCGCCAGGGAGGGCCGACCGCGTGGCGGAACGACCTGGCGCCGATCGCGGCTTCGGACTGGAACTACGCGCGGGCCGCGCACCTGCTGGAACGCGCGGGTTTCAGCGGAACGCCCGACGACATCGAAGCGCTGGCCGCGATGACGCCCGGGGAGGCGGTCGCCCGACTCGTCCGTTTCGAAGACGTCGACAACAGTCACCTGCCGCCGTTCGACCATTCGGGCATACACGATCCGGGCCTGGAGCCGTTTCCACCGAGCCGGCCCGCGACGACCGACCTGGCCAGGGAAACCGGCGAAGCGCTCGGCGTCCAGGTGAAGCCCGCGGGCAACCGCCGGATGCAACCCGTCGTCAACAAGTTCTTCTACTGGCTCCGGGCCAGCCTGCTCGAGACCAACCGCGTCGCCTACTGGTGGGCCGACCGCATGGTGGCCTCCGAAAGCCCGCTCCAGGAGAAAATGGCCCTGTTCTGGCACGGGCACTTCGCGGTCAACGAAGGCAAGGTCCGCGATTACCGCAAGCTTCTCCGCGAGCTCGAGCTGTTCCACGAGTTGGGAACCGGCAACTTCCGTGACCTGATGGTGGCCATCGCCCAGGATCCGGCGATGTTGTCCTTCCTGGACGCCGGAGTCAACGTCCGGGGCGCGCCGAACGAGAACTTCGCCCGCGAGATCATGGAGCTGTTCACGATGGGCGTGGGCAACTACTCCGAGCAGGACATCCGCGAGGCGGCCCGCGCGTTCACGGGCTGGAACTTCGTGGACATGACCTTCGTGATCAACGAAGACCAGCATGACGACGGAGAGAAGACGTTCCTGGGACGGACGGGCCGATTCGACGGCGTCGACGTCATCGACATCATCATGGAGCAGCCGGTCACCGCCGAGTTCATAGCCGGCAAGATCTATCGCTACTTCGTGCGCGAAGATCTCGATTCCGCGCTTCGGACCGAGCTGGGGAACGTTCTTCGCGACGCCGGATACGAGATCGCGCCGCTGCTGGAAACGATCTTCATGTCGCGGGACTTCTACAGCGCGGCGTCGGTCGGCACGCAGATCAAGAGCCCCGTTCAGCTGGCGGTCTCCACCTACCGCGAGCTCGGGCTGAGGGTGGCGCCCGGCGTCCCCGACTTCAACTCGGCCACCGGCGCGCTCGGGCAACTCCTGTTCCGGCCGCCGACCGTCGCCGGGTGGGCGTACGGTCGAAGCTGGGTGACGCCGGGACTGCTCCTGGAACGCGGCAATTTCGCGCGCGACCTGCTCTTTCCGGACATCAATTTCGTGCCTCCGGACCGGATCAACGGGAACCCGGAAATCCGCAGCGTGGCCGACCGGATCCGTCAGGGACTGGACATCGCCTCGGCAACGCAGCCCTCCAGCCTGGGCGAAGGCGGGATCATGGCCGAGTCCAACATGCTGGCGGACCGGGACGAGGACTTCAACACACGGTACGGCAGCTTCCGGGGCTGGCAGATGGCGATCGAGCGCGTGAAGCCGATCCCGCGCCATACGGCCCCGCTCGACCTGTCCGCGATGGTGCTGGAACAGGACCTCGCGAACACGACCGAAGTGGTGGACTATTTCATCCATCGATTTCTCAACGTCGCGCCCGGCGACGAGGCGCGGCGCATGCTCATCGAGTTTCTCGACGAAGAGCTCGGCACTTCGGACATCGCCGTCGCCGAAAGCTACATGGAAGACGCACTCCGGCTGGTTCTCCATCTGATCATGAGCCAGCCCGAATACCAGCTTGCATAAGGAAGCGTCATGAACACGCACGACCTCTTTCGCAACGCGATCGGCCGGCGGCAGCTTCTGCGGACCGGGATGGCCGGCCTTGGAATCGGCGCCCTGGGAACGACGTTCCGAGCCCCTTCACTGTTCGGAAGCGCCGCGGAGTCACTGGTTGCCCAAGACGCGGACAATGGGAAGATCCTCGTCGTCCTGGAGCTTTCCGGCGGCAACGACGGCCTGAACACCGTCGTTCCCTACGCGGACGACGCCTATTACCGACATCGGCCCAACATCGGGCTTCCGGCGTCCGAGCTCCGCATCCTCGACGATCACTTCGGCCTGAACCGGGGCATGACCGGCTTCGAGCGCCTGTACAAGGACGGCCATATGGCCATCGTCCACGGATGCGGATACGACAACCCGTCGTTTTCCCACTTCACGTCGATGGCGTACTGGCACACCGCGGCGCCCAACAGCGGCGAGGAATTCGGGTGGGTCGGACGGCTCGCCGACGCGGTGGCGCCGGAGGCGCCGCCCAACTACATCGTCAACATCGACTCCCGGCAATCCCTGGCGGTCCGAAGCCGCCGTCACGTGCCCGTCGTCTTCGACGACCCGAACAAGTTCATGCGCGAGGCCTTTTTCGAGGAAACCGACTTCTTCAGGGTGGTTCCCGACAGCGGCCGCGTCGAAAACCCGTCCCGGCGCTACCTGCTCGACATTGCCAGCAGCGCCAACGAGGCGTCGGCGCTCGTGCGGCAGGCGTGGAACGGTTACAGCTCACCGGTCGACTACGGCATCGCCGGACTGGATC
>JAJEEE010000060.1 GCA_022821145.1 Acidobacteriota bacterium
CTCCACGTGCGCCGTCGCTATCGTGATCCCCCGCTCCCGCTCCTCCGGCGCATTGTCGATCGAATCGAACGACCGGTACGATACGCTCGAATCGTGCTTCGCCAACGTCTTCGTGATCGCCGCCGTCAACGTCGTCTTCCCATGATCTATGTGCCCTATCGTCCCCACGTTCACGTGCGGCTTCGTCCGATCAAACTTCTCTTTCGCCATGTCCGGTCCTACCTCGTCCTGGTCGTTAAACTGGTCTGACTTCCCGTCCCTGCGCCCTGGCGATGATTTCCTCGGCCGTCGCCCGCGGCACCTGGGCATACTCCCCGAAGTGCATCGAATAGGTCGCGCGGCCCTGGGTCATCGAGCGGAGTTCGGTGGCGTAGCCGAACATCGTCGCCAGCGGCGCCATGGCCTTCACGATCCGCGTCCCCTGCCTGGTTTCCATGCCGTCGATGTGACCGCGCCGCGCCTGGAGGTCGCCCATGACCTCGCCCAGGTACTCCTCCGGCAACACGACCTCGACCTGCATCACGGGTTCCAGCAGCGTCGGGTCGGCCTTCCGGCACGCCTCTCTCAACGCCATCGATCCCGCGATCTTGAACGCCACCTCCGAAGAATCCACGTCGTGGAAGGAGCCGTCGTACAGGGTGGCCTTGATGTCGCGAAGCTCGTACCCGGCCAGGACCCCCGCGGTCATCGACTCGACGATCCCCTGCCGGGTGGGCTTGATGTATTCCTTCGGGATGGCGCCGCCGACGATCGCGTTGACGAACTCGAATCCCGTGCCGGGCTCGGCCGGCTCGACCGCGAGCTTGACGTGCCCGTACTGCCCGCGGCCGCCGGTCTGGCGGACATAGCGGGCCTCCGCGTCCGCCTTCGAGCGAATGGTCTCCTTGTAGGAGACCTGCGGTGTGCCGCGGTTGGCGCCCACGTTGAACTCCCGCATCAACCGGTCGACGATGATCTCCAGGTGCAGCTCGCCCATGCCGGAGATGATGGTCTGGCTGGTCTCGTGATCGGTGTGAATGCGAAATGTCGGATCTTCCTGGGCGAGCTTGCCGAGCGCCGTTCCCATCTTTTCCTGATCGGCCTTGGTCTTGGGCTCGATCGCGACGGAAATGACCGGCTCGGGAAACTCCATCGCCTCCAGCAGGATCGGCGCGCCGTCGGTGCAGATCGTGTCGCCGGTCGTCACGTTCCTCAAGCCGACGGCTGCGGCGATGTCTCCCGTGTAGATCTCCTGGATCTCCTCACGCTTGTTCGCGTGCATCTTGAGCAGGCGCCCCACCCGCTCCTTCCTGCCCTTGATCGTGTTGTAGACCGACGTGCCGGTTTCCACGCGGCCGGAGTACACGCGGAAAAAAGCCAACTGGCCGACGAAGGGGTCGTACATGATCTTGAAGACCAGCGCCGAGAACGGCTCCCGGTCGTCGGCCGTCCTCTCGAGCCGTCGCGAGCGGTCCGGAGTGAACCCGATCACGGGGGGGATGTCGAGCGGCGACGGGAGATAGTCGACGACCGCGTCCAGCAACTGCTGGACGCCCTTGTTCTTGAACGCGGATCCGCACAGGACCGGCGTCACCTTCATTTCGATCGTCGCCTTCCGTACGCCGGCTTTCAGGTCGGCGGCGGTGATCGCGTCGCCGTTCACGAATTTCTCGAAGAGCGTCTCGTCCGCCTCGCTGGCGGCCTCCACGAGTTTCTCGCGCCGATGGGCAACTTCCGGCCTCAACGCATCCGGCACGTCGACGACCGTGAACTCGGCCCCGAGCGTCTCGTCCTTGAAAATGAACGCCTTCTCCTCGATGAGATCGATCACACCCTCGAACTTTTCTTCCGCGCCCACCGGCCATTGCACACAGACCGGATTCGCGTTCAACCGCTCGCGCATCATGTCGATGGCGCGTTCGAAGTCGGCGCCCGCGCGGTCCATCTTGTTGACGAACGCGATCCGGGGCACGCCGTATCGGTCCGCTTGGCGCCACACGGTCTCCGACTGCGGTTCGACTCCGCCGACCGCGCAGAAGACCGCCACGGCGCCGTCCAGCACACGCAGCGAACGCTCCACTTCGGCGGTGAAGTCCACGTGACCGGGCGTGTCGATGATATTGACCCGGAACTCGTTCCAGAAGCAGGTCGTGGCAGCCGAGGTGATCGTGATTCCCCGCTCCTGCTCCTGCTCCATCCAGTCCATCGTCGCCGTGCCCTCGTGCACCTCGCCCAGCTTGTAGTTGATCCCGGTGTAGTAGAGAATCCGCTCCGTGGTCGTCGTCTTCCCGGCATCGATGTGGGCCATGATGCCGATGTTCCGCGTCTTCTCTAATGGCACTCTGCGTGGCATGGTCTTTCCGCGCCGCGTCCTCCCGCGCCGCCTCCCGTCGTCACCAACGGTAATGGGCGAAAGCCCGGTTGGCCTCGGCCATGCGGTGCGTGTCTTCCTTCTTCTTGACCGACGTGCCTCGATTGTTCGCCGCGTCGAGGATTTCTCCGGCGAGCCTCTGGTCCATCGAGTTCTCGCCCCGCGCCCGGGAATAGCCGATCAGCCACCGAATGCTCAGCGAGGTCCGGCGAACCGTGTTGACTTCCGTCGGCACCTGGTAGGTCGACCCGCCGACTCGCCGCGACTTGACCTCGAGAGCGGGCTTGACGTTCTCGACCGCCTTCTTGAAGATCTTCAGCGGATCGTCGTTGGACTTCTCCTCGATGATCTTCATCGCCCGATAGAACAAGCCCTGCGCTACGCTCTTCTTGCCGTCCCACATCATCTGGTTCACGAACTTCGTAACCAGCGTGCTCGAGTAGACCGGATCCGGCAACAACTCGCGCCGCACGATATGCGCTTTTCTGGGCATGCAATCCTCTGGGAAATCGAGTTCCAGGGAACCTGGGCCTATACCCGGGGCAGACCCCGGAAGCAGACCCCCTAACTTTCCGCCGGCAGACGCCGGCCAAGCGCCCGACCGATGCCCGGCTTACGCCTTCGGGCGTTTGGCGCCATACTTGGACCGCGCCTGTTTGCGATTCGCGACCCCCGCCGCGTCGAGTGTGCCCCGAACGACGTGATATCGAACGCCAGGAATGTCCCTGACGCGGCCGCCGCGAATCAGGACGATGGAGTGCTCCTGCAAGTTGTGCCCGACCCCCGGAATGTAGGTCGTCACTTCGACGCCGTTGGTCAACCGGACACGCGCCACCTTGCGCAGAGCCGAGTTCGGCTTTTTCGGCGTCGACGTGTAGACGCGCGTGCACACGCCGCGCTTCTGGGGACAGTTCTGGAGGGCCGGACTGCTGGTCTTGTCCTTCTGTCTTTTTCGACCCTGACGAACCAACTGGTTGAACGTCGGCACCCTGCGATACTCCCGTCGATTGCCGGCCGCAGCCCCGTACAAACGAACGCGGACCGGCTAAACCATCAGATATTACTAAAAGGGTCCACCCACCGTCAATGCGCCTTTCGGTCTCGGCGGCGTTTTCGGTCGGGCCGCGGCGCGCGTCGGCGCAACCGCGGTCGAGCCCGCCGCCCGACCGACGACGGGGGCCTCACGTCGTCAGGAACCCCGCGCCGGCGCCGTCTCCCGCCAGCTCTCCCGGACCCTCGTCGAGGAGGCCCTCATCGTCCCCCAGCAGCGGTTCGTCCTCCTGTTCGTTCATAAGGAAGACGTTCCGGTAGTAGTCCAGGCCCGTTCCGGCCGGAATGAGTCGGCCCATGATGACGTTCTCCTTCAAACCTCGCAGATAGTCGACCTTGCCGCTGATCGACGCCTCGGTCAGCACGCGGGTGGTCTCCTGGAATGACGCGGCCGAAATGAACGAGTCCGTCGCGAGCGACGCCTTCGTGATGCCCAGCAGCAGCGGGCGGCCCGAGGCCGGCTCCCCGCCGTTGACTCGAACGCGTTCGTTCTCTTCCTGGAAGCGGAACCGATCCACTTGCTGGTCGATCAGGAACTCCGTGTCCCCGACGGCCTCGATCTTGATCCACCGCATCATCTGCCGGACGATCACCTCGATGTGCTTGTCGTTGATGTTGACGCCCTGCAGGCGATAAACCTCCTGCACTTCGTTCACCAGGTACGTCTGCAGCTCCTTCTCCCCGAGGACGGCGAGGATGTCGTGGGGGTTTCGGGGTCCGTCCATCAACGGTTCGCCCGCCCGCACATGCTCGCCTTCCTGAACGTTGATGTGGACGCCTCGAGGAATCGAATACTCGCGCTCGACGCCGTCCTCGTTGACCACCGAAACCTTGCGCTGCCCCTTGGTGATGTCGCCGTACTTGATCATCCCGTCGATCTCGGTGATCACCGCCGTCTCGCGCGGCTTCCGCGCCTCGAAAAGCTCCTGAACGCGCGGCAACCCGCCCGTGATGTCCTTGGTCTTGGTCGTTTCGCGGGGAATCTTGGCCAGAACGTCGCCCTGGTGGACCGTGTCCCCGTCCCCGACGATCAGGTGCGCGCGCGACGGAATCAGGTACTTGCGCGCGGACTTGCCGTGTTCATCCCGAATCTGCAGCGTTGGCTGCCGCTTCTCGTCCGGGGAATCGGTCACGACCCATCGCGAGAGCCCGGTCACCTCGTCGAGTTCCTCGTGCATCGTCACGCCTTCGACCAGGTCCTTGAACTGCACCACGCCGCCGACCTCGGTCAGGATCGCGAACGTGTACGGATCCCATTCGACCAGAACGGTGCCGATGTCGACGCGGTCACCGTCGTGGACCTTCAGCTTCGCGCCGTAGACGATGGTGTACCGCTCCTTCTCACGGCCCTTTTCGTCGACCACCGCGAGGATGCCGTTCCTGTTCATCGCGATCAGGAAACCCTCCTTGTCGCGCACGGTCTGCAGATCGTGGAACTTGATGATGCCGGTGTTCTTGGCTTCCAGGTGGGTCTGCTCCGAGACGCGGCTCGCCGTCCCGCCGATGTGGAAGGTCCGCATCGTCAACTGCGTTCCGGGTTCCCCGATCGACTGGGCCGCGATGACGCCGACGGCCTCGCCGATCTCCACCATGCGCCCGGTCGCCAGGTTGCGGCCGTAGCACCGCACGCACACGCCGCGGCGCGACTCGCACGTCAAACCGGACCGGATCTTGACGCGTTCGATACCCGCGACCTGAATCGCGTTGGCGAGGTCTTCGGTGATCTCGTGGTTGACATCGACGATCGTGTTGTCTTCGTAGTCCTTGATCTTCTCGAGCGAGACACGCCCGATGATCCGGTCGCGCAACGGTTCGATGATCTCGCCCGACTCCACGATGGAACCGACGTAGATCCCATCCACCGTCCCGCAGTCCTCTTCGCTGACGATCACGTCCTGCGCCACGTCCACCAGACGCCGCGTCAGGTATCCGGAGTCGGCGGTCTTCAGCGCCGTGTCGGCCAGGCCTTTTCGGGCGCCGTGGGTGGAGATGAAGTACTCCATCACGTTCAGGCCTTCCCGGAAATTGGCGGTGATGGGCGTCTCGATGATTTCGCCCGAGGGCTTGGCCATCAGGCCGCGCATTCCCGCCAGCTGGCGGATCTGCTGCTTGGAACCCCTCGCGCCCGAGTCGGCCATCAGCAGAATCGGGTTGAAATCGTGACTCTGCCGCTCGGTGGTCTCCATGGCGTTGAACATGAGATCGGAGATCTTCTCGGTGACGTCCGACCAGATCGCGATGACCTTGTTGTAGCGCTCGCCGTTGGTGATCGCGCCGTCCCGGTATTGCGAATCGACGCGAACCACCTCGTTCTGAGCCTTGTCGACGAAGTCGCGTTTGCCCGGAGGCACGATGAGGTCGTCGATACCGATGGAAATGCCGGCGCGCGTCGCCGAGCGGAAGCCGATCTGCTTCAGTCGGTCCAGCACGTTGACGCTCATTTCCGCCCCGTGACGGAGGTGGACGTAGCTGACCAACTGACCGATGCCCTTCTTCTTGAGCAAGCCGTTGACGAACGGCATCCCCGACGGCATCGCGTCGTAGAGCATGACGCGCCCCGCGGTGGTGTCCAGCATTCGGTTCTCGACCGCGAGGGCCTCGGCGTGAATGATCGCCTGCGGATCGTATGCCGTCGTCATGTCCAGGAGCGAGCCCGTGAAACGGAGCCGGATCGGCGTCTGCGTCTCCACCTGCCCGGCTTCGTAAGCCATCAGGACGCTTTCGACCGACCCGAACGTCCGACCCTCGCCGCGCGTGCCTTCCTTCGCGCGGGTCAGATAGTAGATGCCGAGCACCATGTCCTGCGACGGCACGGCGATCGGCTGTCCGCTGGCCGGCGACAACAGGTTGTTGGTCGACAGCATTAGGACCGACGCCTCGATCTGGGCCTCCGGAGACAACGGGATGTGCACCGCCATCTGGTCGCCGTCGAAATCGGCGTTGAATGCCGTGCAGACGAGTGGATGTATCTTGATGGCCTTGCCTTCCACCAGGACCGGCTCGAACGCCTGGATCCCGAGGCGGTGCAACGTCGGCGCACGATTGAGCAGGACCGGATGATCCTTGATGACGTCTTCCAGGATGTCCCAGACCACGGGGTCGTAACGCTCGACCATCTCCTTGGCGGCCTTGACGGTCGTGCAGTGCCCCCCCTGCTCGAGCCGGTTGTAGATGAACGGCTTGAACAGTTCCAGCGCCATTTTCTTGGGCAGACCGCACTGGTGAAGCTTCAGTTCGGGCCCGACCACGATGACGGAGCGCCCGGAATAGTCCACGCGCTTGCCCAACAGGTTCTGGCGGAAGCGTCCCTGCTTGCCTTTCAGCGTGTCCGACAGCGACTTGAGCGGCCGGTTGTTCGCCCCCCGCAGGATCCGGCCGCGCCGACCGTTGTCGAACAGCGCATCCACCGCCTCCTGGAGCATCCGCTTCTCGTTCCGGACGATCACGTCGGGCGCATGCAGCTCGATGAGCTTCTTCAACCGGTTGTTCCGGTTGATGAAGCGGCGGTAGAGATCGTTCAGGTCGGAGGTCGCGAACCGCCCGCCGTCGAGCGGAACCAGGGGACGCAGCTCGGGCGGGATGACGGGAATGACTTCCAGGATCATCCATTCCGGCTTGTTTCCCGACTTGACGAACGCTTCGACCACCTTCAGGCGCTTCGAGAACTTGATCTTCTTCTGTTGCGAGGTCTCGTTCTTCATCCGCACTCGCAACTCTTCCGCCAGGACCGCGGTATCCACGCGCTTGAGCAGTTCCTTGATGGCTTCCGCGCCCATCATCGCCACGAACTTGCCCGGATGTTCCTGCTGCAACTGGCGGAACTTCTCCTCGGTCAGGAGCTCGCCTTCCTTCAAGGGCGCCTCTCCGGGATCGACGGTGACGTAGGCCTCGAAGTAGAGAACGCGCTCCAGCTCGCGCAGCGACATGTCGAGCAGGTGTCCGATCCGGCTGGGCAGCCCCTTGAAGAACCAGACGTGCGAGCACGGGCTGGCCAACTCGATGTGACCCAGCCGTTCGCGCCGGACCTTGGACAGCGTGACCTCGACGCCGCACTTGTCGCAGATCACGCCGCGGTGCTTCATGCGCTTGTACTTGCCGCACAGGCACTCCCAGTCGGTGACCGGTCCGAAGATCCGCGCGCAGAACAACCCGTCCTTCTCCGGCTTGAAGGTCCGGTAGTTGATGGTCTCCGGCTTCGTGACTTCGCCGTGAGACCAGGACCGGATCTTCTCCGGCGAGGCAAGGCTGATGCGGATGCTGTCGAAATCGGCGATCGGCGCCGCCCTGTCGTACGGATTGGGTCTGATCAATTCGACCTCCATCGGTGGATGCGGACGCGCGCGGCCGCCGCCGAACGACGGGCGCGGGACGCTCGCGAGCCCGGAATCATGTCACCGGCGACTTGCGCTTCATGAGCTCGACATCGAGGCATAGGCTCTGGAGCTCGCGAATCAGAACGTTGAAGGACTCCGGAACGCCGGGCTCCATGGCCGCGTCCCCCTTCACGATGGCTTCGTAGATCTTCGTCCGGCCGTAGACGTCATCGGACTTCGACGTCAGAAGCTCCTGCAGGATGTGGGCCGCGCCGTACGCTTCCAGGGCCCACACCTCCATTTCGCCGAATCGCTGTCCGCCGAACTGCGCCTTGCCGCCGAGCGGCTGCTGCGTGATCAGCGAATAGGGGCCGATCGACCGGGCGTGGATCTTGTCGTCCACCAGGTGCGACAGCTTCAGCATGTAGATGTAGCCCACGGTGACTTCCTGCTCGAAGGGTTCTCCGGACATGCCGTCGTACAGGCGCGTCTTGCCGCTGTCCGGCAGTTTGGCTTGCGTGAGCACGCTCTTGATCTCGGTCTCGGTCGCGCCGTCGAAGACCGGCGTCGCGTAATGCAGGCCCAGCGCGTGCGCGGCCCATCCGAGGTGGGTTTCCAGGATCTGACCCACGTTCATGCGCGACGGAACGCCGAGCGGGTTCAACACGATTTCAACCGGCGTTCCGTCCGGCAGGTACGGCATGTCCTCTTCCGGCAGGATCCGCGCGATGACCCCCTTGTTGCCGTGACGACCCGCCATCTTGTCGCCGATCGACAGCTTTCGCTTCATCGCGACATAGACCTTGACCAGCTTGATGACGCCCGGAGGCAGTTCGTCGCCCCGGCGAAGCTTCGACACGCGGTCCTCGTACAGCTTCCGCAACACGTCGATCTGCCGCGTCGTCATGCCTTCGATTTCCTGAATCTCGTCGGCGTTCCGCGTCCCGTCCGTGAACTTCAACTTGAGCAGCTCTCGCATCGAAAGGTTCTCGATCACGTCGCGTGTCATCACCGTCTGCTTGCCGAGAATCTCGCGGCCGGTGCGTTCATGCCGCAGGGCGTTCGTGGTGGTCTTGCCGTCGAGAATCCGTGTGAGCCGCTTGTTGCGCTCGTCGGTGAGAATGCGGATCTCGTCGCGCAGGTTCTTCTCCAGCCGCTCGAGCTCCATGTTCTCGATCGCTATCGCGCGCTCGTCCTTTTCCGCGCCTTTCCTCGAGAAAATGCTCACGTCGACGACGATGCCCTCGATGCCGGGCGGGCAAATCAGCGACGCGTCGCGGACGTCGCCGGCCTTCTCGCCGAAGATGGCTCGCAGCAGCTTCTCTTCGGGAGTCAACTGGGTTTCGCCCTTGGGCGTGACCTTTCCGACCAGCACGTCGCCCGGCTTCACGTAGGCGCCGATCCGGATGATCCCCGCATCGTCCAGGTCGTTCAGAAAGGACTCGCTGACGTTGGGGATGTCGCGGGTGATCTCTTCCGGGCCCAGCTTCGTGTCACGGGCTTCGATCTCGAACTCCTCGATGTGGATCGACGTGTAGTAGTCTTCCTTGACCAGACGTTCCGAAACCAGGATGGCGTCCTCGAAGTTGTAGCCCCGCCACGGCATGAACGCGACCAGGATGTTGCGTCCAAGCGCCAACTCGCCCATTTCCGTGCATGGGCCGTCGGCCAGAACCTGCCCCTTCTCGACGCGGGAACCGACCTTGACGATCGGCTTCTGGTTGATGCACGTGTTCTGGTTGGAACGCTTGAACTTGGTCAACGTGTAGATGTCGGCGCCGACTTCGCGCGACATGAAGCCCGCTTCCGCCCCCTCCACCCGAACGATGATGCGCTCGGAATCGACCGAGTCGACGAAGCCCGCCCGCCGGCAAACCACGACGGCGCCCGAATCGCGCGCCGTGATCTCTTCCATGCCGGTCCCCACCAGCGGGGCGGCCGTTCGCAGCAGCGGAACGGCCTGACGTTGCATGTTGGATCCCATCAGGGCGCGGTTCGCGTCGTCGTTCTCAAGGAACGGAATCAGCGATGCGGCGACCGACACCAGCTGTTTCGGCGATACGTCGACGTAGTCGACCTCGTCGCGGTGCTTGAGCACGAAATTCCCCGACTGCCGCACGTTGACGAGCTCGTTCACCATGTAACCGTCGGAATCCAGCTCGACGTTGGCCTGCGCGATCAGGTACTGGTCCTCCTCCCATGCGGAGAGATAGAAGGAATAGGGCTCGTACTCGACCTGCCTCTTCCTCTTGGACTCGGACGCCAAACGGGCATTGAGTTTCTCGACCTCCTCCCGTTCGACGTGTTCGCCGACCCGGTAATCGGAGTTGCCCGCCGACAGAACCGTCACGTAGTCCACGACGCGGCCATTCCGGACCTTCCGGTACGGGCTCTCGATGAATCCGAACTCGTTGATGCGCGCGTAGCAGCTCAACGACGAAATCAATCCGATGTTGGGACCTTCCGGCGTCTCGATCGGGCATATGCGGCCGTAGTGGGTCGGGTGGACGTCGCGCACCTCGAACCCCGCCCGCTCGCGCGACAGCCCGCCCGGACCGAGGGCCGAGAGGCGGCGCTTGTGGGTGATCTCGGACAACGGGTTCGTCTGGTCCATGAACTGCGAAAGCTGGGAGGATCCGAAGAACTCCCTTACGGCGGCAATCACGGGCTTGGCGTTGATCAAGTCGTGCGGCATCGCGGTGATCATTTCCTGATACACCGACATCTTTTCCTTGATGGCGCGCTCCATGCGCACCAGGCCGATGCGGAACTGGTTCTCGAGCAGTTCGCCGACGGCCCGCACGCGCCTGTTGCCCAGGTGATCGATGTCATCGACCTGGCCAATGGCCTTCCGAAGCTTCAACAGGTAGCCGATGACGCCGTGGAAGTCCTCGGGCTCGAGCACGCGCTTGTCCAGCGGGGTCTCGCGGTCGAGCTTGATGTTGAACTTGAGCCGTCCCACACGCGAGAAGTCATACTTTCGCGGGTCGAAGAACATGCCTTCGAACAGGGACGTCGCGGTTTCCAGGGTCGGGGGATCGCCGGGACGCAGCTTGCGGTAGATCTCGATCAGGGCCTCGTCCGTCGTCTTGATCGCGTCCTTCTTGAGGGTCTGGCTCAAGACCACGCCGATGTCGTCGCGTTCGGGAAAGAAGACGGGAATCTCCGGAACGCCTGCGTCGATGATCGATCGGAGCAGTGTGGGCGACAGCTCGCTGTTGGATTCGACGATGATCTCGCCGGTGGCGGTGTCCACGATGTCGGCCGCCGAGAACGCGCCCTCGAGGTCCTCGGGAGCGATCTCGAACTCGGTGAGACCGGCCTGTTTGATGCTGTTCAGGACCGAGGCCGTGATCTTCTTGCCGGCGCCCAGCAGCAGTTCGTCGCCCTGCCGGATCTCCCGCGAGACCCGCATCCCTCGAATGTCGGGAGAGACCGGCCACATGAGCCGCCCGTCGCTGACCGCCAGCGTCTCGATACCGTAGAAATTGCGAATGATGTCCTCGTCGCTCTTGAGGCCGAGCGCCCGGAGAAAGATCGACGCCAGGAACTTTCGTTTTCGGTCGATCCGGACGTACAGGACGTTCTTCGCGGTCTCGTACTCGAATTCCACCCAGGAACCGCGGTAAGGAATGATCTTGCCGAGAAAATAGTTCCGGGCCGCCGTGGATTCGAAGAAGACCCCCGGGCTGCGGTGGAGCTGACTGACGATCACGCGTTCGGTGCCGTTGATAACGAACGTGCCGTTCTCGGTCATCAGCGGGATCTCGCCGAAGTAGACTTCCTGCTCCTTGATGTCGCGGATGGCCTTGTTCCCGGTGTCCGGGTCCTTGTCGAAGATCGTCAGTCGGATCGTGACCTTGAGGGGCGCCGAGTACGTCATGCCGCGTTCCTGGCACTCGTGGACGTCGTACTTCAGGTTCATCTGGACCGGGTCGCCGCACTTCTGGCAGAACGTCACCAGGTTCTTGTTGCTGGCGCCGCACTGGCGGCACGTCACCGTGGTCTCGGACGAGAACGGGTTGGTCGTGATGGTCGCGTTGCACGACCGGCAGGTGCTCCGAAGGTGATGCAACCCTTTCAGCGTCCGGCA
Source organism: Acidobacteriota bacterium (assembly GCA_022821145.1). Taxonomy (GTDB): domain Bacteria; phylum Acidobacteriota; class Terriglobia; order 20CM-2-55-15; family 20CM-2-55-15; genus JAJEDW01. The sequence goes on from JAJEEE010000060.1 coordinate 11,807, forward strand.
CTTGCATTCCCAGTTGCCGATCGAATAGCTGATGAATTCCAGAGTGGAAACGCCGCGGAAGTCCGAGATCGGAAAAACGGAGTTGAACACCGCCTGCAAGCCCGTGTCCGCCCGCTCGTCCGGCAGCATGTTCATCTGCAGGAACCGCTCGTACGACTTCTTCTGTACCTCGATCAGGTTCGGGATCTGGATCGCGGTCCGGATCTTGGAAAAGTTGGTGCGTACCCGAGAGGTGTTGTTGTTTGTTCCAGCCATCTAGAGAAGACTCCTGTCACCCTCGAACCGATACCGCGCCGGCTGGCCGCCGAAACGCGAGCACACCCCGCCGCGCGACTCCGACGTCCAGCGCCGCCGGCCGATACACGTCCGCGATGAGATGCTCTTTCCGAGTGAGTTGATGGATGCTTGTCCCCGCGCCCGACTTTATTCGAAAACTCCCGCAGCTACTTGACTTCGACGGTCGCCCCCGCGTCTTCGAACTTTTTCTTGATCGTCTCGGCCTCGTCCTTGTTGACGCCTTCCTTCACGGGCTTGGGCGCCGATTCGACGAGCTCCTTGGCCTCCTTGAGACCCAGGCTGGTCAGTTCGCGCACGACCTTGATGACGGCGATCTTGTTGCCGCCGAAACCCGTCAAGACAACGTCGAACTCGGTCTTCTCTTCCTCGGCGGCGGCGGCGCCCGCCGGCGCGCCCGCGACCGCCACGGCCGCCGCGGCGGCGCTGACTCCGAACGCTTCCTCGATGCCCTTCACGAGCTCGGAAGCCTCGATCAACGACAAACCCTTGATTTCCTCGATGATGCTAGCCACTTTGTCCGACATTACGTTCTCCTGCTCCTCGACTCGAATGAATCCCCAACCTATCCGTTCCCACCGGCCTCGTCCGGAAACTTCCTCTCCTCGACGGCCTGGTTCAGGGCAACCGCCAGGTTCCGCGCGACGGCGTTGACGCCGATGGCGATGCGCTGCGCCCCGGAACCCAACAGGTACAACAGCTTCGCAAGAAGCTCCTCGCGCGACGGGATCGCCGCGATCTCGCCGAGCGACGCGATGTCCACCACCCGCCCGTCGACCATACCGGCCTTGAACTCGAAGACCGGATTGGCCTTGGCGTAGTCCGACAGAGTCTTGGCCAGCACGACCGGGTCCGCCGCGTTGTAGGCGACGGCCGTCGGGCCGTCGAACGCGGCGCGCAGCTGTTCGGGCAGCGTCCCGTCGGCCGCGATGTTCGCGAGGCGGTTCTTGATGACGCGATACTTGCTCCCGGACTCCCGGATCTTTCGGCGAAGTTCGGTGTCCCGCTCCACGCTCAGGCCCTTGTACTGGACGACGATCAGGTTGCTGGCGGCCGCGAACTCGCCCTTGAGGTAATCCAACTCTTGCTGTTTCTGTTTCTTCGACTTCACGTTGACCTGCTACTTGGCGTCCACGGACGCCGGATCGACATCGATGCCCGGCCCCATCGTCGTTGCCACCGTCACCGACCGGACGTACTTGCCCTTCACGGCGGAGGGCCGGGCCTTGACGATCGATTCCGCAAGCACGCGAGCGTTCTCGACCAGCTTGGCGTGTTCGAACGACACCCGGCCGACCGGCGCGTGAATGACGCCGCCCTTGTCGACCCGGTATTCCACCTTGCCGGCTTTGACCTCCTCGACCGCCTTGCCCACTTCGAACGTCACCGTCCCCGTCTTCGGATTCGGCATGAGGCCCCTGGGTCCCAGTATGCGTCCGAGTTTTCCCACCGACTTCATCATGTCGGGAGTCGAGATGCAGGCGTCGAAATCGAGCCAGCCGCCCCGAATCTTCTCGACCAGATCCTCTCCCCCGACGAACTCGGCGCCGGCCTGCTCGGCTTCGCGCACCTTTTCGCCCGACGCGATGACGCACACGGACTTCGACTTGCCGAGCCCGTTGGGCAGAACCACGGTTCCGCGCACCATCTGGTCCGCGTGCTTCGGATCCACGCCGAGCCGCATGTGGATCTCGACGGTCTCGTCGAACTTCGCGAACGTGATCTTCTGCAATGCCGAGATGGCCTCGTCCACCGCGTAGGGTCGGGGCTCGATCTGTTCGGCGGCCTGCCTGTAATTCCGGGTGACTCTGGCCATTCCGCTCTCCTACCCGACGACGTCGAGCCCCATGCTGCGGGCCGTTCCGCGGACGATCCGGACCGCGGCCTCGAGACTGGCGGCGTTCAGGTCGGGCATCTTGGTCCTGGCGATCTCTTCTACCTGCGTCCCCGTCACCTGCCCGACCTTGTTCCTGTTCGGCTCGCCCGATCCCTTGGCGATTCCGGCCGACCTCTTCAGCAAGACGGCGGCCGGGGGGGTCTTGGTGATGAAGTTGAACGATCGATCGGCAAATACCGTGATCACCACGGGAATGATCAGTCCCTCCTGGTCGTTGTCGGAGGTCTTCGCGTTGAACGCCTTGCAGAAATCCATGATCGCCACGCCATGCTGCCCCAACGCGGGTCCCACGGGCGGCGCCGGCGTGGCTTTGCCCGCCGGTATCTGCAACTTGATCATTCCGATGACTTTCTTCGCCATGCGTCCGGTTCCTAAGAGCTTGTGGTGAAACCCCGCGTCGCACCGAGACCGGTGAGGCGCCCGTCTGGCAAGGCGCGAGAAGGGAGCATATTCCCGATATGTGACCGACGAGCAACGCAGTCCAGACGGGATGCATCGCCGGTCGAATGCAGCAGGCGTTTCACCACAGGCTCCTAGGTCTTCTCCACCTGGAGGAAATCCAGCTCGACGGGCGTCGACCGGCCGAATATCGTCACCATCACCTTGAGCGTCCCACGGTCGTCGTTGACCTCGTCCACGACTCCGGTGAAGCTGCTGAAGGGTCCGTCGATGATCTTGACGGTCTCGCCGCTGCCGAACGTGAGCTTCGGCTTCGGCCGGTCCGCCGCGGCCGTTTCAACCCTGTAGACGATCTGCTGGACTTCCTCTTCCGAAAGGGGGGTCGGCGTCGAGCCGGACCCGACGAACCCGGTGACTCGGGGAGTGTCCTTGACCAGGTGCCACGCCTCGTCGCTGGGTCCGCCGCCCTCGGTCGTGGCCATCTCGACCAGCACGTATCCCGGATAGAACATCTTCTGAGACACGACGCGTTTGCCGCCCTTGACCTCGATGACCTCTTCGGTCGGTATCAGCACGTCGGAAACCTCGCTCTCGAGACCGAACGCGGCGATACGGGAACGCAGGCTGTCGGCCACCTTCCGCTCGAAGCCGGAATAGGTGTGAATGATGTACCAGTTCTTTGCCAAGGACCGATCAGCCTCCGCGAACGAAGAGATCCAGCAGCCCTTCCAGGCCGAGACCGAGCACGTAGTCGACGACGCCGAGATAGACGCCGAAGAAGAAAACGGCGGCGATGACGACGATCGTCGTTCCGCGGACCTCGTCCCTCCCGGGCCAGGACACCTTCTTGATCTCGCCGCGGACATCGCCGTAGAACTCGACGCTCCGCTTGAACCAGTCCTGGACCTTTCTCACCGGGTTCATCGCGCGCCCTGATTGCGAACCGTCGTCTCGATCAAGCTAGGCAGGCCAGGAGGGATTCGAACCCCCAGCATCCGGTTTTGGAGACCGGCGCTCTACCAGTTGGAGCTACTGGCCTGCACGGGAAACTCAACAAAATCTACCCATCTTATCAAATAAACGCCCTGTTGGCAGCCGGTTTCAGCCGGCCCTATTTCGTCTCGCGGTGCAGGCGGTGCGTGCGGCATCGCGGGCAGTACTTCCGCGTCTCCAGCCGGCCGGTCTGCTTCTTCTTGTTCCGCGTGTTCGTATAGTTGCGTTCCTTGCACTCGGTGCACTGCAAGATGATGATGTCACGCACGGCTGCGCCTACTCTTCGATATCGGTGACGGTGCCGGCGCCGACGGTGCGGCCGCCCTCGCGGATGGCGAATCGCAGGCCCTTCTCCAGCGCCACCGGCGTGATCAACTCGATCTTCAGGTTCACGTTGTCTCCCGGCATCACCATCTC
>JAJEEE010000066.1 GCA_022821145.1 Acidobacteriota bacterium
GACGTGGCCGGCGCCGGCGCGCGCCGCCTCGCTCGGACTGCTGGCCGCCGCGTTTCTCGGCCTGACGCTGCTCGAACCGACGGCCCAGGGTCTGTGGAGCCAGGTTCTTGGAACCGTTCAGGGCGCCGGGGGCTCCGCCGCGACGTTCGGGCGCGGACTACTGGCCGCGACCGAAGTCATCCGGCGCACCCTCGTCGAGCCGATCGTCGTCTATGTCCTCGCCCTCGTGCTCATGACCGGCGCGTCGGCGACGGTGTTGGGTATCGCCCTGGAACGGTTGGTTACAATGGAAGGAGTTTCAGAATCATGAAACGCATGGGATCGGTTCTGGCAGGCATGTCCCTGATTGGGGGCGCGGCTTTCGCGCAGGAAACGAATGCGTCCGAAGGACGGCGTCCCGAGGTGGTTCGGTTCGGATCCGACTACACGCTGGGAGCCGGGGAGATCGTGCGTGAGCTCGTGATCATCGGCGGCCGGGCCACGATCCACGGGGAGGTCGAGCGCGACGCCGTGGTCATCGGCGGACCGGCGGAGCTCTCGGAAACGGGAGCTGTCGGAGGCGAATTCGTCGTCATCGGGGGCCGGGCCACAATCGCGTCGGGCGCCACCGTGGGCGGCGACCTGGTCGTTTTCGGCGGGGGACTGGAGAGCCCGCCGGACTTTCTGCCGGGCGGCGAGATGGTCGTGGCCGACACGATGTTCGGCGGCGAATTCATCCCGGCCTGGATGGAGCGCTTCGTGCCGTGGGTCGCGCGCGGACCGCTCATGGGGCGGTTGATCGTGCCGGACCTGTTGTGGATGTGGGGCGTCGTCGGCGTCTTCCTGGCCGTCTTTCTCGGCCTCAACTTCCTCCTGGACGCGCCCGTCCGGGCCTGCATCCAGCCGCTCGCCGGCAAGCCGGCGACGACGTTCCTGATGGGACTCCTGGTCCTGGCGCTGGCGGGACCGGTCTCGCTCGTGTTGACGGTCTCGGTTTTCGGCCTGGCCATCGTGCCGTTCGTGTGGGCCGCGCTGGCCGCGGGCGGCCTCATGGGAAGCATCGCGGTCTCGCGCTGGTTCGGCGACATGATCCTGCCTCCGGCCGCCTCGGACGACCGGGTCCACGGAGCGCGCTCACTGCTGATCGGTTTCGCGATCGTGTGCCTGGCCTTCATGGTGCCCATTCTCGGACTGGTATCCTGGGCCGGCCTCGGCGTTCTCGGGTTGGGCGCCGCGGCCACCGCGGCGGCCCAACGCCTCCGGCGCGAGAACCCCGCGCCCGTGCCGCCCCCGCTGCCGCCCTCGGCGCCGGCCGCGGAAACGCCGGCATCGGAGCCGCTATCGGAAGATCCACCGCCCGTGGACGCCGCCGCTTTCCCCAGAGCCACGTTCCTGTCTCGCACCGGAGCGTTCGTCCTGGATTTCATCCTCGTCGCGTTGATCTACGGGCTGGTCGGGCTCGATGCGGGCCGGTGGTTCGTCGCACTGTTGCTGGCCTATCACATCGGGCTCTGGGTTTGGAAAGGCGCGACCGTGGGCGGCCTCATCGCCGGCGTGCGCGTCGTCCGCGTCGACGGACGGCCGTTGACGTTCGCCGACGCTCTCGTGCGCGGTCTCTCGAGCATCTTCTCGGCGGCGGTCCTGGGGCTGGGGTTCTTCTGGATCCTGAAGGACCCCGACCGGCAGTCCTGGCACGACAAGATCGCCGGGACCGCGGTCGTCACGGTTCCGCGGAATGGGAGCCGGTTCTGAGTGAGGCTGCCGATCGGACTGTCGTGAAACCGTCTGACGTAATCCGGAGCACCGATCGGTTCGTCACACGGTGACTCGACCTTGGTCAGTGCAGACCCGCCGGTTCGTCGGAACTTGGGTTGGTCACCGCTCGCCCGCCCCTCGGATCGGAAGCCTTCTGATTCGATAGCGAGCATCCTCGACCAAGATCAAGGCGCCTGTTTCCAGTGATTCGGCTTGCTCGTCAAGCACACTCGTCAAGCAACGATTCACCGAGTCCGCGCGTTCATCGACGAGGCGAAACAGCACCGCGCTCGGCCGGTCCAAGACTCCCGGAGCCAGAATGTCGCCGAAGTCGAGGTCGAACGTCAGTACCACGCGGGATTCCTCAACCGCGCGCCGAACGATCTCCTGGTCGGCCGCACGTTCAAGACGCACGTCACGAACGTGAATCGCGTCGTGGCCGAGGCGTGTCAGGAAGTCGACGGTATGCGGCGATATGCCGGCGTCCGCCAGGAATCGCACCGGTCAGGCGCCCAGAGAACGCAACTCGTCCTGGGCAAGCGCGGCGGCGTACGCAAGCGCCTGTCGGATGTCGTCAGCGTCAAGGTCGGGTAACTCCTGGACGATCTCCGCCACCGTCATGCCGTTGGCAACCAGGTTCACGACGTGCGAAACGGAGATGCGGAGACCGCGGATCGTGGCGCGGCCGCCCAGCACGTTGGGATCATGGGTGATGCGTTCGAACATCGTCCTTCCGGGACCCACCCGGTGACAACGATTCTACCCCAGGGATCCCGACCGGCAGTCCTGGCACGACAAGATCGCCGGGACCGCGGTCGTCACGGTTCCGCGGAATTGGAACCCGTCCTGACGCGGCTACCGATCGGGGGGTCGAGGCGCCGTGCCCACGTCGCCGGAACGCTTCATCTACTCGTCGGTCAGACCGAATCGCTCCCTGAGCATCGCGGCGTCGGCGCGGTCCTTCAGCCGAAGCGTGTCCGTTCAGCGGATGAAGTAGCCCACGACGCGCCACGCGTCGTCCGGCTCGCGAACGGCGGCCACGGTCTCCTGGGCCGACTCCTTGCGCTCGAAACTCGTTCGAAACTGAAACACGAAGTACTCGCCGTCCGGCGCCCCGGGCAGCGTGCTGGCGGCCGTCGTGCTGTCGACCTCCCGTGAAACCAATGCTCCGAGCGGGGACCGCGTGGCCTCCAGGGCCATCCGCCAGTCGTCGGCGGTGACGGCGGCCCGGAACTGCGCGCCCGCCTGTTCCCAGCTCTCCGGGTAACGCCCCGCGTCCACGGCCGTCAACCAGGACTCGACGGCTCCCCGCGCGGCGTCGGATCCGTCCTCCTGTCGAGCGGCGGAAGCGAAGGCGACCGTCGCCAAAGTCGCCGCCATCGCGACGCCGACGATGCTGCGGATCATGCGTACTCCTCTGTTGGGGGCCGTGGTGAAACCCGCGTTGCACGCGAGTGGCCAAGCCCGCCCGCGGTCCGACTGTCGTGAAAGTGCCGAAGGCGGGATTCGAACCCGCACACCTTGCGGCGCCACCCCCTCAAGATGGTGTGTCTGCCAATTCCACCACTTCGGCAATTCGGGCGCGCGTCAGTTTCCGGTGTCGTCTCCCGGGGCGCCCTCCGCGTCCGGGACGCCGGCCGGGAGCGGCGCCTCCACCGGAGGCGATTCCCCGGCCGACTCGGACGGGGCGGCGCCCGAGCCGATCACCGAATCCGCGCCGGGGCGCGAAATCAGGATCGTGAGGGTGATCGAAGTCAGCATGAACACGGCCGCCATGACCGCCGTCAGCTTCGTCAGCAGCGTGGCGCCCGAACGCGCCCCGAACGCGGTCTGGGTGCCGCCGCCGCCGAACGCGCTGCCGATGTCCTGGCCCTTGCCCTTCTGGAGCAGGACGACCAGGATCAGGAAGAAGCAGACAATGACATGGATGACCGTCAACGTACTGATCATAAGGATTCCTCGACCTACGGCGCCGGGTAGCGGACGATCGACTCGAAGGACGCCGCATCGAGGCTGGCGCCGCCCACCAGCGCCCCGTCGATGTCCGGCTGCGCCATCAACTCCGCGATATTCCCCGGCTTGACGCTGCCTCCGTAGAGAATCCGCAACGCCTCGGCTTCCGCGGAACCGAAACGGCCGGCCACCGCGTCCCGGATCACGCCGTGCATGGCCGCGGCGACATCCGGCGTGGCCGTCCGGCCCGTGCCGATCGCCCATACGGGCTCGTAAGCGACAATGATATGAGAAAGGCCGGAACCGGTCAATTCGGCCAACCCCCCCGCAAGTTGCCCGCGGACCGTGGCTTCCGCTTCTCCGGACTCGCGTTCCTCCAGCGTTTCACCGACGCAGGCGATGGCCGAGAGACCGGCGTCCATGAGGGCCCGGATCTTGCGGCGGACCGTCTCGTCGGTCTCCCCGAAGAGTTGCCGGCGCTCGGAGTGGCCCACGATCGAGTACGCGCAACCGGCGTCGGCCAGCATCGGGGCGGAGACCTCGCCGGTGAAGGCGCCCTCGGACTCCCAGTGGAGGTCCTGCGCGGCGACGGCCACGCGGCTGCCGCGGGCGGCCTCCACGGCCGCGTCCAGGGCGGTGAACGGCGGCGCGACGACGATGTCGCAATGGTCCACGCCGGCAATCGCGGGCAGCAACGCGTCGAAGAACTCGCGCGCGGCCGCGCGCGTCTTGAACATCTTCCAGTTTCCGGTGATGACGGGTCGTCGCACGCGTTCCCTCCTACTTTTCGGTCAGCGCGTCCACGCCGGGAAGCCTCTTGCCGGCCAGGAACTCCAGCGCGGCGCCGCCGCCCGTCGAGACGTGGTCGATCCGGTCGGACAACCCGGACCGGTGAACCGCGGCCGCCGAGTCGCCCCCCCCGACGATGGAGAACGCGGGCGACGACGCGACGGCTCGCGCGATTCCCAGCGTACCCTCGGCGAAGCGCGGGTTCTCGAAGACGCCCATCGGGCCGTTCCACACCAGGGTCGCCGCCTCAGCGATCGCGCCCGCGTAGACCTCGACCGTCCGCGGCCCGATGTCCAGGCCCATCTCGTCGGCGGCGGTTTCGTCGACGGGCGAGGTCCGAAGCCCGTCGCCGTCGAAGCCGCGGGCGACGACGTGATCCTCGGGCAGGCGGATGCGCCGGCCGCGCGAGGCGGCCGTCTCGAGCAACTCGCGCGCCATCGGCACGCGAACCTCTTCCACCATCGAGCGGCCCGTTCGAACGTCGCGCGCGCGCAGGAACGTGTAGGCCATCGCGCCGCCGATCAGGATGTCGTCCGCGATGTTCAGGAAGTTCTCGATCAGCTCGATCTTGCCCGAGATCTTGGCCCCGCCGACGATCGCGACGTACGGCGTGTCGGCCCCCGCCAGGGCGCGCGTCAACGCCCGGAGTTCGGTCTGCATCAGGAAGCCGGCCGCCGCGCACTCGACATGCGCCGCGATGCCGGCCGTGGACGCGTGGGCCCGGTGCGCCGTCCCGAACGCGTCGTTGACGTAGACGTCGCACAACCCGGCCAGCGCCCGTGCGAAGTCCGGCGCGTTGGCCTCTTCGCCGGCATGGAAGCGCAGATTCTCCAGCAGGACCACGCCGCCGTCCGCCATGCCGGCCACGGCGCCGGCCGCCTCCGGTCCGACGCAATCGCGGACGAAACGGACCTCGCGGCCCATCAGCTCGCCCAGGCGGCGCGCCACCGGCTCCACGCTGAAGGCGGGATCGGGCTTCCCTTTCGGGCGGCCCATGTGCGACGCCAGGATCAGGCGGCCGCCCGCTTCGACGACGCGGCGGATCGACGCCATGGCCGCGCGTATTCGGGAATCGTCCGCGATTCGCCCGTCCGACATCGGAACGTTGAAGTCCACGCGCATGAACACGCGGCGGCCCGCGAGCGGGATGTCGGAGAGCGAGAGCTTGCTCATGGGACGCGGCCGGCGCGGCTACGCCATCACGAGCTTGATGAGGTCGCGCAGCCGGCTGCTGAAACCCCATTCGTTGTCGTACCAGGAAAATACCTTCAGAAGGTGGTCCCCCAACGCCTTGGTCAACGGACCGTCGACGATCGAGGAATACGGGCTGCGCATGTAGTCGGTGGACACCAGGGGCGCGGTCGAGAAGTCGAGTATCCCCTGAAGGGGACCGGCGGCCGCGGTCTCGAGGGCCCGATTCGCCGAATCGGCGGTGACGGGCTCGCGCGTACGCACGGTCAGGTCCACCAGCGAAACGTTGGGCGTCGGCACGCGGATGGCGATGCCGTCGAGCCGGCCCAGCAGCTCGGGCATGACCAACCCGATCGCGCGGGCGGCGCCGGTCGAGGTCGGAATCATGGACAGGCCGGCCGCGCGGGCGCGGCGCAGGTCCGAGTGCGGCAGATCGAGCAGCTTCTGGTCGTTGGTGTAGGAATGGACCGTCGTCATCAGTCCGTGCTCGATCCCGAACGACTCGTGCAGCACTTTCGCGACCGGCGCCAGGCAGTTCGTCGTGCACGACGCGTTCGAAACGACGTGGTGCTTCGCGGGGTCGTAGCTCCCGTCGTTCACGCCGACGCAGATCGTGATGTCCTCGCCCTTGGCCGGTGCCGAGATGACAACCTTCCGGACGCCGCCGCCGAGGTGCTTGCCGGCCGCCTCGGCGCGCGTGAACAGGCCGGTCGACTCCAGGACCAGGTCCACGTTCCACGCGGGCCAGTCGATGGCCCCCGGGTCGCGTTCGCTGAAGACATGGATCGCCGCGCCGTCGACGGACAACCCGTTCCCGGAGGCGGCCACCTCCGCGTCGAGATTGCCCAGCACCGAGTCGTACTTGAGCAGGTGGGCCAGCGTCGCAGGATCGGTCAGGTCGTTCACGGCGGCGATCTCGATATCGTCATCGCCCCGGCACACCCTGTAGAAGTTCCGGCCGATGCGGCCGAAACCGTTGATTCCAACTCTGATAGCCATCGAAGTCTCCCGAGAATACGCGATGACGGGCGAAACGGGCGCCCACGAGTAAACCGCCTATCATAGCAGGATATACTCGGGCCGATGTACGCGCTGTATACGGCCGTGCTGACGGCGGCGCTCATCCTGGCGTCCCCCTGGTACCTGGTCCGGTTCCGCAAGTACATGCCGACGCTCCGGGAGCGCCTGGGATTCGTACCGCCCCAGACCGGCCCGGCGATCTGGGTCCATGCCGTGTCCGTCGGCGAGGTCCGCGCCGTGGACCGGATGATCGAGGGTCTGCGGGATGCGTTTCCCGGACGCCGCCTGGTCCTGTCCACGACGACGCCCACCGGGCGCGCCCTGGCCCTGGCGGGAAGCGGCGTCGACGGCGTCATCTACTTCCCGCTGGACCTGCCCGGGGCCGTCGCCCGCGGGTTGAACCGCGTCCGTCCGGAGTTGGTCATCGTCGCGGAAACCGAGATCTGGCCCAACTTCCTCCGCGAGTGCGCACGGCGCCGGACGCCGGTCTTCATGGTGAACGGGCGCATTTCCGACACGTCGTACGGCCGGTACCGTCTCGCCGCCCGGTGGCTGCCGCGGGTACTGGAAGGCTACCGGCTGCTCGGCATGCAGTCCGAGGAAGACTCGCGGCGCGTCCTCGACCTGGGAGCGCCGAGGGACCGGACCCGCGTCCTGGGCAACGTCAAGTACGACGCCCCCGCATCGACCCCAGCGCTGGATGCGGCCCTGGACGCCGTCCTGTCGGCGATGCAGCCGCTGATGATCGCGGCCAGCACGGCCGCGGGCGAGGAACCCTTGGTGCTGGAAGCCTACGGACGTCTCCGCCGGTCGCATCCCGGACTCCGGCTTCTGATCGCGCCCCGGCGGCCCGAACGGTTCGGAGAGGTCGAGGCGATGGTCGCGGCGCGCGCGTTGCGGTGCGTCCGCCGATCCGCGCTGCCGGGAGAACCGGACGCCGAGGTGCTGCTGCTGGACTCGATCGGCGAACTGGCCGCGGCGTTCGAGCATGCGGCGGTCGTGTTCATGGGAGGGACGCTGGTGCCCAGAGGCGGTCACAACGTGCTCGAACCCGCGCGTTTTCGGAAACCGGTGGTATTCGGTCCTCACATGGAGAACTTCCGCGACATGGCGCGGACTTTCCTGGACGCCGGCGCCGCCGTCCAGGTGGCGGACGCGTCGGAGCTTGCCCGGGCCGTCGATCGGATGCTCAACGACCCGGAATTGGCCGAGCGCATCGGAGCCAGCGCCGCTCGAGTCGCCGAGCGGAACCGAGGGGCCACGGCGCGGACCGTCGGCGCGATACGCGCGGCGATGAACGGGGCGACCGCGTGAGCCGCGTCTTCGGGCGCATCGTGGCGTGGCGCGCGCGTCTGTACGATCGGGGCGTCCTGCCCGCTCGCGCGCTCCGCCACCCGGTGATCAGCGTCGGCAACCTCACGATGGGAGGAACCGGGAAGACGCCGCTGGTGATGGAGCTCGCGCGCCGGTTCCGCGAGGAAGGCTACCGGCCGGTCATTCTGTCGCGGGGGTACCGGCGCCGAACGCGCGGCATCGTGATCGTCAGCCGGGGACGCGGCCCCGAGGTCGACTGGCGGCAGTCCGGCGACGAGCCGCAGATGATGGCGTTGCGGCTCCCCGGCGTGGCCGTCGTCGTCGGCGCCGACCGGCACCGGGCCGGACGGCGAGCCGAAGCCGAGAACTTGGGGGACCTGTTCCTGCTCGACGACGGGTTCCAGCATCGCGGTCTCCACCGGGACGTCGACATCGTGACCGTCGATCCCGCCGAATGGTCTGCCGAGGACCGGCTGCTCCCCACCGGGCGGTGGCGCGAGCCGCGGAGCGCCATCCGCCGCGCCCACGCGGCATGCGTCCAGGCCCCCATGCCCGAAACCATGCGCGATGTGCCGATACCCCGGTTCGAGGTCGAGACCGTCGTCGACGGCCTCGAGCGGAACGGGGAACTGCTCCCGCTGGATGCGCTTCGGGGCGCGCCCCTCACCGCCTTCGCCGGAATCGCCAAGCCCGAGCGCTTCTTCAACCTGCTCGAACGGGCCGGCCTCAGCGTGGCGGACCGGATCGCGTTTCCGGACCATCACCGCTTCCGCCCCAAGGACCTGGAACGAGTGTCCGGGACCGTCGCGGTCACGACGGAAAAGGATGCGGTGCGGCTCCCCGGCGGCGATTTCCACTTCCTGCGAGTATCTGCTAACATTAGGCGTTTCAATGAGCTACGCGACCTGATCCACGAACGCATCCGACACCATGACGCCCGCCAAGATCGTGATTCGGGGCCCCAACTGGGTCGGTGACGCGGTTCTGAGCATCCCGGCCATGAAAGCCGTCCGCGAACGCTTCCCGGCCGCAGAGATCACCCTCCTGGTTCGCCCGTGGGTGGCCGGCCTGTTCCGTTCGGCCCCGTTCGTCGACGACGTGTGGACGCGACCGAAACCGGGCGTCACGGCCTGGATCCACACGGCGCGCGAAATGCGCCGCCGCGGTTTCGACCTGGCGCTGCTGCTTCCGAACTCCTTCGAGTCGGCGTGGACCGCGTTCGCGGGAGGCGTCCCGGCGCGCGTCGGATACGCCACCGACGCGCGGCGCTGGCTGCTGAACCCTCCCGTACCGTTGCCGGAGGGTCGACCGCACCAGTCGGAGTACTACATGCGCCTCGTGGAAGACGCCTTCGGCGAGGTCCCGCGGCCCGATGTCCGGATCTCCGCAAGCACGGACGAAACCGCCGCCGCGCGCCGGCTTCTGTCGAAACACCGCGTCGATGCGGACCGCGGCCTCCTGGTCCTCTGTCCGGGGGCCGCCTTCGGTTCGGCCAAGCGCTGGTTCGGCGACCGCTTCGCCGCCGTCGCCGACCGTCTCGCCGAGGAACGCGGCCTGCGCGTGGCGATCGTGGGGTCGGCCCCCGAGCGTGCGATCGCCGAAAGGATCCAGGCCGAACTGGCGAGGCCCGCGGCGATGCTGTGCGGGGAAACCGACCTGGAAACCTTGCTCGGCGTGCTTTCGCTGGCTTCGCTGGTGGTCACGAACGATTCCGGCCCCATGCACATGGCCGCCGCGCTGGGCGTCCCGACCGTGGCCGTTTTCGGCCCGACGGACGCGGACGTCACCGGGCCCGTCGGGCCGAGAACGCGCGTGGTGCGCCGGCCGGTGGCGTGCAGCCCGTGCATGTTGCGCGAGTGTCCGATCGATCACCGGTGCATGGACCGCGTCGGCGTGGACGCGGTCGTTCGGGCGGCGCGCCAGCTTGCCGCGCCTCCGGCCGCCGGTGACGCGTGAGTTCCGGGTCCCTCACGCGCCGCGCCGTGTTTCTGGACCGCGACGGGACGGTGTCCGAGGAGGTCGGCTACATGAACGCCCTGTCGATGTACCGCGTGTTCCCATGGACCGGGCCGGCGATCCGGCGGATCAACGCCGGAGGGCTCTTCGCGATCCTGGCGACGAACCAGTCGGGCGTCGAGCGCGGGTATTTCACCGAAGAGTCGGTCCGACAGGTGCACCGCAAGCTGGCCGGCGAGATCGATGCGTCCGGCGCCCACCTGGACGCCGTCTACTTCTGTCCGCACCACCCCGATCGATGTTGCGGCTGCCGAAAACCGGAGCCGGGCATGCTGCTGCGCGCCCGAAACGAATGGGACCTGGACCTGGAGACGTCGTACATGGTCGGAGACCGTTACACGGACGTCCTCGCGGGAAAGGCTGCCGGAACCCGGACGATCCTCGTGATGACCGGCGACGGGGCCGCCGAGCGCGAGCGTCATCGCGGCGCCGCGTTGCAGCCGGACCATTTCGCCGGGAACCTGGCCGACGCCGTCGATTACATCCTGAACGCATGAGCCTCGCCTCCCTGGTCGAGAACTTCAGTGACAAGCAGGTCGTCGTTCTGGGCGACCTCATCGCCGACGTGTTCGTCCAGGGCGAGATCTCCCGCGTGTCGCGGGAAGCGCCCGTGATGATCCTGTCGCACCGTTCGACGGACGTCGTCCCCGGAGGCGCGGCCAACGCCGTCCACAACCTGTGGGCGCTGGGGGCGCGCCCGCTGCCCGCCGGGATCGTGGGGGACGACGCCGAAGGCCGTCAGTTGACGGAGTTCTTCGATTCCCGGGGCATCGACACCGGCGGCATCCGGACGATCGCGGGGTACCGGACACCCACCAAGACGCGGATCCTGGCCGGCGCGACCCATGCCTATCGGCAGCAGGTCCTGCGCATCGATCGCGGGGAACCGCTCGACGACGCGCTCCGGGTCCGGGTCCGGAAAGCGATCGGCCGCGCCCTGACGTCCCGGCTCCGGAAGGCCGACGCCGTCGTGATCTCCGACTATGGCTACGGCGCCGTCCCCGACACGCTCCCTTCCCGGCTCGAGCAGTCCGGCGTGCCCGTCACGCTCGATTCGCGCCACCGGATCGCGGGTTACACGCACCTGACGGCCGCGACGCCGAACGAACCGGAAGTGGAAGCCGCGCTGGGCGTCGCGATCGAACAGGATCCAACGAAGCTGGAACGGGCCGGCCGCACGCTGCTCGGGCGGCTCTCGCACGACGCGCTGCTCGTCACGCGGGGCCGGCACGGCATGGCCTTGTTCCAGCCGGGCCGAAAGACGCTGCACGTTCCCGTCTACGGCGGCGACGAGGTGGCCGACGTGACCGGGGCCGGGGATACCGTCATCGCGGTCTTCACGCTGGCGCTGGCCGCCGGGAGCGGCTTCGCCGACGCCGCGCGGCTGGCCAACTACGCCGGCGGCATCGCGGTCACGAAGCACGGAACGCAGCCCGTGACGCGCGACGAGCTGGCCGGCGCCGTCGAATCGGGTCCGGCCTCGTGAAGCCGGACTCGATCGACGACGTCCTGAAGCGGGTCGCGGGCCGCCGCGTCGTCCTGGCCAACGGCTGCTTCGATATCCTGCACGTCGGGCACGTCCGCTACCTTCAGGCGGCCCGGGCGCTGGGGGACGTGCTGGTCGTCGCCGTCAACGACGACGCTTCCGTCCGCGCGATCAAGGGCTCGGGACGCCCCGTCATGAACCTGGACGAGCGCGTCCGCCTGGTCTCGGCGCTCGAGGCCGTCGACTACGTCGTCGCGTTCTCGGAACCCGACGCCGGCCGCGTCATCGAGCGGCTGCGCCCCGCCGTTCACGCCAAGGGCACGGACTACACGACGGAAAACGTTCCCGAAGGCGACCGGGTCCGCGCCTACGGCGGCGAGGTGCGCATCGCGGGGGATCCCAAGGACCGTTCCACGCGCGACATCCTGCGAAGGATTCGGAACGCGTCTCCTCGGTAGCCGCCGTTCCGCACCCAGAAACGCGCGGACTTCGATGTGTTAAGTTCGGAGACGGCGATGGAGACGGCGATCCAGAATACGCGAAACCCCAAGCGCATCCTGGTTATCAAGCTCGGGTCCATGGGCGACATCGTTCATTGCCTCCCCTCGGTCCGCCAGCTCCGCGACCACTTCCCAGACGCCGAAATCGACTGGCTGGTCGAGCGCAGGAACAAGGCCGTCCTGGACATGGGGGGGCTCTCGGTCCGCGTCGTCCCGATCGACACCTACCAGTGGCGGCACAGCCCCGGTATCGGCAGCGCCCGCGAGATCGTCGAGTTCCTGTGGGAACTCCGAAGCGACGGCTACGACTGCGCCATCGATTTTCAGGGCCTGCTCAAGTCCGCGTTCGTGGGCTACATGTCTTCGGCGCCGATCCGGATCGGATGGGAACGCGATTTCCTGAGAGAACCCGCCAGCCGCTTCTTTTACACCGACGTCGTCACGCCGCGGCGCGTTCACGTCATCGACCGGCAAATGGAGCTGCTCCAACCCCTGGGAATCGATCCGGATTGGGACACGCCGCCGCGGATCGCGCCGCCCGCGCCGGCGCGCGCGAGCGTCGAACGCAAGGTCGGCGGACGCCGCGGCTTCGTACTGCTCAACGCGGGAGCCAACTGGCGGACCAAGCGTTGGGACCCCGCCCGGTTCGGTGAGCTCGCCCGGCGGCTGATCGACGACGGATTGCCGGTGGCGCTCACGTGGGGCCCCGGAGAAGAAGACACCGCACGGAGCATTCGCGCCGTCGCTGGGGCGGAGCTCATGGCCATAGATTCGACGCTGACCGAGCTGGCCGCCCTTTGCGAACGGGCCCGGTTGTTCGTCGGCGGCGACACGGGGCCCATGCACGTGGCCGCGGCCGTGGGTACGCCGGTCGTTTCGATTTTCGGCCCGACGTCCAGCGACAGGAACGGCCCGTTCCTGCGCGAAGACGCGGTGGTGGAGCTGAAGCTGCCTTGCCGGCCGTGCTACGTCCGCGACGCCTGCCCGTTGGGCCACCTCGAATGCATGGTTCTCGTCACCGTCGACGCGGTCTACGAGGCATGCCGCGGCCGGCTGGACCTCGATGCGGCCGCCCGCCCGGCGCGCTGATGCTCTCGCGCATCCGGGTCCCGCTCGGTTTCGTCGTCGGCGGCGTCGCGCTCTACCTGGCGACGCCGACGCCGGCTCTGATCGGCGCCGGGATGCCGCTGGCCGTGATCGGACTTCTGTGGCGCGCCGCCGCGGCCGGCGTCATCCGGAAGGACCGCGGTCTGGCCTCCGGCGGTCCCTACCGGTGGACGCGCAATCCGTTGTACTTCGGCAGCCTGCTCCTGGCGCTGGGTTTTTCCGTGATGAGCGGCCGGCTCGACTGCGCCCTGCTCGTCCTGGCGCCGTTCGCGCTGATCTACCCCGGGGTCATTCGCCGCGAGCAAGCCCACCTCGGCCGACTCTTCGGCGAGGAATACGCCGCGTACGCGCGCCAGACGCCCGCCTTCTGCCCACGGCGCATCGGGCCGTCCATGTTCGACACGTTCTCGTTCGCGCTCTATCGAACCAACGGCGAATATAACGCCGCCCTGGGCTTCGGCGCGGTGCTTGTGATTCTTCTGCTCAAGGCCGCATGAGAACGGGAGCGCGCAGCGGTCCGCCGGACATCAGTTCAAGAAAATGATCTCTTCGTTGACGGTATTGGCGGTCGGCGAGATCTGGTCTTGCTGACGCGGCGGCCCGGAGGCCGCCTTGTCCACCCGCGGCGCGGGACGCCGCGGGTCCTATGGGGAATGCGGCGACGTTGTGCGTGGCCTCCGTGGGTGGGCACGGCGCTCGGTGTTTCGCTGCGACCGCGCGGGACGTTCCAAGAGTAGTCGTGGCGTTCCTCGCCGCGACTGGACAACGAGGCGGAGCCGAGGCGTCAGTCCAAGAAAATGATCTCTTCGTTCACGGTGTTGGCCGTTTGCGAGATCTCGTCTTGCTGACGCGGCGGCCCGGAGGCCGCCTTGTCCACCCGCGGCGGGGGACGCCGCGGGTCCTATGGGGAATGCGGCGACGTTGTTGCGTGGCCTCTGTGGCTTGGCCTGGCGCTCGGTGTTTCGCTGCGACCGCGCGGGATGTCAATCGTAGCCGAGGCGTCAGCCCAAGAAAACAATCTCTTCCCGGCCTGCCGGACACCCGACGCCCGCACAGCCTGGAACAGCCGTATCCGCGCGCCGCGGCGCGTTCACTTTTCCACCGCGGGCTGCTATACTCTCGGTGCGACGAAGTGGGCGTTTCGCCCACTTTTTTGTTGTGGGGCTTTTTCGTGGGAGTCGAACTGGATCGGATACGCATGATCGTGGAAGAGGTCGTCGAATCGGAGTCCTACGAACTGGTCGACGTGGAGTTTCGGGGCGCGGGCAAGCACCGTGTCCTCCGAATCTTCATCGACACGGCCGACGGCGTCACCCATGACGACTGTCAACTGATCAGCGAGCAGGTGGGCACGGTGCTGGACGTCGAAGACCTGATTCCATCCGCGTACACGTTGGAGGTCTCGTCGCCGGGTCTCGATCGCAAGCTGCGGAAGAAAAGAGATTTCATGCGTTTCGAAGGACATCTCGCCAAGATCCGGACACGGGTTCCGGTCCATGGCCAGAGCGTGTTCCGAGGCCGTCTCGACGGCCTGGCGGATGATCGGATCCGGCTCGCGTTCTCCAAGGGGACGGTCGCGGAGATTCCGATGGACGTCATTGCCGAGGCGCGGTTGGAGGTCGACTGGGAAACGGAGAAGTCCAGGAGCTCGAGGAGTCGATAGCCATGTCGTCGAACTTGCTGTTTCAGACAATCGACCAGATCAGCCGGGAAAAAGGCATCGATCCCCAGATCGTCGTCGACGCGATCGAAGACGCCATCGTCGTCGCGTCGCGCAAGTACTTCAAGACGAACGAGGAGCTCCGGTCACGGCTCAACCCCGATACGGGCGAAGTCGAAGTGTTCGCGGTCCGGAAGGTCGTGGAACAGGTCGAGGACGAGACGCTGGAGATTTCCATCGAGGAAGCCCAATCGCTGAAGGACGACGTCCAGGTCGATGACGAGCTGGAGTTCCAGAAGCCGACCGAGGGCCTGGGCCGGATCGCGGCCCAGATGGCCAAGCAGGTGATCTTCCAGAAGGTCCGCGAAGCCGAGCGCGAACGCGTGTATGAGGAATACCACGGGCATGTCGGCGAGATTGTCAACTGCGTCGTCAAGCGTTTCGAGAACGGCGACATCATCGTCGACCTGGGCAAGACCGAAGGGCGCATGCCGCGGCGCGAGCAGTCGCGGTTGGAGGGCTACGCCCCGGGCGAACGCATGCGTGTCGTCATCATCCGAGTGGAAAAGACGACCCGGGGCCCGCAGGTCGTCGTCTCCCGCGGCGACGCCGGGCTGGTGCAACACCTGTTCCAGACCGAGGTCCCGGAAATCTACGACGGGACCGTGCAGATCCGCAGCATCGCGCGGGAGTCGGGCGAACGGACCAAGATAGCGGTCGCCTCCAGGGAACGCGACGTGGACCCGGTGGGGGCGTGCGTCGGCATGAGGGGCAGCCGAGTCCAATCCATCATTCGCGAGCTCCGCGGCGAGAAGATCGACATCATCCAGTGGTCCGACGACGTCGTCACGTTCGCCACCAACGCGATCAGCCCGGCGCAGGTCAGCCGCGTGTCCATCCTGGCCGCATCCGACACGGAGTACGAACCGACCTCGCCCGAGGTCGAGCCGCCTCCGGAACGGATCATGGAGATCATCGTCGAGGACAGCCAGTTGTCACTGGCGATCGGGAAGAAGGGACAGAACGTCCGGCTGGCGTCGAAGTTGATCGGCTGGCGCATCGACATCAAGAGCGAGGAGGAAAAGCGCGCGGAGATCGAAGACGAGATCCAGCGCCTCCAGGCGGCGACTCCGTTGGAATCCATCTCGGGGCTGACGCCCGGAATCATCAAGAAGCTGAACTCGGCGGACATCACGACGGTCGAGCAGTTGGCCGAATTGGCGCCCGAGGACCTGGAGGCGGTGCCGGGCATCGGCGGCAAGACGATCGAGAAGATTCGCGACGAGCTGTCCGAGTACTACGCCGCGCAGCCGAGCTACGAGGACGACCTGGAACGGACGACGCAGGAACGGATGTTCGCGAGGGACGCCGACGACGAGATGCCGGCGCTCGAGCCCGAGGACGCCGTCGGCGCCGAGGCGCCGGAGTCCGTCGGCGGCGATGCGCCGGAATCCGTCGGCGCCGATGCGCCGGAAACCGCCGGCGGCGATACGCCGAAGTTCGGCGGCGGCGATGCGCCGGAATCCGTCGGCGGCGATGCGCCGGAGTCCGTCGGCGGCGATGCGCCGGAATCCGCCGGCGCCGATGCGCCGGAATCCGTCGGCGGCGATGCGCCGGAGTCCGTCGGCGGCGATGCGCCAGAATCCGTCGGCGGCGATGCGCCGGAGTCCGTCGGCGGCGATGCGCCAGAATCCGTCGGCGGCGATGCGCCGAAGTTCGGCGGCGGCGTTCCGGAGTAGCGGGTGGCCGGCGAGCCCGCGTGTTATTCTGTGGGGTTCGATCGAGCGCATCGAGAGACCTTGAGGGGAAGAACGTAGCGTCATGCCGAAGATCCGTGTCTACCAGTTGGCGCGGGAGTTGAACCGCGACAACAGCGAAGTCATACGGGAGCTGCAACACCTGGGCGCCCCCGTCACTTCGCACTCCAATACGGTAGAAGACCGGATGGCCGAGCAGTTGCGCCGGAATCTCGGCGTGCTGGAGATCGAAGAACCCCAGAAGAGGGCGCCGGCGAAGGAAGTCATCAAGAAGAAGACGCAAGCCGCGGCCCCGGACAAGGCGATTCCGGCGCCGAAGCTCGTCAAGGCCAAACCCAAGCCCGTCGAGACGGCGCCGCGGCCCGCCGCGGCCATCGTCCGCCCCACGCCCACCGCGGCTCCCGAACCCGCCGCGCCACCCGCG
>JAJEEE010000072.1 GCA_022821145.1 Acidobacteriota bacterium
TCGCCAGCGGACGGAACGCCGGCCTGGGCGCGTTCGCCGCCCTCACCGCGGCGTTCGGCTCCCTGTTCTACCTGTTTCTGGCCAGCGACTTCTCGGTGGCCTACGTCGTCTCGACGTCCAACCGGGCGCTTCCGTACTTCTACAAGATCGCGGCGATCTGGGGCGGCCAGGAAGGCTCCCTCCTGCTGTGGGGCTGGATCCTGAGCGGCTACGCCGCGCTGGTCCTCATCCAGAACCGCGCCCGCCACGCGGCCATGATGCCCTACGTGACGGCCGTGCTGATGGGCGGGCTGCTGTTCTTCATCGCGATCATCCTGTTCGTCGCCAACCCGTTCGCCGAGCTGGTGCGGGTGGGCCCCGACGGCGCGATGACGGCGTTCACCGCGGCCGACGGACGGGGCCTGAACCCGCTGCTGCAGTACTTCCTGAACGTGATCCACCCGCCGATGCTCTACCTGGGCATGGTCGGCTTCGCGGTCCCGTTCGCCTTCGCCATGGGCGCCATGCTGAGCCGGCAGCTGGGCGACACGTGGATCCGGACGACGCGCCGCTGGACGATGGTGGCGTGGCTCTTCCTCGGGACCGGCATCATGCTCGGCGGGCTGTGGGCCTACGTGGAGCTGGGCTGGGGCGGCTACTGGGCGTGGGACCCCGTCGAGAACGCGTCGCTGATGCCCTGGCTGCTGGGAACGGCGTTCCTGCACTCGGTGATGATCCAGGAAAAGAAGGGCATGATGAAGGTGTGGAACCTGGTCCTGGTGATCCTCACCTACATCGGGGCCCTGTTCGGCACGTTCCTGACCCGGAGCGGCATCGTCAACTCCGTCCACGCGTTCGCGCAATCCGAGATCGGCGGCTACTTCCTGGCCTTCATCATCGTGTCCGCCGGCGGCGCGTTCTACCTGCTCTACGACCGGCGGGGCTACCTGAAGACCGAAAACGAGCTGGAGTCGTACGCATCGCGCGAGAGCGGGTTCATGTTCAACAACCTGCTCTTCGTGGCGGCGTGCTTCGCGGTGCTGTTCGGCACGATGCTGCCGGTCTTGTCGGAGTGGTTCACCGGGATCAAGATGACCGTCGACGAGACGTGGTTCAACCCGGTCATGATCCCGATCGGGCTGGCCGTTCTGTTCGTCACCGGCGTCGGCCCCCTGCTGGCGTGGCGGCGCTCCTCGATCGGCAGCCTGCGGCGCGCCTTCACGATCCCGGCCGCCGTCGGTGTGGCCGCGGGCGTCGCCGTGTTCGCCGGGGGCATCCGCAACCCCTACCCTCTCGTCGCGCTGACGCTGGCCGCCTTCGTGGCCGCGTCGATCGCGCACGAATTCGTCAAGGGAACCCGCGCGCGCGCCTCCAGCACGGGCGAGCGGCTGGGCGAAGCGCTCGTCAACCTGACGCTCCGGAACACGCGCCGCTACGGCGGCTACATCGTCCACTTCGGCATGGTCCTGCTGTTCGTCGGGTTCACGGGTAAGGCGTTCGACGTCGAGACGACGGCCAACATGGACCTGGGCGACACGGTGACGGTGCGCCAGTACACTGTGCGTCTCGACGACGTCCGGGGCGAACGCGCCGCCAACTACGACGGGAGCCGGGCCGTCGCCAGCCTCTTCGAGGACGGCGTCCTCGTCGCCCGGATGTTTCCCGAGCGGCGCTTCTATCCCGCCAGCGAGCAGTCGACCAGCGAAGTCGCGGTGCGGTCGACGCTGATCGAGGACGTGTACATCAATTTTGCCGGCACCGTCGAACGCGCTGACGGCGCGGGACTGCTGGCCGTCATCCAGGTGTTCCTGAAACCCCTGGTGATGTGGGTCTGGATCGGCGGCCTCGTGGTGGCCGCGGGCACGCTGATCGCCATGCTGCCGAACAAGAGACCGGGCGCTTCCAAGCGGCCCCCGACCGTCGAACGCGCCGAGGAATCGCATGAAGAAGGCGTTCACGAGGACACGCAGGTCCGCGCGTAACTTCGCGCTGGCGATCCTCCTGGCCGCCAGCCCCGCCGTGGTGGCCGGGGCGCAGATGTCGGACCAGGACGCGGCGGAACAGCGCCTGTGGTGCCCCTGCGGGTGCTACCAGAGCCTGGGCGAATGCAATCACATCGGTTGCCCGAGCGCGGGCCCGATGCGGGCCGAGGTCACGACCTACCTGGACGAAGGCCTGGACGTCGACGCCGTACTGGCCCGCTTCAGGGAGAAATACGGACCCGAGATCCTGACCGTCCCCTCCACGGGGACCTGGTTCGACCTGGCGGCCTGGATCCTGCCCTTCGCCGGCCTCGTTGCCGGGATCGGCGGCGCAGGCCTCTACGTCCGCCGCTTCCGGCGGCGGTGGCGCTCGAACCGTCCGGAAGATCCGGCGGCGGACGCGACGGCCGCGACGGAATTCGGAACGCGCATCGAGGACGAGCTGGCGGACTTCACGCCCGAGGACTGACCCGCCGCCGATCCGTTCATGGTCTACCTGTTCTCCACCATCCTGGCCGCCGGCGTCCTGACGGCCATCTGCTGGCCCCTGTTCGCGCGCGTCGGCGACCCCCGCTCGGCCATCCTGGAGGAAACCGAGTGGGACCTGCTCCAGCGCAAGAAGGACGTGATCCTGGGGAACATTCAGGACCTGGACTTCGAGTTGAAGTGCGGCAAGCTGTCCGCCGAGGACCACCAGCGCATCCGGAACGAGCTGATGGCCGAGGTGGCCGAAGTCTATCGCGTCATCGACCGCATCGAAGCCGACGGGGACCTGGACGCGCTGATACGGACCGCGGTTGCCCAGCGGCGGGGCCCCGTCGCACCACCCTGTCCGGGGTGCGGACGCCGGAACCCGCCCTCGAACAAGTTCTGCGCGGAATGCGGCCATCGGCTGGGATAGGTTGTCCGTCATGCCGCGTTCCGGTTCCATCGCGCGATCGGCCGCCGTCCTGCTGCTGACGGGCGCACCGGCCGCCGCCCAGGGCGTCCAGGAAATCCCCAACCCGATGGCGGCGCACACGGTGTTCATCGTCGCGATCGCGGGCGCCTTCCTGGCGTGGGCCGTCAGCTTCTCGATCCACACCGCCCGGGAGCGGAGCGACGGGCGGCGGGAACGCCAACGCCTGCTCGACGAGCGGGAGCGGATCCTGGATCGGATCGCGGACCTCGAAGACGAACGGGAGTCCGGACGGATCGACGCGGCGCGCTACAAGCTCCGCGCGCGCCGGCTGCGCGGCGACCTGGCCCGCGTGGTGGAAGCGCTCCGCAGCGCACCGCCCCCGAAGAAGAAGCGCACGTGATGACGGACGCTCCCGCGCTCCAGACCGAGGGCGTCGCCAAGACCTACGGCCGCTTCTCGGCGCTTCGCGGGGTTTCGATGACCCTGGAAGCGGGCGCCTTCCTCACCCTCTTCGGCGCGAACGGCGCCGGCAAGACGACGTTCCTGAAGATCGTGGCGACCCTGGCGCGGCCGACGCGCGGCCGGCTGCAGGTCCACGGCTTCGACGCCGCCGAACGGCCGGAAGAAGTCCGGCGGCGGATCGGCTTCCTCTCGCACAACACCGGCGTCTACCGGGACCTGACGCCTCTGGAGAACCTGCGCTTCTACAGCCGGCTCTACGGCCGGGACGACGGCGACCCGGCCCTGGAGGCCCTGCTGGAGCGCGTCGGCCTGGAAGACCGCCGGCACGATGCGGTCCGCACGTTCTCCCGCGGCCTGCTGCAACGGGTCGGGCTGGCGCGCGTCATGCTGCACCGCCCGGCGCTGCTGCTTCTGGACGAGCCGCACACGGGGCTGGACGCGCGGGCGGTGGCCATCCTGAACGCGATGCTGGACGAGGCCGTCGAGGAGGGCCGCACCGTCGTGCTCACGACCCACGACCTGGAGCTGGGGCTGCGGGCCGCGACGCGCGTGGACATCCTGGACCGGGGCCGAATCGTCTATTCCGGCAGCGGCGACGCCGACGGCGCCCGCGCCGCATACGACCGGCACATCCGGCGGGAGGCGGCCCCGTGAGCCCGATCGCCGCGCTGGTCCTGAAGGATCTCGCCATCGAGTTGCGGCGCAAGGAAACCGTCGTCTCGATGGCCATGTTCGGCCTGCTGGCCATGGTGATCTTCGCCTTCGCCCTGCAGTCGGCCTCGCTGGCGACAGGCGGCGATCCGCTCAACAACGCGGCCGCCGAACTGTGGGTCGCTCTGACGTTCGCCGGCGTGCTCGGCCTGAACCGGTCGTTGGCGATCGACCTGGACAACGACGCGCTCCAGGGCCTCCTGCTGGCGCCCGTCGGCCGCGGCGCCCTGTACGTCGGCAAGGTCCTCAGCAACTTCCTGTTCATGCTCCTGGCCGCGGCCGTCGTGCTGGCCCTCTTCGTCGTGTTCAACAACCTGCTGCTGGACGCCCGGCTCCTCTGGGTCGCCGTGCTGACCGTGCTGGGTACGTTCGGGTTCGCCGGCGTCGGGACGATCCTGGCCATGATCGCCGCGAACACCCGGATGCGCGAGGTCATGCTCCCGATCCTGCAGATCGTCCTGACGATGCCGATGATCATAGCGGCCGTCGGCGCCACGGCCCGGGTTCTCGACGACGGCGATCCCGGAACGCTGTACGTCGAACTCGTCGCCGCGTTTGATATCATCTTTCTCGTAGTCTCCTACCTCGTGTTCGAATACGTGGTCGAGGAGTAGCCGGTCGGCGGCGTCGACCGGGCTCGGGGACGGACACCATGAAGGATCGAACGCTCGGTATCGTCACGCTCGCCGCGTTCGTCGCGGCGCTTTATTTCGCGCTCATCTACGCGCCCACCGAGACCACGATGGGCGAAGTCCAGCGGATCTTCTATTTCCACGTGCCGGCCGGCATCACCTCCTACGTGGCGTTCCTGGTGGTCGGCGTCGGCAGCATCGCCTTCCTGGCGACCCGGGACCCGAAGTGGGACCGGCTGGCCTACTGCTCGGCGGAAGTCGGTGTCGTGTTCGCGGGCGCCAACATCGCCTTGGGAATGCTGTGGGCCAAGCCGGTCTGGGGCATCTGGTGGACGTGGGACGCGCGCCTGACGCTGCAACTGCTCCTGGCGCTGATCTTCGTCGCGTACCTGATGGTGGGCGCCTACATCTCCGACGCGTCCCGGCGCGCTCCGATCCAGGCGGTGGTGGGCGTTCTGGGCGCGGTCAACGTGCCGATCAACTACCTGGCGATCCGGATCTGGCGCACGCAGCACCCGTCGCCGGTGATCGCCGGAGGCGAAGGCTCGGGCCTGGACGCGGACATGGGCATCGCGCTGGCCGTGGCGGGCGCCGCCGTGGGGCTGCTCTACGTCTACCTGTTGAGACGGCGGCTGGCCGTGGAGAGGACCCGCCAGGAAGTGGAATACCTCGAGCAGGTGGTGACGGCGCAATGAACGTCGACGGGCTGGGCTGGCTGATAGCCGCGTATATCGTGTTCTTCGCGGTGGTGACCGGGTACATCGTGCTCCTGTCCTGGAATCAACGGGATCTGGACCGGCGGATCGACGCGCTCGAGAGCCGCGTCGATCGGAAAAGCCGCGACGCGTGACGGCGCGCCGTTCACTCGCGGCGCGTCCCGGCCGGCGGCCCCTTGTCCAGCAGCACTAGCCCCAGGAAGATGGCCAGCACGACACCGATTCCGACCACGACCGCTATCGTAAAACTGTCGTTCACACCGCTCTCCTAGTCTTCGCCGCCGGCGGGGGCTTCCGGACCGGTTTCGAAGAACGCCTCGATCAATTCCCGGGCCCGCGCGCCGTCCGATTCGCGAACCCATACGCGAACCTCGGTCAGGTCGCCGGTCGCGGGCAGCATCGAGGCCTCGACCTCTCCTTGAAGAACGGCCTCGATCCCGTTGTTGCCCAGCAGTTCCTCGATCATGGGGCCCGCCGTAGGGTCGGCCACGTATACCATGCGCAGCGGTTCGTCGTCGTGTGGAGCGGACGCGGGCCCCTCCGCCACGAGGGCGGCGCCGCAGTCGGCGCATCGCGTGACGCCCTCGACGTATTCCGAACCGCAATCGGGACACAGCATCGACCGGAACCTCCGGGTGAAACCATCGATTATACTCGGCGGGCCCCGCGGGCGCACACGCGGCTGCCCGCTGACGACCGCCATTTTCGGAACGACCCGACACCGAGAGGCTCACATGACGCATTTCATCGGCATGGCCGGCCTGGCGGCGATTCTCGCCGCCGCGTACGCCATGTCCAACAATCGCAAGGCCATCGACTTTCGACTCGTCGGCTGGGGGCTCGGGCTCCAGCTCGTGTTCGCGTTCTTCATCCTGAGGACCGCGCCCGGAAACGCGGTGTTCGAGTTCATGAGCGGCGCCGTCACGCGCGTGCTCGCGTTCTCGAACGACGGCGCCCGGTTCGTATTCGGGCCCCTGGCCGAATCGGACTCCTTCGGGCTCGTGATCGCGTTCCAGGTGCTCCCGGTCATCATCTTCACGGCGGCCCTGTTTTCGGTCCTGTACCACCTGGGGATCATGCAGCACGTCGTTCGGCTGTTCGCCTGGGTCATGGCCCGCACCATGGGGGCCAGCGGCGCGGAGTCGCTGGCCTCGGCGGCCAACGTCTTCATGGGCATGACCGAGGCGCCCCTGGTGATCAAGCCCTTCGTCGCCAAGCTGACCCGATCGGAGTTGATGGCGTTGATGACCGGCGGGATGGCCACGATCGCGGGCAGCGTCATGGCCGGCTACATCCAGATGGGCGTCAGCGCCGGGCACCTGTTGACCGCCAGCGTGATGTCCGCCCCCGCCGGTCTGCTGATCGCCAAGATGCTGCACCCGGAAACGGAGCCGACGACGACCGGGGGCCGCATCCGCCTGGACGCCGGGGGGGAGGGCGTCAACCTGATCGACGCGATCGTGCGGGGGGCGTCCGACGGACTCCGCCTCGCCCTGAACGTGGGCGCGATGCTGATCGCCTTCGTGGCCCTGATGGCGCTGGCCAACGGCATTCTGGGCCTGGCGGGCGTCACCCTGGAGCAGATCCTGGGATACGCGTTCGCTCCCCTGGCCTTCCTGATCGGCGTGCCCTGGGCCGACGCGCAGCCCATCGGCAGCCTCCTCGGACAGAAGATCGTGCTCAACGAGTTCGTCGCCTACGGAAACCTGACGCAGATGGTCGCCGCGGAGCCCGATGCCCTGGATCCTCGGTCGATATCGATCGCGACCTACGCGCTGGCCGGCTTCGCCAACTTCGGCTCGATCGGCATCATCATCGGCGGCATCGGCGGCATCGCGCCGGACCGGCGGGAAGACCTGGCGCGCCTGAGCATGCGCGCGCTGATGGGCGGGATGATGGCGACGTTGACGACGGCCGCCATCGCCGGGTTGCTGCTATGAACGCTTCTCGAGGGACGCGTACGCGTTGGCGTCGGTGACCTCGGTTTCGACGGGGTACTCCATCTGAAGCCAGCCGGGCGCGACGATCCGGCCCGAGGGGTCCCGGGCGCCGCCGAACCCGCCCTGCATGTTCGAGACGTCCGCGTAGCCGAGTTCGTCCATGATCTGGGCGGCCATCTGCGACCGGCCGCCCATCTGGCATCCCACGATGACGATCCGGTCCTTTGGAACGTGGGCCGCGAGCACGCGGGCGAAATCGGGATTCGCCTCCATGCGGCGCGTGGCCGGGTCCGGGAACGCCACCGGAACGTTGAGCGCGCCCGGAACGTGTCCCCTCTCGAACTCCACCGGCGTGCGCACGTCCAGATAGAGTACGTCCGCGTCCGCCTCCATGGCTTCGCGCGCCTGAGAGGCGTTGATCTGCTTCACGGCCATCGGCGTGCCCTCCCCATCGATGCGCGGCATGTTACGACCGGGTTCGGGCCGAAGTCAAAGCCTGCCGGCGGGCTGCTATAGTGACGGAGTGCACGCGATCGGCATCGACGTCGGAGGCACGGAGATCAAGGCGGGCCTCGTGGACGGGGCGGGACGCGTCCTGAAGTCCGCGCGCGGCGCAACGAATCGCGACGACCTGGGGGCGCTCGTCGACGCGATCGCCGATCTCGCGGCGGCGGTGAGCCCCCCCGGCGCGGATCCAGGAGCCGTCGGCGTCGGCGTTCCCGGCCCGGTGCGGACGGGTTCCGGACGCGTGGAGACCGCGCCGAACATGCCCGCGCTCCGGCAGGCCGCCATCGGGCCGTTCCTGTCCGAGCGAACGGGACTCGACGTCCAGGTGCGGAACGACGCCGACATGTACGCCTGGGGCGAGTTCGCGGCCGGCGCGGGCCGGGAGGCCGCCCGCCTGGTCTGCCTGACCGTCGGCACGGGCCTGGGATCCGGCTTCATCCTGGACGGACGGCTGTACGAGGGCGCGGGCGGCTACGGCGCCGAGGCCGGCCATATCGTCGTCGACCCGGACGGCGCCGCATGCGGATGCGGCGGCCGCGGCTGTCTCGAGACCGTCGTCTCGGCCACGGGCATCGTCCGTCGTACGCGGGAGGCGATTCGCGACGGGCTTTCCACCACGCTGCGGGACGCGGGGAACGCGCTGACCGCCCGACGAATCCAGGAAGCGGCCGAATCCGGCGACGCGCTGGCCACGCGGGTTTTCGATGAGGCCGGCCGCTGCCTGGGCGTCGCATGCGCCAGCCTGATCAACCTGCTGGGACCGGACGTGATCGTCGTCGGCGGCGGCGTCTCGGCCGCTGGCGCGCTGCTGCTGGAGCCCGCCGCCGCCGAGGCCCGCGCGCGGGCCTATCCCCCGTTGTTCGCGGCATGCCGAATCGTGCCCGCGCGGCTGGGACAGGACGCCGGCGTGGTGGGCGCCGCGTTGCTGGCCGGCCGGCGCGCCCGGGAATCCTCGTTGTCTTCGCCGCTATAATCGCGACCCATGGCGCTGGACCGCATCCGCAACTTCGCGATCATCGCCCACATCGACCACGGCAAGTCGACGCTGGCGGACCGTCTGCTGGAGGCGACGGGCGCGCTCACGCGGCGGGAAATGTCCGACCAGGTCCTGGACGCCATGGACCTGGAGCGCGAGCGCGGCATCACGATCAAGGCCGCGACCGTCCGTCTCGACTACGAGGCGGGCGACGGGCGCCGATACGTCCTGAACCTGATCGACACGCCCGGCCACGTGGACTTCAGCTACGAGGTCTCCCGCAGCCTCTCGGCGTGCGAGGGCGCGCTGCTGGTGGTGGACGCGTCGCAGGGCGTCGAGGCGCAGACCCTGGCCAACACCTACCTGGCCCTGGACAACGCGCTGGAGATCGTGCCGATCCTGAACAAGATCGACCTGCCGGGCGCCGAGACCGAGCGGGTCCGGGAGCAGATCGAGTCGGTCATCGGCCTGGACGGCGGCGACGCCCTGGAGATCAGCGCCAAGAGCGGCCTGGGCGTCGGGGACGTCCTGGAAGCCATCGTGACGCGCGTTCCGCCGCCCGAGGGCGTCCCGGAGGCGCCGCTCAAGGCCCTGGTCTTCGATTCCTGGTTCGACGCCTACCGCGGCGTCATCGTGCTGGTCCGCGTCATCGACGGCCGGATCGCCCGCGGGATGCGCATTCGGCTGATGTCGAACGGCCGCGTCTACCAGGCCGAGGAAATCGGCGTGCGCACGCCGAAAATGACGCCGACCGGAGAGCTGTCGGCGGGCGAGGCCGGATACGTCATCGCCAACATCAAGACGGTTTCCGACATGCAGGTCGGCGACACGATCACCGAGGACGCCCGGCCGGCGGCGGACGCCTATCCGGGTTTCCGCGAGATCAAGCCCCTGGTCTTCGCCGGCCTGTACCCGATCGAGCCCAACCAGTACGAGGCGCTGCGGGACGCGCTGGACAAGCTCCGTCTGAACGACTCGTCATTCTTCTACGAGCCGGAGACCTCGACGGCCCTCGGGTTCGGCTTCCGGTGCGGTTTCCTGGGCATGCTCCACATGGAGATCGTGCAGGAACGTCTGGAGCGGGAGTTCGAGCTGTCGCTGATCACGACCGCGCCGAGCGTGCGGTACCGTGTCCTCCTGAAGGACGGCGGGCTCGTCGAGGTCGAGAACCCCAGCCGGTTCCCGGAGGCCGGCGCCATCGACGCGATCGAGGAACCCGTCATCACCGCGCTCGTCATGACCGACGACGCCTACCTCGGGGGCGTCCTGAAACTGCTGGAGGAGCGCCGCGGGACCCAGAAGGGCTTCGAGTACGTGGCGTCGTCGCGCGTGCTGCTGACCTACGAGCTGCCGCTGAACGAAATCGTGCTGGACTTCTACGACCGGCTGAAGACGATCTCCCGGGGCTACGCCTCCTTCGACTACAGCGTCTCGGGCCACCGCGTCTCGGACCTGGTCAAGCTGGACATACTGGTGTCGGGCGAGACCGTCGACGCGCTGTCCTGGATCGTCCACCGGGATTTCGCATACCACCGGGGGCGGGCGCTGGTCGAGAAGATGCGCGAGCTGATCCCCCGCCAGATGTTCGAGGTCGCGATCCAGGCCGCGGTCGGGAGCCGCGTCATCGCGCGGGAATCGATCGCGCCCATCCGCAAGAACGTCACCGCCAAGTGCTACGGCGGCGACATCACACGAAAGCGCAAGCTGCTGGAAAGGCAGAAGGAAGGCAAGCGCCGGATGAAACGCGTGGGCCGGGTCGACATCCCCCAGGAGGCCTTTCTGGCGGTCCTGCGCGTCGGCGGGTGAAGGCGGGCGCGGTTGGTATAATCTACTGTCGTGTCACCTGCGTTCACGACAAGACACGGGGACGGCCAACCGGTCCGAGAATCGAGGGCAGGTGCGGTCGCGACTCGGCGATCGCCGGCGACGTCCGGATTCGTGAATCGTGGAATCCACTGGACTGATGCCCCATTGGACCCGCGGCGTTCCTCGCCGCGGGTGGGCAACGAGGCGACAGCCCAAGAAAACAAGTCCGCCGAATCATGCGCGCAACCTCGTGTGACAGGACACGACGCGCGATGAGGCGGATCCTCCAGACGACCGGCGCGCGCGTGTTCCTCGCCCTGCTTCCGCTCTCGATGGCCGCCGGCGCCGTCGGCGGCCTGCTCGTCGTCTACAACAGCGACCTTCCGGAAGTCGAGCTGCTGGAAGCCTACCGGCCCAACGTCATCACCGAGGTCTACGACGACGAAGGGCAGGTCATCGGAGCCTTCGCGCTGGAACGGCGCATCGTCATCGAACCCGACCAGATACCGCCGATCGTCCGCGACGCGATCGTCTCGGTCGAGGACCAGCGCTTCTTCGACCACTGGGGCCTGGACTTCGCCGGCATCGCGCGGGCGGCGATGCGCAACGTCATGGCGGGCGGCATCGTCGAAGGCGGCAGCACGATCACGCAACAGCTCAGCGAGAACCTGTTTCTGCCGCACGAGCCGGATTGGGCCGTCAAGGTCAAGGAAGCGCTGCTGTCGATACAGATCGAGCGCCGGTACTCGAAAGACGAGATCCTGGCGCTGTACGTGAACCAGATCCATCTCGGACACGGGATGTACGGCGTGGCCGCCGCCGCGGACTACTACTTCGGAAAGACGATCGACACGCTCGAGCTGGAGGAGGCCGCCTTGCTGGCGGCGCTGCCGCGCAGTCCCGCGAACTACTCCCCGTTCAACAACATGGAGCGCGCGCGGACGCGGCGGAACTACGTCATCGACCGCATGGTCGCCGAGAACCGCGTCGACGTCGAGGACGGGGAGCGCGCCAAGCAACGGCCGATCCGGCTTCGCCGCCGCGAACGCCCCGACCAGCTTGCGCCGTACTTCGTCGAGCAGCTCCGCCAGTATCTCGAAGACATGTACGGCGCCTACGCCGTTCACGAGGGGGGGTTGCGCGTCCGGACCACGCTCGACTCCGAGCTGCAGCGCGCCGCGCGCGACAGCGTCCGTGAGGGTCTGCGCGCCTACGACAAGCGGCACGGCTGGCGCGGACCGGTGACGAACCTGCTCGACGACGGCGTCGACGATCTCGAAGGCTACAATTTCGAGGAATGGCAGCGGCCGCTCCTGCCCGGCCGGCTCGTCCCCGGGATCGTGATCGAGACGCGACCGGACAGCGCGACCGTGCGCGTCGCCGGTTACCGCGACACGATCGACGCGGCCGCCGTCGCGTGGACGGGCCGGAACGCGCCCGCCGACCTCCTGCGCGCCGGCGACGTGGCCACGTTCCGGATCCAGTCGATCGACGCGTCCCGACAGGCGGTCGAGCTGATGCTGGACCAGACGCCGGAGGCGCAGGCCGCGCTGATCGCCATCGACCACGCGTCGGGCGAGATCCGGGCGATGGTCGGCGGCTACGACTTCGAGCGGAGCCAGTTCAATCGCGCGACGCAGGCGCTGCGCCAGACGGGCTCGGGCTTCAAGCCCCTGCTCTACACGGCGGCGCTGGAATACGGGATGACGCCGGACCGAACGATCGAGGACGCCCCCGTGGACTTCGACGGCTATGCGCCGGTGAACTACGACCGCACCTTCCGCGGCACGATGACGCTGCGCGAGGCGCTGGCGCAATCCCGCAACGTCCCCGCCGTCCGCATCCTCGACGAAATCGGATTCGACCGGCTCGCGGACCTCGTCGAGCGGTTCGGAATCACCACCCCCGTCGAGCCGTACCTGCCCATCGCGCTGGGCGCCGCCGAGACGAGCCTGATCGAGATGACGTCGGCCTATTCGACGTTCCCCAACGGGGGCGTGCGGATGACGCCGCACATGATCACGCGCGTGACGGACTACGACGGCGACATCCTCGAAGAGAACTTCTCGGAACCCCGCGACGTGATCGACGCGCAGACCGCGGCGACGATGGTGGACCTGCTCCAGGAAGTCGTCCGCACGGGGACGGCCGCCCCGGCGGCGGCGCTGGGCCGTCCGGCGGGCGGCAAGACCGGCACCACGAACCGGAACACCGACGCGTGGTTCATCGGGTTCACGCCGACGCTGACCGCGGGCGTCTGGGTCGGCTTCGACCGGACGGCGACCCTGGGCGAGGGCGAGACGGGCGCCCGCGCCGCGTTGCCCATCTGGTTGGCGTTCATGGAGGCGGCGCTCGACGATGTGCCCGTCTCGAACTTCGAGTTCGTGCTCCCGCCCGCGGCGGCGGCGCGCCGATAGGAGGACGCCGTGCATGCGCTGATCGCGATCCTGGGCCTGGCGGCCGCTCAGACCGCCGCGCGCCTGCCCGACATGGCGCGGCAGGTTCGGGCCGAACGCGCACGGCTGGAGGCCTCCGGCCCCGTATTCAACAACGAGAACGTCGCCCTCCGCGCCGCCGTCGTCTCGACCGGCCGCGCGCCGGCGCCGGGCGCCCCGGCGGCGAGACCGGCGCCTGGAGGCCGCGACGAGCCACAGTGGCGCGCGCTCTTCGCCGAGGCGCGCGCGACGATAGCGCACGCCGAGGACCGGGCCCGGTTGAGGGAACAGGAGATCGCGGCGCTCAACTACCGGCTGCTCACCGAGTCGGGACTCTACAACCGCGAAGGCCGTCTCGGCGTTGAGATCCGGGAGAAGCGGACCGAGCTGGACGCGGCGCTCGAAGACGCCGACGCGGCCCGGCGGGCGCTTCGGGACCTGGCCGAGGAACTCCGGCGAGCCGGAGGCCCCGCCGGCTGGGCCCGGTAGGGTCCGGGTCCGCCCGCGGTCCGGTGCCGCCCCCGCTCCACTGCCTGGATACCGGCGACGGCCCCGGCGTGATCCTGTTGCACGCGTTTCCGATGACCCACGCGATGTGGGAACCGCAGGCGCGCCGGCTGCGGCGACGGCGCCGTGTCGTCGCGCCCGACATCTACGGTTTCGGCCTCACGCCGCTGCCCGCCGACGACTGGCATTTCCCCGGGCTGGCGGGAGACGTGCTGGAACTGGCCGACGCCCTCGGCCTGGAGACGTTCACGCTGGTGGGGCTCTCGATGGGCGGCTACGCGGCCTTCGAGATGCTGGAAGCGGCGCCCGACCGGGTCGACGCCCTCGTCCTGGCCGACACGCGGGCGCGGGCCGACACCGACGCCGAACGCCGGACCCGGATGGAACTGGCCGCCGAGGTCGAGCGTTCCGGCGCCGCCGTCCTGGAGGAGCGGCTGCTCCCCCGGCTCCTCGGACGGCGTCCGGGCCCGGACAACGTCCACCGGGCGAGACGCGCGATCCGGCAGGCCGCCCCGGCGGCCGTCGCGCGCGCGCTGCGCGCCATGGCCGGGCGCCGGGACTGCACGCCCCGGCTGGCCGGCATCCGCGCGCCCACCCTGGTTCTCGGCGGGGCGGAAGACGCCATCACGCCTCCGCCGGAAACACGGGCATGGGCGGCCCGTATCCCGGCCGGGCGCTTCGTGGAGATCCCCGGCGCGGGGCACCTGGCCAACATGGAGAACCCCGGCGCGTTCAACGAGGCGCTGGACGCGTTCCTGGCGGAAACGGGATGAGGCGTCCGCCGCACCGCGCCGGGCGTCAGGCCTGCCGGTTCAGGATGAATTCCGGAATCTGAAGCAGGGCGTCGCGATAGATCGTGGGCGGGAGCGTCTCCAGGACGGCCGCGGCGCGCATCGCGTAGTCGGCGGCCAACCTCCGCGTCCGCTCGACCCCGTCCGCGGCCTCGACGATGCCCAGGATCTCGTGCGCGGACACGGACCCGAAGTCGCGTTCGGCCAATACCGTCTCGACTTTCTCCAACACGCCCGGCAATCCCGACCCAAGTGCGTAACTGACCGGCAGCGTGACCTTGCCCTCCCGGAGATCGCGCGCCACCGGCTTGCCCATCGCTTCCTGTGTCGATGTCAGATCCAGCAGGTCGTCGACAAGCTGGAACGTCATCCCCAGGTTCCGGCCGGCGCCGGCCAGCGCGTCCCGCGTGTGGGGGCTCTGCCCGGACACGATCGCGGCGAGCCGCGTGCAACCGGAAAACAGGTAGGCCGTCTTGCGTTCGGCGATGTCCAGAAGCTCGGCTTCGCCCACTCCAGCGCTTCCCACGTGCGTGAGCTGCATCAGCTCGCCTTCGACCATTTTCTGGGTGATCTCGATCAGCGTGTCCAGAACCTGGAAGTCCCGTTGCTCGAGCGCGGCGGCGAACGACTGCATGTAGAGCCAGTCCCCGGCCAGGACCGTCATCGGATTGCCCCACGCGGCGTTGACCGACGGCGCGCCCCGGCGCGTGTCCGACCCGTCGATCACGTCGTCGTGAACCAGCGTCGCGTTGTGAATCAACTCGACGACCGCCGCGAGGCGAATCGTCGCGTCGTCGACGCCGCCCAGAGCCCGGGCGGTCAGCAGCAGGAGCGCCGGGCGAACGCGTTTCCCACCGGAATCGAT
Source organism: Acidobacteriota bacterium (assembly GCA_022821145.1). Classification (GTDB taxonomy): domain Bacteria; phylum Acidobacteriota; class Terriglobia; order 20CM-2-55-15; family 20CM-2-55-15; genus JAJEDW01. The sequence goes on from JAJEEE010000072.1 coordinate 15,211, forward strand.
CACGTACCGGCCGATGTGGGCGACCGGCTCGACGGCGCTGTCGGCGTACGATGCGAGCAGCGTCTCGACGCGTTCCAGGTCGGCGACGACCAGGCCGTAGACGTCTTCCTGTGTCAGTGCGGTCCTCATGCGAACGTGCATTGTACGACAGCCTACGGGCTTCTACCACGGGCGACGCCGGAGTCGGCCGGACTTTCCCCAGGCCGTGGGCGCATCGCGCCCCGCCGGTCCGTCCGTCCTTCGAAAAAACCTCTTCGATGCGCCGTAATGTCCCCCACGGCCCTCCGCGCCGCGGGCGGACAACGCGTCCATTCGGTCAGAAAACGAACCGCAATCCGAGCTGACCCTGGAACTGGCCGCTGGGGATGACGCCCCGCGCCTGGTTGGCGTTGGAGGAACGCTGGTTCCCATCGAAGTTCACCAGGTTGGACCGGTTGCCGACGTTGTACATCTCCCACATCACCTCGGCCCCGATGTCCTCGGTTATGACGAACTTCTTCGTCAACCGCAGGTCCCAACGGAAGAAATTCGCGCCGCGGCCGGCCCAGGCGCCGACTCCCGCCGGACGGTCGTTGCGCAGGAAGTCGAAGTTGTCGTCGTTGCCCGTCGTGATGTCGTAGGGCGGCGCGCTGTTGGCCGTAAAGATCGACGACACCTGCACGTCGCGGGGAAACCGATAGATGACGTTGCCCGTGAAACGGTGCCGCACGTCGTTCTCGGTCGGGCCGAAATTGGCCTCGCCGTGCTTGACGTGCGGCGAGGTCCAGTCGAAGTTCTTCGCCGATCCCAGCGTGTAGCCGGCCAGGAAACCGAAGTTCCGGGTGAAACGCTTCTCCAGCCGAAAGCTCAAGGTGTTGATGTGCAAGCGGTTGGTGAAGTCCGCGACCTGGATCCGCAGACAACCCGCGCTGTTGGAGCGCAGGTTGTCCGCCGTTTCCGGCAACCCCAACGCCGCGACGATCCGGCGGGCAAGCGGGCACACCCGCCCTGCCGGCGAGGTGGCCCCGGGCAGCGGCGCGTTCGGTTCCCATGAGCTTGACAGGCCTGTTCCCCAGTCGTAGTTCAGGCCCAGTACGTGCACGAAGTCGACCGACACGGCCAGGTCCTCGGCGATCGCGTATTGGAACCCCGCGCTGGACTGTTGCGTGTAGGGCGTGTTCATCCGCGCCGAAGGCGCGTCGGGCGTCCCGCCGATGGTGGCGCCCCCGGGCAACAGTGACGACGCGATCCGGTTCGGGAAGTTCGCCTGGATGATCGCGTTCTGAGCCGGGTTCGAGGCGTTCAACTGGGTTCCCGACGTCAGCAGCCCGTTGTAGCTCAGGACCCGGCTCCGGAGCGTGCTCGTGTTGACCCGGTCGTGGAAAACGCCATAGCTGGCCCGGACCACCGCGCGCCCGTTGCCGGTCACGTCCCAGGAGAAACCGAAACGCGGCGAGAGGTCCAAGTCGTCCTCCACGCCCGGGCGCCAATCCGTTACGGGCAAGGCGCCGCGCGGGCCCAGCGCCACCGACACCCAGACATCCTGAGGCCGGTCCCGCGAGAAACCCGGCTGTCGGAAAGCGTCCGGCCCGCCGATGGACGCCACGCCGTCCACGTCCAGGTAGGTCCGCCGGTCCCAGCGCAACCCCATGTTGATCGTGAAGCGCGAGGTCACGCGCCACGCGTCGTTGACGAACGCGGCGTAGGAGGCCACGTCTCGGCGGATGCTGATGAACGTCGGTTCCGTGGACGCGCGGTTCTCGAACGGGAGGTTGAAGTTCGCCGTATAGCGGTCCGGCGCGGTCGCCGTGTCGGACGGGAACCGGTAGACCCCCTGGAACGCCACGTTCGCGTCGGCCGTCGCCAGGACCCGGTTCGATTCCCCGCCCCACTTGAGCGAGTGGTTGTTCCACTCCCAGCTCATCGTGTCGGAGACGATCCAGTTGGCCTGGACCCGGCCCTGCGGCACGTCGCCGGCCGTGCCCAGGTCGATCGAGGGAAAGTCCAGCGCGGGCAGGAACCGTCCGCTCGCGCCGGCCTGCAGACTGCGGAACAGTCGCTGGATGGAACGGTTCGCCCGGAACTCGTTGACGACGCGACTGCCGATGAGCGACGTCAGGCTCGCCGTGGCGTTATAGGAGCTGCGGACGTCGTCGAACCCGTGGTCGGCTCCGATCGCCTGCCCGGTCCGCTTGTTGGTGAACTCCCTGTCGTCGTACAGGTACATGACGTTCAAGCTGTGCCTCGGATGCAGGTTGAACGTGTACTTGCCCAACGCGTTCCGCTCGTCCACCGCCTGCGGCAGCGCGCTGGATGTGTCGTAGCCGGCGTTCAGGGAGTCCACGAACGCCTTCACCGATTCGGGAATCGTCACGTGCGCGCTGTTCTCGTCGGTGCGGCGTTCGATCGATCCGAAGTAGAACGCCCGGTCCCGAACGAACGGGCCGCCCACCGTGAACCCGTACTGCTGGGTCCGGAACGGCGGCGGGTCCGCGTCCGGCACGGCTTCGCCCCGCACCACGTCGAACGGATCCTTGTCGAAGGCGTCATCGCGAATGAAGTAGAAGCCGCTGCCGTGGACGTCGTTGCCTCCGGACTTCACCACGACGTTGATCGCCCCCGAGCCGGTCCGGCCGAACTCGGCCGAATAGCCCGACGACAACACCTGAAACTCCTGGATCGCTTCCTGGCCCAATCGCGTCCGGGTCGCCTCGGAAATGTCCGAACCGCCCATCGTGACCTCGTCGTTGAAGTCGACGCCTTCCAGCCACACCGACTTGTTCCGTTCGTCCATGCCGTAGAAGCTGACCGAGTCGCTGGCGCCCCCGCGGGCCGAACTCTGGTCGATGGTCACGCCCGGCGACAGCAGCATCAGGTCCATGAAGTCGCGGCTCTTGGTCGGCAACTCCTGCACCCGCCGGTTGCCCACCACGACCTGGATGGTGTTCTCCGTCGGCTGGACGAGCGGCGCCGCCCCGCTCACCGTGATCGACTCGGCGACCGGCCCCACGTCCAACTCGAAATCGACCTTCGCCGCGCCGCCCACGGCCAGCGTCACCGACGGCCGCGTCACGGTCCGGAAGCCGGGAAACTCCACCGTCACGGAGTAGTCGGCCGGCGGCAGGCCGGAGAACCGGAAGGCGCCCAGCTCGTTGGTCAGCGTTTCGCGCGTCGCGCCGGTGGCGTTGTGGGTCACGCTCACGGTCGCTCCCGGCAGGAACGCGCCCGAGCGGTCCGCCACGTCGCCCAGGATCGAACCGGACGTCGACTGCGCCGCCGCCGCGGACGCCGCCGACAGGAGAACCCACAACACGACAACCATGCATCTCGGCTGCCTCAGCCCGTTCGCGTCCACCGGAGGCCCTCCCGAATCGGATTGTTTTCGTCGGATCGCGGTTCGTACGCTCGACTCCGTAGAACCGCCCCGGTTGAGTTTCATCGTTGAGAAGTCGCCGGGCGAAAGCATACCGAATCGCGGATCGAGGGAACAACCGGCGGCCGCGGCGGCGGCGATTCTCATGGTGGCGCTTGTCGACGCACGCGCCCGCACAACCGCCGTGGCCGGCCGCGCAAACCTTCGAGGCGCGCCCGAACGGTACTCGCGGCGTTCCTCGCCGCGAGTGGACTCGGCGGCCTCCGCGCCGCCCCGTCAGCAAGACCAGATCTTGCCAGCGGCCGACACCGTGAACGAAGAGATCATTCTCTTGGACTGACGCCTCGCTACGCCATGGAGGCGTCCAGTCGCAGCGGGGAACGCCGCGCCTGCTATTGGAGCGTCCCGCAACGTCGCAGCGAAACACCGAGCGTCGTGACAAGCCACGCAGGACACGCACAACGCCGTCGCGCGGAGCTCCAGGCAGGCTCCTATGCCACGCCGAAGAGCTCATGGAAGTTTTCGAGCGTGCGTTGGGCGATCGTCGACGGCGGCACGCCGCGCAGGTCGGCCAGGGCGCGGGCCGTTTCGGTGACGAAGGCCGGCTCGTTCCGCTTGCCGCGATGCGGCGCCGGCGCCAGGTAGGGAGCGTCGGTCTCGACCAGGATCCGGTCCTCGGGCGCCGTCCGGGCGACGGCGCGCACCGCATCGGCTCCCTTGAACGTGAGGATGCCCGAGAACGAGATCATCCAGCCGAGTTCCAGGACGCGGCGCGCCAGCTCCTCGCCGCCGGTGAAGCAGTGGACCACGCCCCGTCGGGGCGCCACGTCCTCCAGCACGGCCAGCGTCGCGGCTTCCGCGTCGCGCGTGTGCACGACGAGCGGCAGGTCGAGGCGGACGGCCAGCTCGGCCTGGATACGGAACACGTTGACCTGGACGTCTCGCGGGGAGTGATCGTAGTGGAAGTCGAGGCCGGCCTCGCCGATGGCCACGACGCGCTCCCCGGCGGCGGCCTCTTCCATCATCGCCAGATGGCGCGGCGCCCAGGCGGCCGCGTCGTGCGGATGGACGCCGACGGTCGCGTAGATCCCGTCGTACGCCGCGGCGAGGGCGGCCCCGCAGCCCATGTCGTCGGGGCCCGTCCCATTGCCGATGGTCAGAATCGTCCGGACGCCGGCGTCCCGGGCGCGCTCCAGGACGGCCTCCCGGTCATCGGCGAAGCGGGCGTCGTCCAGGTGTGCGTGGGAATCGACCAGCATCAGGCTGCGTTCGCGTACGACATCGCTCCGCGCATGCCGCGTACGCGGAGCGCGATCTTCCGCTATTCCTCGAATTCCAGGTGCTCGGCGAAGAAGTCGAGCAGCTCGGCCCGGAATCGCGCCCCGACCCGGTTGCCGTGATTCCCTTCGTAGACCTCGAAGCCGTGGTCGATGCCGAGCCGTGTCATCACCGCGTCCAACTCGATGTTCGTGGCCGCAAGCCCGTCCTGATCCCCAACGTCCAGCGCGATGGCGGTGTACCGCTCCAGGGCGGGGACATGTTGGTAGATCATCACGAGAGGCGAGTTCGCCAGCCAACGCGCGGCGACGTCGGGCCGCACTTCCCCATCGACGACGGCAAGGTCGACATAGTCGGGCGGATTGGCCGGGTTGGGAGACCAGGCCGCCGCCTGCGCCATGCCCACGTTCGCGAACACGCCGCCGCCCCTGCCCCCGCGGCCCGCGTCCTGCCGGGGCGCGACGATCCCGCCGCCGCGTCCCCGCCCGCCCGCGGCCGGGTTGTTCATCAGGCAGCACGAACTCATCGCGTACAGGGCCGAGAACCGCCCGGGATGCTTCATCCCGATCCGGAGCGTCCCGTATCCGCCCATGGAATGGCCGGCCAGTCCGCGGCTCCCGCGGGCGGGGATCGTGCGGTAGCGGCTGTCGATATGGGCGACCAGGTCGTCGGCGATGTACCCTTCCCAGTTCCCCGTCGTCGGCGAGTTCGAGTACATGCTGCCGTTGTAGCGCGTAAACGCGTCCGGGAGAACCAGGATCATTTCCGGCGTCCCGGCCTCCATCGCCGCGTCGACCGCGTCCGGAACCCCGAGGAGATTGACATAGGGCTCCACGCCGACGCCGTAGCCGTGCAGGAAGTAGACGACCGGGTAGCGGCGCGCCGGTTCGCTGCCGTAGCTGGCGGGCAGGTAGACCACCACGTCCCGCTCCGGATCGTCGCCCGACAGGTTCCCCTCCAGCGCGCTTCCGTGCACGCGTATTCGTTCGACCGTTCCCTGGCCCATCGCGAACACCGCGGTCGCGCAGACGGCCAGCACGGCTGCAGGAATTCGCCCCAAGACAACTGGTTTCCCGGTCATGATCGTCCTCCGGCTCTCGGTTTTCCGCGACACGGCCGATCGATTGTACTCGGAGCGCGTCCCGGTTGCCGCACGATACGACTGGAATTCCACGGTCGCATCTGATAGTCATGACCGTCGTACGATGGCCGCGACGCCGCGAACGGCCAAGAACCCGGCGCGAAGGAGGCTCCCAACCCATGAAGATCCCCTCGAGTATTCCCGTCATCGTCCTGTCGATGCTGGCCGCGGGTTGCTCAACCGGCGAGGTTGAGACGTCCGACGGTAGCACGGAGGCCCTGCCCACCCCCTGCGAGGAATACGGCTACTGTCCGGATGCCCTGGTGGACCCGGGGACCGGCCCATGGACGCCCGTCGCCCGCGAGGCCGTGCTGGAAACGTGCCGCCTGGATCCGGACCTGCTCGACGCGGCCGACGTTCCCGACGGCGCGTCGTTCGCGGTCGTCCGTTACGGGCGGCTGTGCCACGTATCGGGCGAAGACGGCGCCGACGGGCCCGGGGTGAGCCACATCTTCTCGGTGACCAAGACGCTGGGCGCCGTGATGACGGGCATGGTCATGTACGAAACGCGCGACATCGCGCCGTCGGAAGAACCGATGCGGGGCCCCCTGACCGAGTGGGACCGTGTCGACCAGTGGGTCGACCTGGAGGCCCTCCCGGATTCGTTCGACATCCACCCGGACGCCGCCATCGCCCACGTCCTGTCGATGGAAGCGTACAACGACAGCCTGGCTTACGGCGACAAGTCGCACAGTTACGACGGCAGCGGACAGAGGGAGATCAACTCCCTGATCCGGGTCATCGACAACGTGGTGGCGCAGGATCCTGAGCGTCTGGGCGCGGACGCGCTGGCCGTGCGGGACCGCCTGTTCGCGCGGCTCGGATTCGAACACTCCGAATGGGGGGTCGAGACGCTGGGATTTTCCTGGAACGCCTCGATGCTCGACATGGCACGGCTCGGACTCGTGATCCTGAACGGCGGCATGTACGACGGCGAGCGGCTCATGGACGCCGCCTACGCCTACAACCTGACGCACGCGGCCTTCGAGGACGGCTCCACCAACTACGGGTACCTGACCTGGCTCAACAATCCCGAGTGCTCGCCGCGCGCCGTCCGCACGTCCTATCCGCACGGCTTGTCCGAAGCCACGGACTGCGTGGACGGCGACTGCGAGCAGGACCACGACGTGGGCGTCTGGAATGCGATCGGCGCCGGCGGCCAGTTCGTCCAGGGCCACCGCGGGCTGGACATGGTCATCGTCGGCAAGGACTGGGATTCGAACAGCGGCCTCCCGCTCTGGGAAGCGATCCGCCCCGCGGTGGTCCGGGCGGACCTGACGTTCGCCGGCGACGACGCGGCTTTCTGCGAGGCGTACGGCGCCGGCGCCTACGCGCCCGATCTGCGCAAGTGGGAGGGTGACTTGTAAGCCGTCGCCAAGTCGCAATTGTCAATCGAGAATTCAAGGGGAATACACCGATGAGGATTCAACGAACTTCGATCGCGGTCAGCATGGTCATCGCGGCAATCGCCGTCTCGGGGATCGCGGCCTCCGCGCAGGCGCAGGACGAGGAACCGCCGCCGATGGGCTTCTTCGTCACCAGCGTCGGCATCGGCGACGGCGGGAACCTCGGAGGACTGGACGGCGCGGACGCCCATTGCCAGTCCCTGGCCGAGGCCGCCGGGTCCGACCGCACGTGGCGGGCCTACCTGAGCACGCAGGGCCCCGGCGCGGTCAACGCCCGCGACCGGATCGGCTCCGGCCCATGGGCCAACGCGGCCGGCCTCGCCATCGCCGCGAACGTCGAGAGCCTGCACTACGACAACTCGAACATCAACTGGGAGCACGCGCTGGACGAGAACGGCAACCAGTTCGCGTCGCGCATCGACGGCGACCCGGACTTCACCGAGCACGACATCCTGACCGGAACCCAGATCGACGGCACGGCGTTTCCGGCGGGCGACGACCAGACGTGCGGCAACTGGACGAGCAACGGCGAGGGCACCGCGCGGGTCGGACACGCCGACCGCTATTCGTTCACGACGCCGGGCTCGCCGTGGAACTCGTCCCACGGGACGCCGGGCTGCACGCAGGAGAACCTGGTCAGCGTCGGCGGCGCGGGCCTGCTGTACTGCTTCGCGGCGGATTGAGGGGGTACAGGGCTTCGCGCGGGAACCCGGATGGCACGCCGCTCGCGACGTCGCGTTGGAGTGGCGCACATCGGCCCCGGTGTATCGCATCGACTGAACCGATCACGGCACTTCACCCGGCGGCAGGGAAGAAAACACGGGTAACGCTTCAAAATTGAGCGACAGGACGACGATGGGCTCGTCGGAGGTGACTTCGAGCGATCCGACGAACGGTATGTCGCCGAACAGGGGCTCCATGTTTTGCGCATCGTGCGCCTGGGGCAACAACGTCCTCATCACCCTGCCGATCACGTCGCCCGCCTCGTTCCGTGCCGTGAATTCGACGGAGGCCGAACGGGAAGCTGAAGGGTTCGCATAGGCGACGCCGGTCCCGGGCTGTCCTGCGGCCTGTTCGGCGAAGGTGACGAACCGTTTCGCCGGAACCGCCGCGGCGTTGACTCCGGCCTCTCCGGTTGGTTCCCCCGCGCTGTCGTACGCGCGAAACAGCAGGCTCGCCTTCACGGGTCCCGAGCAGGCCGCCCGCGCCCAGCCGGGCGCCAGCGCATCGTCCAGCGGGACGTCCGTTTCGGCGTGAACCGATCCTCGGGACGGCAACGTATCGGATCGGCTGTCGATCACTCCCAGTCGCGGAAACGAAACCTGCAAAGGGCCGCCGTTGTCTGAAACGAAGTCCGTCCTGCAGACCACCTGCGCCGACGAGTAGTTGATATACGTGATCGTCGTCTGCCAACCCGCGCCTACGGCGAGATGAGGAAAGTAGTAGGTGGTCGGTCCCGAAAGGCCAGCGTCCGGCTCCCCCGGCGGCAAGGAGGAGAAGACGGGATCGGATTCGACGTTGAGCGCCAGACTGACGACGGGTTCGGTGGAGGTGACCTCGAGCGATCCGTCGAAGGCCGTGACGCCGAACAGGGACGCCATGTTCTGCGCGCCGTGCCCGCCGGGCGATACCGCCAGATTCTGGCGGTCTACGATACGCCCCGCCGTGTCGCGAGCAGTAAACGTAAGATCGGCCGTTGCCGAGGACGGGTTCGCGTACGCAACGCCGGTCCCGGCTTGGCCCGCCGCCTGTTCGGCGAACGTGACGAAGCGCGTCGCCGGAATCGCCGCCGCGTTGACCCCGGCCTCCCCGGTGGGCGCGCTTGCGCTGTCGTACGCCCGAAAGAGCACGCTGGCCTTTACCGGTCCCGAGCACGCGGCCAGCGCCCATCCGGGCGCCAGCGGACCGCTCACGTCCACGTTGGTCTCCTCGTGAACCGTCGCTCCTGGACGCAGCACGTCGTTCCGGCCGTTAATCGCTCCCAGTAGCGGATACGAAACCGTCAGCGCGCCTCCGTCGTCAGCAATAAAGTGCGTTTGGCAGGTCACGGTATTCGTAGAGTAGTTGATATACGTAATCGTGGTCTGCCAACCCGCGCCCACGGCAAGATGCGGAAAGTAATAGACCGAAACGTTGTCGGTCACGCCCGGCAACAGGGCCTTGGTTTTGCCCTGGACCGCTCCCGACCACTCCCCGGGCCCGCTGGCGTTCCTCGCCCGCACCTGTATCTCGTAGTCCGTGTCGGGGGCCAGCCCAGTGATCGTCGCGTTCCGGGCCGTACCCTCGTGTCGCACATCTGTGAAGGCTCCGCCGCTGCCGGCGAGACGGTACCGCACGTCGTAGTCGGTGAAGGGCCCTCCGGCCGGTTCACCCCAACTCACCGTCAGGCTGTACGGCGTCGCGGCCAAAACGGCCGGCCGCAGCTCGCGCGGCTCGCTCAGGGTGATCACCGCCGATCCTGCGGTTTCGTCTCCGACAACGGCCTCGAGAATGATGTACTCATCGCCCTCGGTCCGATCGTCGGCCAGCGGAGTGAGCGTCAGCAGTGTCGTCGTTGCACTGGTACGGTTGGCCGGGATCGTGAGTACGTTACCGATCGTGAAAGAGCCGTCGGTATCGATGACTGCGGCCGACACTGAGTATGATCGGAGTCTGTAATCCGGGGTCGTTCTCATTCCGCTTGTCGCCGGTTTCGCCGAGCCGCCCCCTCTAAGGCTCACCGAGGTGGGGCTGTCAACCGCCGTCCGCGTGGCCGTCACCGTGATGTCCGTCGCTGCGTCGCCCTCCACCAAGCGGGAGGGATCGACCGACAGCCGGACCGTCGGGGAGCAGTCCGGACCTCGAACGCGGGTGACGCCATCGAGCCAGGCTTGGATTGAACTGTCATCCTCAGCGCACAGGCCGACGTTCAAGTTGAAGAAGAAGTTGTTCAAGGCCTCCAGGCGCGCAAGAGACGGCGGAACGGTTCCCGTTAGTTGGTTGTTGTGGAGATACAGACCCACGAGGCTGGCGAGGTTTCCCAACTCCGAGGGAATCGGTCCCGTCAGCTGGTTTGTGCCGAGACTCAGCCACCGGAGGTCGGCAAGGTTCCCCAACTGGGGGGGAATCGACCCCGTCAGTTGGTTGTCATAGAGGCGCAGCGTGTGCAGATCGGCGAGGGCTCCGAACTGGGAGGGAATCGGCCCTGTCAGTCGGTTTTCTTCGAGACTCAGCATCCAAAGGCTGGCAAGGTTCCCCAACCGGGAGGGGATGGTCCCGGTCAGGCGGTTGCTCCCGAGCCGTAATTCCTCGAGGTTGGCGAGACTGCCCAACTCGGAAGGGATGGCCCCCGTCAACCGGTTGCTGTCGACTTCCAACTCCCGCAGGTTGGCCAGATTGCCCAATTCGGAAGGGATGGCTCCCGTCAGTTGATTGATCGAGAGCCGAAGAATCTGAAGTTCGGCGAGATTGCCCAACTCGGTGGGGATGGTTCCCGTCAATTCGTTGCTGCTGAGCCACAACTCCTGAAGGTTGGCGAGATTGCCCAACTCGGCGGGGATCGCCCCCGTCAGTTCGTTGCTGTAGAGCCACAATTCCCGAAGGTTGGCGAGATGGCCCAACTCGGTGGGCATCGTCCCCGTCAGTTCGTTGTCACCGAGATGCAACTCGATTACGCGCCCGCCGGCAACGGTGACTCCGTACCACACGGACATCGGCGCCGGACTCAACCAGTTCGTGTTGTTGTCCCAATTGGCGCCGCCGGTGGCGTTGTAAAGCGCTACAAGCGCCGCTCGATCGACCGCGGAGTCCTGAGCCCCGGTCTCAAGGGCGAACAGCAAGATTGCCAACAGGACCGAGACGCAGGCCCGGACCGTTCGGGCGTCCTCCGGAGAGCTCCGACGGCACACTCTTGTGTTCGATGACGGACCGAAAGAAAAAAAATGTCGATCCGCGACAAGTCCTGCCTCATCGCGGCGGGACGGAGACCTTGCGCGCGAGCGGCGTCCTTCGGGAGCCAGAGCGCCGACGGTCATCGGCTCCGCGAGACGCGCGTACAGTTTCTGCGGTTCGTCCAACCGCCGACCGATCACGGGGCGATGTCTCCGGGGGGCAAGGAGGAGAATACTGGGGCCGCTTCGAGATTGATCGACAGACTCACGATCGGCTGCGTCGAGGTGACTTCCAGCGATCCGACGAAGGGCATGTCACCGAAGAGCCCCGAAACGTTCTGCGCGTCATGCCCTTGCGGCAACAAGGTCCTTACGACTGTCGCCAGTACGTTGCCCGCCGTGTCCCGGGCCGTAAAGAAGATGGAGGCCGAGTCGGAAGCGGACGGGTTGGCGTAGGCCACGCCTGTTCCCGGCATTCCGGCCGCTTGTTCGCCGAAGGTGACGAACCGCGTGGCCGGGGAAGCTGCCGCGTTGACACCGGCTTCGCCCGTAGGTTGGCGCGCGCTGTCGTACCCACGATACAGGAGGCTGGCCTTTACCGGCCCCGAGCAGGCCGCCCGCGCCCAGCCCGGCAGGAGCGCATCGTCCAGCGGGGCGTCGGTCTCCGCGTGAATCGACCCTCCGGGCGGCAGTGTGTCCGTCCGACTGCTTGCTGTTCCCAGTCGCGGAAACGATACCGTCAGCGGACCCCCGTCGTCTGAAATGAAGTCGGTTCGGCAGACCACCGGCGCCGAAGAGTAGTTGATATACGTGATCGTCGTCTGCCAGGCCCCTCCCACGGCAAGATGAGGAAAGTAGTACGTGGTCGGTCCCGAAAGGCCAACATCCGGTTCACCGGGAGGCAAGGAAGAGAAGACGGGCGAAGCCTCGGTGTTGATCGCGAGACTGACGATGGGTTCCGTCGAGGTAACCTCGAGCGATCCGTTGAAGCTGGCGACGCCGAACAGCGACGCCATATTCTGAGCACCGTGCCCGCCGGGCGACACCGCCCGACTCGCGCGGGCCACGATACGCCCCGCCGTATCCCGGGCCGTGAAGGTGACGTCGGCAGTTGCAGGGGACGGGTTGGCATACGCAACACCCGTCCCGAGTTGACCGGCCGCCTGTTCGGCGAACGTGACGAAGCGCCTAGCCGCGAGCGGAGCCGCGTTGACCCCGGCTTCCCCGATAGGCGCGCCCGAATTGTCGTACCCTCGAAACAGCAGGCTCGCTTTAACCGGCCCCGAGCAGGCGGCCAACGCCCAACCGGGCGCCAGGGGACCGTTTACGTCCACGTTGGTTTCCTCGTGAACCGTCCCTCCGGGACGCAGCACGTCGGTCCGGTCGTCGACCGGTCCCGATCCAGGAAACGACACCATGAGCGCGCCTCCGTCGTCCCCAATGAAATGCGTCTGGCATGTTACGGGGTCCTGCGAGTAGTTGATGTACGTGATCGTGGACTGCCAGCCCGCTCCCACGGCAAGATGCGGGAAGTAATAGATCGGGACGTTGCCGGTGACGCCCGGCAACAGGGCCTTGGTCCTCCCTGGGACAGCGCCCGACCACGCGCCCGGCCCCATGGCGTTCGTCGCCCGTACCTGCACCTCGTACACCGTGTCCGGGGCCAACCCCGTGATCGTCGCGGTCCTGGCCGCACCATCGTGTCGCGCATCGACGAAAGCGCCGCCGCCTATCCTGTACCGCACGTCATAATCGGAGAACGGCCCACCTGCAGGTTCGTTCCAACTCACCGTCAGGCTGTAGGGCGTCGCCGACGTGATGGCCGGCAACAGCGCGCCCGGGTCGAAGAGGCCGACGATGGCCGACCCCTCCGTCTTGTTCCCGACGACAGCCTCGACGATGATGTTCTCGTCGCCCTCGGTCAGACCGTCGGCCAGCGGGTTGAAGGTCAGTGTCGTGGTTCCGCTGGCGGCGTTGGCCGGGATGGTGATGCTCGCGGCTCCACTGACCGTGTAATCCCGTCCCGCTCCTTGTTCCGCCGAGCCTCCGAATCTCAGGCCGACGGTCGTATCACTGCCGACCGCCGTCCGCCGTGCCGTAACCGTCACGTCGGTGCTCCCGCCGCCCTCGACCAGACGGGCGGGGTCGGCCGACAGGGTCACCGTCAACGAGCAGTCCGGACCCTGAACGTCGGTGACGCCGTTGAGCCATGTCCGGATCGCGGCGCCGTCCTGAGCGCAAAGCTCGGGGTTCAGGTAGAAGTAGAACTCATCCAACGCTCCCAGATTGGTGAAGGACGGCGGGATCATCCCGGTCAGTTGGTTGTCATGGAGCCACAGCAATTCAAGATTGGCCAAGGCTCCCAGCTCCGTCGGGACAGTCCCGGCCAATTGGTTGTTGTCGAGATAAAGAAACTCCAGGTTGGCGAGATTGCCCAGTTCGGTCGGGATGCGCCCCGTCAGTTGGTTGTGGTCGAGATCCAGATACTCCAGTTTGGCGAGGTTCCCCAGTTCAGCCGGGATCTCTCCCGTCAGTCGGTTGCGATAGAGACCCAGCGACTCGAGATTGGCGAGGTTCCCCAGTTCGGTCGGGATGTCGCCCGTCAATCGGTTGCGAAAAAGACCCAGCGACTCGAGATTGGCAAGGTTGCCCAGTTCAGCCGGGATCTCTCCCGTCAGCTCGTTGTCGTCGAGCCGCAAGGCCTGGAGGTTGGCGAGCCTGCCCAGTTCAGCCGGTACGCTCCCCGTCAGTTGGTTACCATAGAGCCACAGCAACTCGAGATTGGCGAGCGCGCCGAGTTCGGTCGGGATGGTCCCTGTCAGTTGGTTGCCCTGGAGACTGAGCGACTCAAGATTGGTCAGGTTGCCCAACTCCGCCGGAATGGTCCCGGTCAACTCGTTGTTCGAGAGCCCCAGCAATAGAAGATTAGCGAGGTTGCCAAGTTCCGCCGGAATGGTCCCCGTCAGTTGATTGCGATCGAGACTCATCGACTCGAGACTGGCGAGGCTGCGCAGTTCGGTCGGAATGGTCCCCGTCAGTTGATTGCCCCAGAGACTGAGCGACTCAAGATTGGCGAGCCTGCCCAGTTCGGCGGGAATGCCCCCGGTCAGTCGGTTTCCGCCCAACCACAGCCTCTCGAGTGCGGAAATATCACCCAGAGTTGTCGGTATTGTCCCGGTCAGTTGGTTGCCCCACAGAGCCAGCGTGCGCAGGTCGGTGAGATTCGTGAACTCGACAGGAATCGTTCCGATGAGCGCATTTTGCCGCATCCACAACGCCTGCAGGTTGCGCAGGTCGCCTAGCCGGGAAGGAATCATCCCGGTCAATTGGTTCTGATCGAGATCCAAATCCGTCACGCATCCGTTGCTGTCGACCGTGACGCCGAACCATGCAGACAGGGGCCGATCACTCAGCCAGTTCGTGTCGTCGATCCAATTCGCCCCGCCGGCGGCGTGGTAAAGCGCATCGAGCGCCGCCCGGTCCCTGTCCACGCACGCTCTCGCGATGTCGATCAGCTCGAGCGTCGCCGAGCCCTCCGTCTTGTTGCCAACGACCGCCTCCAGGATGATGTTCTCGTCGTTCTCCGCCAGCGTGTCGGTCAGGGGAGTAATCGTCAATACCGCGGTCGCCGCGCTGCTGTTCGCGGGGATGACGACCGTCGGGAGCGCCGAGAGAGTGTAGTCCGTGCCTTCCTGCGCCGAGCCCCCCACTCGCAGGTCGACGGCCGTGTCGCTGCTGACTGCAGTCCGGCGAGCCGTTATAGTCACGTCGGTCCCTCCGTCGCCCTCGACCAGCCGGGCGGGGTTGACGGTCAGCCGAACCGTTGGCGCGCAGTCCGGACCTCGAACATCGGCGACTCCGTCCAGCCACGTCCGAATGCTGGCGGCGTCCTGAGCGCACAGTCCCGGATTCAGATAGAAGTAGAACCGGTTCACCGCCGCGAGATTGGTGAACGACGATGGAATAGTCCCGGTGAGCTGATTATTGTCGAGATACAGCCACTCGAGGCGGGCGAGGTTCCCCAGTGGACTGGGAATGGCGCCGGTTAGTCGGTTGTTGCGGAGCCACAGTTGACTGAGTCGATTAAGGCTTCCCAATTCAGATGGGATGGGGCCCGTCAGTTGGTTCTCGTTGAGATACAGCAGCTCAAGGCCGGGAAGTTGGCCAAGCGCCGCCGGGATGCTTCCCGTCAGTTGGTTGTAGTGGAGAGTCAGTTCCTCCAGGTGAGCGAGACTGCCAAGTTCGGGCGGAATCGTCCCGGTCAATCGGTTGTTGCTCAGACCTAGCCGTTCGAGGCTGGAGAGACCGCCGAGGGTTCCGGGTATGCTCCCCGTCAGTCGGTTGCGGAACAAGTACAACAGGGTAAGGTTGGCGAGCTGTCCGATTTCCGAAGGGATGGGTCCCGTTAGCTGGTTGGTGCCGAGATGCAGTGACTCGAGCCTGGTGAGATTGGCTAGCTCAACAGGAATGTTCCCTGTGAGCTGATTGCGTCCGAGACTCAGTGATTCCAGCCGCGAGAGATTGCCCAGTTGGTCAGGAATCACGCCTGTCCGGTTAAAAGTCCCATATTTTCAATTGGTTAGGGGCGGCGATAGTGTTGATTCGGGAGTGGGGAGGCTGGAACGCCTGTGAAATGGGAGTTTTCTCGAGAATCGCTATGCTGAGAATCTGTAAGATTTGGTAAAGGCTCCGATCGATACTGAGGCGTTTTCGAATTATGGCGACGAGGACATAGACGGAGACGGCGATTGAGACTTCATACCTGTCCAAATTAGATTCTGCGGAATGGAGAGAGGATTGAGAGGTTGAGCCCGACCTCGTAGGATTGGTTTTTCGACAAGAAAGACCGAACCGAAGAGGAGGGCTGAACCATGCAGAGATTTTCCAGCATTTTTTCGCAGTTGCTCCAACTATTTCCGCGGACGGAGTTCGAGCAGGCGGTTTCCGAGCACGGGGCGGAGCGGCACGCGCGGGGATTTCCGAGTTGGAGTCAGTTCATCGGGATGCT
>JAJEEE010000074.1 GCA_022821145.1 Acidobacteriota bacterium
CTACAGCGCCCACCACGCCGCGGTCGCGTTGCTGCGCCTGATCGGCAATCGAGCGAAATCACACAAGAGTATCCGGTCCGAGTTCGGGAAGGAGTGGGTCACACAGAGATCTTTTCCGTCGCGCTATGGGAGCGTGTTGAAGACTCTTTCCAATGAACGCGACAAGGCGGATTACGGCGATTACGTTCCAACCCTTCTGAAAGACCTTGCGAGATACGAAGCCACTGTTGAGGCTTTCATCAAACGTGCGCAGAAGGAAATTCCACCCATCTCAACAAGCAAGATTCTGTCCATGCTTGTGCAGGAAAACGGTCGAATCAGAGATTTTTCGTTCGACACCTATTGCCCAAAGTCATACTTTCATCATACCAGATTTACAACGTGGTGCCCGAAGGGCCGTGTGACTGACTCTTGGTTGAACTCTTTAGTAAACGGGCATCGGAGAACCCTCAAGACTCTTCGGATTTCGGAATCCAGGGACTACGTAATTGGGCTCAACAGCCGAGTCAATCAGTACGCCGAGGAGCACCTCATCATGCTTGATTTTGACGATCAAAGCAGTCTTCCGTTCCATGAGTTCAAGAGTGAACCCGGCTTTTTCTTCAGGACCCATAGCGGATTTCATTTCGTAGGTTCAAGGCTATACGGCCTGCAGGAATGGAAGGCACGAATGCGACGCTACTCACGCCTCGCGTCGCGCCAACATTTCGATCTGTCTATGAAGCGTGGCTACGCGACATTGCGACTGACGTCGTCGCCACGGAAGCCGATGGCGCCAGCATACATCGGTCGGTCTGGGGTGTGGCCGGACGCTCGTGGCGGACCTAAGCGTAGTGTCAAGACGTCTTTGCAGAGGACGGTAAAGCTAGATAGGAAAAAGAGGCGATAAGCAGCGGCAGCGTTCCTGCGTGGAGGCCTCAATTGTTCGCCGGGTTTACGCCCCGGGGCCGAATTGTCCCACAGACGAACGTCGATTCCCTGTGACCGCGGCCTTGGGAGACCGTCGCAACTCAAGGCAACGCGAACACGAAAAGGTTTCGGCTGTTTCCCGTGCGCAGCTCCGGTGTCAGGCGCGAGACGGATCCCGCGACCAGCGACGGCCCAGTGCTGGCCGCAACGTACTGCTTCCCGTCGACCGCGAACGTGATCGGAAAGCCGCTGACCGGCGCGCCCAGGTTCGTCTCCCACAGCACGGCGCCGGTCTCGTCGTCGAAGGCGCGGAAGCGGCCGTTCGAGTCACCGCCGAACACGAGCCCGCCGCCGGTTGCCACCAGCGACAGCACGCCGGCGCGCTGGTCGTGCTGCCAGACGGTTTCGCCCGTTTCCACCGAGACCGCGATGACCGTGCCCAACTGCTCGGTCCCGCCGGCCGCCTGCTGCCGCATTCGGATGCCGTAGACGGCGCTCGGATCGCGCTCGTCCGTCGTCGTGCGGGCCAGCATGCACAGGTTCTGCATGGGAAAGTACATCGCACCGGTGCGGGGGCTGTAGGCGCCGGCCGGCCAGTTCTTCCCTCCCGAACTGCCCGGGCATACCAGGTGCTCCTGGTCGATCCGGTCGTAGAGCAGCCGCTCGTTCACGACGACCGCGCCGGTCGATCCGTCGATCTCGCTGACGACGTTCTGCATCACCGTCGGCCGGGCCCACAGGAACTCGCCGGTCTCGCGGTCGAGCGTGTAGACGATGCCGCTCTTGCCCGGGATCCCGGTCAGGACACGCCGCTCCTCGCCCGGCGTGATGCGCGGGTTGATCCATTCGACCGCGTCCGCATCCGGCGTGACGGCCGTGTCCACCAGCAGGCGCTCGAACGGGTGGTCCAGGTCCCAGTGGTCCACCAGGTGCTGGTAGTACCAGACGATCTCGCCCGTGTCGGCGTCCAGCGCCAGCGTCGAGTTGTGGTACAGGTGCTGTTCCCCGTTGCCCCCAAGGACGAACTTGGGCGCGGGAATCGTCACCGAGGTCCCGATATAGACCAGGTTCAACTCGGCGTCGTAGCTGGGGACCATCCACGTGCCGATGTGCCAGCGTTCCTCGTAGGGCACGTCGCCCCAGGTCTCGTCGCCCGGCTCCCCAGGCCGCGGAATCGTGCTGGTCCTCCAGATTTCCTCGCCCGTCGCCGCGTCGTGCGCGGTGACGATGCAGGCCTGCTGCCCGCCACGGGGTTGGCACTGCCGGCCCGCGATGATCTTGCCGTCGGCGACGATGGGGCCGGAGCTGGCGTTGGCAGACACGCCGGGGTCCAGGATCTGTGTTTCCCATGCCAGCTCGCCGGTCGCCGTGCTGATCGCGAACACGTGGTTGTCGGCGCTGGTGTCGATGATCGTGTTCCCGTAGATGGCCAGGTTGCGGTTGGTGCCCCGGCGCGTGCGCTCGCCCATGTCGCGCTGGTACTCCCACAAGAGGTCGCCCGTGGCCGCGTCGAACGCCCGGATCAGGTCGCCGGGGTTGGGCATGAACAGCACGCCGTCGTGAACCAGCGGCGTCCCTTCCTGGCTCCCCCCTTCGCCGACGCCGTGCGTCCAGACCAACCGCAGTTGGCCGACGTTGCCGCGGTCGATCGCGTCCAGCGGGCTGTAGCCCCAGCCGTTGTGCGTCCGGCGCCACATCAGCCAGTCCCCGGCGGCCGGCTCGTGCAGCATTTCGTCGGTCACGGGAACGAGCTCGCGTGCATCCTGGGCGAGCCCGGGCACGGTCGCCCCCAGCAGAAGGATCAAGGCAATGGCCGGCGTCTTCATGGGAATCGCTCCTCGCACCTTGCGTTCAGTGTGTCAGCGGGGAATGTATCCATGCGCGGGCCGATTGTCCAGCGTTCGGATTCGCAGGGTTTGGACCTATACTGGCGGCACTGTCCCGAAAAGGAGCCCGCAATGACTCGACATGGTCGCAAGCGCTCACCGCTTCTCCAGTTCGCGTTGGTCCTGGCGCTGGCCGCGCCCGCCGCCCACGCCCAGCGGACCGTCCCGTTCCGCGGCAACATCCCGGTCGCGCCGCGCGGCATCGTCGTGCCCCCGCTGCCGGACGAACCCGTGGAGTACCAGACAGCCGAGGGCCAGGACATTCGCGTCGTCGTGGTGACGCGCGGGCTCGAACGCCCGTGGAGCATGGCGTTCCTTCCGGACGGCGGCATGCTGATCACCGAGCGTGGCGGGCAATTGCGCCTCTTCCGCGACGGCACGCTCGATCCGGACCCCGTGGAAGGCGTTCCCGAGGTCCGCGCCCAGGGACTGGGCGGGCTGATGGACATCGCACTCCATCCCGAGTTCGAGGACAACGCCTGGGTCTACCTGTCGTACTCCAAGCCGTTCGAGGACCGGTCGACGCTCGCGCTGGCGCGCGGCCGCTGGACGGGCGACGCCCTCGAGGGCGTCGAGGACATCTTCGTCGCGGATCCCGGCACGGGCGGCGCCTCGCGGATCGCGTTCGGTCTCGACGGCACGCTCTACATGACCACGGGCGGGGGCGGCGCGCAGGACCCCGGCACGCACGGCGGCAAGGTGCTGCGGCTGACCGACGACGGCGGCGCCCCGGCCGACAACCCGTTCGCCGGAACGGAAGGCGCCAAGCCCGAGGTCTACACGCTGGGCCACCGCAACTCGATCGGGCTGGCCGTCCATCCCGGCACGGGCAACGTCTGGCAGAACGAGAACGGACCCAACGGCGGCGACGAAATCAACATCCTGCGGCCGGGCGGCAACTACGGCTGGCCGCTGATCAGCCTGGGACGCACCTATCCGGGGCCGTGGCAGTCCGAGGCGTTCTGGCGCGACGGGATGGAGCAGCCCGCCGTCTACTGGATGCCCTCGATCGCCGTGTCGGGGATGGCCTTCTATACCGGCGACGCGCTGCCGCTGTGGAAGGGCGACGTGTTCGTCGGCGGCCTGCGGGTGGGCGAGATCCCGGGGACCGGGCGGCTGGAACGCATCCTGTTCAACGAGGAGATGGAGGAGCTGCGCCGCGAGTCGCTGCTTGTCGACATGCGGCAACGTATCCGCGACGTCCGGCAGGGGCCGGACGAGTTGCTGTATCTCTTGACGGACGAGGACGACGGGGCGCTGCTGAGGATCGAGCCGGGCGGTTGACCGTTCGGCAACCCGAGGGCGGATCCCGGGAAGGCGCGAACCGCCGCCTCTTGCGCCAACGCCGAGGGTGGCCCAAGACGTTGCGCCGGAACTTCTTTCAGGCCAAGACGACGTCGCCGTCCGCTGGGTCTGCCATAGCGAATCGTACGTCTACGGCGTACCCGACCCTATCCCGCGGGTTCACGCTTGCGGCCGAGGGCGCCGGAACGACAGGGCGCGCCCCGTTTCGCCGCGCCTCGGTCATCGCGCTACCCGAAGGGGACGAACCCGAACCGGATGGAGAACCGGAGGTTCGGCTCCACGCCGATACGGACCTCGGGGGCAATGAAGACGCGTTGGCCGATGCGCCGCTTGAACCCGACGCCCCAGCCGAGACCGCCGAGCCCGCGACCGGACCACCTCGAAGTGCGGTGGAAGTTGATGCCGGCTCCCATCACCATGTACGGCACCACCGTTCGTGACGGGGGCCGGAAGTCCTTGACCACGTTGAGGATGAGCATGTGGTCCTGGTGGGAACCCTCGGTCATGAACGCGTACTCCGGTTCGAGTGCCCATCCTTTTGTGCCGAGGTACTGCCGGTAGGAGACTCCGGCCGCAACGTGCGGGTCCGATTCGAGGAAAACGGCGGCGCCGACACGCGCGTGGACTTCGGCGGGGCGCGGTTGCGCCGCCAGCGGTGCAGTCGAGACCGCGAGCAACAGCGTGGCAATCCAAGCGACCGGGCGCGGCCTCCTCGAAAGAAGGGTTGCGCCGGCGAGCGCGAAGTCGGTCGCCTGCGTGAATGAATCCGTCATGGTCAGCCTCCCTGGGGAATGTCCGACATCGATTCCCCGTTCTGCTTGGGAATGCGTGATCGGAAGGGAAACCGGCTCACGGGTGGATCTTGCGCCGCGAGGCGCAGGCTGGACGCAGAGGCAGTCGTGTCCATCGCCGCGTGGGCTACCCGCCGCGAGGTGCGCCTGAGGCCCGTCTCGTACAGCCTAGAATCCGCGTACGGATCGGTCGAGCCGACCGGCGAGCCCCAGGACTTCGACGAGTTGTCTCGGTCCGCCAGGGACGCCAGGGCCGAGCGGTCCCTGCAGAAGATGAGCGGAACGTGAGGTTCCTCGACGCGAACGTCATCCTGAGATACCTGACCCGGGATGACGAGGCGAAAGCGAGGGCCTGTTACCAGCTCTTACACCGCTTGCACCGAGGAGAAAAAGAGGTCGCGACCTGCGAGGCCATCGTCGCCGAGATCATCTACGTGCTCTCCTCGCCGCGTTTGCCGTATCGGTTGAGCCACGAACAGATTCGGGCCCGGCTCGTGCCGGTGCTGACGCTTCGCGGCCTCAGGCTCCCGCAGAAGCGCGTCTGCCTGGAGGCGCTGGATATATACGGGTCGTCGCCAACCCTGGACTTCGAGGATGCGCTGGCCACGGCCCACATGGCGCAACGGGGAATCACCGAGATCTTCAGCTACGACCGGGACTTCGACGGGGTGGCCGGTGCTCGCAGGGTAGAGCCCTGACGGTCAGGCGCTCGTGGCGCTTACGGTCGAGGATGTACACCGGCACGCGCGCGCCGAAATACCGCACAAGTCCGCATTCGACTGCGAAACGGGCGAATTCAGTCGATTCGTCCTCGCTCGGTGGTATTCTTGTACATCTATTTCTGACACGGCGACCAAGGATTCCGGCCATGGGTAGCCTCCCTGAACGCATCACGAAATACGCCGTGGACCTCCCGGAGGCCACGCCGCTTTGTCCGGCCGGGCTGCTTCACCTCGGCAAGAGGGCGGCCGTGGACCAAGCGTTGTCGCGGCTTGCCCGCTCCGGCAAGCTCATGCGCATTTGCCAGGGCGTGTACATGCGCCCGGTGGAAACCCGCTTCGGGCAGTGCGCGCCGAGTATCGGCAAGGCGCTTCGGAATCTCTCGGCGTTGTGGGGCGAGACCTTCGTGCCGTGCGGCGGCTCGGCCGCGAATCGGCTCGGGCTGACCACTCAAAACCCAATACAGGAAGTCTACCTGACGTCCGGCCGCGACCGCCGGCTGCACTTCGGCGGAATCACGGTGGAATTGCGCCACGCGCCGCGCTGGCAACTCGCCGCGCCGCATCGCAAGGCTGGAGACGTTATTCGCGCGCTGGCGTGGCTCGGCCCCACTGAGGTTGACGAAAGTCTCGATGCGGTTCTGCCCACCCTGTCCACGGAAGATCTCGAGGAGCTTTCCGCCGCGCGTGCCATCATGCCGATTTGGATAGCGGAACCGGTGAGTGCACGTATCGCACATGCCTGACGCTCCGTTCCAGAACCTTTCCGCCGAAGATCGCCGTTACGCGTTGAGGGTGGCGCAAGACGCCAGCCGCCGTCGCGCCTTTCTGCTGGAGAAGGACATCTGGGTCGTCGCAACGCTCGACGTGTTGTTCGATGCACGGTTTGCCAAACACCTGACCTTCAAGGGCGGCACTTCGCTGTCGAAAGTGTGGCGCGCGATACGCCGTTTTTCGGAAGATGTCGACATCACCTACGACATCCGTGCTTTCGCGCCGGATCTCGTGATCGACGCAGGCGACGAGGCGCTGCCGCCATCGCGCAGCCAGCAGAAGCGCTGGACGCGCGAAATCCGCGCACGCCTTGACCGATGGGTACGGGATCAAGCCTTGCCGACTGTGAAAAAAGGGCTTGCGCGCACCGGTTTCGCCGCGGACCTTCGCGCCGACGGGGACCGGCTCTTCGTGCGATACAAGCCGCTGTTCGAAGAAACCGAATTCGTGCGGCCGGAGGTCAAGGTCGAGTTTGGCGCGCGATACGCCGGCGAACCGCATGCGAGCCGGCCTGTTGTGTGCGACGCGGCGGCATTTCTGCCGGATCTCGACTTTCCGGAAACTTGCCCGAGAACCATGTTGGCGGAGCGCACCTTCTGGGAGAAGGCGACGGCCATTCACGTTTCTTGCCGCCAACAGCGACGCAGAGGAGAACGCCTGTCGCGGCATTGGCACGACCTTGCACGCCTCGACCGCACCGGAACAGCGACCCGTGCGCTTGCCGACCGCACGCTCGCCCTTTCGGTAGCCCGCCACAAGTCCATGTTCTTCTCGGAGAACGACGACCGAGGCGAGCCGATCGACTACAAAGCCGCAGTTTCGGGCGGCCTGCAGCTTGTTCCTACCGGTGCCGCGCTCTCGGAACTCGCCGACGACTACGCCAGGATGTTGGCCGACCGCATGCTACTCGACGAGGACGAGCCGTTCGATGCTCTGATGGAGCGGTGCGGGGATATCGAGTTGCGCGCCAACCGATCGATGGAACGATGAGGGATCGTTTTCGAACGCCAGGCTATTGACTTCCACTACTGGTTCCAGCGGGTCCTCCATTCCAGATGCCGGATTTCGATCAATGGAAGAGTCTCCGTCAGAAGCACCACATCGAGGCCGTCACGGCCCCGCCAACCCTCGTGGAATAACGTCCAACCGCATCGTCCGGTGGAAACTCCGCCGTGCATCCGATCTCGCTCACCGAATAGGTAGTGTCGTCCCGCTCGAACGAGAAGACCCGGTGCCCACAAACACCAGTGCCCTCGACGCCTTCCTGCCCGGAGCGAAGTTCAAGATCCGGAGTTTGGTCGATCGGGCGCGGCCTGTTCCACACGCGAAGTCGGAGAGTCCCATCGACATTCCGGTCGACGACGCTTCGAAACACTGTGGTCCGACAAACGAACGCCGCGTTTGCGGATCTCTCCTCTGCGCCCCGCGGCAAGTTGATTTCCCAAATCTGAAATCGTTCCCTATCGCCGTCCTTCCGAAAGTTCACCCAGAGGTTGCCACTACCGTAACCGATTCCGGTATTGACGCAGATAAGGTCCGCGAGGTCCGTATCCAGCACGCGGCTTCGCACTGCCTCCGGGAAGACGGTATCGGACATGCTGTACAACGTTCGCGCATCCGTGATGTCGAGCGCACCGTCGTCGTCGTAAACTCGCAAAGGGTAGCGCGAGAGAAGCGTCAGGTACGTCGGATCGTCAACTGCGAGGGCCGACCGCAACTCAGCGTCGAATACGAGGAACGCCGCTTCGTCGGAAGCCCCCGCGTTCCGCAGACACTCGCCCAACCGTCGTTCTTGGGCGTCCACGCCAGCGGGACAACAGATTGCCAGCAGTATGGCAAATGAAAACCCGATCGGAACCGATGCGTCTCGTTTTCGCTGCATGGTTCCTATTCTCCCATGCTCGATCCAGACCGAAGACAGCCTCAACGGTGGGTTATTCCTGAGACATCCTCGTTGGGACCTGAAACACCGGCGTGGTCGTTTGAATGTCGACGCGGCCCATCGGCGGACAGACCTGTTGGAGCGCCGGCGTGACCTGATGAAGGATCGGGCCGCCTACCTGGCCCGAAGAACCTCGACGAACGCGCCTCGGTAGGAGCACGGGCGTCGGGATCTCACCCGTT
>JAJEEE010000034.1 GCA_022821145.1 Acidobacteriota bacterium
AAGTTCTCGCGGTAGGTCTGGTTCGACGACAGGTTGATCTCGATGCCCGCGTCGCTGAAACCGGGCAGCGAGGCCACGATCGTGTAGTTGCCCGGCTGCAACCCCTGCAGCGTATAGCTGCCGGTTTCGCCGGAAATCGCCAGCCGCGAGATGCCCGTGTTGTTGTTGGTGGCGTTGACCTCGGCGCCGGGAATCAGCGCGCCGGTGGCGTCGGTCACGGTGCCGGTGACAGTGGCCGTCTCCTGGGCCAGCGCCGCGGGCGCCATGCCCACGAAGACAAGGGTCACCAGAGACAAGAGTCGTTTCATTTTTCCTCCACCTGTGGGCGCTCGGGGTGAACGCCGATATATCTCGGAGCACTCCCGGCGAGCCGCTCATGGCTCGATCCGTGGCGCTCCGTCCTAGCCTATTCGCTCAAAGACAATCGAATATTTATCGCCCCGGCGCTCGGTTGTCAACGATCTTTTTTTGCCGAGCGTTGGCGGACGCATGAAAAAAGGGCTCCCCTCGCGGGGAGCCCTTTTTCTGTTCGGATCGAAGGCCGGAGCCGGTCGAACCTTAGAAGTCGATGCGCGCGTTCAGCGTGAACGTGCGCGCGCCGCCCGCCGAGGTGATACGCCCGAACGACGACGAGTTGATGTTGACGTCCGGATTGTTCCACAGCGGCGTGTTCAGCAGGTTGATCGCGTCGATGCGGATCGTGAAATCCATGTCTTCGCGGATCTGAACGGACTTGGAAAGCGCCGCGTCGATGCCGAGGCTTCCCGGGCCCTGCAACCAGGCCGGACCCAGATTGCCCGTCGTGCCGGGCTTCGGGTTCCGCAGGATCACGTTGCCCGAGCTGTCGACGATCTGGAACAGCGCCGCGTGCACCTGCAGGTCGTCCGGATTCGAACCGTAGTAGTCGGTCACCGGCTCGGCCACGCGCGTCAGCCCGTCGAAGTACGTGATGTTGCCGGTCGTGCCGACATTCACCTCTCCGAACGACTTCGGCAACGACGACACGCCGCCCACCAGGTCGGGCGTGTTGAAGACGTCGTTGGCCACGATGGTCTGCAGACCACCGGTGCCCCACAGCGGGTTGCCCGTCACCAGCGACAGCGGCGCCCCGGACGCCCAACTGAAGATCGACGACAATTGCCAACCCTCGATGATGCGGGCCAGAGCCCCCGGCGCGTTGGAAGCCAGTGCGCGTCCCGGTCCGAACGGCAACTGCCACACGCCGTGGGCGTTGAACCCATGCGTCCGGTGGAAGCCGACCGGCCCCTTGTTCAGGTTCCGGTTGCGCGAATCGCGAATCGCGCCGCTCTGGTCCTCGCGTGCCCGGAACGTGGCCGTCCCGGCGTTGCCCAGAGCCTTGGACCAGGTGTAGGTGAGCTGTCCGCTAAAACCGGCGGACAGCCGCTTGGTCACCTGCGTCTGCAGCGAGTGGTAGGTCGAATGGTCCTGGTTGCCGTAGACGTCCACGTCGTCGAACTGCGGGGCGATGACGATGAAGTCTTCCGGATAGCCGTTGGCGCGGAGCATGCCGCCCCAGCCGCCGCCGGCGAACGGCGTCGAGTTGAGGAACTCGGCGAAACCGGCCGCCTCGCCGTCCGCGAAGAAATCATCGGTCCGGCTCCACTGCCGCAGCGATTCGGACGCCGTGCAGTTGACGCCGTCGATCACGCCGCAGTCGCCGAAGCGCAGGCCTTCGAACATGTCCTCGAACAACGGGGCCGTCCCGCCGCCGCGCACGATGTTGAACGCGTCGAGTCTGCCGTTGTTGAAGATCTCGTACTCGTTCAGCTCACGCTCGCCCCACAGCGACACGCCCGTCGTGCCGACGTACGCCACGCTGAGGTTGGTGTTGGGCGCGATCTCGGTCTCGACCGAGAGGTTGAAGTTCTGGATGTAGGGGATCCGCCGGTCCGGGGCGTAGACGAACGCGTCGACGCGCCGGTTGGTCAGCGGCACGGTGCCGAACGGCTCGATCGGGTTCGGCAACGGGAACTGCACCGTGGCGGCGCCGGCGTTTCCGACGATGCCGGGCGTCGCCGTGAACTCGGTCGGCGTGGCGCTGGCCGTGAACGACTTGCCCGGGTTCCGGCCCGGTCCGAAGTCGTACTGCAGGAAGGTTGCAGCGCCGGAGTAGCTGACGCCGAAGCCGCCGCGGACGACCGTGGTCCTATCCAGCCACGGCACGTTGTAGCTGAAGCCGAAGCTGGGCGCGATGTTGTTCCAGTCCTTGTCGTAGAGGCCCTGGTCCGGGTTCGGGCTGAACCGTCCGACCTGGATGAACTGGATCAGGTCGTTCGGGTTGTTGGCGCCGCCGCCGATCAGGAGATCCTTGTCGTTCGGCGCCGTGTTCAGGCCCTTGGCCTCGTACGGCACGCCGTAAACGTCCCAGCGGACGCCGTAGTTGATCGTCAGGTTCTGCGTGACGTTCCAGTCGTCCTTGAAGTAGGCCGCCCAGTCGTCCTGGTGGTAGTTCAGGTTCTGCTTCGGCGTCACCAGGATGTCGTCGAACCCGCGCGACGGGTCGTTCACGATGTACCCCATCGTCAGGCTGCCCACCGACCCGGACAGGTCGTTCAGGATCGCCTCGGCGACGTCCCGGTTGTTCGCATGCATGTCCGCGAACGTCTCGAGGTTGGTCACGTCAAAGTTGCCCGAGCCGATCCCGACGTTCGGCCACAGGCTGCCGCCGTTCCAGCCGTCCGAGTCGGCCCAGGTGGCTTCCCAACCGGCCTGGAACGAATGCGACCCCACGACCCAGCTCACGTTGTCGGAGAAGACCCACAGCGGGCTGCTCTGCGTGCGCGTCGATCCCAGTGCGGGAACGGCCATCCACTTGTTGCCGCCGATCGACTGCAGGTTCTGCAGCCACGGGTACCCGTTCGAGAACTGGAAGTACGTGTCGAAGATCTCGCGCGCCTGGTCGGTCAACCCGTCGTTGAACTGGCCCTCGCCGAAGCAGCATCCGTCGCTGAAAGCGGTCCGGCCGTGCCAGTTCGTCTCGCGGTATCCCCACCGGAACTCGTTCAGCACGGTCGGGGTGACCGACGAGGTCCATTGCGCCGAATAGATCCGCGGCGCCCGGAACTGCGAACCCGCGAACCCGTCCGGCCAGGTCGGATCCGAATTCGAAGCCGTGTTGCGCTCGCGCGACATGACGAAGTTGACCTTGTTTCCGTCCGTGACCTGATAGTCCAGACGGACGTTCAACTGCTGCCGGTTCGTGTTCTGCGACGTGCCGGCCGCGTTGTCGTCGCCCGAAACGCTTCGGACCCAGGAGATGCCGGCCGTGTTCAGGCCGTCGCCCACCGTGAAGTCGTTGGGCGTCGGCATCCGGCGCAGCGTTTCCTGCAGGTAGGCGTTGTTCGAGATGCCGGTCCCGCGGTTCGGGTCCATGACGTCGTCGAAGAGATGGATGCTCTGGAGTGCTCCCGTCGCGCCAGCCGGCTGCGTCGGGTTGCCGTTGAAGTCCACCGAGGCACCCGCCCCGCCCAGCGCGTTGTCGTTCTCCACGCCCGGCCAGTAGCGAAAAATGCCTTGCCGCGCCGTCGGCGTCCAGACCGACCCGATGACGTTCTCGCGCGTGCGGTATTGCTGGTTGTCGATCAGGACGAAGAAAAAGGCCCGGTTCCGCAGGATCGGGCCGCCCAATCGGCCGCCGTACTGGTTCCGGTTCTCCCAGTCCTTCTCGTTGCCACGCAGGTTGTCGAACCAACTGTTGGCGTTCAGCGCCGAGTTGTTGGTCGTGTAGAACAGCGCGCCGTGGAACTCGTTCGTCCCCGAGCGCGTCTGCAGCCGTACCTGGGACGATCCCCGGCCCGCCGCCGCGTCCACCGTACCCACCGAAACCTGTACTTCCTCGACCAGGTCCGGGCTCGAGTACGTCGCCGCGAACGCCCCGTTCCAGTCCAGGTACCGGCCGTCCGACACCGGAATCCCGTCACGCGTCGTGTTCACCGCCG
The DNA here is from genome assembly GCA_022821145.1 of Acidobacteriota bacterium. GTDB lineage: Bacteria > Acidobacteriota > Terriglobia > 20CM-2-55-15 > 20CM-2-55-15 > JAJEDW01. The sequence goes on from JAJEEE010000034.1 coordinate 3,960, forward strand.
AAACCCGCGTCCCGGCGAAGTTCGTCGCGTCGTCCTCGTTCCGGTCCCGCACCAGACCCGCCGTCGTGTCCAGCAGGTCGAACACGTCGCGCGTCGCCAGCGGCAGCGCCAGCACTTCCTCCTCCGGAAGCGCATCGCCCACCGACGCACCCGTCGTCGCCAGCAGCGCGTCGGCGTCGGAGATCACCTCCACCGCCGTCGCCACCGTTCCCACCTGCAACT
>JAJEEE010000088.1 GCA_022821145.1 Acidobacteriota bacterium
TCTGCGTGTCCTCCGTACCTTGGCATGCCGCTCGGTGTTTCGCTGCGACCTTTCGGGACGCTTCTATAGTAGGCGCGGCGTTCCTCGCCGCGACTGGACAACGAGGCGGACGCCGAGGCGTCAGTCCAAGAAAATGATCTCTTCGTTCACGGTGTTGGCTTCTTGAGAGATCTCGGCTTGCTGACGCGGCGGCCAAGAGGCCGCCTTGTCCACCCGCGGCGCGGACGCCGCGGGTACCATGGGGAATGCGGCGACGTTCTGCGTGTCCTCCGTGGCTTGGCATGGCGCTGGGTCATCCGCTACGAGCTTGCGGGATGTCAATTGTAGACGCGGCGTCCCTCGCCGCGACTGGACGCCTCCATGGCGTTGCCATGGAGGTGGCGGACGCCGAGGCGTCAGCCCAAGAAAACGATTTCTTCTAATCTCTTCAGTTCAGTCAAAACAACCGTCGCCCACATTGCCACGCATCGAAGCATTTCCTTCTTGAACTGACGAACCGACGAGGCGCGACACCGGCACAGCGTGGGAAAGTCCCACGTCATCGCCCGCGCCGCCGCCGCCGGACGCGGTATAATCACCCGTTTACCGCGTCGGCGGAACGCCGCCATTGGAGCATCGGAAATCCGTGAGAGAGTTCAACGCACCGTTCCGCATCCTGATGGGACCCGGCCCCAGCGACTGCGACCCGCGCGTCCTGCGCGCCATGTCCAACTCGATGGTGAGCCACCTGGACCCCGTGTTCGTCGGCGTCATGGACGACGTCCAGACCGGGCTGCAACGGGTCTTCGAAACCGACAGCCCGCTGACCCTGCCGATTTCCGGGACCGGCACCGCGGGTATGGAAACGGCGATGGTCAACATGATCGAGCCCGGCGACCATGTCGTCGTGTGCACGGCGGGCTTCTTCGGGGACCGCATGCAGACCATCGCCGAACGCGCCGGGGCCCACGTCCGGCGGGTCGAGGCGCCCCTCGGTCGCGCCGTCGAGCCCGATGCGCTCCGCACCGCGGTCGAGGAACACCGTCCCCGGGTCGTGGCGTTCGTCCACGTCGAAACCTCGACGGGAGTCTCCCAACCCATCGAGCCGCTCGTCGACGTTCTCCGGGATCGTGACGACGTCGTCACGATCGTCGACTGCGTGGCGTCGCTGGCGGGCCAGCCCATCGACGTCCGCCGAAACGGACTGGACTTCGTCTACAGCGGAAGCCAGAAGTGCCTGAGCGTGCCGCCGGGTCTGGCGCCGATCACGCTGTCGGACAAGGCCATCCGGAGGCTGGGCCAACGCGGAACGCCGGTCCAGAGCTGGTACCTCGACCTGACCCGGCTCCGGACCTACTGGGGCGCGGAACGCCGCTACCACCACACCGCGCCCGTCTCACTGGTCTTCGCGCTGCGCGAGGCCCTGCGCCTGATCGCCGACGAGGGGCTCCGGGAGCGCTTCGAACGCCATCGGATCAACCACGAGGCGCTCATCGCCGGACTGGAAGCCATGGGACTGGAGATGTTCGCGTGCAAGGACGTCCGCGCCTGGACCGTCAACACGGTCGTCGTGCCCGAGAGCGTCGACGACGCGCGCGTTCGCGGCAAGCTGCTCGCCCGGCACGGCATCGAGATCGTCGGCGGCATCGGGGAACTCAAGGGCCGCATCTGGCGTATCGGCCTGATGGGGTCGTCGTCGCTGGAGCGCAACGTCCTGCTGTTTCTGGGCGCCCTGGACGAAATCCTGGCCGAGGAAGGATACCCGGGACCCCGCGGAACGGGCGTCACGGCGGCCGCCGACCGTTACCGGGCCGCGTGAGGCGGCCCTCCGGCTACGGCAACAGGACCGTCAACTCGTAGGCGCCGGAATTGTAGACGGTGACGCCGTCGTCGACACGCATGTAATAGCTGCGCACTTCCGCCACGTACCGGCCCGCGGGAAGCGTCGTCGAAATCAACTCCCCCTGACCGTCGAGACCGCGGTCCGATCGCGCCAGCGAACGGTCGTTCGCGTCCCTGAGGAACAGGTCCAGGTCGTTGGCCTCCGCGTTCATCCCCGGCCCGACGCCAGTGACGTTTAGGCGGATGGAAACTGCGCCGCCCTCGAAGTCGAACGCGAACAGGTGCGCCGACTGCGCCAGGTTGCTCCGTCCTCTCGACAGCGAATCCAACTCGCCCGTCACCGGCGAATCGACCGAAATCGGGCGCGGAAAGGGGTTGGAAACCGTCGGAGTCCCGGACGCCCGGTAGTCGATCATCCGCGATCGCGCCAGTTCTTCGACCGCGCCCGCGTTCACGCCGTCGACGGCGATCAGGCGATCCAGGAACGTCGGCGCGTAGACGTAGGCGTCCGCCGACATCGCCCGGAACGCCCGCCAAACGGGGTCCATGCCCAGCGCGACGCCGTCGTCGTCCATGTCGCCGCCATCGACCAGGTCCCACAACAGCGAATGAAGGGAGAACTCGCTCCAATATCCCCCCGAGTCTCCGGTAATCGAATCGTCCTCGAGGTCGAACTCGAGCACGGACGCGCCGTCGACGCCGAACGTGTCGCGATACACGGAATCGCCCATGACGTACGCCGAAAAGAAATTGGCCCACGCTTCCGACCACGCCACGCGCGGATCCAGCACGTCGCCGGCGAGATGGGGCCCACCCATCGAATCGTCTCGCGAGTACCGGACGGCCAACAGATGCGCGTACTCGTGAACCAGGACCGAGTCGTCGAACTCGTCGGAGTCGACCTGCCGGTCGCCGAGCACGTACGCGCTGCCGCTCGCGGCGTCGAAGTACGTGATCCCGATCTCCCCGGCCGACCGGTCGCCGTGGCGGCGCGTGTTGTTCGGGCTCCAGAAGACGGTGAGCGCGGGGATCGGCAACCGCGGCTCGACCGCCTCCAATACGCGATTGGCGCGCCTCATGATGTCCAAAATGTTGAAGGCCCCCGCCTCCGTGTACGCGCCGGTAACCACGATCGCGCCGAGAGACTCGGCGCCCGGCGCCGCGGCGAAGGCGTACGGGGCGCCGTCCGACGTGTTGTCGGCCACGCGGACCCCCGACGGGCCGGTCGCGGCCTGGACGCGGACGTAGTGGTCTCCCTCCCGGGGCGCCGGAACGCGAAAACGCCCCGCTTCGTCGGTGGTGGCCACCGCGAACGTCTGGTCGGTCGAGACCTGGCGGACCTCCACCCGCGCTCCGCGAATCGGCACGGCCACGGGACGGTCCAGTTCCAGGCCGTTCGGCCCGACGTCGATCTTGTGATAGAACGCCCGGCTCCGGATTTCCCGCAACCCCCCGACGTCTCCGAGAGAACCCACCAGGATCGAGATCGGCTCGGACTCGACGCCCGCGGCCGATCGCAGCCGTACGTCGACGTACCCGGCCTCGATGTCGGCCGGGACGTTCACGAAGACCCTTGCGAACGGTGAAAACGCGGGGCGTACGACGCGGTCTCCGAACACGACGACCGCGCTGCTGTTCACACCTCCCACGGCGAAGACCAGTTGGTCCCCGGGTTGGGCCGGCACCGGCGGCCGGATCGAAGCGAAATAGGGACGGATCGGCGCCGCCTCGAAGACGGTCGACGGCGGCAGCGCCAAGGTGCTCACGATCGACATCGACTGGCCCGCGGCTCCCATGAACACGGCGGCGCCGTGCACGCGCTCCGCGCCGACGACGCCCACCCAACCCGGCTTCAAGATGGCCGCCCGGGGAAACACGTCCGCCGGCGGAACCACGCGTTTCGAGCCCGCCGGAATCACCTGACGCGCGCGGGCCAGCGCGCCGCCGCGCGCGTCGACGAAGACGATCTCGATCGCCGCATCCGACGCCCCGGCGTTCGTGAGCGCGAGGCTGACGTCCGCGGCCGTGTCCGGCGCATACGGGTAGAAGGTCATCCCGGGTTGCGCGGCCTGCAACGCGTAGGCGCTGGCGGCGGCGCCTCGCGAAACGACCAGGACCGCGCCCAGCGGCACGTTGGGCGAATCCACCGTCAACCACCCGTTGACCGCGGGCGCCGCCGGCAGCCCGGTCATCCCGGCGCCGTCGAGCACGGCCGTCGCGTTCGAGCCCACCGTCAAGGTGCGGCGGATGGGCCCCGACCGCGACGGGTCGATGAACCCGCCGGCCCCCGGCGACAGCGTCACCGTGACCGTCACCGGTTGGCCGGTGGGATTCGCCAGCAACAGCGTTGATTCGAACCCGTTCCCGAGCACGACGTGGGGCGCGACGCGGCGCGCCGACGCCATGCCGGACGCCGCCTGTCCCGCGATGCGCAGCTCGCCGCCGTTCGCGGTGATCCGGGCCTCCGCGGCCAGGGACGCACTCGACGTCAGGCGGACCGTCAGTGGCCCCGGCGCGCCGGCGGCCAGCGCGTCGATGTCGATGTCGCGCCCGGCGCCGGGCGCGAGGACGTCGGAGGTGACGGCAACCGACGCGCCCGCGACGCTCCGGATCGTCACGATGAGGCCCGCCGGTTCGTCGGTGGGGTTGACGGCTCGCAACACGCGAACCGATCCCGTCCCGCCGTCGGGGATCGGGACGACCTGGTCGCTCCACGCGGCGACGGCGGCGCCGCCTTCCAGCCCGGCCCCCGCAGCGGACTGAAACAGCACGCCCCCGATTCCGGAAACCGGGCTCCGCACTCGGACCCATGCCGAGACGCCGTCCAGCGGCCGCGCGAACACGTCCTCGGCCGACATGGAGAGATGCCCGCGCGGAGGGATCTCGTAACGCACCGGGTTGACGGGACCGGGAGCCGGGTCGCCGTCCAGACCGATCAGCGAGAACTCCACGTCGGCGATCCCGCCCGAGGGATGGGTCAGCGCGAAGTGACCGCCGCCGCCCACGTTGGGAAAGTACAACTCGGTCTCGGCACGCCCCGAACCGGCGAACACGGCGCCGGCCGCGAGAAGGAACAACACACTCCGCAATGTGTCCGTCTTGACCACAATCCCCCGCGGGCGATCCCAAGTCGCTGATTACATTCAGCCGAGGTTCGCCGAATGGGTGGTTATGCAGGTAGCTTACCATCGAGGACGGCGCGCACCCGTTCGATGTCGGCCGGAACCTCGATGGGAAGGTTTCGCAGGGCGGGATCCGAGGCCGGAACGCGGCCTTCGTGGACGCGGAGCTTGAAATCGGAGAACTTGAGCCCGTGCGCCGTGCTGACGATGACGACGCGCGCCGACGGCGGGATCCGCCCCTCGGCGATCAGCTTTCGGGCGGCCGCCAGCGCGACGCCGGTCTGGGGATCGTTGAAGAAGCCGAACCGGTCCCCGAACGCCGCCGCATCGGCCAGTTCGGCCTCGGAGACCTGCGCGACGACGCCGTCGGTCGCCCGCAGTGCGCGCACCGCCTTGGGAAAGCTGACGGGGTTGCCGATCCGGATGGCCGTCGCCAGGGTTTCGCGCGCCGTGACCGGATCCATGCGCGCGAACCCGTCCACGTAGGACCGGTACAGTGGATTGGCCCGCTCGGTCTGGGCGCAGACCAGCCGCGGCACGCGATCCACCAGGCCCAGGTCCCGGGCCATCAGGAACCCGTTGCCGATGGCCGAAATGTTGCCTAGGTTGCCTCCCGGCGCCACGACATAGTCCGGCGCGGTCCAGTCCAGTTGCCGCAACAACTCGATGCTGATCGTCTTCTGGCCCTCGACGCGCAGGGAATTCAACGAGTTGGCCAGGTAGATGGAGCCGTCCGCGGTCACCTGCCGCACGATCTCCATGCAGCCGTCGAAGTCGGTGTCCAGCGACAGCGTCAGCGCGCCGTTCGAGATCGGTTGGATCAACTGCGCCGTCGAGACCTTGCCGCGGGGGAGGAACACGATCGACGGAATCCCGGCGGCCGCGCAGTAGGCCGACAGGGCCGCCGACGTGTCGCCGGTCGATGCGCACGCCACGGCCCGGATCCGGTCGCGGATCCGGTGGACCATCGATACCAGGACCGTCATGCCGAGGTCCTTGAACGACCCGGTGTGGGAGGTCCCGCATTGCTTGATCCGGATGTCGGCGATCCCGAGCCGCTCGGCCATGCGCGGGCTGGCGATCAGCGGCGTGTTGCCCTCGCCGAGCGAGACGACGTCCCCGGCCTCGATGACGGGCAGGACGAGTTCCCGCATCGACCAGACGCCGCCGTCGATCAGCGTGCGCGACGCGATGCGCGCCTTCCATTCATCGGCGGCAACCCGGGACAGCGCGCCGGAGTCGTGGCGGACTTCCAGCAGACCGCCACAGTCCGGACACCGGTAGACGATCTCCTCCAGAGACCGGCGCGCGCCGCACCCGGCGAAGCACTCGAACCACGCGTTGAATGGCGTATCCATGACCTGCTCACGATCCCGGCCGCCGGGCAGCCGCGCGGCGCCGGAGACGGGCGCGCCCCCGGGGACGATGCCTCCGGAATCCATGTGCTAGAATCCGCCGGTGTCCAGCGGAGGGAAGGTTTCCCGGTTCCGGGCCAAGGGCGCTCTCATCCTGTTCGCCGTGCTCTTCCTGGGCGTGTCCGACACGCAACTGGTTCCTCCGCTCCTGGCCGCGATGGCCGCGGATCTCGACGTCCGGCCCGGCCGCATGGGCGCGATCGTCACCGTGTTCGCGCTCGCGGCCGCCGTCTCGGCCCTGCTCCTGGGGCCGCTGTCGGACCGGATCGGCCGCAAGCGGCTGATCTCCATCGCGTTGGCCGCCTTCGCGGCCGCCTCGCTGGCCACGTCGCAAAGCTCGCATTTTAGCACCCTGGCGGCGGCCCGCATGTTGACGGGCTTCGCGGCCGGGGCGCTCTCGACGCTTTCCCTCTCCCATGCCGGGGACCTTTACGCCTACGAACATCGGGGCCGGGCCATGGGCATCCTCTCCTCGGCCTACTTCCTCGCGTTCGTCGTCGCCGTACCCGTGGGCGCGCTCGTCGCGGCCGCCCACGGTTGGGCGTGGGTCTTCACGGGTTTCGCGTTCGCGGCCGCCGGATTGGTGTGGATCACGGCCCGGGAACTGCCCTCGGTGGCCGACAAGGACGTCGAAGACGCCGGCCGCGCGCCGGAAACCGGAACGGGTCGAACGCTGCTGGAACATTTCCGCCACCAGGACCGGGCCGCGGGAATCGCCGCCGCGTTCCTGACCTCCGGCGGCCTGGTCGGCTTCATCACCTACGTCGGCGTCTGGCTGGACGGCCAGGGCGTCGGCATGGTCCGTTACGCGTGGCTGTTCCTGGCCGCCGGCGTTGCGGCGTCGGCCGCCTCGCCGGTTGCGGGCTGGCTGTCGGACCGCGCCGGGAAGCGTGGGGTGATCCTGGTCTCCAACCTCGCGCTCGCCGTGTTGTTCCTCGTCGTCGGCGGCATGGCGTGGGGCCCCGGGCTGTTTGTCGGGATCGGCCTGCTGGGCGTCGCCGCCGGCGCCCGCCAGGGCCCGTTGCACGCGCTGACGACCGAGCTGGTCGATCGGCGGAGCCGCGGCTCCTACGTGGCCGTGCGGAACGCGGCCTCGCAACTCGGAATCGCCGTCGTGGCCGCCGTTTCCGCCGCCGCTTTCGACAGGGCCGGTTTCCGCGCGGTGGCCGGAATCGCGGCGGTCGTGACGCTCCTGATACCGCTGACGTTGGTCTGGATGCGGGAGCCCGGCGCGAGGGACGGCTCAAGCATTTGAGATTCCCAATCGCCGGGACTACACTGAAACGACGCCATGGACCCGCGCGCGAGAGTCGCAATCCTGTCATCGATCATCACGGCCGCGCTCGTCTACGCCGCCCTGGAATGGCGTCCGGACGCCAGCGCCTCCGCCGACGCTGCGGCCGAGGACTCCGCTCCGCGGATCACGTTCGCCGCTCCGTTCGAGACCGTCCCGACAGCGGAACCCCAGCCGCCGCCGCGGCCCGCGGATGTCTCCCAGGACAGCCCGGACGGGGACGAGCGGAACAACATCGACATATACCGGCGCTACAGCCGGAGCGTCGTGAACGTGGCCTCGACCACGTATTCCTACGCGTTCTTTTTCCGCGCCGTTCCCGAGACGGGTTTCGGATCGGGCGTGGTGATCGACGACGAGGGCCACATCGTCACGAATTACCACGTGATCCAGGACGCCAACGCGGAGTTGGTCGTGACGCTGGCGGACCGCAGCCGTCATGCCGGGGTCGTCGTCGGCGTCGACCCGCGCAACGACTTGGCCCTGATCCGCGTCGACGCCGACGACGTCGATTGGGTGCCGCTGCCGATGGGGACCACGTGCGGTCTGCAGGTGGGGCAGAAAGTGCTGGCCATCGGCAACCCGTTCGGACTGGACCGGACCCTGACCACCGGGATCGTCAGCTCCCTGGGGCGCGCGATCCAGGCCCCGGTCGTCAACCGGGACATCATCATCGAGGGGGTCATCCAGACCGACGCCGCGATCAATCAGGGAAACTCCGGCGGACCGTTGCTCAACACCGACGGCGAGCTGATCGGGATCAACACGGCTATCGTCTCCGGCGCCACCGGCATCGGCTTCGCCATCCCGGTCGAAACCGTGCGCCGCGTGACCGGCGACCTGCACACCTACGGGCGCGTCCGCCGCGTCTACCTCGGGATCGATCCCCGCAGCCCGGCGCTCTCGTCGCTGGGGTCTCCCCTGGTGCAGGCTTTGCGCCTCGGCACGGATTCGGGCGTTCTGATCACCGGGCTCACGCCGGGCGGTCCGGCCGAGGCGGCCGGCATTCGGGGTCCGACGCGGCTCGAACCCATAGGGGGGGTCTATTTTCCCCTCGGAGGCGACGTGATCGTGTCGGTCGATGGCCGCGACGTCCGCGGCCTCGCCGACGTCAGCGCGGCGCTGGAAACCCGCCGGCCGGGCGACGTCGTGCCCATCGGCGTCGTTCGCGGCGGCGAGCGCATGGAGCTGGAGATCGAACTCCAGGAAGAGCCGGTGGCGCGGTGAGCTTCTTCCGCTCGCGCGGCTGGGTCGTCGGCCGCCGCGTCGTCCTCGTCGTCATCGTGCTGGCCGCAGCGTACCGGAACTACGGCGACACGATCGCCGGCTGGCTCGGCCAACCCGCGCCCGGGATCGACATCGTCCTCACCCACGTCGAGTTCCGCGCGGACCTGGTGAACGATCAGCGTCCCGCATGGTTCATCGGCCTGTCGAACCGGAGCCGGAACACGGCGTACCGCAACATCGTCCTGGAAGCCACGTACTCGAACGAGGCCGGCGTCCTGGAACAGGGCGAGATCGTCATCGACGAACGCCTGAACCCGGGCCAGGAAACCCTGATCGGCAGCCGCGACCCGGAGGCACGCGCCGGAGCGACGCGCGGGGCCCTGCGCGTCGTCGACGCCGAGGCCGTCGAATGATCGTCGAGACCTTCGCCGTCGGCATGCTCCAGTGCAACTGCACGATCCTGGCGGGCGAGGACTCCGACGAGGCGATCGTGATCGACCCGGGCGACGACGCCGAGCACATTCTCGAGCGCCTGGCGGCTCGCGGCCTCCGGCTGGGCCGGATCGTCTGCACGCACGGCCACATCGACCACGTGGGCGCGATCCACGCGCTGCAGGAACGCACCGGCGCGGAAGCGGCGCTCCACGCCGACGACCTGTTCCTCCTGGACAATCTGGCCTGGCAGGCCACGTGGATCGGCGGGCCGGCGCCGCCTCGCGGCAGGATCGACCGCTGGCTGAAGGAAGGCGACATCGTCGAGTCCCCCGCCGTCGCGATCGAGACGCTGCACACGCCCGGACACACGCCGGGCAGCCTGACGTTCCGCCTCGACGGGGACCGCCCGGTGCTGTTCACCGGCGACACGCTGTTCATGAACGGCATCGGACGGACGGACCTTCCCGGCGGATGCTTCCCCGACATCCTCGAATCCATCACGACGCGGTTGATGGCGTTCGGCGACGACGCGCGCGTCATCCCGGGCCACGGACCGGAAACGACCATCGGCCGGGAACGCTCCGAGAACCCGTTCCTGAGGACGTGATCCGTGGACCCGGGCGACATCGCCATCCGGACGGTCATGCATCCGAAGGACACCAACCCGATGGGAACGGTCTTCGGCGGCGTGATTCTCAGCCAACTCGACATGGCCGGCGCCGTCGAGGCGCGGAAGCACACGTCTCGGCGCCTGGTGACGAAAGCGATGCACGAAGTGGACTTCGTCGCGCCCGTCCACCTGGGCGACACGGTCACGTTCTTCACGCGGACGCTCCGGAAGGGCCGCACCTCGGTCACGGTCGAGGTCGACGTGGACGCGCAGCGCACCGGACCGCGCGGCAAGCGCGAACGCGTCCGCGTCACGTCGGCCACGGTCGTCTACGTCGCCGTCGACGAGAACGGGAATCCCACGCCCCTGGACACGGCCTGACTTCGATGCCCCCCGTCCCCCCGACGAACGGGCAGCCGGTCTACCTGATCGACGCGCTCAACTACGTCTTTCGCTCCTACTACGGGTTGCCCGCCAGCATCACGGCGCCCTCGGGCATGAAGACCAACGCCGTCCTCGGCTACCTGCGGACGCTGCTGCGCATCATCCGCGACCAGAACCCCCCGTTCATCGCGGCCGCGTTCGAGGGCGCGCATTCGTTCCGGCGCCGCATCTACGCCGACTACAAGGCGAACCGCGCCGCACCGCCGGACGACCTGAAGACCCAGTTCCCCTACTGCCGCCGTATTACCGAGGCCGTGGGCGTCGCGGCCTTCCAGATGGAAACCTACGAGGCCGACGACGTCCTGGGCTCCCTGGCCGTCCAGATGGCGGACCGGGGACACCCGGTGGTGATCGTTTCCGGCGACAAGGACCTGGCCCAGTTGGTGGACGAGCGGATCCGGATCTACGACCTGGCCCGGAACGTGTGGCTGGACCCGGACGGGGTCCGGGGCCGCCTCGGTGTGAAGCCGTCCCAGGTTCCGGACCTGCTCGGACTGCTGGGCGACGCGGTCGACAACATCCCCGGGATCACGGGCGTCGGCGGCAAGACGGCCGTCAAGCTGCTCTCGGTCTGCGAGACCATCGAGGACATCGCGGCCTCGGACCTGGAGAACGTCACCATCCGCGGCCGCGACGGGGTCCTGCGGCGCATCCGCGAAAACCTGGAACTGGCCCGGACCAGTCGGGAGCTGGCCCGCATCCGCTGCGACGTCGAGCTGGGCGCCACGCCCGAGCAGCTCCGCTACCGCAAGGGCCGGCCGCGCGAGATCATCCCCCTGTGCCGGGAGCTGGGTCTGGACAACGTCATCGACGACATCCCGCTACGCTACGACCAGCCGGGCCTGTTCGACTAGCAGGCCGTCGGACTTGGACCTGCGGCCAGACGAGGCGGGTGGCGACGAGACGCTTGTCGAACAGATCCCGGAACCGAGACGTCTTTGGTATCGTATGAGAGGTTCGCGTCAGCCGCTGGCTTCCACGGTTGGCCAACGCTAGTGCTCGGCCCCAACGGCCGAAGGAGGAAAGACGAGATGCTCAACAGGATCACACCCTTGCCTGCTGCCGACACGTCATGCACACTGCCGCCAACGTCGCGCCGAGCCTTTGGACGACGTCTTGGCCTGTCGGCCGCCGGCCTGGCCCTGGCGGGATGCTCCGCGTCCGATCCCCCGGCCGACTCGGCGCCCGTCGAGGCGGAAGCCGACCAGGAGTTCGCGCCGGCCCAGGATGCCGCGTCACAGGCTGCCATCACTCCGGACGCCGCCCTCACGCTCCTGACCGAGGGCAACGCGAGATTCGTCGGCGGGACTCCCGTACGTCGCGACTACAGCGATCAGATTCAAGCGACCGCCGCCGGGCAGTACCCGTTCGCGGTCGTGCTCGGGTGCATCGATTCTCGAGTCCCGATCGAGACCATCTTCGATCAGGGGATCGGAGACATCTTCTCGGCCAGGGTCGCCGAAAACGTCGTGAACACCGAAATACTCGGCAGCATGGAATTCGCCTGCCAACTCGCGGGAGCGAAGCTCGTGGTCGTCCTCGGACACACCTCGTGCGGCGCCGTGAAGGGCGCCATCAGCAGCGCCCGGCTCGGCAATCTCACGCAACTCGTGCAGAAGATCGAACCCGCCGTGGAGGCGATCGAAGGCGAGCGCGATGTCGACAACGACGACTACGTCGACGGGGTTGCCGAAGAGAACGTGCGCATGGTGATCGCGGAGACTCGCCGAGAAAGCTCCGTACTGGCCACGATGGAGCAGGAAGGAGAGATCCGAATCGTGGGCGGCATGTACGATGTCTCCACCGGCGTCGTGCGCTTCATCTGACTCCATGCTGCGCGTGTGGATCGGCGCCGTTGTTGTCACCGGCGCGATGCTGGTTCCCGGCGCGGCCCTGGCGCAGACGCCGGTCGACCGGGACCAGCTCGGGGCCTGGTACATGCTGTTCTGGTCGACTCGCTTCGACGACTCGTCGATCGGATTACAGGGTGACGTGCAGCACCGCAACTGGAACGCGGGAAGCGACCTGGAGCAGTTGCTGATCCGGGCCGGCCTGACCTACGCCCTGCCCAATGCCCCTGTGCTGTTCACCGGCGGCGTGGCGCACATCACGAGCGGCGCCTTCGGCGACAGCGACGAGACCAGCGCCGAGCGACGCGTGTATCAGGAAGCGTTGGTTCGCCAGCCCTTGGGACGGTTGGTTTCTCTGCGCCATCGCTACCGGTTCGAACAGCGTTGGGTTGACGGCCAGGACTTCCGAACACGGTTTCGCTACGCCCTGTTCGGCGATGTCGGATTGAACGGACGAGGGACCGGCGACGGGTCGATTTACCTCGCGCTGTACAACGAAGTCTTCATAAACGGGCAGCTCGAGGTCGGACGAGGCAGGACTGTAGAACGCTTCGACCGCAACCGGTTCTACACCGCCGTTGGCTTCGGAATCAGCGACCAGGCGCGGCTACAGGCCGGCTACATGATCCAGACGTTACCGGGCGGCTCGAAGGGGCAGATCCAGATCAGTCTCCACGCATCCTTCTGAATCGGTTGCCCGACCGCTTGCCACCGTGACCCGATTGACAACGGCTGGTGTACCGCCCGCACCGTCGACTGCCATCACTCCTCGAGCGCGCCACCAACACAAGACAGATCCCCGCCTGCCGCGCGCCGCGAATGACCAGCGGCTTGCGCCGCGCGCTGCCCGGCCAAACCCGCAGGATTGCCGACCGATGGCCATACACGAGTCGATGGTCGCCGTTCGAGACCCCTGAAATCGACATGTGATTGCTATTTTTGGGGTCTGTTTCGACATCCGGGTGGATTCGCCGGTGGACACGAGCCGCTTCGGGCCGGCGGCTATCGTGACGGATCGACCGGGGTGATCGACCGCTCGCCGAGCTTCTCGACCAGGCGCTGACGGGCTCTCTCGAGGTAGGCGGCGTCCTTCGACTCCAGCGTCAGCCGGACCTTGTAGTCCGGGTTCTCGAACGCCGGATACGAGCCCAGCGCCAAGTCGGGAAACACCTCCAGCAGCTCGTGGAGCGTGTCGGCCACCTCGCCTTCCTCGGCCTGGACGAAGACGTCCAAGGCGTGGAACGGCGGCTGACGGAACATCTCGCGGATCCGCTCGAACTTGGCCGCCAGGATCTCGGGAACCCCCGGAAAGATGTAGACGTTGCCGACCGCCACGACGGGAAACAGCGTCGGCCGGGAGCGGACCAGAACGGCGCCTTCGGGCACGTCGGCCATGCGCAGCATGGCGCCCCCCAGCGCGCCCTGATAGTATTGCTCCAGCGCCGCAACGAGCTCGGGATCGCGGCGTACGCCCTGACCGAACGCCGCCGCGATCCCTGGAACGGTGACGTCGTCATGCGTCGGTCCGACGCCGCCCGAGGTGAACACGAAGTCGAATTCGGAGGAGAACCGGCGCACTTCATCGCGAATCACGGCCAATTCGTCCGGAATCACCGACAGTCTCCTTACGTCGACGCCCAGCTCGCGAAGCTGGCGGAAAAGATAGGACCCGTTCCGGTCCGGCGTGCGGCCCGACAGGATCTCGTTGCCGATCACGATGATTCCCGCGGTCTTCGACACATGAAGCACTATAGCAAACGGTCCTCGGACGCCCCGGCGGCGGAGGCCCGGCTGATCGTGGCCTCCAGCGACGGCGACGCCAACATGCTCTGGGCGACCCGGATGTTCGTCCCGGATCCCTTCATTTTCATCAAGAAGGGCCGGCTGAAATACGCCGTGATGAGCGATCTCGAGGTGGACCGCGCGCGCGTCCAGGCGTCCGTGGACCGGGTCCTCGCCCTGTCCGACTACATCGCGCGCGCGCGGGCGTCCGGCGTGGGGACCCCCTCGATGGCCGACGCCCTGACCTGCGTGCTTCGCGACCTGGGGATCGGCCGGGTCCGCGTGCCGGCCAACTTCCCCCTGGCGTTGGCCGACCACCTGCGCGCGGCCCGGGTCACGGTCCGGCCGCAGCCGGATCCGTTCTGGCCGGACCGGGAGGTCAAGACCCCCGAAGAGGTCGGCCACATCCACGAATCCCTGAAAATCGCAGAGGAAGGCATGGCCGCGGGCATCGAGGCCCTGAAGCGCACGACGATCGGCCGGAACGGCGTTCTGCGCCTGGACGGCGCGCCTCTGACCTCGGAGCGCCTCAAGGCCGTCATCAACAGCCGGATCATGGAGCGCGGCGCCGTCCCGAGCCACACGATCGTCGCGTCGGGGCCCCACTGCGTCGATCCGCACAACGAGGGCAGCGGTCCGATCCGCGCCCACACGTCCATCATCATGGACATTTTCCCGCGGTCCGAGACCACCGGATACTTCGGCGACATGACGCGGACGGTCGTTCGCGGCCGGGCCTCGGACGCGCTGAAGCGCGCCTACCGCGCGGTCGAGGAAGCGCAGGCGATCGGCTTCCGCGACATCCGGACCCGGGCCAGCGCGTACGCCATCCACCGGAAGATCCTGGAGCACTTCCGTGCACGCGGTTTCGAGACCGGCAAGAAAGACGGGCGGATGCAGGGGTTCTTCCACGGCACCGGGCACGGCCTCGGGCTCGACATTCACGAGCTGCCGACGTTCGGCCTGCGCTCGACCGGCCGGTTCCGCCGCAACCACGTCGTGACCGTCGAGCCCGGCCTGTACTACGCCGGCATGGGGGGCGTCCGGCTCGAGGACGTGGTGGTGGTCGGCGACACGGGATGCCGCAACCTGGTGCGGTTTCCCAAGTTTCTGGAGATCTGACCTGGCGGAAGTCGGGACATGGCCGTCAAGTTCAAGGACTACTACGAGACGCTCCAGGTGGGCCGCGGCGCCAGCCCCGACGACATCAAGAAGTCGTACCGGAAGCTCGCCCGGAAGTACCACCCCGACGTCAACCCCGACGATCGGTCCGCCGAAGACAGGTTCAAGGAAGTCCAGGAAGCCTACGAGGTCCTTGGTGACGAGGAGAAGCGCCGGCGCTACGACCAGCTCGGCGCGAACTGGAAACACGGGGCCGAGTTCCGTCCGCCGCCGGGATGGTCCGGCGGTTTCGAAACCGGATTCGACCTCAACGACATTCTCGGAAGGGCCGGGACCGGGACCAGCGGTTTCAGCGATTTCTTCGAGGCCATCTTCGGCCGGATGGGCGGGTCGGCCGCGCAGGCGGGGACCGGCTCGCCGGGCCGGGGAAGGCGGCGCGGGCGCCGCCCCTCGGAAACCGAGCTCGCCCTGCCGATCGAGGACATGCACACCGGCGTGACGCGCCGGCTCAACCTTCAGGTCGGCAGCCAGCAGAAGACCGTCGAGGTCCGCATGCCCAAGGGCGCGCGCGACGGCGACCGGATACGCGTGCCCGGGGGCGGCGTCGACGGTGAGGACCTCTACATCCGGCTCCGCCAGGCGCCCGGTTCCCCGTTCCGCGTCGAGGGCGACGACACCGAGATCGATGCGCCGATCGCTCCGTGGGAAGCCGCCCTGGGGGCGGCGATCCAGGTCGCCGCGCTTGACGGCCCTCAGTCGATCAAGGTCCCGTCCGGCGCGTCGTCGGGCCAGCGGATACGGATGAAGGGCATGGGGCTCAACGTCCGGACGGGCGGCCGCGGCGACCACTTCGTACGGCTCCGGATCGTCACGCCGAAGACGCTGACCGGGGAGGAGCGCGAGCACTTCGAGGCGCTCGCCCGGATTTCCGCGTTCAAGCCCAGGGACGGGTGACGAACGGCAGGGAGGACACCTCGGCGCCGACCCAGGCGTCGCCGACGGAGATCTCGACGCGCGTGCCGGGAACCTCGTGGCCGCGCCGAACGAAACCCAGGGCGATCACCCCCCCCGCGGCCGGGGAACGCACGGCCCGGGTGACGGCGCCGATCTCGCGGTCCGGGCTCCGGACGGCGGCCCCGGGAGACGGCGCCTCGGGACCGGACACGCGGAACCCCACGAAACCGCGGTTGACGTGGCCGATGTATTTGACCTTGGCCACGACCTCCTGCCCCGTGTAGCACCCCTTCTCGTAGTCGATGCCCTTCTCCCCCAGCTCGGGCAGCGTGGTCGTCTCGTCGACGTCCACCCCGTACAGCGGCAGCCCGGCCTCGAGAGAGAGCCGGTCCCACAGCGAGCCGTCGGCCTCGAACACCCCGCCGTCCGCCAACGCGCCCAGAACGGCGTCGACCTCGCCCGCGGGCGCGATCACGTCGTAACCCAGATCCTGGCGCACGACGCGCACGTCTCCGAACCGCCGATGGCGGTAGGGGGCGTCCAGGTCGAGGGACGCGCCGAGCCAGTCCTCGAGGCACGTCCTCGCACGGGCGCCGACGATGGTGAGCACGCGCGATTCCGCGGATCGATCGGCGATCTCGGCGTCTTCCATGATCAGGAGCGCGTCCAGCCGCGCGACGCTCACCGGCACGTCCGGGTCCAGCATCAGCCAGAGCGCGTCGGGGTCGGCCAGGATCACGATCAGGGCCAGGACCTTCCCGCGCGGGTTCAATTGGGCCGCGTAGCAACCCGCCCCCGGCCCGAGGCGGGCCACGTCGTTCGTGACCATGCCCTGGAGCCAGGAGACACGGTCCGGGCCCGTCACGGCGGCCAGCCCCGTCCGCCGCCGAACGACGGCGGCCCCGTGGGTCAGGCCCTCGTCGATCCCTCGCATCGGGTTGCAGGCGGCTCGCCGCCGTTACTGCGCGGCCGGCTCCGGCTCGCGCGACGAATAGGCCGTCAATGTCCGGATGAATTCCCCGGCCGTCGGCGGAACGGCGACCGTCCCGTCCAGGAGCAGGGTCTCGGCGGATACGCCGTAGCCGTACAGGCTGGCGTTGGCCTCGTCGTCGGGACGGAGCACGGCGCCGTCCAGCGCGATGCCGGCGAACAGACCCCGGCTCCGGGCGTAGGTGAGGATCTCGGCCCGCAGCGTCGCGCTCGTCGCCGCCGACATGGACCGCCCCACCGGGCCGGCCGACGCCGACGCGTCGGCGCCCAGCGTCAGTTCGTCGCTCAACAGGTGCCGCATGCTCTCCGGGGTCATGAACAGCATCAGAACGTCGGTCGACTGCCCGCCGATCTGGAAACCGAAGCTGCCGCCGCCCAGCGACAACATGGAGGGGGACCCCCAGGGACCCTCACCGCCCTGGGTCCGGCACACGACCAGGCCGCGGCCGTATTGCCCGCCGAAGCCGAAGGCCGCGCGAACGACGCCCGGAATGACGCCCACGCACTCCGCCCCCTCCAGAAGGGATTGGGGAATTCCCCCGTCCGGCGCGTTGACGAGTTCCTCCAGCAGCTTCGTGGATTCCCAGAAACGGTCCGCCACCTTGTCCTCGAGCTGCCCCAGCGCCGGCGCCGCCACCAGAACGGCCAGCGCCGGCGACGCCATCCAACGAGTCCGATACCGCATCCCGCCTCCTCCGAGCCGTCCGGAACGCGGAGTCGCGCCCGCCGTTCCGTCCAGACTACAGTTTTTGACGTCTACACTTTATTGGCGTCACACGACAAGTCAGGTCCCGTCGAAGCCGTCCTTACGCTCCGAGGAGGGGTCCGTCATCGGCTCTCCCGGCGACCGCGTTCCTGCCGCATGACGCGCTGCGGCGCATGAAGAAGGGACCCCAGGGCTTTCGTCACCGCCTCGCTGTCTCGTTTCGACAACGTGCCGAGCTTTCGGACGATGAGAGCGTCGTCCAGCGTGAACAGCTTGAAGCGGACCTTGCAGGCAACGTTGAGGGCGGCTTGCCGCCAGTCCCGGACGATCACGTCGCTCGGCCACGCGCTCACGGCGGAGGTGATCATGGCCAGGATCGACTGTTCGTGAACGCCGTTGAACTCGGCCGATGAAACGATCACGGCCGGCCGCCGCTTGACGGCCCGCCGGTCCGCGAACGGAAACGGGACGACGACCACGTCGAGGGGCCTATAGGTCACGCCACGCTTCCTCGTCCTCGGGGGAGACCCACTCGCTCATGACCTTGGAGAGCCCTCGCAAGTATTCGTCCCGATCCGGCGTCACCTTGCGAATCAACAGGTGGTCGCCCTCGACCTCGAATGCGATGACATCCCCGACGTCCAGGTTCGCCGCCTCCCGGACGCGCTTCGGAATCGTCGTCTGTCCACGCGCCGTGATCTTCGCAAGCTCCATTTTTCTTATTTCACTACTATTCTGACTTTATGAATAGTAAGACTGAACGCTCCTGAACGCAAACGCCCGCCGCCGACGCCGATCCGTCGGAGTCGGCCGGCGCCGCGACCGCGCGACCGATTCACGGACGCCCGTGCGCGGCTCAACGGAATGGCCAGGGCACGAGGCGCGGCGTCGTTCCGACGTAGCGCCTGTAGGCGGGATCGCCGCCCCACTTCTCCTCGGCCCGCCGCTCGAGCGGCGGTATGCCGGTTACGCGGAGCAGCAGGAAGGTCAGCGCCAGGGGCCCGGCGACGGTGAGCCATGCCCAACCCGTGAAGGCGGGAGCGGCATAGGCGAAGATCCCCCACCAGCACAACAGCTCGCCGAAGTAGTTGGGGTGCCGGCTGTACCGCCACAGACCGGTGTCGGTCCATCCGCGGCCGGTCCCCGGACGCATCTTGTGACGGAACTTCTGGATATCGGCGACGGTCTCGATCGTCCATCCGGCCGCCCACACCGCGGCCGCCGCCGCCATGGTCCAGCGCCATCCCCCGGGATTCGCGAACCATGCCGTCACCGGCAGCATGATCACCCAGACCGCCACGCCCTGGAAGAACCAGAACCGCGCGAACTTCAGGAAGTCCTCGCGGATCCCGTCGAAGCGCGTGTCGCGGCCGATGCGCGCGATCCTGTAGACGAGATACGCCGCGAGCCGTACGCCCCACAACACCACCATCGCCGCCATCGCCGCCTGGGCGGGATCCCGGGGATCGTTTCGAATCAGAAAGAGCAGCGCCAGGACCACGAACGTCAAGCCGTAGGAAAGGTCGGTGACCTTGTCGGTCCGGAGAGACGCCGCGAACGTGAAGAACACGGCCTGAATCGCCAGGCTGATCCCGAGCGCTCCGACGACGTGGACGGCGTCGTTCATTTCGGCGTCACCCGCCTCCGGACAGCCCGAGGATCAGGACCAGCAGCGCGAAGTAGATCACGAGATAGATCCGGTAACGTCGCGCCATCCGGCGCTCTCCGTCGCTCGTGAAGTAGCGGTTCGAGAACAAGGCCGCCAGGTCGCGTCCGAACCACGGCAGCACGTTGATCGTCCATCGGTCGGTCCGGTAGATCGTGGCGCGCCAGCGATACCGCATTCGCCACAGCGGTATGCCGTAGGCCAGGAAGATGACGATCAGCACGGTTCTCGGACTCACCGTTCGCGTTCACGACGACGGCCCGCCCGGCCGCGTCCGTATTTCCGCCGCGATCGCGAGCGCGGTCTCCGGCGCCGACCGGCCGGGATGAATCAGTCGCAACCGTTCGGGATCGGACCGGCCCCGGGCGGACGGAACCCCCTGTCCCCCGACGAAGAACCGCATCGTCGGCGCGGCGCCCTCGACCAGCGCTCGAAGCCCGGCCCGTTGCTTCCGGTAGACGCTCGGGACCGTCACCGACAGGAGCACGGCGTCGGGCGCGGTCACCGAGCAGGCGTGACGGCACGCCTCCAGCGGCAGGTTGCATCCCAGATACAGCACGCGCACGCCCACCCGGCTCACGAAATAGGAAATCATCAGAATGCCCAGCTCGTGGTCCTCGCCCGGAAGGCAGGCCGCGATCACGACCGGGCGCGGCGTGCGGGGCTCGGCGGACTCGATGAGCTTGACGACCCGTTGCCTGAAGACCGACGTGATGAGGTGTTCCGCCGCCACCGAACAGGCGCCCATCTCCCATAGACGGCCGATCTCGTGGGCCACGGGCTCGATCACCTGCTCGACGACCATCTCCGGGGACGAGGCCGCGGCCATGGCGTCCAACCCTCGGTCGATGCGGCCCGAATCCAGCGCGAGGGCCGCCTCGACCAGCTCCGTCCGGACCGTCTCCAAGAGCGGCGCCTCCTGTCCGGCCTCCGGGGTCCGGGCCTTCTCACGCGCGTCTCCGAGCAGGCGCCGACGCCCGAGGGCCGCGATTTCTCCGATCGCCCGGCCCTCGTCCAACAAGGCGCGGACCCGCTCGAGCACCTTGAGGTCGTCGTCCGTGTAGTTCCGTTGCCCCCCGGGTCCCCGCCCGGGCTCGAGCAGTCCGAACCGGCGCTCCCACGCGCGCAGTCGCACCGGGGAAAAACCGGTCAGGCGCGCAATCGTCCCCATCCTGTACGGTCCGTTCTCGGCCACCGAACTCCGCCTCCGTTTTCCGACCCCGCGCGGCCTAGCCGCCCACGGTTCGGCGTCGATCGAGCCTCGACGGCTCGAACAGGTATTGGGCCACGCCCCACTCGGCGCCGCCGTCATAACCCCACATCTCCGAGCAGGCCATGTAGAACAGCCTCCGGCGCCGGAACCGGCGGCCGGCCTCGCCCGGCGTGCAGGACCGCGCGAACGTCTCGATCAGCGCCTCCCGGTTGGACGCCATGTTTTCGAGCCAGGCCTCGGCCGTCCGACGATAGTGGGTCCCGTCCCACCACCACTGGTCGACCAACGTCACGTCGTCCTGGAACCGCGGCAGCAGATCTCGCGACGGCATGAGCCCGCCGGTGAAGAAGTTGCGCGCCATCCAGTTCGCCGCGCCCTCGGTCTCGAACGTGTAGGAGTGGCGGCGATGGGCAAAGACGTGGACGAACAGGCGGCCGCCGTCTGCGAGCCATCCCGCGACCGCTTTCAGCAGCCGGCGGTAGTTCCGCATGTGCTCGAACATCTCCACGGAGAGGATACGGTCGAACCGGTCGGCCGTTTCGAAGTCGTTCATGTCCGCGGTGATCACGCCGACGTTGTCGAGACCGCGGCGGCGCGCCCGCGCCTCGATGAACGATCGTTGGCCGTCCGAGTTCGACATCGCAGTGATTCGCGCGCCGGGATAGGCCTCGGCCATCCACAGCGACAACGCGCCCCAGCCGCACCCCAGGTCCAGAATATTCATGCCGTCGGACACGCCGGCGCGACGGCACGTTTCCCGAAGCGCGGCGTCTTCGGCTTCCGCCAGGGTCCGGACCGAATCCGGCCAGTAACCGCAACTGTACTTGAGGCGCGGACCGAGCGTGTGGACGAACACCTCGGCGGGCACCTCGTAATGCTGGGCCTTGGCCTCGCCGGCGTGGGGCGCGATCGGACCCCGGCTCAGCCGGCGCACCATGGCGTCGACGCCGTTGCCGGGCCCTTCGGAGCGGACCTGGTCCAGCCGCTGCCGGCACAGCCGGCGGATTCCGCGGCGCACCAACGCCTCGGGCGCCCAGCCCCGCTCGGCCGCGGTGAGCGCGGCGCCCACGAGGAGATCCCTCACCGCCGCTCCCCGACGAGGCGCTCCCCGGCGGCGGCCTCCCCACCGATGTGGCCGAGCATGGAAGGGTGCCGTTGTTGGGAACGGCCCAGCAGCAACTGAACGTCTCCGACGATTCGTTCCTCGAAACCCGCTTCGCAGTAGCACAGGTAGTACCGCCACAGCCGGATGAAGCGTTCATCGAAGCCGAGGGCCCGCGCGCGGCCCGCGTTCTCGAGGAAACGCCGGCGCCAGCGCCGCAGGGTGCTCGCGTAGTGGGGACCGATGTCCTCGAGGTGGAGGATGCTGAAATCCGTCGTTCGCGCGAGCGCCCGCGATATCCGGCCCAGCGACGTCAGGCAGCTCCCCGGAAAGATATAGCGGCGGATCACGTCCACCGAACGGCGCGAGCTCTCGTACCGGTATTCGGGTGTGACGATCGCCTGCAACAGCATCAGGCCGTCCGGCTTCAACAGGCGCGCGCACTGCTGGAAGTACGTGTCCACGTACCGGTGCCCCACGGCCTCGATCATCTCCACCGAGGCCAGCTTGTCGTAACGGCCGTCCAGATCCCGATAGTCACTGAGCAGGATCTCGACGCGGCCGTCGAGGCCGGCTTCCCGGACACGCCGCGTCGCATACGCGTGCTGCTCGTTCGATATCGTCGCCGCGGTGACCCGGCAGCCGTATTCGCGCGCGGCGTGAATGGCCAGCCCGCCCCAACCCGCGCCGATGTCGAGCAGATGGTCCGACTCGCCGAGCCGGAGCTTTCGGCAGACGCGCTCCATCTTGGCCACGGAGGCGTCCTCCATCGTCTGCGCCGGATGCTGGAAGATCCCCGCGGAATAGTTCATCGTCGGATCCAGAAACAGCTCGAAGAAGTCGTTGCCGAGATCGTAGTGGGCGTGGATGTTGCGGACGCTGCCCCGGGGCGTGTTCGCGCGCATCGCGTGCAGCGCCCGGGCCGGCAGCGAACGGAGGGCGGCCCATCCCCGATCCATCGAATCGGCCAACTGAAGGTTGCGCGCGAGCAGGCGCAGGGTCGCCGTGAGGTCGTCCGCCGACCATCCGCCGTCCATGAACGACTCGGCGGCGCCCAGTCCGCCGCCGAAGAGCACGCGGCGGTAGAAGTCCGCGCCGTGAACCTCGACGCGCGCCGCCGGCGCATGGCCCGTCCCCAGCTCGACGGTCGCCGTCCGGTCCGCAAGCGTCAACCGGCCCGCGCGCATCCGGCCGAGTCGTCCCAGGACCCGGCGGCGGGCAAGCTGCTCCAGAGGGGACGCGCCGGTCGCCGGGCCGAGCGTCCGGACGCCGCCCGTCGATGCGTCGTTCACGGCGTCGAGCCCCCGGCGGTCTTCCGGTACCGGGGATGCGGATGGAACGGCGCGCGCTTCATCCAGAGCCGGAACGCCTGCCAATAGATGCCCGCCAGCACCTTCAGCGTGACGAAGGGGTAGGAAACCAGTACGCGCGTCAGCGACGCGGTCGAGATCGGGACCCGCTCCAGCGTCAGGCGCGCGTCGAAGATGGGCTCGCCCGCGCTCCAGTTCTCCATGCAGACGTCGAGCCGGCGTCCCGGAACGCCGAACCGCCAGCGGTATTCCAGGTCCATGCCCATGAACGGCGAAACATGGAAACGCTTCCGGAAGCGATGCCGCCGGTCCGCAGCCCCGTCGTCGCGGACGTCCACGACATAGCAGAACCGTTCGTCCCACGGCGTGTTGTTGATCTCGGCCACGACGAACTCCAGCCGCGACCCGCACGGGGCGAAACAGTAGTAGAAGCTGACCGGGTTCATGCAATACCCGAAGTAGCGCAAGTGCGTCAGCAGCCGAATCGGACCCCGGGGACGGATCCCGCACTCCGACTCGACCCGGTCGCGCACCGACTCGGCCAGGGGCGTTCCGGGATCTCCGAGATGATCGGAACGCCGGAACCGGGCCGGCGCGGCGCGGCGCGCGGACCACAGCCAGCGACCGCGGAACACGCGGTCCAACTCGTCGAGATCGAGATACATCTGGAAGAAGCGGTACCGGAACGCGTGCCGAACGGGGCGTCTGCGGACGTGGCGGACCGCGCCTTCGTAGATGCAACTGTTCACGCCGCCCGCCTCCGGCCGAGCGCCTCGGCCACGGCCATGCCCGAGCGCACGCCGTCCTCGTGAAACCCGTAACCCCAGTACGCGCCGCAGAACGATGTCCGGCGCGCGTCCACCAACTCGGCGTGCCGGGCCTGCGCCGCCGACCGCCCCGGCGTGAACACCGGGTGAGTGAAGCGGAACCGCGCGATCACCTTCTCGCTGGACACGCCGTCCGCGTCGTTGAGCGTGACGATGAAGACGCGCGGGCCGTCCAGACCCTGCAGGCGGCTCATGTTGTAGGAGACGCGCACCGCGGCGGGGTCGAACGCGGGAACGTGGCAGTTCCACGAGGCCCAAGCGCGGCGCCGGCGGGGGAGCACCCGCGTGTCGGTGTGCAGGACGGCGTCGTTGGGCTGGTACGGGAACGCCGACAGCACCTCGGCCTCCGACGGGTGCGGGTCCGCCAGAAGCCCGAGCGCCTGATCGGCGTGACAGGCCAGGACGACGTGATCGAACCGCTCCCGGCGCCCCGCGGCGTCCCATACGTCGACGCGGTCGGCGAAGCGGCGAATCCGGACGGCGCGCCGCCCGGTGCGGATACGGTCCCGGAACCCGGCCGTCATCGCCTCGACGTAACGCCGCGACCCGCCCTCGACGACGCGCCAGACCGGCTGCCCGCGTACCTGCAGCATGTGGTGGTTGCCCAGGAAGTCGACGACGAAACGTATCGGGAAGCTCCGAAACGTTCCCGGCGGACAGGACCACAGAGCCGCGCCCAGGGGCGCGAGGTAGTGATCGAGGAACTCGCGCCCGAATCCGCGGCCCTGGACGTAGTCGGCGACCGTGGTCTCGTCGCCGCGCACGCCGTCCAGCGCCGGCGCTTCCCTGTGGAACCGCAGGATGTCCATCCACATCCGGTGAAAACGCGGCCGCAACACGTTCCGCCGCTGCGCGAAGAACGCGCCCAGGGACGCGCTGGCGTACTCCAGGCCGCTGGGATCGTGCCGGACGCTGAAGCTCATGGTCGTGGGGCGGGATGGGACGCCCAGATCCGCCAGCAGGCGCGCGAAGCGGGGATAGTGCGTCTCGTTGAAGACGACGAAACCCGTGTCCACGTGGTAGACGCGCCCGTCCATGGCGACGCGGACGGTACGCGCGTGCCCGCCCGTCCTCGTTGCCGATTCCAGGACGGTGACCGCGTGCCGGGGGTGGAGGTGGTAGGCGGCCGTGAGACCGGAAATTCCCGAACCGACGATGGCGATCTTCATGGTCCGTCGTCCTCGCGCGCACACCGGAACAACGGAACGAATGTATAACTATTGTCTATATATTGTCAATGTATGAACGCGGTTCGGACACGGAGGTTGGGGCGCCTACCTCTGCCAATCGTCCGGCGTCGGGAGGCCGCGGCTGGTCAGCACTTCGACGTTCGCGTCCGCCGGCGCCGCAGGCGCCTCGCCGGGAAGGCCCTCGTCCGGCAGGTCGCGCAGGATGCCGCGGATCTGCCCAGACTGCGGATCGCGCAGGATCGTCACCGGGCGGTCGGTTTCCCCGTCCAGCGTCACCGAGCCGCCCGGTCCGGTCAGCGTGACTCCGGCCAGCACCTCGGCCCATCCCGGCCCGACGGGGACCGTGAAGGCGAACGACGACCGCCCGTCACCATCGCCCACCACCGGCATCGCAAAATCCAGCGTGAACAGCTCCGCACCGGCAGCCGTTGCGCCCGAGATCCGGTAATCGCCTACGGCGTCCGGCAGCGACGCCGGAGCGTCGACGACGAAGACCGGCTCCAGGAACGGCGCGCCGTCGGCGTCCACGCCGCCCCACAGCAGCAGCGAACGCCCGGACGCGGCGGTTTGCGAGGAGCGGCCCCCTCCGGGAGTCTCGTTCTGGAGGCGGAAACGGAACGCGTTGGTGAAGCCGAAGTCGCCGATCCACTGAGGCTGGCAGTAGGACATCAGGTCCCGGTGGGTCGGCGGAACCAGGCGGCCGTTCCCTCGGAAATCGTATCCCCAGGCGCCGATGGTTCCGTTGGCCTGCGGAAAGGACGGGTCCGGATTGTCGGGGCGGCCGCACGGGGCGTGCCGAAGGCCCAGGTTGTGCCCGAGCTCGTGAGCGATCGTCGAGGCGACGGGACGCGCGAAACTCGTCGCGCCCTCGATCCAGGCGACGCCCGCCGCCCCGCCGCCGGCGACCACCGCCGACATCGTCCCCATGTAGTAGCCGCGCCCGCCCTCCATGAGGCGGATCAGCCCCGTCTCGGCCAGCAGGCGGTGGGGATCGTTGGTCGACACCATCACGGACTCGTGAGCCGTCACGGCCAGGTCGTGGATCGGCAGCAGCGTGCGGGTATCCTTGAAGAGCCCGTGACCTTCCGGGTCGGCGGCCATGGCGTTCACCAGCGTCTCGATCGAGGCGTCCGGCTGGGTGCGCCAGATGAACGGGATCATCGTCAGGTCGAAGACGGGCATCGCTCGGACGTCGATCGGCAACCGGCCCGTCTCCGGTATCCGGTCCGCGATGTCCACCCCCGATGGCAGCGTCCCGTCGGGGTCGATTTCCACCACGATCTCCAGCCCCGGCTGGATCACCTCCGCCGGAACCGTGGCGTTGGCCGACGCCGCCAACGACCCCTCGTTCACCTCGGCCGGAATGGCCGCCGTGCCGGCGGGGATGTCCGCGACATGCGTCTCCTGGTCGTCCAGGAAGAACCGGGCCCGGACGGGGGGGATCGTCGCGGCGGGCGCGCCGGGCGCCGTGACGAAAACGCGCAGCAGGGCCTCTTCGTTCGCGACCAGCGGCACCGGGTACCGCCGGGACTGCACGGCCTGGGTGAGATACGCGGCCACGGCCTCGGCGCCGCACGGCTGGACGCGCCGCTTCCATATGCCGTCGAGCCACGTCTGGAACGCGTCGTCGGACGGCGCGCAGAGGTCCGTCGCGTTGGCCAGCAGCTCGTCGAGCCGACGGAGCCGGGTCAGGGCCGAGGGCAATTCCCCCGTCAATTGCGCGTTCCCCGAAAAGGACAGCGACGACAGGTTCACCAGTCCCCCGAGCTCGGGCGGCACCGCGCCCGCCAGGTCGTTGCCGTCGAAGGCCAACTCCCTCAGACGAAACAGGCGCGCCAACTCCGGGGGGATCGGCCCGGTCAGATCGTTCGTATGAAGTCGAAGCTGGAAAAGGTTGATCAGCGATCCGATCTCCGGGGGGATCGGTCCCGCCAAACCGTTCTCGTGCAACCACAGGAATCGCAGGAGCCTCAGGTTCCCCAACTCGACCGGGATCGGCCCGGTCAACCGGTTTTCGCTCAGCAACAGGTCCGTCAGGCGCGTCAGGCGCCCCAACTCCACCGGAATGGCGCCGGTCAACGCGTTCTCGAAAAGGACCAGTTCCTCGAGGTTCGTCAGGTTGCCGAGTTCGAGCGGTATCGTCCCGGACAGCCGGTTTCGGTGCAGATACAGATCCTCGAGGTCCGTCAGATTGCCCAGCCCGGGCGGGATCGACCCGGTCAGCATGTTGTCGAAGAGCACCAGTTGCCGCAGGCCCGTCAAGCGGCCCATTTCGGCGGGAACGGATCCGGTCAGCCGGTTCTCGGAGAGGGCCATGATCTCCAGGTTCGCCAGGTTGCCCAGCTCCGCGGGGATTGCCCCGGTCAAACGGTTGTCTTCGAGACGCAGGACTTCCAGGCCGGTCAGGTTGCCCAACTCGGGCGGGATCCTCCCGACCAGGCTGTTTTCGAAAAGCGTGAGGATCTCGAGGTCCGACAGTTGCCCCAGCTCGGCCGGGATCGTCCCCGACAGGTTGTTTTCCTCGATCCGCAACAGCTCCAGGTTCGTCAGGCCGCCCAGCTCCTCGGGAATCCGCCCGGTCAGATCGTTGTCGTGGAGCCACAGCCGTTCGAGCCGCGTCAGATTGCCGAACTCGGGCGGTATCGGCCCCGTCAGCCGGTTGCCGTGCAGGCTGAGGTCGACCAGCTTCGTCAGGTCGCCCAACTCGGGGGGGATCGTCCCGGTCAGCGCGTTCTCCCGCATCCAGAGTTCTTCGAGCTGGACCAGGCCGCCCAGCTCGGGCGGAATCGTTCCCGTCAGATCGTTCTGGTCGAGATCCAGCGCGGTCAGGTGCGTCAAGCGGCCCAACTCCGGTGGAATCGTCCCGGTCAGATCGTTGTTCCAGAGCCTCAACTCGCGGAGTTCGGTCAGCTCGGCCAGTTCGACCGGGATCGGCCCCGTCAGATCGTTCTGGTCGAAGTCCAGGACCCGCAGGTGGGTGAGAGACGACAGCTCCGGGGGAATCGGCCCCGTCATTCCGATCCCGACTTTCCGCGGAGTACCATCAGCATCGTTGACCCAGCGGAACATGCGCAATCCGGTCACCTGCCCCTGCCCATCGACCTCGACCCCGTACCAGTCGCCAACGGGCGCCGCCGTGCCCCAGTTCGTGTTGACGGTCCAGCCCGCGCCGTTCGTCGATTCGAACAGCGTCGTCAGAACGCCGCGCGCGCCAACGGGCGTCGTCCGGACCGGAGCGTCGAGCAGGGCCGGAGGCAAGGTGTTGAAGGTGACGATGCTCTCGTCCGCGTTCAGTTCGAAATGCAGGCCGATCGCGGCGACCGTCCGATCGCACGACACCGTGGCAGCCCCCCCCTGGAACGACGCGGGAATCGGGACGACCGTGTTGAGCAAACGCGCCAGGTTGGTCTTCGACGGCACGGAAAGCTCGGCCTCGGCCAGCTTCGTCCGCTGCATGTCTTCCAGCTCGATGCGGCAGTCCGCGTCGTCCGCCGTGTCGTTGGCGATCGCGAACCCGACCGTGCCGGCCGGCGTCAGGACCGGAAGCTGAAAATAATCACCGTCCTGCGAGCTGAAGACCGTGGCCATTCCCGTCGGCCGCCCCCCCTCGCCGACCCACGCGAACACGACCTGCGCCGTGACAGGGGCCGTGCAGTCCAGGATCGCGTACCCGGACGCCGTCTCCGGCGCGTTCCGCGTGGGCCACACCCGGTAGGCGCCCGGCCCATCCAGGTCGAACGTGGCGCTGGAACCGGAAATCGTGACGCCGTCCGCCTCCTGGAACCGGTCCGCCGCCAGGCCGCGCAGCGTCAGCATGCACCGGCTCGCCGAGGAAGCGACGTTGGTGACGATCAGGCTGGATTGCCACCCGCCCCCGTCGGCGATGTGCGGCAGGACGTGCGACGGCTTCGCCGCCGCGTCCGTCCCCGGCATGGACGGATCGACCAGCGTCGGCGGCAGCGTGTTGAACGTGATGATGCTCTCGTCCGGGTTCAGTTCGAAGTGCAGGCCGATCATGGCGACGTCCCGGTCGCAGGAGACCGTCGCCGACCCTCCCGTGAACCCGTCGGGAATCGAAACGATCTTGTGGAGCAACTCGGCCCGGTTGGACTTCGAGCGCACCTCGATCGTATCGTCGTCCAGGTCCGCCCGTCGCGGATCCTGCAGGACGATGTCGCACTCCGCGTCGTAGACGGTATCGTTCGCGATCGCGAACCCCAGCGTACCCGCCGCGGTCAGGACGGGAAACTGGAAGTCCCGGCCGGTCTGGGAACTGAACACCGTGGCGATGCCCGTCGGACGATCCCCCTCTTCGATCCACTGGAAGACGACTTGCGCCGTGACCGGAGCGTTGCAATCGAGCGTGGCGTATCCGGACCCATCGGCCATCTCGTTCCGGGTGCGCCACACCAGGGAGTCGCCGTGGCCGTCCAGCCTGAACGTCGCCTCCGAACCCGACGCCGACACTGCGTCGGCGGATTCGAACCGGTCCGCGGTCAGGCCGTACAGTTCGACCGTGCAGAAGCTCGCCGACTGCGCGGCGTTCGTGACCAGGAGCAGGGACTGCCACCCGCCGCCGTCGGCCAGGTGGGGCAGAACGTGCGCCCGTCTCGCCGCCTCGTCCGATTGACCAGGGGCCGGCAGCGCGCAGGCGGCGGCCGCGAGCAGGACCCACGACAGCCGTCCCCGCCGAGGCCGGCGTCCCATTGTCTGCAGATGTCGCACCACGCTCTAGTGTACAACCCGAAACTGATCGAGACGCGTGTCTACGGCGCGGCTTGCAACATTTGGTGTTGCACCCCATAATGAGCCGTGCGAATAGCGCACACGGGTTTGAGGCGCCTGTTCGCGCACGGCGACAGCCGCCGGTTGAATCCGGCCCATGTCCGGCGAATTCGACGCGTGCTGGCGGATCTGGCCGTCGCGTCTTCTCCGCACGACCTGGATCAGCCCGGTTACCGGCTGCATCGGTTGCAAGGCGATCGCGCCGGGCAATGGAGCGTGCGCGTGTCGGGCAACTGGCGCATCGTGTTCCGCTTCGTCAAGGGCGAGGCGACGGACGTGGACCTGATCGACTACCACTAGGAGGGGACCCATGCCCATGTTCAACCCGCCGCATCCCGGCGAGATGATCCGGGACATCCTGGAGGACGACGAGGTCGGTTGGAGCGTCACCGAGTGTGCGCGGCGTCTTGACGTGACCCGGAACACGCTGTCGCGGCTGCTCAACGGCCGTATCGGAATCTCGCCGCGAATGGCGCTCGCGTTGGAACGCATCGGCTGGAGCAACGCCGACCACTGGATGCGTCTTCAGGCGGCGTACGATCTGGCTCAGGAGAGGCGCAAGCAGTCCGCCGCATGAGTCGATCCCCGCGCGGGCGCGTCACCCCGCGGCGCGGGCTTGGAGCGCGTGCCGCGTTTGTCAGGCGAGTATGGGCACGACGCGCTCCTGGATCGGGCCGCCCGTCACCAGGGGCCCGTCCTCGCCCAGGTAGACGTCCACCTCGCTGCGGACGCCGAAGTCGCCTTTCAGGTAGACGCCCGGCTCGATCGAGAAGCAGGTGCCGACCATCAGCCGGCGGTCGTCCTGCGTCTCCAGGTTGTCGATGTTGGCGCCGTTGCCGTGGTCTTCCTCGTGGATGGAGTGGCCCGTCCGGTGGATGAAGTACTCGCCGTACCCGGCGCGGGTGATGGAGTCGCGCGCCGCGTCGTCGACCTCCCATCCGCGCAGCGCGCCGGATCGCCACCCGTCGCGCACGCGCCGGATCGCCGCGTCGCGGCCCGCCCGCACCACCTGGAAGATCGTCTCGTGCCGCTCCGGCACCCTGGCGCCCACGTAGCCGGTCCAGGTGATGTCGCCGTAGACCGAGCCGGCCTCCGCGCGCTTGGCCCAGATGTCGAGCAGCAGGAAGTCGCCAGCGCGGATCGGCGCCTTGCGGTCCGCGGCCGGCAAGTAGTGGGGGTCGGCGCTGTTGGCGTTGACCGCGACGATCGGGCGGTCCGAGGACACGAGCCCACGCCGCGAGAACTCGTCCCAGATGAAACTCTGGATATCGTACTCGTCCGTGGGCGCGCCCGCGCCGACGCGCCGCCCGACCTCGCCGAACGCGGCGTCGACAATCTCCCGCAGGTGGCGGGCGGCGTACAGGTGGCTGTCGAGTTGCTCCCGCGTCCAGACCGCCTCGAACACCTGCACCAGGTCGGCGGAGGACACCACCTCGACGCCGAAGCTGCGGACCAGCTCCACCGTCCCCGCGTCGACGCGCGCGACGTAGGGGATGGCGTTCATCGGCGAGTACTGCATGGCCACGCGCCGGGCGCCCGCCACGGCCTCCCGGAGATGGGCGTGCAACTGCTGCCACGGCAGGTAGACGCGCTCCTGGCCGGGAAGCCCGTCGAGCGCGTGCGGCTCGATCGCGTGGACGATCTTCCGAGGCGCGCCATCGGCCGGCACGTAGTAGGCCCAACGCCGGGTGGCGATGCGGGACCGGTCCAGCTCGAGGACGTTCTCGGCGATGGGATCGCTGCCCCGGAAGCTGAAGAACAACCAGCCGTCCAGGCCCTCCTCGCTCAGGGCCTGCTGTATCTTCAGGATCCGCGACTCGCTCATGACCCCCTCGGTTGAAAAGCCCTCCCCTGTTGGTCAGAATACCCTTTTTTCGCGGGCGCCGTCCCACGCATGAACCACCACGGAAAGCATTGGCTGAGGGGCAAGACGATCGACCCACCCCCGATCGGCCCCGACACCGCGCTCGTCGAGCTGATCGACGAGACGTTCAATGCCTACAACGCCGCCCGTTTCCGCGAAGGCTGCCAGCTTTTCACCCAACGGATGCTGGACGAAGACGTGGTCGTCGGCGCCAGCCTGTCCGGCGCGCTGACCCCCGCCGGGCTGGGCATGGCCGCCGTCGTTCCCCTGATGCAGGCGGGCTTCATCGACTGGATCGTTTCGACCGGCGCCAACCTGTACCACGACATGCATTTCGGCATCGGGCTCGAGATGCGGCGCGGCTCGCCGGACGTCGACGACCGAAAGCTGCGCGACGCCGGCGTCGTCCGCATCTACGACATCCTGTTCGACTACGACGTGCTCCTCGAGACCGACAACTTCGTCAAGAGGGTCATTTCCGAGGATGAGTTCCAGACGACGATGGGGTCGGCGGAGTTCCACTACCGGCTGGGGCGCTACGTCCTGGAGCGGGAACGCGTCCTGGGGCTCCGGGACAAGTCGCTCGTGGCCGCGGCGTACGCGGCGGGCATTCCCGTCTACACGTCCTCGCCCGGGGACAGCTCGATCGGCATGAACGTGGCGGCCAGCGCCCTGACCGGAAACCGGTTGCAACTCGACGTCAACGCCGACGTCAACGAGACGGCCGCGATCGTGTACGACGCCAAGATGTCGGGACTGAAGAGCGGAACGCTGATCCTCGGCGGCGGCTCGCCCAAGAACTTCCTTCTTCAAACGGAGCCGCAGATCCAGGAAGTCCTCGGCCTCGAGGAGAAGGGTCACGACTATTTCCTTCAGTTCACCGACGCGCGCGTCGACACCGGCGGCCTCTCCGGCGCGACACCGGCCGAAGCCGTCAGTTGGGGCAAGGTGGACCCGGACCGGCTGCCCGACGCCGTCGTCTGCTACCTGGACTCGACCATCGCGCTGCCGCTGTTGACCGCCTACGCCATGCGGTTGCACGAGCCGCGGCCGCTCCGGCGGCTCTACGACCGGCGCGCCGCGATGGTGGAGCGCATGAAGCGGGTCTTCGAGGAGCGGTACACGTTGGAGTCCGACCCGCGGGCCATCAAGCCGCCGCCCTCGGACGGACCCGTCAGTCCAGGGAATACAAGGTGAGGCCGGAGAGCAGCTTCGGAAAGAAGTCGGTGGACTTCTGGGGCAGCACCTCCCCGCCGAACGCGATGTCGCGCACCTGGTCCAGCCGCGTCGCGTTCAGCAGGAACGCCGCCTGCGCCCGGCTCGCCCCCACCCGTCCGGCCGCCGCGGCGAAGCCGCGAACGTACTCGAGGTGACCCCCTCTGAAGACCGCCTCTTCGGAGATCCCCAGGCACGCCTGGAGTATCAGCCGATGCAGCACGACCACGTCCAGCCGCGACTGCGCGGCCGTTACGCCGTCCGCGATCCGGGCCACGTCCACGCCGTCGCGAAGCGCGAGCAGACGGCACGCCGCGGGGTTCCCCGAGACCATCCCGACGACGGGCCGGTCCGCGCCCGCCTCGCGCAGCCGCGCCTCCAGGGCCGAAGCGTCGTCCACGGCCGTCACGTGGAAATACCGCTCGACGGCGCCGGGCAGGGCCGCGGGGTCGAAGCCGTCCAGATCGGAGAGCACGCGGTGGGCGGGCAGGATCGTCATGCCCGGGCTGTCCATGTTCACCAGCGTGGTCATCAACCATTCCGAGCCCCCGGCGTCGTTCCCGCCCCGCTCGCGGCGTCTTTCGTCGCGATACGTCAGCGCGGTCTCGTATCGGTGGTGACCGTCGGCGATGACGAGCTTGTGGGAGGCCAACGCGTCGCGAATCGCGTCGATCACGTCCGGCGCGGCGATCCGCCAGAGCCGGTGATCCACCCCGTTCTCGGCGCGGAACGCGATCTCCGGGGAACGCGCCGCCGCGCCCTCCAGGAGCGCGTCCACGCGGCGCTCGGGATCGGAATACAACAGGAAGACCTGGCCGAGGTGCGTCCGCGTGGCCCGCAACAGCTCCAGGCGGTCCCGCTTCGGCCCCTCCAGCGTGCCCTCGTGCGGGAAGATCACCCGATCGGCGTAGTCCCTGAGGCGGGTGATGCAGACCAGGCCCTTGCGAACCCGGGCTTCACCGGTGTCCGGCGTCCGGAACTCCTGGAAGTAGGCGAGCATGCACGCGACCGGCGCCCTCCGCAGAATGCCCGCCGAACGCCACTCATCGAGCCTCTGGCGGGCACGCTCGTAGACCGACGCCGCCCCGCCGTCCGGAGGGTCGCATTGCGGGCGGATCAGCCGGATGACGTTGTAGGGATGGGCGTCCAGATAGCGCCGCTCCATTTCGGGCGAGATCTTGTCGTACGGCTGCGTGACGACGGTCTCGATCGGCACGCGGTCCCGATCGTATTGGAGCGGTCTGAAGGGACGGATTTCGGCCATGGCGAGAACCGACCATTCTAACAGCCCGCGGCGCGTTTGCCGATGGGCGCCCCGATGAACGCGAACCGCATCCGGGCGGTCGCATTCGACGCCGTGGGCACGCTCTTCCACCACCGGGGCGCCGTCGGCGACGTCTATCGCCGGGTCGCGTTGAAGCACGGGCGGGACGTGCCGGCCGTCGAGCTTCAGGCCGCCTTCGAGCGCGAAACCGGAACGCATGGAACGCCCGTCGACGCGGCCGGCTGGAAATCGCTGGTGGCGACGCTCTTCCGGGAGCACGGGCCCTTTCCGGGCTTCGACGCGTACTTCGAAGACGTCTATGCCGTGTTTCGTACCGGGCGCTGCTGGGCCTGCTACGCGGAGACCCGCGACGTGCTGCGGTCGCTCCGTGGCCGGGACGTTGCGCTGGCCGTGGTTTCCAACTTCGACCGGGGCCTCGGCGGTGTGCTCGACGATCTCGGCATCGGCGAATATTTTGCCGCCGTGGTCACGCCCGATACGGCCGGCTGCGCGAAGCCCGATCCGCGAATCTTCATCGACGCCGCGGCCCGGCTCGGGGCGCCGCCCGCGGCGACGCTCCTCGTCGGCGACGACTTCGAGTTGGACGTCCGGGCCGCCCGCGCTGCGGGTCTGGAGGGCGTGTGGGTCGATCGCGAGCCGGGCGGACCGGCCCCAGGCGCCATCGCGGATCTGTCCGGCGTACTTGCGATGCTCGACCGCGAATAGCCCAACAAGTTCCTGTGTTTCAATAGGTTGAAGTCAAGAAAAGAAAGTGATGCATTACCGCGTGTCCGTCTGTGGCCGCACCAATACCCGACAAAAGTTATCGCCGATTAATATTGTCGGGTATAATTCCAGGCGGTGTTCCGGTTATCCAAACGGGCCGACTATGGGCTGATCGCGCTGAAGCACTTGGCGCTGCACGGCGAGCACGCCCACAGCGCCCCCGAGATCGCCCGCACCTACAATATCCCGTCCGAGCTGCTGGCGAAGGTATTGCAGCGGCTCGTCCGGAAGGGCCTGCTGGCGTCGCAGGCCGGACCCAACGGCGGGTACGCCCTGGCGCGCGGCGCCGAGATGATCACGGTGATCGAAGTGATCGAGGCCCTGGAGGGGCCGTTGCTCCTGACGCCGTG
>JAJEEE010000058.1 GCA_022821145.1 Acidobacteriota bacterium
AATGCTGGAAAATCTCTGCATGGTTGAGCCCTCCTCTTCGGTTCGGTCTTTCTTGTCGAAAAACCAATCCTACGAGGTCGGGCTCAACCTCTCAATCCTCTCTCCATTCCGCAGAATCTAATTTGGACAGGTATGAGTCGAGATGCATCGAGAGACCATCAACTCGACGACCCCCGCCTTCTATCGGGTGAACTATGACCTGGAAGGCGCCAAGGACAGCGTCTTCGAATTGCTGGCGCGCCGTTACTTCCGGCACACGTTGACGGATCTCACGGACAACGATCTCTTCTTTACGGCTGAACAGATATTCGAAGTCGAACAGAAAGCCGACATCGGATCGACTTGGCATGTCGGCGTGGACACTTTTGGCTATCAGGTCTCGACAGAATTCGGATGCACGTTGTGGGCGCCACTGCAATCGGTGAATGCACGCGGGCAACGGGGAGGGATGACGTATGTTCCTCAACACGTCATTTCGGGAGAATGGTTTTTTGAACAAATCGAGCCAGCCGTCGTGTCCACACTCAAGGCCAAGGAGCGAGCGGGCATCAAGACGAACACACCCGACTACGTGTCCTTGAAACGCGGCATCCTCAATTCGCCGCCGATGGTGGAGATACTTGAGGCCCACTGCGTCGAGGAGGACTTCGAACCCGGCGACGTGCTCTTCTTTAACAAGATGGTCGTCCATCGGGGAGTGGCGCTCGAAGAGGGCCCACTTGCAAAGCGCGCGGCCTACGTGATGCGTTTCGTCGATGCGCGATCGCACTACGACCTGAAGCGAGCGCAAGATCTCGAATATCCCGTCCAAAAGTACCGGACAGGCCTCTTCGCGTATAAGCCTTTTACGCGTCAGCCCATGGAAATGGCTGAAGCCGGAGCGGCGGACGGTGACCTCATTTCGGAATGTGCGTACTTCAGTGAACCCGACCGTCGAATGCTCCGCCGTGAGCGGCGCCCCGATCGCGCATAGCTGCCGGTCTCGACGCCGGGTTCCGCTGTCGGGCCGCCGAGGTCGAGGAACAAAACGCCCGGGCGGCCGGTCCCGTCGTCCGGGAAACCACCGCACGGGTCGACGCGCGGGCCCAGGGTTGAGTGATCCGGTCCCGCGCGCCGCGACTTCCGCCCGCGGCGGCGCTTCCAGCGGCCTTCAGTCCCCCAAGTTGAAGCTGACCTCGATGTTCAACCTCACGTCGACGGGTTCTCCGCCGAGCGTGCCCGGGCTGAAACGCCACCGAGCAAGAGTGTCGACGGCCGCTTGCGCCAGTTCGGGACTGGGGCTGTTGGCCACACGCTGAACATCGAGCGACCCGTCCCGCCGGACAACCCCTTCGATTCTGACAACGCCCTCGGTCCCTGAACGGCGGGCCTCCGGCGTGTACCGGGGTGCAACGCGTTCCAGGACGCGCGGTGCGACCACGCCCTCTCCGACGCGAAACGGCTCCGCCTCAGACGGCGACGCCGTCTGGACGGCGTCCGTCGCCTGCTCGGCGGATGCTTCGGCAGCCTCTCTCGTGACTGCAAGCTCGATTACGCGATTGGGCGGGGTCGGGGACCCGGCGATCACCTGTTCCACGGGCGTCTCCGGCAAACGAAGCCGGTAGTCGCCCGTACGATTGACGTCCACGAACGTCAGCTCGGCGTTCTCGCCCAGTCCCTCGATGTACGGATACCGCCAGCGCTGGGTCGCGAACGAAACCGGCTGGCCGGCGCCGGAAACGGTGCTCTGGATGGACGCCGGCTCGCCGTAAACGATGTAGATTCTGCCGCGGTCGCTGCGCCAACCGTCGGTGTCGCCGAACGAGAATCGCCGATTCGCCTCTTCGATCCGCCGGTAGTGCTCTTCGCGGTATTGGTTCTCGACCGTGCCGGGCGTCGGGTCCCGACGCAACCAGAAGGATTCGATGAAGCGCCGCCGTTCCTCGTCGGTCGCCAGACTTTCGAACGCCGTGCGCTCCAAGTCTTCGATGATGTAGACCACGTCCACGTCCGGCCAGCGTTCGACAGTTTCGGCCAGTTCCCCGTCTTCGCCCGTCCGAACCGACGGCGCCTCGCGTTCCTGAGTCGCAGATTGGGCCGACGGATGCAGGAAGCCGGCCCCGACCGGCCCGGTAAGGCTCAGCATCGCGAGTGCGCCGACCGCGAAGCGAAGCGCGGGATGCAGTTTGCGGATCTCGTCGTAATTCATGATTCCCTCCACGCGGGTCTTGAGGTTGGAACTGTAGGCGCCGGCCATGCAGCCCTGCGGCGCGCCGAGCGCCGAGCGGCAGACTTTCAGCAAGCCTCGGGCGTACACGGCCGGCGAGAAACCGGCGGCGACGGCGGCTTCGTCCGAGGCGCGTTCGCGCTCCTCGATCAGCCGCCGGCCGACCCACCAGACGAACGGGTGAAACCAGAACACGGCGGTCACCGCCCGGTGGAACGCGGTCGTGAGATTGTCGTACCGCTCGGCGTGCGCCCTCTCGTGGGCGATCACCGCCGACAGCTCTTGGCGCGTCAACCGCGCGTCGATGCCGGCCGGCAACAGCAGCACCGGCCGCACCAGGCCGAAGACGGCCGGACCCGCGGCCTCGGTCGACACGCGCACGTCGGTCCACTCGGAAGCGAGTTCACTCACGGGCGCCGCGGAACGCACCATCGCACGGGACCGCCGCCCGGCGCGGCGCCAACTCAGAAGGACGATCGAGAAACCGGCCAGCCAAACCGATCCGGCGACCCACGTCAGGAGTCCGGGCCAGGGGTTGTCCGGCGCCGCGGCGACGGGCTCGGCGACCATGCGGGTGATCTCGAACAGGTTCGGAGCCGGGACGGAAGCGAGCCGCGCTCGCGGCCACTCGAAGACGCTTCCAGCGGCGATGAGCAGCGAAAACGGAATGGCGAACTTGACGGAGGCGGCGAGCCACATCGCATGCCGGAGGCATGCGCGATTCCCCCGCATGGCGCGCGCGATGACAGCGACGATTCCGACGATGATCGTTGTCTGCCACATGTGGTTGGCCAGCTCCGACAGGAACGACGCAGATAGCAGCGTGTTCATTTCCGGGCCTTCCCTCGGGCGGCCTTGCGCAACGCCGTCTCGGCTTTCCTGACGTCGTCGAGCGTCAGGCTGCCGGTTTCGATCAGGTAGGACATGACCGGTTGGGAACGCCCGTCGAACAGCGACAACAGTTCGTCGACCAGCCGGCGCTCGGCCTCGCGCCTCGACGCGACGGCCCGGAAGATGTGCGCGTTGCCGATTTTCCGGACCCGTTCGACGGCGGCCTTGCCTTCCAGCCGGTAGACGGTGGTCTGAATCGTCGTGTACGCGGGGCGCTGGCCAGCGGGAAACGCTTCCTGGACCTCGCGGATGGAGAGCTCACCGCGTTTCCAGAGGATCCGCATGATCCGGAGTTCCAGCTTCGACAGTCTCGGCAGCGTCATGGACCGTCCTCCTATATACGTCATTATTACTACTATGCATGTTTGTAATTCAATCTCTTTTTTTGGGCCGACAGCGAAAGCGCGGACGTCACGTGGGTGGCCGGGAGGGTTACCGGCGATCTCGCCCCGGCAACCGGGTATCGCCGTCACAAGCCCGGTGACGGGGCGCGGGACGGCGACGCGCGGGCTTACCCCGCAGTGGCGGAATCCTGCAGCTCCCTCTCCGCCACGTCCGTATCCAGCTTGGTGAACAGCGGCCGGGGTTTCTGCAAGGCCTGCCCGGGCGTCAGGGCTTCCGGCGCCCAGACACCGACGGCCGGGGCGTGGTCATAACGCAACACGCGGTGCGAACCGCGCGCATCCCGGACCGTTTCCGTGTATTGGCGGCCGAAGAGCCGCCCCTCGCGGCCGAGCATCTCGTGGAGCTGCTGGCTGCTGTGCGGGAGGATCGGGGCCCACAGCAGGTTGAGCCAATCGATGACCTGCAGCGCCACGAAGACGGACGTCGCCGCGCGTTCCGGATCGGTCTTCAGCGTCTTCCACGGCGCCTTCTCGTGAACGTAGAGGTTGGCCTGCTGGCTGAGCCGGCGCGCTTCCATCAGCGCCTGCTTCAGCTTCACGGCCTCGTACAGATCGCCGACGGTTCGGAACCCGTCCCGGACCTCGGCCAGGATGGCCCGGTCCGGGTCGTCCAGCGGTCCCGGCTCGGGAACGCGCCCGTCGAAGCGCGAGTGCGCGAATCCCAGCACCCGGTTGACGAGGTTGCCCCAGTTGGCCACCAGCTCGTTGTTGACGCGTTCGACGAAGTCGTCCCAGGTGAAGTCGACGTCGTTGCCCTCCGGCGCGATGGCCGTCAGCGCGTAGCGCCAGGCGTCGGCCTGGTAGCGCTCCAGGGCGCCGCGGATGCCGATGACATGGCCGCGGCTCTTGCTGAACTTGCGGCCGTACATGTTGAGGTACTCGTTGGCCGGGACGTCCCAGGGCAGTTGAAGCCCTCCGTGGCCGATCAACATCGCCGGCCACATCATGGCGTGAAACGGGATGTTGTCCTTCCCGATGAAGTAGTAGGCGCGGGCGCCGCCGTCCGGGCTCCACCACTCGCGCCACGCCTCCGGCGCCCCCGTCAATCGCGCCCATTCGACGGACGCGCTCAGATAGCCGATCACCGCGTCGTACCAGACGTAGATGCGCTTGTCGTCGTAGCCGTCGACGGGAATCGCGACCCCCCACTCCAGGTCGCGCGTGATGGGACGCCCGCGCAGCGTTTCATGCTCCATCTGGGCGCGCGCGAACCGGATGACGTTCGGCCGCCAGTGCGCCTTCCCCTCCCGCAGCCACTCGCGCAGTGCGGGCTGGAGCTTTCCCAGGTCCAGGAAGAAGTGCTCGGTCGGCCGGACCTCGAGCCGCGTGTTGCCGGTGAGCCGCGAGCGCGGACGTCCGAGCTCGACGGCCTCGTAGGTCCCGCCGCAATCGTCGCACTGGTCCCCGCGGGCGCCCGCGCGGCCGCACAGCGGGCAGTCGCCCTCGACGTAACGGTCGGGAAGGAAACGCCCGGCCTCGGGGTCGTAGAGCTGGTGCTGCGTGTCGTTGTAGATGTACCCGGCGTCCCTGTGCCGCAGGAACATCCGCTGCGTCGCGTCCCAGTGGATCTCCGTGTCGGTGTGGGTGAACAGATCGAACGTCAGCCCCAGCTTCAGATAGCTGTCGACGAACCCGGCGTGGTAGCGTTCGACCACGGCCGCCGGGTCGACGCCCTCGGCCTCGGCGCGCACGCTGACCGGCGTTCCGTGCGTGTCCGACCCGCTCACCATCAGGACCTCGTTGCCGATCATGCGCTGATAGCGCGCGAAGATGTCGGGCGGCAGGTACGCGCCGGCAATGTGGCCGAGATGCTGCTCGCCGTTGGCATACGGCCATGCGACACCGACCAGAATCTTCCGCCGCGGGCTCATGCTCCAAGGGTAGACGAAGCGCGGGTCCGCTTCCACAGGGCCATAGAACGGCATCTTTCAGAATCACGCGAAAGGCCGCCAGTTATGAGACACTGATAACCGATACCCATGACTCCTGACCGCGACGCCGGGCTGGACACGCTGCTTGACCTGCACGGTCAGACACTCTTCGTGGACGATATCGACGCCGTTCTCAAGGAAAGGGGGTCGAACCCATGAAGACACTGACCGTCGGAATCGCCGATTACGAAAGGATGAAGGCCCGCACCATGGCGATGGCGCGCGGGGAGCACAAGCCTGCGAAGGGGGCCCCGACGGTCTGGTTCACGTCGATCGAGAGCTTCGCGAAGGTGCTTTCCGACCGGAACCGCGAGCTCCTGGAGTTGATCGCCCGGGAAAAACCGGGATCGCTCACGGAATTGGCGGCGCTCACCGGACGGAACAAATCGAACCTGTCGCGGACCCTGAAGACGATGTCGCGGTACGGACTGGTGGAATTGGAGGAGGGCCGGCGCGGCACCGTGATCGCGCGTGTCCCCTACGATCAAGTCCGGCTGGACGTCTCGTTGACGCAACCGCCGCGCCAGGTCGCGTGAGTCGTGGCGCCGGTCGCGTATACAATGACGGCGCTATCGACCTCGACGCAGGAAATGCCCTGCCCCCGGTCGATTCGGGTGACTCGATGAATTTGCGGATGCGGCCCGACAAGGCTCGGAACCCCGGCAAGCGGCGTTCGCGCCGGTGGGCCATGCTCGGCCTCAAGGCGGCGGCGGCGTTCGTCGTGCTGACGATCGTGCTGGTGCTGCCGTGGCGCTGGATCGCGCCGCCGACCACGGCGTTCATGCTCCGGGAGCGGATCGCGGGCGACGTGCCCGTACGGTACGCGTGGACGCCCTGGAGCGAGATTTCGCCCCATCTGCCCATCGCGGCCGTCGCGGCCGAGGACCAGAAGTTCCCCGACCACTTCGGCTTCGACCTGGACGCCATCGCCGACGCGCTGGAGCGGAACCGGCAGGGCGGCCGGATCCGGGGCGGAAGTACGATCTCGCAGCAGGTGGCCAAGAACCTCTACCTGTGGCCCGGCCAGAACATGGTCCGCAAGGGCGTCGAAGCCTACTTCACGGTGGCCATCGAGCTGATGTGGCCGAAGCGGAGGATCCTGGAGGTCTATCTGAACGTCGCCGAGTTCGGCCCGGGCGTCTACGGCGCGTCCGCGGCCAGCCGGAACGCTTATGGAAAGGACCCGGCCGACCTGACGCCCCGCGAGGCGGCCACGCTCATCGCCGTGCTGCCCAGCCCCAGGCGCATGTCGGCCGCGCGGCCGTCCGAATACGTGATCGGCCGCGCCGCCGAGATCCAGGAAGCCGTCGCCGGCCTCGGCGGCGCCGCCTACCTCGGCGGCCTCTGACGGCCGCGCGCGAAGGCTACGTCACCTCGCGAAGCCGGCCGGTCTCACACTCGTAGACGAAGCCGCGAACCTGGTCCTTGTTCGGGACGAACGGGCTGGCCTGGATCCGCGCGATGGATTGACGCACGTCGCCGTCGAGATCGGGAAAGGCCTCCATCGCGAACGGCGGCCGGATGCCGGTGTCTTCCATGATCTGGTTCTTGACGTCGCCGTCCTCGAAGGTCAGCATCCCGCAGTCGGTGTGGTGGATGAGCATGATCTCGCGCGTGCCGAGCAGGCGCTGCGAAATCGTCAGCGAACGGATCACGTCGTCGGTCACCACGCCGCCCGCGTTGCGGATGACGTGGGCGTCGCCCTCGGCGAGCCCGAGCAGCGCTCCCGTCTCCAGCCGGGCGTCCATGCAGGCCACAACGGCGATCCCCTTCGCGGGCGGGATCGGCAAGTCGCCCTTCGAGAAACCGTCGGCGTACCTCTCGTTGTTGGCTAGAAAATCGTCGATTGCGCTCACGTCTGTTTCCTCCTGCGAGTTGATCCGCGCCGAAGCGCGGCGGTCGATTCGGCCCCGCGGACGCGGGCCGCAGCCACGAACGCCGTCACTGTCCTGAACGACAGACCCGGGCGCCCTCCTCTACCGGCGATGCATTCTACAGCCGCGGGCCGGCGCGACCAAAGCCGATCGGCTGAACACGTTGTTCTCGCCGCTTCTTTTACCTTGACATTCTAGGTGAGCATCTCCAGCATTCACCTAGAATGTCTATTAGAAGGAAGAGGGACCGGATCGAGCTGCTCCAGGGCACGCTCGACCTGCTCATCCTGCGGACTCTCCAGATAGGCCCGGCCCACGGCCACGCGATCGCCAAGGCCATCGAGCGCGAATCCGACCAGGTGCTGCTCGTGGAGCAGGGGTCGTTGTACCCGGCGCTGCACCGGCTGATCAAGCGCGACTGGATCACGTTCAAGGACGGAACTTCGGAGAACAATCGTCGAGCGAAATATTACCGGTTGACCGCGAAGGGGCGCAGACAGCTCCGGGTCGAGTCGACGCAGTGGGAAAGGATGGCCGCGGCCATCGCCCGCGTCCTGCGGCAAACGGAGCAGGAAGGACGGTAGCCGATGTTCGGCCGCTGGAAACGGAGACGCGACGCGCTGCGATTCCTCGAAGACGACATTCGCCAGCATATCGC
This sequence comes from Acidobacteriota bacterium, assembly GCA_022821145.1. Lineage (GTDB taxonomy): Bacteria > Acidobacteriota > Terriglobia > 20CM-2-55-15 > 20CM-2-55-15 > JAJEDW01. Next base: position 7,965 of record JAJEEE010000058.1, read on the forward strand.
CGACGAGACTCGGGACAACATCGATCGAGGGATGTCGCCGGTTGAGGCCCGGCAGTCCGCCATGCGCCGGTTCGGGAACGTCGCGCTGACGCAAGAGGACACGCGCGCCGTGTGGGGATGGGTGTGGCTGGAGCAGGCGATCCGCGATGTGCGTTTCGCGTTTCGGACTCTCGTGAAGAAGCCGCTGTTCGTGGTGGTCGCCGCCACGACCATCGCCCTGGCGATCGGCGCCGTGACCGTCGTGTTCAGCATCGTCGACAGCGTCTTGCTGCGTCCGTTGCCTTATCGAACGCCCGAGGACGTTGTGCTCTTGCTCGGCGGCGCCAGTATCGAGGACCGTTCCAGGATCCAAGTCGACGAACTGGTGCAGTACCGGAATCAAAGCACGGCGCTTGAAGGGCTCGCGTTCTACGGTGAGACCCGGTTGGTGTCTCCCGGGACGGATGCTCCAGTGGCGGCTGCTACTGTTGACGCCGGTGTATTTGACGTCTTGGGCGTCCGCCCAGTCATCGGATCGGTATTCCCGAGCGTGGAGGTTCCGGCGACAGAAGATGTATCAGCTATCTTGGGCTTTCTCGCCGGAACACCGGATGTCGCACTTGTGAGCCACGGTTTCTGGCAGAACCGCTTCGGAGGCGATCCCGACATCGTCGGGCGGACGATCAATCTGAACTCCGTGCCTTACGAGATCGTCGGTGTCATGCCCGAGGGATTCTTCTTTCCCACACACGATGTCCAAATATGGCGCCGGCTTCTTCTGGTGGACTCGCCATTGGGGAGATACAGCGCCGTCGGCCGCTTGAACTCCGATACGCGTCTTCAAGCGGCGCAAGCAGAGATAGATGTCATCAGCAGTCGACTGGCCACGAATGCCACGTTGCCGAGTCCAGACGCCGATCGCCCCTCAGCCGCGCTGTATCCGATACACGACGTTGTCTTCAGCAATTACCGGGTCGTGCTCTGGGCCCTGATGGGGGCCGTCGGAACGGTGTTTCTCATCGCATGCGCCAACGTCGCCAACCTCATGCTGGCCCAGGGCATGGCGCGCAGCGGAGAGCTTGCTCTTCGGACGGCCCTGGGCGCGGGGCGCATGGTTCTGATTCGGCAACTCGCAACGGAGAGCCTCGTCGTTGCCACCTTGGCGGGAGCAATCGGAGTCGGGTTGGCCATCATCGGGCTGCCGTTCCTTCTGGACCTGGAACTGGTCGAAATCCCTCGGCTTGAAACAGCGTCCGTCAGCGTCACGGTCATGTCGTTCGCGGCCGCCATGTCCGTATTCGCGGGACTTCTGGCGGGGCTCGCGCCTGCCTGGAAGGCTTCGAACCCGGTTCCGTTCGAATCACTCGATCAGGAATCCCATGCCTCCGCTCCGGCTCGTCGAACGCGAGTACGCGATTTTCTCGTCGTCGGCGAAATCGCTCTCGCCCTGGTCCTGCTGATCGGCGGTGGGCTGCTCGTTCGCAGTGCTGTCGAACTCAGTCGAATCGATTGGGGCTTCGATCCGAACGGCTTGGCGGTCGTCACGGTTCGGTCGAACATGGAACTCGCAAGACTGCAGGGATCGCCAGCCCAGAAGGTCCAGTTCGCGGGATCTATCCTGGAACGACTTGAACGCTTTCCCGGCATACAAGCCGCGGGTGTCGGAAACATGGCGCCCATGGTTCCGACCGGGGGCGCCACGGTGGGCGGACGGATAGTCGCCGACGGGCGCCCGCTGACGACGGCAGTGACGGCTTCCCGAACCGTAGCCGGCGGCGGGTATTTCCGAGCGCTCGGGATGGAGGTCCGAGGCCGGGCGTTCGACGAACGCGACGACGCCCTCGCGCCGAAGGTAGTGGTCGTGAGCGAGAGCCTTGGCCGCGAGCTTTTTCCGCAGGCCGACCCGATCGGGCAGACGGTGCACTTCGCTACGCCAAAGCAATCGTTCGTAAACGATCCAAGCCGGCGGGCGCTCAACTTCGACACGATCGCCGGCGGCGGTTCCAACGACATCAACGATTTCGAAGTCACGGGCGGGACGGCCCACACGGTCGTGGGTGTGGCCGCGGATATCAGGATGAGCGGGGATCCGACGGAGAATCCTTCACGACCGACCGTGTACGTCGACTACCGTCAGTACGACCAGAGTTTGACTTCTTCCGAGCAGGGTTTTCTTTTCGGATTCGCTGCATACGGAGGCGGCCTGGGCAATCCCGATCTTCTCCACACGTTCGTCGTCCGCGCGGAGGGCGCCGACCCGCACGCCGCGATCGAAGCGACGAAGCAAGCGATCATCGCGATTCAGCCCAACCTGAGCTTTCAGGAAGCGGCCGCGATGAACCAACTGATTTCGCGAGCGTTCGGCGGCGCCGGACAGGGCCGGTTGCTTCTGGTGCTGACGACGGCATTCGGACTTCTGGCCCTGGTCCTGGCGGGGGCCGGAATCTACGGCGTCGTTGCCCATCGCGCCGCCCAGCGCACCTTCGAAATGGGCATTCGGCTCGCCATCGGCGCCCACCCGCTTCACGTGGTCGGTCTGATCGTGCGGCGGAGCCTGTTTCTCACCATTGCGGGCCTGATTCTCGGCTTGGCTGGTGCGGTCGCCGGAAGCCGCATACTGGAGGCATGGGTGTTCGGGATCACGACGACCGATGCGTTCACGTTTGCCGGCGTCACGATCCTGTTGGCATTGGTCACCCTGGCGGCCAGTCTGATACCGGCTGTTCGCGCCGCGCGGGTCGACCCTGCCGTCACGACTCGCGAGGCGTAGTCTCCGCCGACCCCAGCCGTCTGCGCCCGCTCGAACCGAACCGAAAACGCGGCGCGTCCCGTCAGTCCGTGACGGCGCTTTCGAGGATCGAGAACGTCTTCCGCTCGCAATCCACTCGAGCCTGCACGCCGTAGGGAAGAACGAACATCGGGTCGGTGTGGCCGAAGTCCATCCGGGTCACGACCGGCAGGTCCACCAGACCCTCTTCCTCGGCCACGACTTTCAGAATCGCCCGGTCGTATCGCTCGAACCGCGCGGCCGGCACGTCGCCGCCGGGCCTGCCGAAGAGAATCGCCGACAGCCGACGCAGTATCCCCATCGCCGCGTAGACTCGCAGTTCCCGGGTCAACACCGACGGGGGCGGCGCCTCTTCCGAGGTCTCCAGGAAAAGGATCGCGCCGTCGAGGTTTTCGTTGTCCGGCCAGACCGCCGTGCCCCGCAGCCAGTGCAGCACGTCCAGGCAACCTCCGAACAATCGCCCTTCAGCGATTCCCCGTCCCTGAAGGAAGTTCCAGTGACCTGGTGGATTCAGAGTCCGCCTGCGTTCCTGATTCTCCGGGATCGCCCAATCCAGGCGTTCGGCCGTCCATCCACCGGGATTCGGCTCGACGACGCCGCACGGCTCGGCGGAGAAGATCGTCTTGCGCACGGACTCCACCATGTAGGGAAACATGCCGGCGTTCTCCGCGAAACCGGCCCTGATCGAGGGGCCGTAGAACGACGTCAGGCCCGCTCGGAAGGCGAGGAGATGAGTGACCGTCGTGTCGGAGTAGCCGACGAGGACCTTCGGGTTGGAGCGGATGACGTCCAAATCGACGTGGGGCAACAGCCGGATCGAGTCGTCGCCGCCGATCGTGGAGACGATTCCGCGGATGGATGGATCCGCGAAGGCCTGCATCAGGTCGTCCGCCCGCGCCTTCGGGTTGCGGGCCAGCCACGCGGCGTCCTTGAGGGCGTGCTCGGTTTCCACGACGGAAAGACCGAACGCTTCGGTCAACTGGCGCTTCCCGGCCAGGTAGCGGTGCGGAAAAGTCCCGGGACCACCCCATGACAGGGAGACGGCGGCGACCGTGTCGCCGGGGTGGAGTCGTTCGGGTTTCAGCATGCCGCCGACAGAATCGGGTTGAGGCGCCTCGTCGCCCGCGGCATGGATGGTTCCTCCGGCCGGGGCTGATCGCTGATCGCCCAATACGGTCTGACGCCCCCGCCTACCGCGCCAGCCCCGCGTTGACCCGCTGCTCGAAGCCCTGGTAGGCGGCCATCGCGTCTTCCCCGTAGAACGGGAGCTGCTGCATCAGGATGACCGCGACGATGCCGCGTTCCGGATCGCCCCAGAAGTGCGTGTTGTTGATGCCGGCCCAGGTGAAGCTGCCGGGCGCACGCATGCCGGGCACGGCCGATTCCGGCGCGGTGAGCTGGAAACCCAGGCCCCACGTGTCGGCGCCGGCCCCGAGCGGGAAGTCCAGCGACCGGGCCGGGTTCGTCGAGACCTGCGTCTCCACGACGATGTCGTCCATCTGGTTGGTCAACATCAACTCGACCGATTCCGGCGACAGGATACGCGTCCCGTCGAGCTCGCCCTCGTTCAGGATCATCCGGAGGAAGCGAATGTAGTCGGCCGCCGTGCCGTAGAGCCCGCCGTCGCCGCGGACCGTGGACGCGACCGTTTCGGGGACCTCCGCTTCCACGAGCTCGCCGTCGACCAGACTATGCACCGTCACCACCCGATGGCGATTCTCGTCCGGGACGCGATACGCCGTGTCGACCATCCCCAGGGGCTCGAAGATACGGGAGCTGAGGAACTCGTCCAGCGGGACGCCGCTGACTTCCGCGACCAGGGTCCCCAGCACGCCCGTGCTCCCCGAGTAGTTCCAACCCGTCCCGGGATGCGCCACCAGCGGCAGGTTCAAGCGATTCGGCTCGCCGCTGATGTCGATCATGGCCTGCATGGTAGGATTCGCGAAGTTGTACGCCAGGCCGGACGTATGCGTGAGCAACTGGCGAACGGTCATCTCGCTGCGCGCCGGCTCGGTGCGGTAGATCCCCGCCGCCTCGTCGATTTCGGTCACCACGTCGCGGTCCGCCATTTCGGGGAGGTACATCGAAACGGGGTCGTCCAGACCGAACGCCCCTTCCTCGGCCATGATCAGCGTTGCGGCCGATGTCACCGGTTTGGTCATCGACGCCAGGCTGAAGATGGAATCGAGTTGCGCGTCGACATCGGCGCCGACGTCCTGCTTCCCGAACGCGCCTTCGAAGATGACGCCGTCGGCGCCGGCGACCATCGCGACGACCTTGGGCACGCGGCCGCCGGCGACGGTCTCGTCGAGGAACGCGTCCAGCGCCGCGCGGCCTTCTTCGGAAAT
>JAJEEE010000008.1 GCA_022821145.1 Acidobacteriota bacterium
GAAAAAATGCTGGAAAATCTCTGCATGGTTGAGCCCTCCTCTTCGGTTCGGTCTTTCTTGTCGAAAAACCAATCCTACGAGGTCGGGCTCAACCTCTCAATCCTCTCTCCATTCCGCAGAATCTAATTTGGACAGGTATGACCTCACATAACGCCGGTCATCACCGGCTGCAGGGCACGGCGAACGACTTGCCACACCAGGTAATCGCCCTTCCCGTCGATCTGGATGATGCAACGGCCGTCGTCGCTCAGAGTTCGTGTCACATGGAAAACCTCAGTGCTGTCTGGATCAAGAGAAACGGACACCTTTATCGATGCCCCGTCCAGCGCAAACGCGGCGCTCCTGCCAGTCCGTGAGACAGTGAAATACTTCGACGACTCAGGAGATGATCCATCGAGGAAAGCGAAATGGTACCCAGGATAGGCGAAGTCCCATGCATCGCAGGCCTGCTTGGCGGCCGATCGCAGTTCGTTCTTGAAATTCATGTCGACTCGGCATTTCTGCCGAGCGGTCACCCAGTCGAAATCGTGATCCTTCGGGTTGAGTTTCATCGCGAAAATCCTCGAGCCTGCATGTCCAACTCGATCGCCCACAGCCACTGGTATCGGTGCTTGGGGAGCATGTCCTCGTCCATGATCCGGTCCAGGGTGGCGCGGATCTCTTCGCAGATTCCCGCGGCCTGCGGGTAGCGTTCGGTGATCTCGTCAAGCTTGGCTCGCAGCTGGGCGACGCGATCTTCAAGGCTCATGTCGGCCTCCAGGGTCTAGGCGCAAGAGCAGCATTTGCTCTTGACCCAGTTGTCCTGGACGCTCTAGGGTGGGATTGCACATCACACTTTAGAGCCTATGTTCTACGAAAGGCCAGCGTTCGACCGCTGGCCTTTCGTGCTTACAGGCGATTATACCAGCTACGGATCAATGGCGCAGTCGTAGGCGTCGCAGGTCGACTCGATGATGTCGTTCCAGAGCTCCTCGATGTTGACCTGGATGTGAACGCCAGCGATGCCGTTGGGCGCGATGTCGAGCGCGCCGACCGAAAGATCGCGACCGTAGTTATTCGGATGCGAACGGTTCCGGTGAACTGCTGGCCCGTCAGGTTGTACTCGGAAAACCACGATTTCAGGTCGATCAGGTTCTGGCCCCTGGCAGGCACATGAACCTGCTGGGACCGCAGCTCTCGGCCGCCCACCGACATGAGGTACATCGTGACGATGGCCGTGTTGTCGTTCGGGTTCTGGATGCTTGAGGTAGGTGTTGACCCGGCTGATGTTGGCCGGGACGAAGACTTCGTCGCGCGTTCCTCCCGCGATCGTTGCGATACCCTCGGCGCTCAACCATGCCCCGCTGTCGTAGGGCCTTGGCGAACCCGCTGATGAGGCCGCCGCAGATCGACGCTGACGCCGCGCCACGTCGGAGTGCGCGCCGGTAAGGTGAAGTGGACCAGTTTCGGGGGCGCTCATCGGCCACCTCCTCAGCGGACGCGGTCAGATACTACGCACGAGGCAACTCGGACGCGGCCGGATCGAAAGACAGGACCTTGACGTCTTCTAGTCGTCGGCCTCGATGAACGGCTGCGACGAAGGGTTATCGATCGCGAACCTTCCGACGGCGTGGCAATAGAGGCTCGTCGGAACGGCGTTCAGCGTTTTCGATCCGGGCCAGTCCGGGACGGAACGCTCCACGGTCCGCGTAGTAACCATCACGCTAGAATCGGGATGGTGGCTCGAAAACTCGCTGAGGCCCTTCAGCTCCCCGGGACGCGTCACGGATCGATCCGACCACTTGACATCGACGCACCAATCCGGTTGCTGCCTCCGGCCGAGGTTCACAATGTCCACTTCGCGATCCTTGCCGCCGGTCTTCCATCGCGCGTAGTGCAAGTCCACGTCGGCGTGAAACCACTGGGCAAAGACCGCCGTCTCGGCCAGCGCGCCCATGGCGTCGTCCTTGGTCGTTACGGGTCCGAACAGGGCGCATCGCAGAGCCGGTGTTGTTACATATACCTTGAAGCGCGTGGCGCGCTGAAACCGGCGGGCGTTACGGTCGATGCGATGGACGACCTTGATCAGGAACGCGGCCTCCAGATACTCCAGGTACCGATTCAGCGTCGGCTTGCTAACGCCCGAGCCCTGGGACAGGGCTTCCAGCGATACTTCATTCGCCGTGTTGTACGCCAGCGTCATGAACAGGGCGTTGAGCTCCTGGACGTTCTGGATCCCGTACAGGCTGGGGAGATCCCGCAACAGGACCTTGTCGACGATGTCGGCGCCGATGTAACGGCCGATGTCGGTTTGTATCGTGGTCGACAGGGCAGCTTCCGGATAGCCGCCGAAATTTACGTAGTCGACGAAGTGACTGTTCAGCTCCGCGATGTCGTTGGTAGCGATCTCGATCGGCATTCCCGAGGCGTACCGCACGAGACCACCCATTTCGCGCAAGTCCAGGTACTCGTGAAAGGTCAGCGGCGGCAGCAGGAAGTCGGTGAAACGGCCGGCACCGGATTCGATGCTCTTGAGACGAAGGGCGGCGGCGGCCGAGCCGGACGCCACGCAGCGCACCCCGGGATGGGCGTCGACGAACGCCTTGAGATGGCGTTCCCAGTCGGCGAGATACTGGATCTCGTCCAGGAACAGCATCCGGGGAATTTCTGTGCCGCCGCTTGCTTCCCGGAGTTCCTGAGCAACCTGCTCGATCGACAGGCGCGTGTAGATCGGCTGGTCGAGCGAGACGTAGCCGATGTCTCGGGGCTCGAACTGACGGCCGTCGAGCAGATGGCCGATCACGTGGTGCAACATCACCGTCTTGCCGACACGGCGCGGGCCCATGAGGACGACGGCGCGGCGGACGTCGGTCTGCATCACCAGGGTCTTGAAGCGTTCGAAGTACGCGCGCCGCTTCATGGCCGCGTAATCGTCACGAATTCCGGAGCCGTCCCACCACGGGTTCTCAGCCTGCATGCGGCTGCGCACTTGCTCGTCAGAGATTCGGCGCATAAACCAAAACTACCAGCACAGGCCGCGGACAGTCAACTAAAGAAAGCCATCTTATCTTAATCCATAATATCCGAAGAAAATCAATCAATTCAGATCTTTACAGGCACACGTAAGCGCAGAAACGCCGATGATCGCAGGCCCGATTCAGGCTCCCGAGTTCCGCTCGATGGATATCGGAACGTCAGTCCGACCCCGCGCCCGCCGCCGGCATCGGTCCCGTGTACTCCAGGACGAACAGCCCGCCGCCGGTGCGGTCCGAGGCGTAGGCCAGGCCGCGGTGGTCGATGTCGACGTCGTCGATCTGGATGACCGCCGGTTGGCCTTCGACGATGGGATGCACGTTCTCGTTTGGCTCCGGGATGTAATACCCGATCTCCCTGAGGTTGTAGGGATCGGACAGGTCGACGACGCGGACGCCCGCATTGAAGTACGCGATCCACGCGACCCGGTCCTCGAACCGGTTGATGCGGCCGTTGACGGTCTCCGCCGACTGGTGCGGCCCGAAGCGTCCGCCCTTCTCGCAGAAGCCGCCGACGGGCACCTGCCAGGTCGAGACGGGGAACGGGCGGTCTTCGTGCGTGACGTCGAACATGTACGACTTCGGGCGGACCCCGCTCGAGCACGGCGCGATGTCCCGGCCGCCGGCTTCGTCGACCACCAGGGCATAGGTCCGCGGCAGCGCGTCCCCCATGAAATTGGGCACGGCGTCGTAGACGATGGGCGACACCGTGTGCGGGCCTCTCCCCGGCGGGGACGTGTCGACCATCCAGACCAGCCTCGGATCGGCCGGATCCGAGATGTCCCATGACGCGGTGTGCCCGGCTTCACGAAAGCCGGCGTAGATGCGGTCGTTCGCCTCGTCCACGATCGGGTGGTGCGCGTACTGGCCTTCGAAGCCCTCTTCCCCGTCCTTCTGGCCCGGCCCCCAGGCGCGGCCCACGAACACGGGCTCCTCGGGATCCCTCAGGTCCCAGATCTGCACGATGGCGCCGCCGAACCCCGGTTCGCCCGCGGCGGCGTAGAAATAGCCCGTGTCCTCCGACCACCAGCCCTTGTGCGCCCTCTGGATGAACGCGCCGCCGCAGCCGGGTCCGCAGGAATCCGGGGGCGTCCCGGTGATCTCCGACACCAGCGCGATCCCGGACGGGTCGGCATCGCGCGACGTGATGTCGAAGACCTGGAACTTCAGGTCGTCGCCGGCTTCCGAGTTGCGAATCAGGTAGTCGCGGCCGGAGCCGTCGAACGGATAGTCGTAGACGACGGATACGCCGCGCGAATTGGCGTCGACGTCGTTCGGGATGTGCCACACCAGCCGCGGATCGGCCGGATCGGAGATATCAAGAATGGACGTCCCGTTCCATTCCATCCGTTCGGTGATCGGGTTGAAGCGTTGTTCGCCGTCGTAGTAGCTGTTGTGATGGCCGACGTAGACCCAGTTCCCGTTGGCCTCGTCCGACCGGGTCGTCACGACGAGCGCCTCCCGTCCCTGGAGATCGTGGTGTCCGACCAACCGGACGTTGGCGGCCTCGACGGCCTCTTCCAGGCCGGAAGCGGTTTCGTCTCCAACCGCCGGCGTGTCGCCCGAGCATCCCGCCAGCCCAAGGATTACGGCTGCCATGGCGCTTGTGTTCGCGAACCGGCTCCGCGCACTGCTTCGCTCGGTCATGGGGCCTCCGTTGTCCGAACGCCGCCGGGAATCCCGGTGAGCGTGCGAGTCGAATCCGGCCTCGGCACGGCCGGACTCTCGATGCCGATCATACAACCGTTCGAGCCTGGCAGGCGGGACGTCCTCAATCGATCCGCGGTGGACCTGATCTGGGACTCCGGGGCGCGAGTGTAGGAGATGGAGGGGTAGACATGCTTGGAAAAGCCATCATGGACCCCATGGCGCCGACGGTCGCGATGCCGCCACGGACAGTCTGGGACAAGGCCGGCGTCATCCCCGGCATCGACCCCAGGGTGCGGCGCAGGGATCGCTACGGTTTCTACATCGATTGGGCGGAGTACGGCAAACGGACCGTGCTCGGCTGGGTCATCGACCATATCGTTCCGATCGCGCGCGGCGGGTCCGACGATCTCCGGAACCTCCAGCCGCTCCACTGGGAGAACAACCAGGCCAAGGACGAAGGACGCCTGCTGAGGGGCCTCCCCCGAATCCGACGCCGCTGGTGACGACGGCCGTTTCGAGGCGGCGCGGCCGCGGGGATTGCGCCCGAGGAAAACGGCATCGACTACGAATCGGGTGGTCCTGATCTGACGCCGGCCGCAATATAGTGGCGGCCCAAGCGCCATGGACGACCAAGGGTACAGGCCCGATTTCGAACCTCAACGGTGGTCGGAGCGCGACCGGCGGTTCCTCGAACCGTTCGCGACGAACTGCGACGGGCTGATCTCGGTCCTCCGCAACCTCCCCCCCGAGATCGTCGGCGCGCTCTGCTCCCGCGCCAGCCGGGCGCGCGGGTCTCTGCTGGAGACGCTGCTTCGGGAGTACATCGACCCCATCGTCGACGGCGAGGATCAGGCGTTGGCGGCCGACCTCGAGGACACCATCGCCTTCCTGCGCCAACACGGCTTCCGGCGCATTCTCGACAACCACCGGGCGCAGCGCTTCTATGCCAAGTGGTTGTCGCAGTACGGCGACGACTCGATCGCGCAGATGACCGGCACGCACGTCGTCGTCTGGGGCGTATCGCAGGTGGCCCTCAAGTTCATCGAGGACCAGCGCGTGGGCCTGGAACCGATCGAGAAGTCGACGCGATACGTGAACTTCGGCGACCGCGTCGGCGGCCGGCACCTCTACTACACGCCCCGGCCGGACCTGGAGCGCCTGGGCCTGCTGGACGACTACCGCGCGGTCATGGACCACCTGTTCGCGACTTACGCGGCGTTGCTGGGCCCGTTCCATGGGTGGCTGCGGCAGAACTACGACGAGTCGGACGGCGTCCTCGAGAAGAAGGCGTTCGACACGCTGCGCGGGTTGCTTCCCATGGCGACGCTCGGCCAGGTGGCGCTCCGCGGCAACGCACAAGCCTTCGAATATCTCCTCAACCGCACGGTGCGCCATCCGCTGGGCGAGTTGCGGTGGTTCTCGGGCGCGCTCAAGACCGAGCTCGACCGCGAAATCCCATCCTTGCTGCTGCGGCTGTCCGACGAGAAGGCGCCCGCGTACCAGGAGTACCTGTCCGGGCGGCAAGCGGGCGTCCGCGACCTGGCGGCCCGGCTCGCCGGTCCCCCGGCCGCGCACGAGACCGCGTCCGGCGTGCGGCTGGTCGAAAGCGACGACGACGCGGAGACGAAGGTGCTGGCGGCCATCCTATTCGAGCATTCGCACCTGGGATGGGACGAAGCCGCCGCCGCCCTCGAGCGCATGACCGACACGGGGCGCGAGAGCCTGATGCGGCGTTACGTGGGCGAGCGGCCGGCCCGCTGGTACAAGGTCGGAAGAGCGCTGGAGAACGCCTACCTGCGTTTCGAGATCGTGACCGACATCGGTTCGTACCGCGATCTGCACCGGCACCGGATGATGACCCAGCACCGCCAGCCGTTCACGACACGGCACGGGTTCGAGATGCCCGACGAGCTGGCCGACGCCGGCGTGGCGGCGCCCTACGTCGAAGCGATGGATCGCGCGGCGCGGCTCTTCGCCCGGTTGGAGGCCGACGACCCGGGCCTGGCCCAGTACGCCGTCCCGCTGGCCTACCGTGTCCGGTTCCAGCAGTGGCAGAACTTCCGCCAGCTCTTCTGGGAAACCGAGCTCCGGACCATCTCCCAGGGACACCCGGCGTATCGGCGGATCGAGCAGGAGAAGCACCGCCTCGTCCGGGAGCGCTACCCCTTGCTGGCGCGCTACATGCTCGTGGACATGAACGACTACGGAATCGCGCGGCGCGGCGCCGAGGAACGGATCGCCGGCAAGGAGGAACGCATCCTGGCGCGGCTTCGGGACCGGGACGCGGACTGAAGACGGAAGCGGAATGGACTCCTCCTCGGCTGGAACGGAACCCGAATCGCGGCGGCGAGGCGGTTGCCCGGCGTGCCGGCGACTGCGGCGGCGGATGGCCGAGCTGGAGGCTGCCAACGCGGCCATGCGCTCGCGCATCCACCGGGACCCGCTCACGCATCTGTTCAACCGGGAGTTCACGAACCAGGAACTGGAGCGCGCCGTGTCGTTCGCCGGGAGGAGCCGGCTCCCACTGGCCGTGGTCATCTGCGACCTGGACCGGTTCAAGAGGATCAACGACCGTTTCGGCCACGCCGCGGGCGACGCGGTCCTTTCGGGGTTCGGCGGGTTGCTGGACGCCTCGTGCAGACGCGAGGACACCGCCGCACGCTACGGGGGCGACGAGTTCGTCGTCATCCTGCCGAACACGACCATCGGGGGCGCCGTCGACTTCGCCGAGCGGATCCGGACGCGAACCGATGCGCTTCCCATGCGCACCGCAGGCGCCTTCACCGCCAGCTTCGGCGTCGCCGCCCTGGAAGACGGCGACACGGCGGCGGCGCTCCGGGAGCGGGCCGACGCCGCGCTCTACCAGGCCAAGCGGAACGGGCGAAACCGCGTGGCCTTCTCGCCGCCTATGGATCGCCGGAAGGCGGACCCCACACCCACGCCAGAAAGCGTTCGATCAGGTACAGGCTGATCTGTCCCGACGGGCCCGAGACGTTGGCCTCCATGCCGTGGCGGCCCCACGGCAGCTCGACGTGCAGGCGCCGCGCGCCGGCCCCCGCCAGGGCATCCGACAGCCGGCGGCTCTGGATGGGCGAGACCAACTCGTCCTGGCCCCCGTGAATCAACAGCGTGGGCGGCAGATCGGGCGCGGCCTGCAGGACCGGGGAGGCGGCCTCGAACGCGCCGGGAACCTCGTGCGGAGACCCTCCGAGAAAGTCCCGAATGGCCCGGTTCGAGTCCATCATGCGCGGGGGCGCCGGGTGGTCCCAGCTCCAGAGCAGGTCGGTGGGCGCGTACAACGCGACGACGCCGCCGACGCGCCGCGGCCGGCGACGGTCGTAGGCCGCCGAGAGCGCCAGATGCCCTCCGGAGGAGCGCCCCGCCAGGACCATCGCGTCCGGGTCGAAGCCGAAACCCTCGGCCCGCGACGCCAGGAAATCCATCGCGGCGTGAATGTCGTCGACCGGCGCCGGGAAGCGGTGCTCCGGGGCCAGCCGGTAGTTGAGCGCCGCGACGACATGGCCGCGCGACGCGAGGTAGCGGTCGACGCCGGCGAGCTGCGAGCTGTCGCCGCTGTTCCACGATCCCCCGTGAACCAGGATGACGACCCGCCGCTGGCGTCCCGGACGACGCGGGTCGGCGCGATACAAGTCCAGGGTGAGATCGAGCGTTCCCCGGCGGCAGTAGACGAGCGTATCCCGCGCGACCCGGCCGACGGGCGCGCGCAGCAGTCGCGGAACGGAAAACGGAACAAGTCTTTGGCCCCCTCCGTATCCCTCCTGTTCACCGGACGCCGGCGGGAACGCGCGGCCCACGCTCCGGGGCAGCGCGCCCGCAAGCCTGGAGGCGCGGACGATGGGCGAAACGAACAACGCGGCAGCCACGGCCGCGGCGGCGGCGCTCCCGCCGAGGCCGGCCAGCGCGGTCTGGGTTGCGGCGGCGGCGGCGGATGCGACGGCCAGCCAGTGGCCCCACTCCGTCGCCGCAACGGCCGGTTTCCAGAGCCTGTGCCACGGCGTCGGGACCACGATCAGCAGAGACGCGCCCGCCAGCGACCAGCACACGACGGCCAGCGCCAGGGCCGGCGTTGCGGTCGGCGGGCTCATGACCGGGCTAGTATAGTGGGAAGAGCCGGGCCCCACGAGCGGGGCCGAAAGGAACAGACATGAGCCATTGCCCCTCCTGCGGCGCCGCCAACGCCGAGCACGCCCGGTTCTGCCAATCCTGCGGGTCATCCCTGCCGGCCGGCGCGTCCGAGAGCCCGCCGACCCCGGCCGCGACCGAACACGCGATCGAATACGGCGGCTTCTGGCTGCGCGTCGCCGCCGCCATCATCGACGGGCTGATCGTCAGCGTCGGGTCCACCATCCTGATGTCGACGGGCTTGTTCCTGGCGCTCCTGGCGGCGCCTTGGCTCTACGAGGCGTTGATGACGTCCAGCGCCAGACAGGCCACGCTCGGCAAGATGGCGGTCGGGCTGGTCGTGACCGACATGGACGGAGAGCGGCTGACGTTCCCGCGCGCGACCGGACGCCACTTCGCCAAGTACCTGTCGGTGCTGACGGTGGGGATCGGCTTCATCATGGTCGCGTTCACCGACCGCCGGCAGGGCCTCCACGACATGGTCGCCGACACGCTGGTGATCAAGGGCTCGCGGTAGAGACGCACGGCAAAAACGAAAGGGCGGCCGCTCGGCCGCCCCGTCCGTCGTCGATCGACCAACCTGGAAGCGCCTACCGCATGCGGATACGCGCGGGGGCCAGGACATTCTCGTCGAAGCCTTCCAGCGTGCCGCCCGTGTTGGTCGTGTAGATCTGCTCGACCAGCGCGCGCGCCGGTCCCGAATAGGTCGCGTTGTTCAGCACCGCGGCGTCCGCGCACCGCGCCATGGCCTGGTTGATCTGGTCCGGTCCGCCGATCTCCAGGTGGCTCCGGCACATGAACAGGTTCGACATCGCGCGCTGCCCGCGGTCCATCCCGGCCAGGGTCCGGTACTCGTTGATGGCGTTCTGGAACCGTCCGGACTCGAATTCCCAGCTTGCGACCGTTCGCTGGAACTCGATCTGCATTCCGCGCCACTCCGCGGCGCTGACGCCCGAAGGCGCCGAGGGCAGCTCCTGCAGGCGGCGCGCCCACTCGGCGGCCTCCTCGCCCTCCGCCCGCTGGAACATGTTGTAGGCGTAGTCGAAGTTCTCGGCCAACCCCTGCGCCTCGATCGCAACGTGGGCGTATTCGTCGAACTTCTCTTCGTTGCCCAGGGCGTTGTAGCTGGTGGCCAGGACCTTGGCGATATCGACGACGGGGTTCACCGCGTAGATGATCTCGCCGTACTTGACGATGTTCTCGTCGTCGCCAGTGGCCGCGGCGCTCTGCAAGGCCATCGCGGCGCCGGTCAACTCGCCGGTCTGCGCGTCCCAGCGATCGGCCAGCGGGTACAACGCGTCGGTCCCGGCCAAGGCCTCGAGACCAGCCTGGATGCTTTGGGCCACGCCGCCCAGCAGCCGTTCGTCGACCTCCTGGTCCCCGAAGTCCAGGAACGCCGTCGCCCGTTCGGCGGGGTCTTGGATCTCGAGCATCTCCTCGTACTGCGCGAACTGGCGGCGGTACTCTTGAGCCTCTTCCGATTCCTGAAAAACCATGGGCGACAGCAAAACGATCAGCAACGCTCCATGCATGTCCTACCTCCGAAACGAACCCGTGGATAACCTGAAACTAAATTAGAACATGGCCCGCCAAGTCAAGCCAAGAATCGTACTTGGCCGCCGGCTCCGCGGCCGCGGGCAAAGCCAGAGATTTATATCACGGGAGCCGCCCCGCGAAAAATCCCCGGCCGACGACGGGCCGGGACGGTAGCATGGGGGCGTGAGCCGGCACTACGCGTATCGGTACCACGACGAGCCGGAGCCCAGGCGCACGGTTCCGCCGACGCGGGCCCTGCGCGAGTTCCGGGAGCTGGTCTGGCCGCGCCGCCGCCTGCTGGCGCTGGGCCTCGGGCTGGTCGTCGTCAACCGCTCGGCGGGACTGGTCCTCCCCGCGTCGACCGAGTACCTGATCGACGACGTCATAGGCGCGGGCGACACGGGGCTTCTGGCGCCGCTGGTCGCCGTCGTCGGCGCGGCCGTCGCCGTCCAGGCCGTCACCTCCTACACGCTGACCATCCTGCTGAGCACGTCGGCGCAGCGCCTCATCGCCGACATGCGGACGCGGATCCAGCGGCACATCGGCCGCCTGTCCATTCGATACTTCGACGCCAACCGGGCCGGCGGGCTGGTCAGCCGGGTCATGTCCGACGTCGAGGGCGTGCGGAACCTGATCGGCACCGGCCTGGTGATGTTCGTCGGCGGGATCGTCACGGCCGTCATCGCGTTCGTCCTCCTGATGATGCAGAACGCCGCGCTCACGCTGATCGCCGTGGGCTTCATGGCGGTCTTCGGTTTGATCCTCGGACGCGCCTTCCGCACGATCCGCCCGATCTTCCGCGAGCGCGGCCGGATCAACGCCGAGGTGACGGGCCGTCTGACCGAGTCCTTCGGCGGCATCCGCGTCGTCAAGGGATTCCATCGCGAGGCCGACGAGGCGCGGGTTTTCGAGCGGGGCGCCCTGAGGATATTCGACAACGTCCGGCGGAGCCTGAAGGCGACGGCCGTCGTCGGCATGGTCTCGACGCTGCTCGTGGGCGTCATCAGCGTCACGGTGATGGTCCTGGGGAGCCGGCTGATCCTGTCCGGGGCGATGACGACGGGCGAGTTCTTCGCCTACACGCTGCTGATGGGTTTCATGATCGCGCCCGTCACCGGCGTGGTCCAGATCGGAACGCAGTTGACCGAGGCGATCGCCGGACTGGACCGCGTCCGCGAGGTGCTGGCCGAAACGCGGGAGGACGCGGACCCCGAGCGCACGATCGCGATGCCCGCAATCGAGGGGCGCGTCGCGTTCCAGGGCGTCGCGTTCGAATACGAACCCGGCAAGCGGGTCCTGGACGGCATCGACCTGGACGCGAAACCCGGAACGGTCACGGCGCTGGCGGGCTCGTCGGGGTCCGGCAAGAGCACGCTCATCGGCCTGGTCGCCGCGTTCGCCAAGCCGGTTTCGGGAACCGTCACCGTCGACGGCGTCGACCTCTCGAACGTGCGCCTCGACACCTACCGCTCGCAACTCGGCGTCGTGCTGCAGGACAACTTCCTGTTCGACGGCACGATCCGGGACAACATCCTGTTCGGGCGTCCGGACGCCGACGGCGCGGCGCTGGAGGAAGCGGCGCGGATCGCCCGCGTCGACGCGTTCGTCGAGGGGATGAACCAGCGGTACGACACCGTCATCGGCGAGCGCGGCGTGAAGCTCTCCGGCGGCCAGCGGCAGCGGGTGGCCATCGCGCGCGCGATCCTGGCCGACCCCCGGATCCTGATCCTCGACGAAGCCACCTCCAGCCTCGATACGGAGAGCGAGGCCTTCATACGGGACGGGCTCGCGGCGCTGATGCGCGGCCGGACCACCTTCGTCATCGCCCACCGGCTGAGCACGATCCGGAGCGCCGACCAGATCCTGGTGCTCGAGGGCGGGCGCATCGTCGAACGCGGCGCCCATGCCGAGCTCATCGAGCGCCGCGGACGGTACTTCGACCTCTACACACGGCAGGCCGACATGGAAGCCGACCGGTTCGTCAATCCGGGCGAGACCGATCCCGAACACGAGGCGGAACCCGTCGAGCCGCCCGCGGACCCACAACCCGGCGGCGGAGGGCCGCTGCCGGTGTTCGGCCCCCGCCGGTCGACTCTGTAGAACGCCGAGTTCGATGGCCCCGCCAGGGCGCAGGAACCGCCGGCCGGACTCCATGAACGGCGTTGCGATATACTCACCCATCGGACCCGAACGCGCGAAAGTGGCGGAACTGGCAGACGCGCTGGATTTAGGATCCAGTGGGGCAACCCTTGAGGGTTCGAGTCCCTCCTTTCGCACTCGAGCAGGACGCGACGGACAGCGGACATGAAAGCGGAGCTTACCGACATCACCCACGTCAAGAAGCGCCTCGACATCGAGATCCCCGCGGAGGTCGTTTCGGCCGAGTCGACGGCCATCGCGCGCGAGCTGGCCAAGCGCGCGCGCGTGCCCGGGTTCCGGCCCGGAAAGGCGCCGCTCGCCGTCGTCCGCAACCGCTACCGGGCCGACATCCTCTCGGAGCTCTACGAGCAGTTGCTGCCCCGCCACTTCCTCGACGCGGTCCGGCACAAGGGTCTGGACGTGGTCGACGGCTCGATGTCCTTCGAGCCTCCGGAATACGATGGCGGCCCGCTCTCGTTCCAGGTCGGCTTCGAGGTGTTCCCGGCGTTCGAGTTGGGCGACTATTCCGAGATCCCCGTCGAGGAAACCCCGACGGACGTGACCGAGGACGAGGTGAACGGCTACCTCGAGAAACTCGCCGACGACAAAGCCGAGATGGCGCCCGTCGAGGAGGACCGTCCGCTCCGCGCGGGGGACCACGCGGCCATCGCCCTCAACGCGACTTTCGTGGACGGCGACGCCGACGGCGCCCCGGCCTTCCCGGAGAAACAGGTCCTGTGCGAGATCGGCGGCGAGGACACGTTCGAGGAGTTCACCGACAACCTGACGGGCGCGTCCGTGGGCGAGGACCGGAGCTTCGAGGTCGCCTATCCCGAAGGCCATCCCGATCAGCGGCTGGCCGGCCGGAGGGTCCGCTGCGAAACCCGCGTCGATGGCATCCGCCGGAAGACGCGTCCCGCCGTCGACGACGAGTTCGCCCGGGAGCTGGGCGACTTCCGGACCGTCGACGACCTGCGCGCCGAGGTGCGCCGCAACATGGAGCAACGCCTCCGGGAACGCGCCGACGCCGCGACGCGCGAGGGCCTCGTCGGCTGGCTCGTGGACAACAACGATTTCGAAGTGCCCGACTCGCTCGTGGAACAGCAGGCGCAGGCCGGCCTCGAGCGCGCCGCGCGCAACCTGGCCGGGCGCGGAGTAGACCTGGAAAGCGCCCGCTTCGACTGGGGCGAGCTGCGCGCGAAGCTCTACCCTCAGGCCGTCCGCGACGTGCGCGGGCGCCTGATCCTGGCCCGTCTGGCCGAGAAGGAGCGCATCGCCGTCACGGACGGCGACGTCGACGACCAGATCCGGAAGATGGCCGAGGCGGTCGGGAGGCCCGCCGCCCAGCTTCGCGCCCAACTGGACACCGACGGCGGGCTCGACTCGCTGCGCGAGCGGTTGCGCGACGACAAGGTCGTCGCCTGGTTGCGGGACCGCGCCCGTTTCGTCCCGCCGGGCAGCCTCGCCGCCGAGGACGCGAACGCCGGTGCGGGACCGTCGGTGGAGCCGTGAGCCGTGGACCGGTTTCTGTTTGACGCGGCGTTTGTGACACAATTTTTCCGTAACGACGACAGTGGGGACCCGATTCCCCGGAAAGCAGGTTCATGACGCGCGCCCCGGACGCCCGAAACGCCCTGATCCCGATGGTGGTCGAACAGACCAACCGGGGCGAGCGGGCCTACGACATCTATTCCCGTCTTCTCCGCGACAGCATCATCTTCATCGGTACGCCCATCGACGACACCATCGCCAACGTCGTGACGGCGCAACTGCTGTACCTGGAAGCGGAAGACCCCGAACGCGACATCTCGCTCTACATCAACACGCCGGGAGGCTCCATTACGGGCGGCCTGGCCATCTACGACACGATCCAGTTCATCCGTCCCGACGTGACCACGATCTGCGTCGGACAGGCCGCCAGCATGGGCGCCGTGCTGCTCGCGGCCGGGGCGCCCAAGAAACGTTTCGCTCTGCCCCATTCCCGGATCATGATTCATCAGCCCTGGATGGGCGGCTTGCAGGGTCAGGCAACCGACATCGAGATCCATGCCAAGGAGATTCTGAGGATGCGCAGCGTGTTGAACGACATCCTGGTCAACCACACGCTCCAGCCGCTGGAACGCATCGAGAAGGACGTGGAGCGCGACTACATGATGGGCGCGGAGCAGGCGAAGGAGTACGGAATCATCGACGAGGTCATTTCCCAGCGGAAGTAACCCCCGGGTTACAGTGTCTCGATGATTATCGCCGCACCGTGCGGGAGCGACCCCGGCGTCCTCGGCGCGCGGTCCGGGAGGAAACGGGTTTGAAGAAGAACAGCGGAGACGTGCTTCGGTGCTCGTTCTGCAACAAGGGTCAGAACGATGTCCGGAAGCTGATCGCCGGCCCGACGGTCTTCATCTGCGACGAATGCGTCGCGGTGTGCCAGGACATCATCGACCAGGACCAGGGAGCGGAGGCGCCCGCCCACAACGTGCGTCTGCCGAAACCGCCCGAGATCAAGTCGTTCCTCGACCAGTACGTGATCGGACAGCATCGGACCAAGAAGAAGCTGGCCGTCGCGGTCTACAACCACTACAAGCGCATCGAGCTGGCCCGAAAGAAGTCGGACGTGGAGCTCCAGAAGTCCAACATCCTGTTGATCGGACCCACCGGCACGGGCAAGACGCTCCTGGCCCAGACGCTGGCCCGGCTGCTGAGCGTCCCGTTCGCGATCGTCGACGCCACCACGCTCACCGAGGCCGGCTACGTGGGCGAGGATGTCGAGAACATCATCCTGCGCCTGGTCCAGAGCGCCGGCGGCGACGTCGACCGCGCCCAGACCGGCATCATCTATATCGACGAGATCGACAAGGTGGGCCGCAAGGACGAGAACCCGTCGATTACGCGCGACGTCTCGGGCGAAGGCGTCCAACAGGCGTTGCTGAAGATGCTGGAGGGCACGGTTGCGAACGTGCCCCCGCAAGGCGGCCGCAAGCACCCGCACCAGGAGTTCACGCAGGTCGACACGGCGCACATTCTCTTCATCTGCGGCGGGGCGTTCGTCGGCCTCGAGGACATCGTCGCCAAACGGGTGGCCAAGCGCAGCACCATGGGGTTCAAGGGCGACCTCCGGATGAAGGTCGAAGGCGCGCCGTCGCCGCTGGCCGAAGGCGTGGAACCGGAAGACCTGATCAAGTACGGAATGATCCCGGAGTTCGTCGGACGCGTTCCGGTCGTGGCCACGCTCCACGAGCTGGACAAGCCCGCGCTGGTCGAAATCCTGACGCAGCCCAAGAACGCGCTGGTCAAGCAGTACCAGCGGCTCTTCGAGTACGAGAACATCGCGCTCCGGTTCACCGACGGCGCGGTGGAGGCGATTGCCGAACAGTCCATCCGAAGGAACGTCGGCGCGCGGGGCTTGCGCATCGTGCTGGAAGAGTTGATGCTGGACGTCATGTACGCCCTTCCGGGACGGAAGATCGACGCCGAGCTCACGATCACCCGCCCGATGGTCGAGAAAAAGGAAGTGCGGTTGCCCTTCGAGAAGGCCGGATAGGCCGCGGCGCCGGACGCGCCGGCCGGCGGCGGCCCGGCGCCCACGCTCCGGCGGGTTGTCCGGACCCGGCGGCCGGGAAGCGCGAATGACCACCACCAAGGACAAGTACGAGCAGGCGAGGCTCCCGATGGTCCCCATCCGGGACGTGGTCATCTTCCCGTACATGCTGGTGCCGTTCGTCATCGGCCGCGAATCGTCGATCCGCGCCCTGGAAGCGGCCCTGAACGGTGACAAGCGCATCTTCCTGGCCACGCAGCACGACGCCGCCGTCGACAACCCGCGGCCCAACCAGATCCACCCGATCGGGACGGTTTCCAACCTCGTCCAGGCGTTGAAGCTGCCGGACGGAAACACCAAGGTCCTCGTCGAGGGCATCGAGCGGGCGCGCATCCTGAAACTGGAAGACGACGACGGATGCCTCCAGGCCCAAATCCGCCTTTCGTCGTTCCGCAACCAGGCGTTCACCGGGCATGACAATCTGACCGCGCGCATCAGCGAACTGTTCGAGCAATACGTCAAGCTGAGCCCGCAGGTGAGCCACGAACGGGCGCTGTCGTCGATCCGCATCGACGACATCGACCGGCTCGCCGACACCGTCTGCGCCCACCTGACGCTGCCCGTGGCCGAGAAACAGGAGCTGCTCGAAATTTTCAATCCCGTGGAGCGTTGCAAGCGGCTCGCCGGAGTGCTCGAAACGGAGATCGAGAAGCTGCGCGTCGACCGGACGATCCAGAGCCGGGTCAAGCGCCAGATCGAGCGCGCGCAGAAGGAGTACTACCTCAACGAGAAGATCAAGGCGATCCAGCGCGAGCTCGGCCGGAAGGACGAGAAGTCCGACGTCGAGGAGTTGCGCGCGAAGATCCGGAACGCGGGCATGCCGAAGGAGGCGTTGGAGAAAGCCGAGCAGGAGCTCCGCCGTCTGGAGATGATGCCGGCGATGTCCGCCGAATCCACGGTGGCCCGCCACTACCTGGACTGGCTGATCGCCGTTCCGTGGAAGAAGCGCAGCCGCGAAATCCGGGATATCGACGCGGCCGAGCGGATCCTGAACGAGGACCACTACGGTCTGGACAAGGTGAAGGAACGCATCCTGGAGTTCCTGGCCGTGCGCCAACTGGTCAAGAAGCCCAAGGGCTCGATCCTCTGCTTCGTCGGCCCGCCGGGCGTCGGCAAGACGTCCCTCGGAAAATCCATCGCACGCGCGACCGGGCGCAAGTTCGTCCGGTTCGCGTTGGGCGGCGTGCGGGACGAGGCCGAGATCCGGGGCCACCGCCGGACCTACATCGGCGCGCTCCCGGGCCAGATCATCCAGATGCTCAAGAAGGCCGGAACGATCAACCCCGTCTTCCTGCTCGACGAAGTCGACAAGACGAGCAACGACTTCAGGGGCGACCCGTCCGCGGCCCTGCTCGAAGTCCTGGATCCCGAGCAGAACGTCCATTTCAACGACCACTACCTGGACGTCGAATACGACCTGTCGCAGGTGATGTTCATCGCCACGGCGAACGTGCTGCATACGATTCCCGCTCCGCTGCAGGACCGGATGGAAATCCTCCGGCTCCCCGGCTACACCGAGGAAGAGAAGCAGCAGATCGCCAAACGGTTCCTCATACCCAAGCAGATCCAGGCCAGCGGCGTCTCGAAGAAGCAGGCCCGGTTCGCCGACGACGCGCTGCCGGTCATGATTCGCCACTACACGCGGGAAGCCGGGGTTCGGAACCTGGAACGCGAGATCTCGTCGGTGTGCCGGAAGGTGTCCCGCGCCGTCGTCCGCGAGGGCAAGGCCCACCGGGCCGAGATCACGGCCGAGACCGTGCCCGAATACCTCGGCGTGGCCAAGTTCCGTTGGAACGCGCACGACCGGAAGGACGAGGTCGGCCTGGCCACGGGCCTGGCCTGGACCGACGTGGGCGGCGAGGTCCTCGCCACCGAGGCGACGCTGATGGACGGCAGCGGCACGCTGACGCTGACCGGCAAGCTCGGGGACGTCATGCAGGAGTCCGCGCAGGCCGCCATGAGCTACGTCCGCTCGCGGGCGCATGCGTTCGGGATTCCCAAGGACTTCTACAAGAAGCTGGACCTGCACATCCATGTGCCGGAAGGCGCGATTCCCAAGGACGGCCCGTCGGCCGGCATCACGATGGCGACGGCCATCGTCAGCGCACTGACCCGGATTCCCGTGTCGGGCGAGGTGGCCATGACGGGCGAGATCACGCTGCGCGGGAAAGTGCTGCCGGTCGGCGGGATCAAGGAGAAGCTCCTGGCGACCCATCGGGTCGGCGTTCGGACCATCGTCCTTCCGAAGGACAACGAGAAGGACCTGCCGGACATCCCGGCCGAGATCCGCGACGCGTTCTCGATCCATCTCGTCGAGAACATGGACGACGTCCTTCGCATCGCGTTGACCGAGGCCCCCGCGCCGCTGGACGGCGCCGAGGGTTTCGACCCGGCGGCCATCGACGGCGACGCCGGCCCGCGCCCGCCGGTCGCGCACTAGGCGCCTGTGATGAAGACCCGGTGGGAGGTTGCGCAGGCCCAGGTGATCGGCCGGGATGCCGCGATCTTTAAGTTACTGACAAGATTGGCGTATGCCAATTGGACACGAGGCGTTCCTCGCAGCTGGTGGACAAAGAGCGAAGCGAGGCGTCAGTCCGAAATGGAGTGCACGCGATTGCGAGACACCACAGCAGGATGAAACCCAGGCGGCACACGCGGCCGGAAACGCGCGTCGGCAGTTGTGGTACCATGGATGCGTCCGGAACGAGCCGACCGTGCTCAACCTCCCGTGAAAGTCAGATCCGCCCGATTCGTCAAGAGCGCAAGTCGAGCGTTGGACTTTCCCCGTGACGGACGCGGCGAGGTCGCCTTCATCGGGCGCTCGAACGTCGGGAAGTCGCGGTTGCTGAACGCGCTGGCGGGGGTTCGGGGACTGGCCCGGATCAGCCGGTCGCCCGGCCGGACGCAGACGATCAACTTTTTCCTGGTCGACGAACGTTTTTACCTCGTCGACCTGCCGGGATACGGATACGCGCGCGTTCCCCGGAAAGTCCAGTCCGCATGGCATGGCATGGTCGAAAGCTACCTGCGAGGCCGGCCGCAGTTGAAGCTGGTCCTGTTGCTCGTGGATGCGCGAATCCCGCCCACTCCCGACGACGTGCGGACGCGGGAGTGGCTGGATTATCACGGCGTGGAGAGCGCCGTGGTCCTGACGAAGGCCGACAAGCTCTCGCGCAACCAAATGGTCCAGTCCGTGAAACGAACGCGGGATACGCTCTGCATCCGAAACGCGAACCCGAGCTTCGAAGACGCGAAGCCCGGCATCGAAGAATCTACGGAGGAACCCGTTCCATTCTCGGCGGTCTCGGGTCTTGGAAAGGACGCCGTCTGGCGCAGGATCCGCGACGCCGTTTTCCAGGTGGAAGCCTCGCCGCCTTCGGGCCGGTAGGCCGACGCCGCATCACGAATACCCCACGATGAACAAGAAAAGCCCCCCATCGACGAAGAAGCTGGTGACCGAGCGCGCCAACGGCACGACCACCATGGACATCGCTCAACTGAAGGAAATGAAATCGTCGGAACTGACCCAGGTTGCGAAGGACCTGAACATCCAGGGCGCGTCGGGCATGCGCAAGCAGGAGCTGATCTTCAAGATCCTGCAGGCGCAGACCGAGAAGAGCGGTTTCATCTTCAGCGAGGGCGTCCTCGAGACGCTGCCCGACGGATTCGGCTTCCTCCGGGCGCCCGACTACAACTACCTGCCGGGCCCGGACGACATCTACGTCTCGCCCTCGCAGATCCGCAAGTTCGATCTGAGGACCGGGGACACGGTCTCAGGACAGGTGCGTCCGCCCAAGGAGGGCGAGCGCTACTTCGCGCTGATCAAGGTCGAAGCGGTCAACTTCGAGCATCCGGACAAGGCGCGGAACAAGATCTTCTTCGACAACCTCACGCCGCTGTACCCCGAGGAGCGCCTGGTCCTGGAAACGACCCACGACAACCTGTCCGCGCGCGTTCTGGACCTGCTGACCCCCATCGGCAAGGGACAGCGGGGCCTGATCGTCGCCCCGCCGCGCACCGGCAAGACCATGCTCCTGCAGACGATCGCCAACTCGATCACCGAAAACCACCCGGAAGTCGTCCTGATCGTCCTGCTGATCGACGAGCGGCCGGAGGAGGTGACCGACATGCAGCGGTCGGTCGACGGCGAGGTCATCAGCTCGACGTTCGACGAGCCGGCGTCGCGTCACGTCCAGGTGGCCGAGATGGTCATCGAGAAAGCGAAGCGCCTGATCGAGCACAAGCGGGACGTCGTGATCCTGCTCGACTCGATCACGCGGCTGGCCCGCGCCTACAACACCATCGTTCCGCCGTCGGGCAAGGTGCTCTCCGGCGGCGTCGACTCCAACGCGCTCCAGCGTCCGAAGCGGTTCTTCGGCGCCGCCCGCAACATCGAGGAGGGCGGGTCCCTCTCCATCATCGCCACGGCGTTGATCGACACGGGCAGCCGCATGGACGACGTGATCTTCGAGGAGTTCAAGGGCACGGGCAACATGGAGATCGGACTGGACCGGAAGCTGGTCGACAAGCGCGTGTTCCCGGCCATCGACATCAACCGCTCGGGCACCCGCAAGGAAGAGCTGCTGGTTCCGCGCGACGAGTTGAACCGGATCTGGATCATCCGCAAGGTGTTGAACCCGCTGTCGACCGTCGAGGCGATGGAGCTGCTGCTGGAAAAGATGGGCAAGACGCGGAAGAACTCCGAGTTCCTGGCCTCGATGTCCGGCACCGGCCGGTAGGGCCCGGCCGGCCGGAGACCGGTCGGTTACGGACCGGCCGGTTCGGGAGCGCCGGCGTCGAACGATCGCGCGACGCGGTCGAGGAGCTCCCAGCTCGCCGCGAGGCTCACCTCGACGAAGCCGCCCTCCTGGACGACCTGCACGCCGCCCAGCAGCTCGGCCAGCTCCGGCACCTCGGCCGCGCCCAGGGCGCCCACCGCGATGAATCCCCGCAGCAGCTCCGCCGCGCGAAGCGCCGCTTCGGGCGAGGCGAACGCCGCGGTCCCCTCAGCGAGAAACGCGTCCCCGACGTCCACGTGGAAGCGGACGTCGCCCATGCCCTCGACCAGGTCGACGGCCATGGGCGGAATCATTTCCCGTGGGATCAGATCGCCCAGACGGCCCGCGCCCCACGCGGGGAACCCGGCCTCGACGGCTGCGACCGCCGCCATCAGGTCCGCGTTGTCCATGGCGCCGGGACCTCCGGCCATACGGTCCAGCGCGTCACGGACCGCCGCGCGGGGACCGAAGATGGCCGTATCGTCGACAATGGCGAGTCCCATCCGTTCGTTCTCGGATCCCTGGATCGTATACGCACCATAGGTTTCCGAGCCCCGGCGCGAACCCTGGAGAAACTGCTGGAACAGCGCCGTGTCGAAACCGACACGAAGCACCAGGACGTCGCCGGGACGCCGCAGCCCGGCCACGGCCCTCTCGAGGCCGCCGACGGGGTCCACCCCGGCTTCGGCCACGTAGTCGTCGTAGCCGCCGGGTATGCGAAACCACGGCTGGTTCACGATCAGCTCGCGGACCTCTTCGACCTCCAGAAGCCGGGCGATGTCCACCTGGACGACGCCCCGGACGTCTTCGGAAAGCAGCCCCAGGAGCTCGGCGTCCGGCTCCACGGCCTGTCCCGCCGCCGCGCCGCGCGCCGTCCCGCATAGACTAGCCAGGACGGCCGCGCATGTCGTGAGTCGTCTCGATCGCGTCATGGCAACGTCATCCCCGTTCGAAACGTATCACACCCAAGGGGCCGGACCCACCGAAGCCGACGCGGCGGGGCGGCGTCCATCGACGGCACGTGGCGCGTCCCGGATCGAATACAATGATCCGCGAACATCGTGATCATCGATACGATATTCCTGCGTCGCTGCCTGGTGAGTCTGGAGCGGGCTCAGAACGCGTTGGAGCGCAGTCAACCCGGCGACGCCATGTACGACGTCTATCGCGCCGCCTGCGTCAAGGAGTTCGAGTTGGTGCTGGAGCAAAGCGGCAAGTTGCTGCGTAAACGCCTCTCCGCCTACTTCGCCGGTAATCGCCATGCGGACCGCCTGCCCTTCAAGGACCTCTTCCGTCATGCCGCCCGGCACGGACTGATCGACACCGACACGGTCGAACGCTGGCTGCAGTACCGCGACAACCGGAACGACACGGCCCACGACTACGGCGAAGGCTTCGCCGACGCCACGCTGACGCTGTTGCCGGCGTTCATCGCCGACGCCCTCGATCTGGCCGACGTGATCGATGGATCGGGCGATGACTGATCGGTTGCACTTGTCGCCGAGGCACCGCCGCCTGCTGGAGACGCTCGTCCGGACCCATCTGCCCGGCGTCGAGGTCTGGGCGTACGGCAGCCGCGTCAACGGCCGGAGCCACGACGGCAGCGATCTCGACCTGGTGCTGCGTGCGCCGCGGCTTGATGAGATCCCGGCCGCGAACCTGGCTGCGTTCGAGGACGCACTTCGCGAGTCGACCATCCCCTTCCTGGTCGAAGCACGCGACTGGGCGCGACTGCCGGAAAGGTTCCACTCCGAAGTCGAACGCGATCACGTCGTTCTGGCGCCGCCCGACGCGTAGCGCGCGTCGAAAGCCGGCGTTTCCCGATCGGCAAGGGGAAGAACGGAGTTCCCGCCGCCGTGTCCGGCGCCCGGCGGCAGGATCGCCCCGTCACGGACCGCTCGGTTACGGACCGGCCGGCTGGGAAGCGTCTGCGCCGATCGACCGGGCGGCGCGTTCGAGGAGTTCCCAACTCGCCGAGAAGCTCAACTCGACGGAGTCTTCCTGGGCGGCGACCTGCACGGCGCGCACCAGCTCGGCCACCTCCGGCGCCTCCGTGGCGGAACCGACGGCGGCAAAGGCAAGGAGACCGTTCAGGAGATCAACCGTGCGGAGCGCCGCCTCGGGAGTCGCGAACGCTGCGGTCGCCTGGACCGTGAACGCGTCGTCGACGCCGTCGTGAAAACGGATGTCGCCCGTCGCCTCGATCAGGTCGAGGGCCGTTGGCGGGGCCACGTCGCGGGGAACCAGGTCGGCGAAACGACCGGCGCCCCAGACCGGAAACCCGGGCTCGACCTCGGCGATGGCGGCCGTCAACTCTGCGTTGTCCAGGGCGCCGCGGCCCGCCGGAAACCCTTCGATCGCAGCCTGCACCGCCGCGTGCTGACCCAGGATCACGGTGTCGTCGCCAACCAGGGTCACTCCGAACGGATCGTCCTCCGGTAACCGGTAGATCGTGTAGGCGCCAACGATTTCCGACGCCATTCCGCTGTCCCTGAGGCTCTCCTCGATCGCCTCGGTGTCGAAGCTGACGCGAATCACCGCCAGCATATCGTCCGGAGACGCGGCTCCGACAACAGCCTGCTCGAGCCCGCCGCTGAGATCGTTGCCCCCGACAGTCGCGACATCCGCCAAAGGTTCCGGCAGCTCCGGCGCCGTCCCTTCGCCGAAAAACCGGACGTAGGCGTCGGAGTCCCGGAGTGCGGCGGCGTCGACAAAGACGACGGAGCGGGTCGTCTCGGGAAGCAGGCCCAAAAGCTCGCGCTCGGGATCCACCGTCTGTACGTCACACGCGCCGGAAATGGCCGACAGAAGACAGGCAAGCGCGACCGCGTCAATGGAACGTTTCTTCATGATGTCGGTAGCCCCCGTCGCAACGTACCATACCGTGCCCGTCCGCAAAACCGTGTCCGGCGCCGTGCACGGCCGCGGGCTCGATCGATTCCATCGACTGTTTATCCGGAACGTCCGGCTGGCGTAGAATCCGCCTCTGACCGTTGGAAACGCGTCCGAGGACGACCATGCGAGAAAAGGCCCGATTCGTCACGCTGCCCGCGCTGTTGCTGTTGATCTTCTTCCTGGGAAAGCTCGTCATGAGCTTCATGGGCGCGCCCTACGAGCTGGGGGTCCGCGTGTTCTCCATGGTCACGCTCCAGATGCACCTGGCGCTGATCTGGGGCGCGTTCGGACGGCGTTACGGCTACGGCGTCGTGGGATGCGCCATCGCCGGCGCGATGATCGCCACGGCGTCGCAGACCCTGATCGTCGTGGGCACGGCGCTGTCCTATCCACTCGGGAACACGCACTTCAACGACCCCGTCGCGCTGGGCGTGGATGCGCCCCTGGGCTTCGCCGAGGCGATGGCCAACCGCGCGAACACGTTCGTCGGCAACGTCGCCACCGCTGCCATCTTCGGAGGCGTCGGGTGGGTCCTGGGCGCGCTGATTCCCCCGCGGGCGACGGCCGTCGACGCCGATCCCGCAACATGAAACCGGAGGGCGAAATGTTCGGAACGATGCAGTTCATACCGCTGGAGACCGCGCAGAAGGTCATGGCCGCCGCCGAAGCCGAGGCGCGGTCCAACGGCTGGAACGTCGCCGTCGCCATCGTCGACGCCGGCACGAACCTCCTGATGTTCCAGAAGATGGACGGCGTTCAGACGGCGTCGATCGACGTCGCCATCGGAAAGGCCCGGACCGCCGCCGGTTTCAAGCG
Source organism: Acidobacteriota bacterium (assembly GCA_022821145.1). Classification (GTDB taxonomy): domain Bacteria; phylum Acidobacteriota; class Terriglobia; order 20CM-2-55-15; family 20CM-2-55-15; genus JAJEDW01. The sequence goes on from JAJEEE010000008.1 coordinate 24,564, forward strand.
GCCCACCAAGGCGCTGGAAGACATGATCGGCGGCGGACGGACGGCGTTCCTGGCCGTCGACGGCGTCGTGCCGGTTCAAGGCGGCCTCCCCATCAAGTCGGGCGACGCGGTCCTGGGCGCCATCGGCGTCAGCGGCCTGACCTCGGCCCAGGACGAGCAGGTCGCGGCCGCGGCGCTGCGGGTACTCGAGTAGCGACCGCGGGGGCCACACTGTCCACGGCAACGCGGAGTGAACGATCCTGCCGGCGATTACCTGAACAGTTCCGCGTGAGTGCCAACGCGGACGAAGTTGATCGAACCGCTCGGACCAGTCGAATCGTCGACTTGGTAAATCAGCAGAAAGTCGCCACCCACGTGACACTCCCGATGGTTGGCCCAAGCGCCTTTCAGCGCGTGATCCTGCCGTTCGAGTCCGAGCGGCGCGTCGTTCGCAATGAGATGCAGAATGACCGCCTTGAGCCGCTTCATGTCATATCGGCCCGAGCGCGACAGCCGTTCCCAATCCTTGAGGAAATCCCGTGTATAGTCCGCCCGGCGCGGCGGGCGCGTCCTCTTACTTGCGGCCGGCCTTCTCAAGTTCCGCGAACATCTCTTCGGCGCTCGCAAAACGCGCCTTGTCCCGACTCATCATTCGTTCCGACTCGGCCATCGCCCGTTGCGTCCTCGCATTGGGAACCTTGAGCTCGAGGGGGAAGGCCTGATCGACCGCAATACGGTGGAACAGCAGCCGCACGGCGTCCGACGCGGTGAGCCCCATCGCCGCCAACGCCACGTTGGCCTTCCGCTTCAACTCGGTGTCCATCCGAACATGGAGCATCGTGCTCTGCGTGCTCATTCGAGCCTCCTGTATCTCAAATGAGTTATGCACCAGCGACGCGGACGAGTCAACCGCGCGCGCTTAAGCCATCGCGTTCATGGACACCCCGAACGCCTTCTCGATCCGCAACGCCATCTCCGGCGACAGTCGCGCGCGCTCGTTCAGAACGGCCGACAGCGCCGCTCGCGTGACGCTGAGCGCCTACGCCGCCTCCGTCACCGTGAGGCCGAGCGCTTGGATGACTTCGTGTCTGACGAACCCGCCGGGATGAGCGGGATTCTTCATGCGTATGCCGGGCGCCGATTTCATGTCCGCCTCTCAGTGGTAATCCTCGTAGTCGAGATCGACAATCTCCATCTTGTCTCGGTCGTTACGGAACGTCAGCCGCCGGTTCGCGGTGACGACCAGACTCCACGTGCCCTTGCGATCGCCGTTCAGCCTGTGCGCTCTCCACGCCGGGACCGTCCGCAACTCGTCTTCCCGCTCCATACCCGGGGACACAACTTCGGGACGTGGGTCTCCATCAACTCCGTCACGGGCAATCGCACCTTGACGCCGTCCGGTCTCCCTTGTCTCGTTCCGTTCGAAGCGATCCTGATGTTATATTCCGATATAACGCCGGAGGGCGTATGCATACGACGAATCTACGCAAGGTCGGCGGCTCCGTCATGCTCGCGGTGCCGCCTGCACTGCTCGATGTGCTGAAGCTTCAGGCCGGGGCCAAGGTGGATGTCGGGATCGAGCACGGCCGCTTGATCGTGGCGCCGAGAACGCGTCCCAGCTACACGCTCGATGAACTGCTGGCGCAGTGTGATCCGACCGCTCCCGTCGACGACGGAGATCGCGCCTGGCTCGATGCCAAGCCGGTGGGCAACGAACTGCTGTAATGCGGCGGGGCGAGATCTGGCGGGTCAACCTCGATCCCACCACCGGTCACGAACAACGCGGGACCCGGCCGGTGGTCATCGTCTCCCCGGCGCCGTTCAACAAGCTCACCGGGACGCCGGTGGTCCTTCCCATCACAACGGGCGGAGACTTCGCGCGGCGCCGCGGGTTCGCCGTATCGCTCCACGGCGCAGGCACGGACACGGTCGGCGTAATCCGCTGCGACCAGCCACGCACCCTCGATCTGGCGGCCAGAAACGGCAGACGCCTCGAAACAGCGCCGGACTCCGTGATGGACGACGTGCTCGCCCGCCTCGCGGCGATCCTGGCCTGAGTCGCGAGGCGGAGCGCGCGTTGCGTCTGGGTCACTTCCCGAAGACGGCGGATTCCCGCCGCCAGTGATATGGCGGCGTATTGGGATGATACGGCGGATATCGCCGCTCGACTCCAATACACCGGATCGCGGGAGCGCCGACGGCCGCGGATCCGTTCCTACGCCCGCCGGAACGCCTTCTCGATCTCGCGGAGGTCGTAGCGGATGATGATCGGCCGGCCGTGCGGGCACACGGTCGGGACGTCGGTCTTCATCAGCTCGTCGACAAGCCACCGCATCTTGACGTCGTCCAGGGGGTGATTGATCTTGATCGCGGCGTGGCAGGCGACGGTCGCCGTGAGCTTCTTGCGGAACGTGTCGATGTCCAGGCCCCGGTTCTCGCGGTCGCTCCCGTCCAGCACTTCGCGAAGCAAGGTCTCGACCTGCCCGGCCTTGAGCATGGCCGGCGCCGTGGACACGGCGACGGTCCGCCCGCCGAACGGCGACACCTCGAACCCGTCGCGGGCCAGCTCGGGGACGAGGCTCTCGATGCGCGACGCCTGGGCGGGCGTCAACTCCACCAGGATCGGCGTCAGGAGTTTCTGCGCGTCGACGCGGCCGTCCGACTTCTGGCGCTCGTGCTGCTCGAACAGCACGCGCTCGTGGGCGACGTGCTGGTCGATCACCACCAGGCCCGACGCGTCGGCGGCCACGATGAAGCTGTTCCGCAACTGCCCGAGCGGCCGGATCTCGCGCCGCACCAGGTCGAAGTCGGGCGTCGCGGACGTCCCGGCAACGGCGCCCGAGCCCACGGTGTCCCGCGCTTCCCTGTATGGCAGATCCAGCACGCGGTTGTCGCCGAACGGCGCCGCGGCCGGCGCCTCCGCGGCCGGCTCGCGTGCGATCGTTCCCGCGTCCCACGACTCCGGCACGCGGCTCCGGATGCGGGGTTCCGCGTAGAGGGACGCCGCCGTCCCGTCGGTCATCGGTATGACCGTCTTGTCGGAACGGAGCGCTTCGGCGACCGTGTCGCGCACGGCGTCGTGGACGACGGATGAGCGGCGGAAACGCACCTCGGTCTTCGCCGGGTGGACGTTGACGTCGATGTCCGACGGCCGCGCCTCGACGTACAGGATCGTCACCGGGAACGCCTTCGCCGGCAGTATGTTCCGGTAGGCGTCAGAATAGGCGTGAAACAGGGTTTTCTCGCGGATGGCGCGACCGTTCACGAAGAAGTACATCGAGTTGCGGTTGTACTTCTGGACCTGGGGGCGCGACGTGAACACGTGCAGCTTGAGGCCCGCACCGCGCAACTCGCGCTCGTGCTCGACCATCTCGTCGAGCAGGTCCGAACCGAACACCTGGAAGATCCGCTCGCGGCGGTCCGCCGCCGGCGGCGCCGCGAGATGCTCGTAGCGGCCGCTCCTCAGGACGAACCGGATACCTGGATACGCCAGGGCGTAGTGCGTCGCGTGGGCCGTGATCCGGCCGAGCTCATAGGACTCCGAGCGGAGGAACTTGCGGCGGGCGGGAACGTTGTAGAACATGTCCTCCACCTCGATCCGGGTCCCCTCGGGGAACGCGCCCTCGCGGACGTCCACGACCTCGCCCGCCTCGATCCGGATCGTCGTACCGGTCTCGGCGCCCCGCGCCTGCGTCTCGAGGCGAACGCGGGCGACGGACGCGATCGAGGGGAGCGCCTCGCCGCGAAACCCCAACGTCCGGATCGAGAACAGGTCGTCCGGGTCCCGGAGCTTGCTGGTCGCGTGGCGCTGGAACGCCAGCCGGGCGTCGTCGGGCGCCATGCCCTCCCCGTCGTCGGTGACGCGGATCCGCGCCCGGCCCCCGCCTTCGACCTCGACGGCGATCGTACTGGCGCCAGCGTCGATCGCGTTCTCGATCAGCTCCTTGACGATCGACGACGGGCGTTCCACGACCTCGCCGGCGGCGATGCGGTTGGCCAGGGATTCCGGCAGGACGGATATCTTGGGCATGACGACGTTGGCGAAGACAACGCGTTCGAGCGCCCGGTGCGCCTCGAATTCGCGCGGGATACTTCTACGGTTTCTCCCTCACCCGGATCCCCAGCTCCCGAAGCTGGGTTTCCTCCACCGCGGACGGCGACTCCGACATCATGTCCACCGCCCGCGCGGTCTTGGGGAACGCGATCACGTCGCGCAGGGACGTCCCGCCGGCCAGCAGCATGACGATGCGGTCCAACCCGAGCGCGATCCCGCCGTGCGGCGGCGTCCCGTACTCCAGCGCCTCCAGGAAGAACCCGAACTTCTCGCGGGCCTGGTCGTCGTCGAGGCCGAGCGCGCGGAAGACCCGCGCCTGGACGCCGCTGTCGTGGATCCGGATCGACCCGCCCCCGATCTCCACGCCGTTGAGGACCAGGTCGTAGGCCCGGGCCCGCACGTTGCCGGGGTCGGTCTCCAGCCGAGCGACGTCGTCGCCGGCGGGAGACGTGAACGGATGGTGGAGCGACACCCAACGCCCGTCGGTCTCGTCGTATTCGAAGAGCGGGAAGTCCACCACCCACAGGAACTGCCAACGGTCGTGGGGAATCCATCCCTCGCGGCGCGCCAGCTCCAGCCGCAGCGCGCCCGCGCGCTGGAGGGTGGGCGTCCGGTCCCCCGCCACCATGAAGACGGTCTCGCCCGTTCGCGCGCCGGTCTCGCGGATCAGGCGTTCGATCGTTTCCGGACCCGCCTTCCGGACGATGGGCAGCGTTCGCGGCGCCTCGCCGGTCACCTGGACCCACGCCAGACCCGCTCCGCCCAGGTGCTTCATGAACGCGTCCAGCTCGTCGAGTGTCTTGCGGGAATAGGCGACCGGCGCGACCAGGCCGCGCACCGTCTGGCCGCTGCCGACCATCTCCTTGAACAGCGACTCGCCGCCCTCGGCGAAGATCGCCGAGAAGTCCTCCAATTCGACCCCGAAGCGCGTGTCCGGCTTGTCGCTTCCGTACCGGTCCATGGCCTCGCGGTAGCTCATGCGCGGGAACGGGGTCTCCACCTCGACGCCCCGCAGCTTGAAGACGTCCCGCATCAAGCCTTCCATCAGCGAGAACAGCGCGTCGGTGTCGGGAAACGACATCTCGACGTCGAGCTGCGTAAACTCGGGTTGGCGGTCCGCGCGCAGGTCCTCGTCACGGAAGCAGCGGACGATCTGGAAGTACTTCTCGAACCCGGCCACCATCAGCAACTGCTTGAACAGTTGCGGCGACTGGGGCAGCGCGTAGAACTGCCCGTTGTGGAGCCGGCTGGGCACCAGGTAGTCCCGGGCGCCCTCGGGCGTGGACCGGGTCAGGAACGGGGTTTCGACCTCCTGGAAACCGTTGGCGTCCATGTAGTTGCGGATGGCAAGCATCACGCGGTGCCGAAGCTGCAGGTTCGCCTGCATGGGCCGGCGGCGCAGGTCCAGGTAGCGGTACTTGAGGCGCAGGTCCTCGGAGGTCGCCACCACGTCCTCGATCGGAAACGGCGGGGTCCGCGCCTCGCTGTGGACCACGAGCCGGTCGGCGGCCACCTCGATCTCGCCGGTCTCGAGGTTCGCGTTGATCATGTCCTCGGCGCGGCGCGTCACGGCGCCGTGAACGGTCACCACGAACTCGCTGCGCAGGTCCTTGGCGGCCTTGTGCGCCGCGGCGCTGCGCTCGGGGTTGAAGACGATCTGGGTGATGCCCGCCCGGTCGCGCAGGTCGACGAACACGAGCTGCCCGTGGTCCCGGCGGACGTCGACCCATCCCGACAGCGTGACCTCGGCGCCCTCGTCGTTGAGGGTCAACTCTCCGCAACTATGAATTCGCATGGCTCCCAACAGTCAGAACGAGATCGTCTCCGGTGACGGCGTTCTGCTCTCGCGTCGACATGTTCCGGACGGTCAACTTCCCGGATTTCACCTCGTCGTCGCCGATCATCACGACCGTCCGCGCGCCGATCCGGTCGGCCAGGCGCATCTGGCTCTTCAGGCTCCGCCCATCGAAGTCCAGGTAGACCGACGCCCCCGCTTCGCGCAGCCGCCGCGCCAGCAGCGCGGCGTAGCGAAACGGCTCGTCGCCGATCGTCGCCAGGAAATAGTCGGGGCCGGATGCGTCCGCCGGCGTGTCCGGTTCGGGCATGGAGAGGATCAGCCGCTCCAGGCCCATGGCGAAGCCGAAGCCCTTGGTCGGCGGCCCCCCCAACGCCTCGGCCAGCCCGTCGTAGCGGCCGCCGGCCGCGACCGCGTCCTGGGCCCCCAGCGCCCGGGACTTCATCTCGAACGCCGTCCGCATGTAGTAGTCCAGGCCGCGGACCATCCGCTCCTCCACCGTGTGCGCGATCGCGCGGTCGTCGAGGTAGCCCCGGAACCGGACGAAGTGCGCGGCGCACGCCTCGCACAGGCTGGCGTGGAGCACCGGCAGCCCGGCGATCGTTTCCTGACACGCCGTCACCTTGCAATCGAAGACGCGCATGGGGTTCCGCTCGCCCCGTCGGCGGCAATCCCCGCACAGCTCCGAGGCGCGGGCCGCGATGGCCTCCCTCAGCCGCTCGACGAACGGCGGCCGGCACGCCGGGCATCCGACGGAGTTCACCTCGAGGGTGACGCCCTCGACGCCGAGCCGCGCGAACAGCAGCGTCAGCATCTCGATGACCTCGGCCTCGATCGCGGGCTCGTCCGTGGACGACAGCACCTCGGCGCCCACCTGGTGAAACTGCCGGTAACGGCCTTTCTGGGGGCGCTCCCTCCGGAACATCGGACCGATGTAGTACAGCTTCAACGTTCGCGACTCGGCCGACATCCGGTTCTGGATGTAGGACCGCACGACCGGCGCGGTGCCTTCCGGGCGCAGCGTCAACGACGTGGTCCCGTCCCGGTCCACGAACGTGTACATCTCCTTGGACACGATGTCGGTCTCCGCGCCGACGCCGCGCACGAACAGCTCGGTCGGCTCGAAGGCCGGAGTGCGGATCTCGCTGAACGCGTACCGCTCGAAGACGGCGCGCAGTTCGCGCTCGACGCGCTGCCACCGCCCCACGTCGGAGGGCAGGATGTCGTAGGTGCCGCGCGCCGCCTGGATCATGTTCGAATCGGTGAACCGCCCGGCCTATTCGTTCCCGCCGGCGAGATAGACGTTCTTGTACTCGACGTAGCGCTGGGCGTACGCGTCGATGGCGGCCGCCTCGTCGTCCGTCAGCTCGCGCTTGACCCGGGCCGGCGTTCCCATCACCAGGCTGCGCTCGGGCACGACCATGCGCTCGGGAACGACCGACCCGGCGGCCACGATCGAGTACGACCCGATGCGGACGTCGTTGAGCAGCGCGGCCCGCATGCCGATCAGGCAATGCGACTCGATCTCGCACCCGTGGAGCACGGCGCCGTGGCCGACGGTCACCGCGTCGCCGACGATGACCGGACACGCGTTGCGCATCACGTGGCACACGGTCCCGTCCTGGAGGTTGGAGCCACGGCCGATACGGATGTGGTGGATGTCGCCCCGGACGACGGCGTTGAACCAGACGCTGGAGTCGTCACCGATCTCCACGTCGCCGATGACGCGGGCGCCCTCGGCGACGAACACGCCTCGGCCCAGCTTCGGCTCCAGGCCGTTGAATGCGATCAACCCCATTCGCGTCGGATTCTCCGGACGGGCAAAGCCCACTATCTTAGCAGGTTGTATCGGGGGCCGGCACGACCGATCCGCTCCTGGGCGCTCTCCTCGACGGCCCGGCGGCGTGGCCCACAACGGATGCGGGGCGGACCGCTCGACCCTTCAAACCCAGTTTTCGGTCTTCAATCCCTTGACGCGCCCGAAGTGCTTTGCGTTGTTCGTCACGAACGTCAGTCCGCGCGACACGGCGTGGGCTGCGATCAGCGTGTCGAACGAGCCGATCGGTTCGCCGCGCCTCGCCAAGGCATGGGCGATGCGTCCGAAGCGATCGGCCGCAGGCGGGTCGAACGGGATCGCACTGACGGAAACGACGAACACGTCGATCAGCTTCTGCAGCTTGCGGGACCGGCGCGCCTCGGCGCCGAAACGCAACTCCGCGAGAGTGATGGAACTGATACAAATCTCCGAAGGGCGATGCTCCAGCAGACGCGTCGCGACATCACCGAACCCGCGCAAGGCGAAGCTCACCGTGTCGGTATCGAGCATGTATCGGGCCATCGGAGTGTTCAGGCCAAGGGATTCCGAAAACGGCCGATCGGTGGCTGCGGCGGACGGGGAATCTCCTCGGACCATGCGCCGAGGCAGGCGCGGAACTCGTCCGGCCACTCGTCCGCGGGTTCGAGAATCACGCGCCGTCCCTCCCGTTCCACAAGGACTTCCCGCTGCTCGGGAAAGCGGCAGTCCTTCGGCAGACGCACGGCTTGGCTTCCCCCGTTCCGGAACAGCTTGGCGCGCTTTCGATCCATGGAACGCAAGTATAGACGTACATATATACCTGCGGTCAAGCTTCGCCGCGTTCCGGAAGCGATCGCCGGGGACCGACGACTGCATCGCAACGAAATCGTCGTCAACGAACGTGTCGTATCGCACGAGGCCGTCCTCCACCGAACGGCTGGCGACGGCGCCTCGCTCTTACCGTATAATGTCCGCCTTTGACTTCCGGGAGACCGATCGCCGCGATGAACACGTTTGGTTCCGAATCCACCCTGCGTGTGGGCCCCGACTCGTTTCGCTTCTACTCGCTCGAATCCCTGGAGAAGGCCGGCATCGGTGGGACGTCCCGGCTGCCGTTCTCGCTGAAGATCATGCTGGAGCACCTCCTCCGGCACGAGGACGGCGACTCGGTGACGGCCGGCGACGTCCGCGCCGTCGCCGACTCGGTGGGCCGGGCGACGGACCGGGAAATCGCTTTCCGCCCGGCCCGCGTCCTGATGCAGGACTTCACCGGCGTGCCCGCCGTGGTCGATCTGGCCACGATGCGCGACGTCGTGCGCGAGATGGGCGGCGACGCGGCGCGCATCAACCCGCTGCAGCCCGTGGACCTGGTGATCGACCATTCCGTTCAGGTCGACCGGTTCGGAACGCCGGCGGCGTTCGCCCATAACGCCGAGCTCGAAGCGCAGCGGAACCGCGAGCGCTATCTCTTCCTGAAGTGGGGGCAGGCCGCGTTCCGGAACTTCCGCGTCGTGCCTCCCGACGCGGGCATCGTCCACCAGGTGAACCTGGAGTACCTGGCCCACGTCGTGTTCCTCGACAGGAACGACACTCCGACGCTGTACCCCGACACGCTGGTCGGCACCGATTCGCACACCACGATGGTCAACGCCATGGGCGTCGTCGGCTGGGGCGTGGGCGGCATCGAAGCCGAGGGCGCCATGCTGGGCTGCCCCATCTCGATGCTGATCCCCCAGGTCGTGGGCTTCCGCCTGACGGGCGCGCTGCCGGAGGGTGCGACGGCCACCGACGCCGTCCTCCGCATCGTCCAGATGCTGCGCGAGAAGGGCGTCGTCGGCAAGTTCGTCGAGTTCTACGGGCCGGGAGTCGGGAACCTCTCGCTGGCCGACCGCGCGACGATCTCCAACATGGCCCCCGAGTACGGCGCCACGATCGGCTTCTTCCCCGTCGATGACGAGACGCTCGCGTACATGCGGCTGACGGGGCGGACCGAGGACGCCGTGGGCCGGACCGAAGCCTACGTCAAGGCCCAGGGACTGTTCCGCGGCGCGGATACTCCCGAGCCGGTGTTCGGGGACAGCGTCGAACTGGACCTGGGCGGCGTGGAACCGAGCATCTCGGGTCCGCGGCGGCCCCAGGACCGCATCCCGCTCGCCGAGTCCAAGGCCTCGTTCGCGCGCGCGCTCGCCTCGCTGACCGGCAACGGCTCGGCGCCGCAGGCGGTGCCGATCGTTTCGGGCGACCAACGCTTCGAGATCGGGCACGGCTCGGTGGTGATCGCGGCGATCACGAGTTGCACGAACACGTCGAACCCGGCCGTGATGGTGGCGGCGGGGCTGCTCGCGCGGAAGGCGGTCGAACGCGGCCTGACGGTGCGGCCCTGGGTGAAGACGAGCCTGGCGCCCGGCTCGCGCGTCGTGACCGACTACCTGCGGGACACCGGGCTGCTCGAACCCCTGGAAGCGCTGCGGTTCCACCTGGTCGGGTACGGGTGCACGACGTGCATCGGCAACAGCGGGCCGCTGCCCGAGGCGATCGCCGCCGGCGTCGAGGAAAACGACCTCGTGGTGACGTTGGTCCTCAGCGGCAACCGCAACTTCGAAGGCCGGATCAACCCCCTTGTGAAAGCCAACTACCTGGCGTCTCCGCCGCTGGTGGTCGCCTACGCCCTGGCCGGCCGCATGGATATCGACCTGGCCAACGATCCGATCGGCCGCGGCCGGGACGGCGACGCGGTCTACCTCCGGGATCTCTGGCCCGATACCGAGGAAGTTCAGGCCGCGATCCGGCAATCCATCAAGCCGGAGATGTTCCGCTCGGCCTACGAGGAGTCCATGGCGGGCGACGCGCGATGGACGGACCTGGACGCTCCGCCAGGCGAGTTGTACGCCTGGGACGAGGCCTCGACCTACGTCAAGAAGCCGCCGTTCTTCGACGACATGGGCCCGGAACCGGCCGAACCGGACGACATCGCCGGCGCGCGCGCCCTGGCCGTCCTGGGCGATTCGGTCACGACGGACCACATTTCGCCGGCGGGCGCCATCCCGCCCGACAGTCCGGCCGGGGCGTATCTCCGGTCGATGGGAACGGCCCCGGCGGACTTCAACTCCTACGGGGCACGGAGAGGCAACCACGAGGTCATGATGCGCGGGACGTTCGGCAACGTCCGGCTGCGGAACCGGATGGCGCCGGGAACCGAGGGCGGCGTCACGCGCCACATGCCCGGCGGGGAGCCGATGTCCATCTACGACGCGGCCATGCGATACCGGTCCGAGGGCACGCCGCTGGTCGTCCTGGCCGGCAAGGAATACGGGTCGGGCTCGTCGCGGGACTGGGCCGCGAAGGGCACCCGGCTGCTGGGCGTCCGGGCGGTGATCGCCGAAAGCTACGAACGCATCCACCGCAGCAACCTGGTCGGGATGGGCGTCCTGCCGCTCCGGTTCGCCGACGGCCAGGGATGCGAGAACCTCGGACTGGACGGCACAGAGGAGTTCTCCGTCACCGGCATCGCCGAAGGGCTGACGCCCGGAAAGACCCTGACCGTCACCGCGACGCACCCCGACCGCGGCGAGACGTCGTTCGCGGTCCGCGCCCGCATCGACACGCCCGTCGAGATCCAGTACTACCGGAACGGCGGCATCTTGCAGTATGTATTGAGGCAGATGCTCGGCCAGTGAGGAACGCCATGTCGGGATTCCGCGCCGCCACTCATTCTTGGGTACGAACGACCGCGTTTTCGCTGCTGGCGTCGCTGCCGGCCGCCGGACAGTTGCTGAACACGGAAGCGCCCGTCGTCGTCGGCCACTACCACCTCAACGTCACGAGCATCGAGGAACACAAGGCGTTCTGGGTCGATACGCTGGGAGGCGAGCCGATCACCGTCGGCTCGGCCGAGGTCATCCGGTTCCCCGACGTCTACCTGTTCCTCAGCGAGCGGCCGCCGACGGGGCCCACGCGCGGCACGCCGTTCGACCACATCGGCTTCGCCGTGCCCGACGTGCCGGCGCTGACGGCGAAGGCCGTCGAGAACGGCTACGCGTTGACCGTCGGCCGGGAACCCGGGCCGGGCCAGACAGCCGCGCCGCCAACGGCCGGCAACTACGGACGTTTTTCGTACATGCTGGGGCCCGACGGCGTGAAGGTGGAGCTGGTGACCGACAGCGAACCCGGCGCGCCGCCGATCGTCCACCACCACGTCCACTTCGTCAACCCGCGGTTCGTGGAGATGCAGCAGTGGTACATGCGCGCCTTCGACGCCACGCTGCGGCCGGGCCAGACGGACTTCTTCATCGGCGCCGACCTGCCGGGCGTGGGCTACATGCTCAACTTCTTCATCTGGGAACCGGACGAAGAGCTGGCGCCCACCGGGGGACGCGCCGTCGACCACGTGGGTTTCGAGGTCCGGGACCTCCGGGCGTTCGTGGACGGCCTCGGAACCAAGGGGATCGCGCTGACCGAACCGTACCGGCAGTCGACGGACCACGGCGGCATCGCCACCGCCGTCATCACGGACCCGTGGGGGACGCGGATCGAGCTGACCGAGGGCCTCCACGACCTGCCGTGACGCGCCGATGGCCGATTTGATGCGTCGGCGGAACGTCTTGCTATAGAATCCGGCCCAGAGGGAGGAGTTCATGTTCAAAACGCTAACGGCGTGCTTGCGGTACGCTTCGGTGACCGTGCTGTTGACCGGGACGGCATGGGCGCAGGCCGAAGCGCCTGATTTCACGGGTGTGTGGACCAATTATCGAGGACCGGGCGGCGGCGGCGGCCGCGGCGGCCCCGCGCTTCCGCTGACGGCGGAGGCCCAGGCAAAGGTCACCGACTACCAGTCGCTGGTGTCGCCCACGGGGGAAACGCCGGGCGGACACTGCCTGGGCACGGGCATGCCGGGCTCCATGCTGGGGTCGGGCGGATACCCGATGGAGATCATCCAGCGGCCGGACCAGATCACCATCATCTACGAGGCGCACAACGAGATCCGGCGCGTCTACTTCGGCGAACGGATCATTCCCGAATCGGACCGCTTTCCCGAACGGAACGGCTATTCGACCGGCCGTTGGGAAGGCGACACGCTCGTCGTCGAGACCACCCAGCTCCGAGAACAGGTCGACCAGCGCTATGCCCACAGCGATCAGGCGCGCATCGTCGAGCGCTACACCATGACCGAGGAAGACGGCCGGAAGGTGCTCACCGCCGAGATGACGATGACGGATCCGGTCTTCTTGACCGAGCCGTTCTCGGCCGTCAAGCGCTGGTCGATCGTGCCGAACGGCTTCCTGATGACCTACGAATGCAACGAGCCGAACTGGCACCGGGTTCTCGATGAATTGCGTGCCGAGAGGGATTCGGCCGGACCGGAGGGAACGCAGCCATGAAGTTGTCTCTGCTTGCCGTCACCGTCATCGCCCTCGGCGCCGCCGGGGCAGGGCCGGCCGCCGCCCATCATTCCGCGGCCGCGATGGACTTCCAGAACACGGTCGAGATCGAGGGCGTCGTGCAGGAAATCGAGGTGGTCAACCCGCACCTCACGCTGGTGCTCCGCGTCACCGACGAACGGGGCACGCGCGACATCGAGTTCGAGGGCCACAGCCGCAACAACGTGTACCGCGCGGGATGGCGGCCCGACATCGTCAAGGTCGGAGACACGATCACGATCCGCGTGGCGCCAATGCGGGACGGCAGCGACGGCGGTTACGTCACCGCGTTCGAGACCGCGTCGGGAGAGCGCGTCGGCGTCTGACGGCCTCCGCATCCGGGCGGGCGCGGACCCACGGTAACGCCACGGGCCGTCGTTGCGGCCGGCGCGTCAGCCGGCGGCCGCCCGTCCGCTGATGGATTCGCGCAGACCTTCGAGCAACCCGTCCAGGTGCGCCATCCGTCCGTGCAGTTCGCCCACCTGTGCGCCCAACTTGTCGATGCGCCCGCCAAGCGTTTCCTCGACCTTGCCGATCCGGGCGCCGAGTGTCTCCTCCACCTTGCCGATCTGGACCTCCAACCTGGCCTCACCCTTCGCATTGTCCTGGCGCAACCAGGTGAACATGCCGACCAGCAGGGCAGCCAACCCAACCCCTACGGACACGATCGCAATGAATTCTCCGCTCATTCCGTCCTCGACGCCACTCGGCGTCCAACGACGTCTACCGAGGGAAAGGGCGGTCACACGGGACGTCGACCATGGGTGCATTATAGGCGCCGATGCGCGCCACGCGCGACGAATCGGTCCAGGACACCTGCGAAACGGCGCAACGCGCCGCAAGCGCGACGCTCGCGGCCGCTGACTTCGGTCGCAGGTCCGCCGGCCGCGCCGGAGCGGCGCGCCTTGTCCCGACCCCATGCCGGCGGGTATTCTACAAGCACCGAACGCCGTGTGTTCCGCGCCCGTCGGCTGCGCCATGACTCTCCCGTCGGAAACGACCCGCGTCGAGCCGCAAGCTCCCTCAGACCGCGCGACGGTCTTCGAGGCCCGCCAGGTGACGAAGGTCTACCCGATGGGCGACGTCGACGTCCACGCCCTTCGCGGGGTCGACTTCGCCCTCCGAGAGTCCGAGTTCATCGTGCTGCTCGGTCCCTCGGGCAGCGGCAAGTCCACGCTCCTGAACATACTGGGCGGTCTGGACGTGCCGACTTCCGGCGACGTCTTCTACCGCGGCGACGCGTTGACGACGGCGGACGAATCGACGTTGACCCGATACCGGCGCAACCACGTCGGGTTCGTGTTCCAGTTCTACAACCTCATCCCGAGTCTGACGGCCCGGGAGAACGTCGCGCTGGTCACCGACATCGGCGAGGATCCGCTCACTCCGGAAGAGGCCCTCGAGCGGGTGGATCTCGGCGACCGCCTGGACCACTTCCCTTCCCAGCTCTCCGGCGGCCAGCAGCAGCGCGTGGCCATCGCGCGGGCCATCGCGAAGAACCCCGACGTGCTCCTGTGCGATGAACCCACGGGCGCACTCGACATCCAGACCGGAGTGGTCGTGCTCGAGGCGATCGCCAAGGTCAACCGCGAGTTGGGGACGACGACGGCCGTCATCACCCACAACGCCTCGATCGCCGAGATGGCCGACCGGGTCGTGGCGCTGGCCGACGGACGGATCGCATCGATACGAGAGAACTCGACCCGGAAGACGCCCCGGGATCTGAGCTGGTGATGCCGGCCATCCATCGCAAACTGCTCCGCGACCTCTGGCGCATCAAGGGGCAGGTGCTGGCGATCGCGCTCGTGATCGCGGCGGCCGTAACCGTCTTCATCATGTACCTGGGAGCGTTCGACTCGCTCCAACTGACACGGGCAGCCTATTACGACCGCTACCGTTTCGCCGACGTGTTCGCGTCGTTGAAACGCGCGCCGCGACGTCTCGAAGACCGGATCCGCGAAATACCCGGAGTGGCGCAGGCGGAGCTGCGCGTCAGCGCGGACGTTTCCCTCGACATGCCCGACATGGCCGAACCGGCCGTGGCGCAGTTCGTATCGATTCCGGTTCAGCGGCGTACGATGCTGAACGACGTATTCATCCGCCGCGGACGCTACATCGACCCCAACCGCCCGAACGAGGTGCTCGTCAACGAGGGTTTCGCCCTGGCGCACGGCCTGGAGCCCGGAGACTCGATCGCCGCCGTCGTCAACGGCACGCGGCGTGTTTTCGAGATTGCCGGCGTGGCGCTGTCGCCCGAGTTCGTCTACATCATCCGCCCCGGCAACGTCGTACCCGACAACGAACACCACGGCGTCGTCTGGATGAACGAACGGGAGCTCGCCGCGGCGTTCGACATGGAGGGCGGTTTCAACGATGTCGCCCTGCGGCTCATGCCGGGCGTGGCGGGCGACGACGTGATCGCGGCGCTCGACCGGATGCTGGAACGCTACGGCGGCCGTGGAGCGATCACCCGGGACACGCAACTCTCCAACTGGTTCCTGACCAACGAATTGAGCCAACTGCAGAGTTTCGGGACCATGGTGCCGATCATCTTCCTCGCCGTCGCCGCGTTCCTGCTCAACGTCGTGCTCGGCCGCATCGTGACGCTGCAGCGGGAACAGATCGCCGCGCTCAAGGCTCTCGGCTACTCCAACTTCGAAGTCGGACTCCACTACTACCTGTGGGCCCTCGCCGTGGCCGTCATCGGTATCGCGATCGGCATCGGCGGCGGGACGTGGCTGGCTTCGAGCATGATGAACCTCTACAACGACTTCTTCCGGTTCCCGATTCTCGAGTTCCGGATCTCGCCGAGCATCATCGCGGCGGCGGTCGCGGTGAGCCTGGCGTCGGCCCTTCTCGGCGCGCGCGGCGCGGTGCGGCGGGCCGTGCGGCTGCCGCCGGCCGAGGCCATGAGGCCACAGACTCCGGCTCAATACTCGGTCAGCCTGATCGAGCGCCTGGGACTGGGGTCATGGCTGTCGCCGCCCACCCGGATGATCGTGCGGAACCTCACGCGCCGTCCCCTTCGAACGCTCCTGTCGATCGTGGGCATCGCTTTCGGCGGCGCCATGGTGGTCGAGGGTTCGTTCTTCATAGACGCGATGAACTCGATCGTGGCCACGGAGTTCAGCGTCGCGCAGCGACAGGATCTCACCGTCACGTTCGTGGAGCCCCGCTCGGCCGGCGCCATGTACGAGATCGCGGGTCTGGACGGCGTCATGAACGTCGAACCCATGCGCGCGGTCCCGGCGCGGCTTCGTTTCGGCCACCGTTCGCGGCAGACCTCGATCACGGGTCTCGTGGCCAATCCGGACTTGATGCGGGTGGTCCATGCCGGCCGGACGGCGATCTCGTTCCCCCCGGGCGGCCTGGTCCTTTCGCGGCAGATGTCCCGGATCATCGGCGCCGCGGCGGGTGACACGGTGACGATCGAGGTGCTCGAGGGATCGCGGCCGACGCGCGACGTGACGGTGGCCCGCGTCGTCGACGACTACCTCGGCGCCTACGTCTACATGGAAATCGACACCGTCAACGACCTGATGCGGGAAAGCCGAGTGGTTTCGGGCGCGGTCCTGCAGGTGGACGGACTGCGGACGGACGCGATCTACGACCGGCTGAAGAACACGCCGTCGGTGGCCGCCGTGACGCTCAAGGAAGCCGCCGTCGAAGGGTTCCGGGCGACGATCGAGCAGAACATGGACGTCATCATCTTCTTCAATCAGGTCTTCTCGAGCGTGATCGCCTTCGGCGTCATCTACAACGCCGCCCGGATTTCGCTCTCGGAACGGGCCTGGGAACTCGCCAGCCTGCGCGTGCTGGGCTTCACGAAGGGGGAGATCGCCTACGTTCTTCTCGGCGAGTTCGCGCTGCTGACGGCCGTCGCCATTCCCACCGGTCTGTTGCTGGGCTACGGACTGGCCTGGCTGACGGTGGAAACCATCGGAACCACCGAGCTGTATCGCATTCCACTCGTCGTGGGCGACAATACTTACGCGCGGGCGACGATCAGCGTTCTGGTGGCGACGTTCGTCTCGAGCGCCGTCGTCCGTCGCCGGCTCAACCGCCTGGACCTGGTCGGGGTGTTGAAGGCAAGAGAGTAGACACGCAGCCATGAAACGTTGGATCAAACGACTGACGGGCCTCTTGTTCCTCGCTGCAGCGGCCGCGCTGCTCATGTACGCGTTGCGGCCGCAACCGGTCATCGCCGACTTCGAGACCGTGGCGCGCGGGCCGATGCAGGTCACCATCGACGAGGAGGGCGAGACGCGTCTGAGGGACCGGTACGTCGTGTCGGCCCCCGTCGCCGGCCGCGTCCTGAGGATCGACCTCGAGCCGGGCGATCCGGTCATTGCCGGGGAGACTCCGATCGCGACGTTCCTTCCCATCGAGCCGGCGTTCCTGGACGCCCGGACGCGTACCGAGGCCGAAAGCCGCGTACGCGCCGCCGAGGCGGCCATCGGGGGGACGCGGGCCGTACGCGACCGATTGAGGGAAGAGCTGGGTTTTGCCGAAACGCGTTTCGACCGCGACGAGGAACTGTTCGATCAGGGCCTGATTTCCCGGGAGCGGTTCGAATCCACCGGCTTCGAGGTGCGCGCCGCGCGGGAAGCGCTCAACGCGGCCGAGTTCGCGGTCGGCGACGCCGAGCAGGCCGTGGAGGTGGCCCGCTCCAGCCTGGTTCAGATCACCGAAGACACGGCGGCCGCCGGTTCCGGCGACCCGATCACGATCCGTTCGCCCATAAGCGGCGTCGTCCTCCGGAGGATCCGCGAGAGCGAGGCGGTCGTACCGGCGGGAGAACGGCTCGTCGAGCTGGGCGACATGCGCCGGATCGAGATCGTGTCGGATCTCCTGTCGGAGGACGCCGTCCAGGTCCGGACCGGCGACACGGTGTTGATCGAACAGTGGGGTGGAGGGATGACGCTCATGGGCCGGGTCCGGCTCGTGGAACCGTCCGGCTTCACCAAGCTGTCCGCCCTGGGCGTCGAGGAGCAGCGCGTCAACGTGATCGTCGATTTCGACGACATCACCCAGGCCGCCGAATACCTGGGCGACGGCTACCGCGTCGAGGTCCGTGTCGTTCTCTGGGAGACCGACGACGCCCTCATCGTACCGACCAGCAGCCTGTTCCGCACCGGAGACGACTGGACCGTGTTCGCCGTCGTCGACGGCGTCGTCGAGCTTCGAACGGTGGAGGTCGGCCGGCGCACGGGAGTGGACGCCCAGGTCCTGTCCGGTCTTTCGGAAGGCGATACCGTCATCGTCCATCCCGCAGACGACATCGCCCCCGGTATCGAGGTCGTCGCGCGCGGGGCGAGTTGAAAGCCGGGTCTCTGGGGAACCGTTCATGCGCGCCTTTGTCTTGATCCTGAAAACGCTCTGGAGTCCCGGATCCGCATTCCGGGAAATCCGGGAGAGCCGGACCGGGCCCTGGATCCCCTTCCTGGTGTTCATCGCGTTAGGCGTATCAAGCACGTACCTGCTGACCAGCCGCATCGATTTCGGCGAGGCCCTGATGCGGGAAGTTCTCAGAGGCCCTCAGGCCGGCGACATGTCCCTGGACGACATGAACGCGCTGCGCGAAACGTTCAACAATCCGTATGTCACCGCCGGGCTGTATATGGCGTCGCTTTGGTGGGTGGGCGTGTCGTTGCCCGTGGCGACGCTGTACTACCTCATATTCCTGATGGTGGGAAGCCGGGCCGGTTTCATGCGTTTCTGGTCCGTGACGGCGTTCGCCTTCACGCCCATACTCGTCGCCGGCGTCGCCGGATTGGGCGTGATGTACACGATTCCCCCTTCCGCCTTCTCATTGGGACAGATGAACGTCCTGAGCGCGGCGGTGTTCATGGATCCGCAGGCCGAGTCGGGGGCGCTCTACGCGCTGGCGCAGGCCACCAGCCTGACCACGATCTGGATCCTCGCCCTGTTGACCATCGGTTACGGCGTACTGACCCCGAAGCGAATCGGCGCGGCCACGCGCGCCGTCATCGTCGTGATCCCCTGGCTCTTCGTCGTGGCTACGCGCGTGTTGCCGGCCCTGATCTTCTAACCGCGGAATCAGGCGTCGAGGATCCGCTTCAACGTCATCAACTGGCCGATGTGGTAGGAATTGTGCGTCGCCAGCGTGATGGCCTCCCGGAGCACGGTCTGCCCGTCGCCATGGGGAATGCGGGCGTGGAGATCGACCTTGGGATCGAGAATCAGATCGATCATCAACTGCCGGTCCCCGGCATACCATTCGATGCTCTCGTCCCAGGCGTCCTCGCTGGGCGGCTCGATCGTTTCGGGCCAGTAACCGTCGGGCCATTTCGGCGACACGTGGCGGGCGCTCCGAGAGAACTCGAGGATGTCCCACTGGGCGATGCGCATGTGTTCCAGGAGCTCCCACGGCGAGTGGTTCCCGCCCGCCGGGCGCACGCCCCGCATCTCCGGCTTCCAGTCCGACAGCGCCTTCTCGAACGGGTCGTGGGAATGGCCGCCTTCAAGCATCGCGACCAGGTGGTTTCTCAAGGATCGATCCGGACTCATCGTCACCCCTCCGTCGTTCATCCAGCGCCGGCAGTGACTATCGACTCCGCTTCCAGCGCTCCAGCTCCGCCATCACCATCCGTCCCGCGTCCTCCCACGAGTCGGCGCGCGGCGCCGGAACGCCGCGGTTGGTCGAGTTCGAGAACACGATCGTCCGATGGCCGTCGGCGCGCAACAGCCGGACGTTGTCCGGCGAATCCTCGATGTACAGGTCGGCGCCGACCGCGGTCTTGTCCCGCATGCAACAGAGGTCCCAATACGGGATGTCATGGTGGTCCAGCCACTCGACCGTCTGCCGGATGGCCTGTTGGTGGAAGTACTTGATGCAAAGCCGGCTGGTAATGATCCGGATGCGGACGTCGTTGGCCGACAACACCCGCAGGATGGCCGGCGCGCCTTCCATGGGACGCAACGCCCGAAACAGGTTGCGCTGCGTCACCGCGAAACGGTGGAGCGCCTCGTAGCCGCCCGGCGCGTCATCGATCCCCCACTCCGACAGCCCGTGCGAGACGTCGGGCGAGAGGGCTTCCAGCCGTACTCCCAGCCACTCGGCCGCGAGAGGCCTCAAGCCACCGAAAAAATCGGCGCAGACCCCGTCCAGGTCGACGCCCAGAACGAATCGACGGGTCATCGGCGGTACCGCGCGCTAGTCCTCGTGGTTCTCGTCGTCCGGAAGGCTGGTGGCGAAATCGTCGAACTCGACGTCCACGTCATCCTCTCCGCCATCGTCGAACCCTCCGAGCAACTGGCTTCTGCGCTTTTCGGGAATCGGCGCCTTCTTCGGACCGTCGTCCCAGAACGCGCGTTTCCCGCCGCGGCGCCGTGTCTTGGTTGGACCGGAAGGACGGCGCGGGACGGCGCCGCGCCCGCCCTCGCCGGGCGAGTCGAAGGAGCGCGACGCCGGCTGCGGCCGCGCCGACGCCGGCGCACGGACCGCGGGGCGCAATCCGGGCCCCTTGGCGCGCGCCTCGCTGGGACGCGCCTCGTTGACCACCAGTCGACGGTCCATGAACGGTTTCTGGTGGAATTGCTGGATCGCCGCCTCGGCATGTTTCGGATCGTCGAACTCGATGAACGCGAACCCGCGCGGCTTGCCCGTGTCGCGATCGAGCGGAACGAAAACTCGCGAAACCGGGCCGATCTGCGAGAAGTGTTCCTGAAGCTGGGACTCGGTGGCCTCGTAGGAGAGGTTCCCGACGAACAGGCGGTTAGCCATGGGCGGCGCTCCGGTGGTCGCCGCGCCCGTGACACGCTGATGTCTCGGCGGTGGGGATCACCATGCGGACGTCATTCTAGCAGCCCGTGGCGGAATTGTGCACGGCGGCGTTCGCCGATCAACACAGGCGGTCGAACGCGTCGGTGAGGACCGCCGCGATCTGCCCGGCCTCGCGGCCTTCGATGTCGCGCCGCTCCATCATGTGGACGACCTCGCCGTTTCGCATCAGGGCGATCGATGGCGACGACGGCGCGTATCCCGCGAAATACGACCGTGCGCGTTCGGTGGCCTCCAGGTCCGCGCCCGCGAAGACCGTGATCACGTTGTCGGGCCGGACGGCGTGATCCAGCGCCAGGGCCACGCCGGGACGCGCCTTGCCGGCCGCGCACCCGCAGACGGAGTTGACGATCACCATCGTCGTCCCGTCGCCGTCGCGGATGGCCGCGTCCACGGCCTCGGGCGTCCGGGTCTCGGCGACGCCGAGACGGGTCAACTCGTCGCGCATCGGCTTGATCAACTCTTCGGGATACCGCATGGGTCTGAACTCGAAATCCACGTTGCGTGTCTCCTCTCCGACGGCAGTACAGCACCCAAGAATAGGCAGTTTCAGCACCAGAATCAACGGAAGACGGGGCGCCGCCCGGGCGTTCCCACGCGGATAGCGCGTTGATGATGGAGAGCTTATTCTCTTCGTTGACGGTGTCGGCCGTTTGCGAGATCTCGTCTTGCTGACGCGGCGGCCCGGAGGCCGCGGGTACCATGGGGAATGCGGCGACGTTGTGCGTGGCCTCGGTGGCTTGGTATGGCGCTCGGTGTTTCGCTGCGAGCGTGCGGGGCGCTCCTATAAGTCGTCGCGGCGTTCCTCGCCGCGACTGGACGCCTCCATGGCGTTGCCATGGAGGCGGCGTAGCGAGGCGTCAGTCCAAGATAACGATCTCTTCAGTTCAGTCCGCACGACGGCCGCCGACATGGCGCCGTTCCATCTCACGGGCGCCGCGCGGCCCACGGCGCGCGGCCGCCGCGCGGACTGCTGTACACTGGGACCGTGCGGCGAGTGGCCATCCTGACCAGCGGCGGCGACGCCCCCGGCATGAACGCCGCGATCCGTGCGGCGGTCCGCGTAGGCGAGCAACAGGGCCTCGAGCTGTTCGGCGTCGCGCGCGGTTTCAACGGTCTCCTGAACGGATCGTTCCGCCCGCTGGACGCCGGCGACGTCAGCGGCGTCATCCAACAGGGCGGCACGTTCCTGGGAACCGCGCGTTGTACGGAGTTCAAGACCGACGCGGGTCAGGAAAGGGCGCTGCACGAATTGCATCTCCGCCGGATCGACGCCCTGGTCGTGATCGGCGGCAACGGCTCGCAGCAGGGATCGTTCGCGTTGGCGCGCAAGGGGTTCCCTGTCGTTGGCGTGGCCTCCACGATCGACAACGATCTGACCGGCTCGGACATCACGGTCGGCGTCGACACGGCGCTGAACATCGCGCTGGAGGCGATCGACCGCCTCAAGGTCACGGCCTCCTCCCACGAACGCGGACTTGTCGTCGAAGTCATGGGCCGGGACTGCGGGTATCTCGCCCTCATGGCCGGACTGACCGGCGGCGCCGAAGCCGTCGTCATACCGGAGCGCGAAACCGGGCCGGACGAGATCGCGCGCGTGTTCCACAAGGCCTACGCCGACGGGAAGAAGCATGCGCTCGCCGTCGTCGCCGAGGGGGCCCGGTGCAACGCGCAGACATTGATTCGGTACTTCGAGGAGCAACCCGGACCCTTCGAGGTCCGCGCCACCATCCTGGGCCACGTCCAGCGCGGCGGTGTGCCGACGGCGTACGACCGGCTGCTGGCCTCCCGGTTGGGCGCCGGCGCCATCGACGCGCTTCTCAAGGGTCAGACGGGCGTGCTGGTCGGGCTGCTCGACGACCGGGTCGGCACGACGCCGCTTGGGACCGTCGTGGACACGTGCAAGCCGCTCAATCTCGAGCTGCTGGACCTGGCGGCGGTTCTGTCCTGACCGGCGTTTGCTGCTACAATCCCGGCCCGTCAAGGAGGATTCCCGTGTCCCTCGAAGGAAAGGTCGCCATCGTCACGGGCGGCACTCGCGGCATCGGCCGCGCCATCGTCGAAACGCTGGCCGCCGACGGCGCGAGCGTCGCGTTCACCTACGCGAGCAACCGGGCCGCCGCCGAGGCGCTCGACGACGGCAACAATGTCGTGGGCTTCCAGGGCGACGCCGCTGACGCCGCCCGCGCCG
>JAJEEE010000052.1 GCA_022821145.1 Acidobacteriota bacterium
CGGCCGCAACCTGTCGCCGTTGACCGGCGCCGTGGAGGGGATGGCCCTCGGCGGAGCGGTCGGCCTGGGGTACGGGCTGGCCACCCCGGTCGCGGAGGGCGGCATGGCCACGCCGCACGGGCTTGCCCGCGTGCGCGTGGCTCTCCTCACGGGGTTCGCATGTGCGGCGGCCGCCGGGCTTCTCGGCTGGAGCGGCCGTTTCCTGGGGGCGATGAGCCTGGAGTTCATGGCCCAGACCTTTCCCGGCTCGCAGGTCGGCCTCGCACCCCTGGCGCGCCTGCTCGGCGAGTCTGAGCCGGGAGTCTGGACCCGGGTCGCGATCAGCGTCTTCGAGGGGCTGATGTTCGGTTCGGGACTGGCGGCCGGGCTCACCAAGAGACCTCGCTGAGCCCGATTCCGTCGCTTTCAGAGGGATCTCACCGAACGCTCACTTCTCGCTCATGTCTCGGGCGGGGTCTTCCGCCGATACTGACCCGGAGCGAATTCGAACGCGGCCCTGCCGCGGAAAGCGAGCGAGAAGCATGACACTGAAACTCCCCCTTCGGCCGCGTCCCCGGACCGCGCGGACCGCCGGCCGGCAACGCGCCGGCATCAAGGTCAAGATGATCCTCCCGGCGCTGACCGAGGCGACGAGCCCCTTCTTCCGGCCCATCAAGTACTCGCTCTTCCCTCCGCTGGGCCTGGCGACGCTGGCCGGCTACCTGCGCGACGACGACGAGGTCGCCCTCCAGGACGAGCACGTGGAGCGTCTCGATACGGACGACGAGCCCGACCTGGTCGTGATCCAGGTGTACATCACCTCCGCCCGACGGTCCTATGAGCTGGCCGACCACTACCGCCGCAAGGGCGCATGGGTCGCGCTCGGCGGCCTGCACGTGACCTCGCTCCCGGAGGAAGCCGCGCGCCATGCGGACAGCGTCTTCATCGGGCCGGGCGAGGACACTTGGCCCGTGTTTCTCGACGACTTTCGGGCGGGACGCCCCAAACCGCTCTACCGCTCCACGGTGCGCACCCTGGCCGGTCTTCCACGCATCCGGCGCGACCTGATCCAGCGTTCGCTCTATCTCGTGCCGAACTCGATCGTCGTTTCCCGCGGCTGCCCGCACGTGTGCGATTTCTGCTACAAGGAGGCCTTCTTCCAGGGCGGCCGCGGTTTCTACACCCAGGTGGTCGAGGACGCGCTGGCCGAGATCGACCGGCTGCCCGGCCGCCACCTGTACTTTCTCGACGACCACCTGTTCGGAAACGTTCGCTTCGCCTCGGAGCTGTTCGACGCGATGCGGGGCATGGGGCGGCTGTGGCAAGCCGCCGGCACCGTCGGGTCGGTCCTGCGTCCCGGACTGCTCGAGGCGGCGGTCACGGCCGGCCTGCGCAGCCTGTTCGTCGGCTTCGAGACGCTGGACCCGCGGAGCCTGAAGGCCCAGCGCAAGTTCCAGAACCTGCGCCGCGACTACGGCGAGGCGGTGCGGCGCCTGCACGACGCGGGCGTGATGGTCAACGGCAGCTTCGTGTTCGGCATGGACGAGGACGACCCCTCGGTCTTCGAGCGGACCGTCGAGTGGGCCATCGGGCAGGGAATCGAGACCGCGACGTTCCACATCATCACGCCCTACCCCGGCACTCGGCTGTTTGACCGCATGGAGGCCGAGGGCCGGCTGCTGCACCGCGACTGGGACCTCTACGACACCCGCCACGTCGTCTTCCGCACGCGCGGCATGAGCGGGGAGGCGTTGGAGTCCGGCTACCGGCGGGCCTACCGCGACTTCTACCGGTGGGGCTCGATCCTGCGCGGAGCGTCGACGAAGAACGATCCGGTGGCCGCCTTGCGCCACGTTGCCTACGCCGCCGGGTGGAAGAAGTTCGAGCCGCTCTGGGACCGGGTCATCCGCACGCGGCAAGTCTTGCGAATGCGTCCCGCCCTGGAACAGATCCTGCGCGGCTTCGGGCGGCAACCGGAACAGCCTGCAGAACCAACGCCAGAGCCGCAACGCGCACGACGGTCGATGCCTCATGCGCACGGAGGAGTGTCACGATGAAACGATCGCTCAGTTCTCTCGAAGACCGCCTGGCGCCCGCCGAGGCGATCTTCTTCACCTGGCTCCTGCGGGTATTCGCCGCCGCGACGCTCGTCGGGTCGGCATGGATCGACGACGCGCCGCCCCTGGAGTTGGGGGCCATGATCATAGCGATCTATGTCGCCGTCCGGGTGGCCGCCCAGTTCGGCCGCCTGGCCGCCGCCGCGCCTTTCGAGCACCGGCCGTTGCGGGTGATGTTCGCCGCCGGCGCCCTCATTCTGCTCGGTTTGTCGTTCCTCGTCGTCGCCATCCTCGTCGAGCGCCTGTCCCTCTCGGCGGTCGGCTGAGGCGGAACGGGATGGACCGAACGCCGACGGGCCTGCACGTGGGCCTGATCATGGACGGCAACGGCCGGTGGGCCGCGGCGCGCGGGCTCCCGCGCACGGAAGGTCACCGCCGGGGCGCCGGCGCCGTGCGGCGCGCCGTGGAAGCGGCGCCCGGGCTCGGCATAACGACACTGACTCTCTACGCCTTCTCCCGGGACAACTGGCGTCGGCCGGCGGACGAGGTGGCGACGCTGATGGGGTTGATGGAGTCCTTCCTGGTCCGCGAACGCGCGAACTGCCGCCGGCAGGGCGTCCGGCTCGCGGTGATCGGCCGCCGCGACCGCCTGCCGCCGGGGCTGATTCGCGCGATCGAGGAGACGGAGCGCGCCACACGCGACGGCGCGCGGCTCTACCTGAGGTTGGCCGTGGACTACTCGGCGCGCTCGGCGATCCTCGCCGCGGCCGGTGCGCTGGGCTCGGCCGAACGCTGCGACGAGACAGGCTTCCTGCGGCGGGTCAATCGCGCGTGCCACTCCGATCCGGAAACGCCGCCGGTGGACCTCGTGATCCGGACGAGCGGCGAGCAGCGCCTGAGCGACTTCCTGCTGTTCGAGTCGGCCTACGCGGAGCTTGTGTTCATCGACACGCATTGGCCGGACTTCGACGGCGAGGATCTGTGCCGGGCCATAGAAGCGTTTCGCCGCCGCGACCGCCGATTCGGAGCGGCGCCGGCGGAGGAGGGCGTCGGGGTGCCGCACCGTGCCGGAATCGCTTTCATGGACTGACGCTATCGCCATGGACACGTCGTCCGGCCCGGATTCAAATTGAAGTGATATCAGGTCAAAAGAAACAGGTTCTTCGAAATTGCGGGCTGCCGGTCCCCCTCGCCATATCGATGCGACCGATGCCGCCTTCGGCCTGGGAGAGGACTGCGGCATTCCGGACAATGCGTCTCTCCGAGCTCAATAGCCCGGCCCACACGCGCCCCGGTCAACGCTTGACGCCCGTCCTCGCGAACGGCGGCCCATGACTCGGGGTCGCTCCGCGCTCAGGAGCTTTCGACTGTGCTCGACACGGTAATGTCGACGATCCCGGCGATCGGCCCACGACTCAGTCCGTCGACGGTGCGGGCGATTCACGGTCTTCGCCGTTTCCGCTGGCGCTCCCGCGAGTCCGATAGACCACATACATGGCCGTGAGAACTCCGCTGCCGATCAGCGCCAGGGCGATTTTGACAGCCACCGGATTCGACGACAGCCCCGTATTCTCGATCAGCCAGTGCATGCTAAGGCCCCCGAAAACGGAGAAGACACTGTACTGGCGAAAAGTGGGCCCGGTTCGCTGCACGTCGTGCAGCTGACGACCCGTTGCCTGCGCTTCGCGAGCCGCGGCATACGCGTGGTAGGCCATCATCCCCACGAACGCGAAAAGCGAAGGGAGCGCGATCCGGCCGCGATCGCTCACGTACTCGACGATGCCCTCCGGCTCGAAGATCAGCGCGACGACAAAGAAACCCAGAAACACGGCGGCAACTCCGATAACGTACCTCCAGATCGCGTAGACGACCGTTTCGGCCGGAGTCATCTTCTCGACCCGCTCCATCAGGACGTTTCTCGCCCGGTCCCACATCATCGATCTCCGTGAATCTGACCGGCGCCCGTGTCCACTCCGCGGTTACCGTCCACTCGAAGACATGGGAGGCCTCAATGGCCGGACGCACGCGAGGAACGCTGCCGTTCCCGGAAGTGTTCTTCGATCCGCGTCCAATTCAAGTCCGAAACGAGCGCCTCCACAGCCGTCGGGACGCCGATGAACACGATTCCGGCCGTAACGACAAGGGTCAAGAACCACGAGGCATCGTATGCGCCCCAAAAGGCGGCGACATAGAGAATCCAGACAAGCACGCCGCGCCGGAACCCCATGAGGCCGCCCTCCCTGCGTGTCGGCCGCCTCTGATGAAGCCGCCAGAACATCCGCCGCGACGTGGCCGTCGTGGACACGACGATGCCGACAACAGCGAAGAGAACGATTCCAGTCCGTTCCTGTGACGCAGGCGCCCCCTCGTCCCAGCCCAGGATGAAGACTGGGAGGCGAACGAAGACGCCGTAGATGCCAACGCACATCAGGACGAAGACGATGGCGTGGACCACCTGGCCGCCGCGGGTCTGGACGTCGCCCGTCATGAACTGTTTGAATCGGTCCCGCATCATCTATCCCGGACGGTGCGATCGGTTCCCGGGCCAATCGCCCTCAACGACCTTGCCGATGACGGCTTTCACGACCGGCCGTCTCCGCTCCGCTTGGACGCCTCAAGATCGGGTTTCCGGCTGCATCCGGTATACCGCCATCGCCTCCGGTGCTGTTCCGCGGAGCGTCGTGTGGACCACGAGCATGCCTGACGCAGCGGACCCGATCGCGAACGATTCACCCCCGACACGAGCCCGAGTGCCGGAATCGCGCCCGGTCACTTGCGCCGCCGTGTCCAGAGGTGCCAGATCCGACAGTCGCCGACCAGCATGTCGCCGAAGGCCACGCCAGCGCCCACGGCCAACGACAGGAGCAACTTGGTTGCGAACGGCATTGCGTAGGGTTGCAGCTCCGGCCAAAACGATGGTTGCAGCCAGTGGAGTCCGCCGGTGCCCAAGGTCCCGAAAACGAAGACCCACACCGTTCGCTTCCGGATTCGAGCACTCATCGCGACTCCTCAAAGACGAACGGGGCTCGGACAACCGCCGGTACACGGGTCGCCGCACGTCACGCTGCACCCGGTGTGTCCGGCTCGTGGTCTTCTTGTTCTCTCCTGGGATTGCAGCGCCTCCATAGAACGGCGTATACGGCCGTGCAAGCCATGCCGCCGATCAGCGCCAAACCGAACTGCGCGCCGATCGTGTCCGCCGACAGTCTCGTCCGGTCGATCACCACGTTCAGCAAGAGCATTGCGCCGGCAAAGGCCACGGTGCAGCAGATCGCGCCCCGAACGACTTCGGGCGTCGTGTCGGGGCGTTTTCCGGTCGCCTGTTCTTCGCGGGCGCGCGCGTATGAATCGTAGGCGTATTTTCCGCAGAAAATGGAAACGAACAGGAAAATCCACATGGCATCGTCGTCTGCCCCCCGGGAACCGACACCGCCGCCCTGATCCAAGACTTCCCAGATGACGAACACGAACAGTCCGGCCGCGACAGCGACCAGAAAGTTGAAGACTCCGTAGACGACGGTTTCTACCGTGGTCATCTCGCGGATGTCGCTGTGCCCGATAATTCTTGCCCGGTCCCACATCATCGATCCCTGTCGATACGATAGGCGCCCGTCTGGGCCGCAGACGTCGATGTCAGCGCGGGCATGTGAGGAACGTCGACGCCCGATGGCGGCGGATGGATCCCGTTCTCCATGGCCTGTTTCTCGATGCGCCTCCAGGCACGATCGGAGAATCGTGCCTCCATCGTCGTCCAGAAGACGGTGAACGCGGCCGCGAGGAACACGAGGAATGGCCAAGAGCCGTCGTAGCCGAGTAGCCAGAACACGCCGACGAAACCGAAGACGATGAAACCGGCGCTGCACCGGAAACCCATCACGGCGCGCTCGGTACGCGTGGGGCGTCTCCGTTCAAGCTGCCAGAAGCGGTGCCGAGACGTTTCCGTGATCGAAACGAAGACACCGAACAAGGCCAGATTCACCCACCCCGGTACGTGGAATCCTACCCACACCGGCTCGTCCCAGCCGAAGACGAAGGCGAGGACGAAGGTGATGACGACATGGAACGCGGCCCCCATCAGGCCGAAGACGACGGCATGGGCCACGCGTGCGGCGCCGGTTTCCACGTCCCCCTCCATGAACGTGTTGAACCGGTTCGGCATTATCGATCCGGCCGATCCGCGTCCAGCCCGATCACGGTCAAGTCATGCTTTCTCGTCCATGACGCCGGCGGTCTGAAGTGAAAGAGGGCAAAGACGGCAGCCCCGCCGGTAGCGGAAACGAGAAATCCGGGCCACTCGTCCGCAAGACCGTGCGCGGTCAGGCCGACGGCGTTCGACACAAGGGCCAACGTGAAGAGACCGGCGAACAGCCCGGCCATGCGTCCCGCATAGACGAGTGCGCCGTGGAACCACTTCTCGCGACCGTTCATCGTACTGTGGTCGCACTCCTGGATGATGCGAATCATGACTCACCGCTCGATCCGATGACGCGGCGAGTCCCGTCCGGATCCGTTCCCGGACACCCGCCGCGCCAACGCTTGTCATCGTACTGGCCGACGGCCGTTCCGGCCAGGATTATCGCCGGCGATGCCGGAGTGTAGCGGAGCCGATTCTACCCCGCCGCGTTGTATTCCCTACGCGTGGCCGTCACGTCGTCGAGAGGCGGGCGGAGCGGGCGCAAGGCGACATGTGGGGCTGGACCTGATCGGTCGCTCATCGACTGCGACCCGAGCCTCGGGGGTTTCCCCACATGCTGTTAGAATCGCATCGATGAAGTCGTTGGCACAGTGCATGGAAGACGCGGGCATGAGCCTGGAGGCGCTCGTGGCGGCGTCGTCCATGGACGCGCGCGTCGTCCAGGCGATCGTCGCCGGTCAGTATACGCCCAGTCCGTCGGACCGTCAGCGGCTGGCGGACGCCGTCGGCGTGCCCAGGCACGGGATCGCGTGGGGACACGTGATCGAAGTGCAGCACCTGCGCGGCAACGGCCCGCAGTTCGGCCGGTCGACCTGACCCTCGGCCGTTCGCTTACGGCAGCGCCAGTTCCTTCGAGAACGTACGGAAGGGCAGGACGCGCGTGCCGGACCACACGCGGTCGCCCTCGCCGAGATGGACCTGGTAGTAGTCCGTGATCGGCGTGCGCCGCCGGAAATACGCGATCGCCGGGTTGGGCGCGCGGTCGCCGGTCTTGCACTCCACGGCGAACCGCGGCCGGCCGTCCCGCAACACGACGAAGTCGACTTCGCGGCGGTCCGTGTCCCGCAGGAATCGCAGCTCCATCCGGTATCCCTCCGTATCCTCCACGTGGTGGCAGTACTTCAGCAGGTGCGAGGCGACCATGTTCTCGAAGCGTTCTCCCGGACCGGGCGTCTGGGACCAATCCCACAGGTAGAGCTTCTGCTCCTTCTTGACCGCCCGTATTCGCGGGGCGCCGAACGGGGGAATGCGGAAACAGACGTACAGGTTCTCGAGTATGCCGAGCCACCGCGCGACCGTTTCGTGGGCCACCTGCAAGTCTTCCGACAGGCTTTTCACTGAGAGCGGCGAGCCGACCCGTTCCGGCAGGGCGTCGACCAGCAGCTCCACCAGCGCCACTTGGCGTACGTTCTCCAGGTCGCGCAGGTCTTCGTGTACGACTCGCGACAGCCGTTCGCGCTGCCAGCGGCGCCACGTCCGCGTGTTGCCGGCCAACAGCGGCTCGGGAAAACCGCCGAACCGCAAGAGCGTCTCCACGTCGTCGCGTGACGGCCGGGCGGCGAGCTCGCCCAGCGAGAACGGGTGCAGGCGGTAGGGGTGGTAACGCCCCTGCAGGGAATCCCCGCCTTTCCGGTAGTGATCCAGCCGGGCCGAACCGGTCACCAGGAAGGCCGTGCGATCGCCTTCGGTGTCGTAGAACCCCTTGACCAGGTTGCGCCACCGCGGGTACTTGTGGATCTCGTCCAGGACGAGCAGGGGCTCGCCGCCGGGCAGTTCGCCGCGAAGCAGCGTGCGGCGGGCGTGCGGGTCGTCCCAGTTCAGATACCCGGGATGCCGTGCGCCGCCGCCCAGCAGTTGAAGCGCCAGCGTGGTCTTGCCGACCTGCCTCGGGCCGCCGAGAAGCACCATCTTGTGTCGAAGGTCATCCCGGATCGGTTCGGTCAGGTATCGGACGCGGGTCCTGAAAGTCGCGGTCATGAGGGCGCCGCCCCGGATTGCAAGGCGCGTTAGTGAAATCAGGCTAACTCTGAATCACTCACGAGTCAAATCAGGTGCAGTCTATTTTACTCATGAGACTCAGCGACAGAACGGCCCGTCGTTCCAGTGCCGGGTCACCGGATCGTCGCGTCGGCGGACGGACTTAGCGTTCTTCGGGGTCGCGTCCGTCCCGGGGGGCGCCCGTTCCCGTCGAGCCGACGAAGAGCCGGCTGCCGTCGGGCAGCGTCATGTCCCGGCCGTTGGCGCGTGGGCCGCCGTCCTTGGCCTGGTAGCCCTGGACGAGGATCTCGGTCCCGATCGGCAGGGAATCCCGGGTGAAGCCGCGCCGGAACATGGCGTTGGGCGCGCCGGCCTCGATCTCCCAGGTTTCCGTGGACCCGTCCTCGCGCGTCACCTCGATCGTGATCCAACTGTGCGGGTTGATCCACTCCACCTCGGTCACGGTCCCGCGCAGCTCGATGGGGCGGGACGCGTCGAACTCGGCGGAGAACGCGTGATGAGCCGCCGCCGCGGGGGCGAGGCCCGCCAACAGCACGGCGACGCCGGCCAACAGGATGCGTTCGTGCGACATCGTGTCCTCCTCCGCTAGCGGTGACGTTCTTCCAGGGCGCGCGACCCCTTCAGGCTGTTCTCCATCATCCGGTAGTTGCCCTCGTGGCAGGCGAACTCGTACAGGTGCTCCGGCTCCTGGTAGTTCGGGTCGTCGCCGCGCCAGGGCATGGCGAACGTCCACGGCCGCGTCCAGATCGTGGGGTCTTCCACCGTCACCCGGTATTCGATCGTGTCTTCGTCCAACCGCGTGAACCGCTCGGTGTAGCGCATGTTGCCCTGGGGGAAATTCAGGGGCGGCCCGGCGCGGCCGGCGTCGAACAACTGCCGGTCGCTGAAGTTCGTCCAGTCGACCACGAGCGTGTCGCCTTCCCAATGCCCCCGCGAGTCGCCGTTCCACAACCGGATGCTGTCGTCGATGTGCGGGCGGCCGTCCAGGGGGATGATGCGCACGTCGTTCATGCTCTCGTAGTGGATGACGACGTATCCCGGCGTCTGAAGGATCTGGACCCCGTGGTTGTACGACTGCCAGACGCGCGGCATGGGGCGGGCGACGCAGCGTTCGTAAGCCGGGAAGTCCATCCAGCTCCGGTAGAGCGTCTCGACGAACGGCTCCTCGCCGACGCGGCGATCCTCCATCGCGGCCGCCTGCTCTTCCCAGATGATCTGTCCCCGCTCCAGGACCGGCGGCAGCCGTCCGTCCGGCGGATCGACGATCAGCGACGTCCGTTCCATCAGCCGCCCCTTCTCGTTCGACGTCCAGAAGCTGTTGTAGGTGCCGACGGTCCCCTCGCGGACGGGGCCGCCTTCGCGGGTGAAGCGTTCCGCGGCCGCGGCTTCCAACTCGGCCAGCTCCTCGGCGGTGTAGGTTTCCCGGTCGCCCAGCTCCTCGGGCCGCTGGAGCGGCGTGTTGGTCGAGAACGTGTACACGCCCTGCAGGTCCGGGTCGCCCCAGGGCGTGTAGCCCTGCGTCCATTCCTCGGCCGCGTCCTGCGCTGCCGCCGGCCCGGCCGCCAGCGCGAGAGCGGCGGCGCACGCCGTCAGTTTCGGCACGGATGGTCGGCTCATGGCTGCTCCTCGATGAGGTGTCCGTACATGAATTCCTCGGCGAACTCCACGCACTTGAATTCCAGGATCTGAACGTCGGGCTCGATCCGCCGGTACAGGGGCATGCGGATGGTCCAGGGCCGGGTGAACACGTCGGGATCCTCGATCGTCGCCTCGTACATCAGGTGATCGGGCCCGATGGGCGTGTACCGCTCGACGACCCTCATGTTCTCGCCGTGGAAGTTGCCCGACCGGTCCAGCCAGGTGCGGTCCACCTGGTCGGTGACCTCGATCACCAGCGTGTCGCCGTCCCAACTTCCCAGGGACCACCCCATCCACGACGTCGACGGGCTGGGCGGCTGCCGGTCCATGTGGACCACGCGCGTCGCGTTCGCGTACTCGTGCGCGATGAGGATCTGGCCCGGGGTCTGCACGATCCGGAACGGGAAGGGCATGTAGGTGGCCCGCGGGACGCCCGGCAGGAAGCACTTGGCCTCGGGATCGCCGGTCGTGTCGTTGGTGACGCGGTCCAGCGGGCGCGTGAACCGTTGCTCGAAGTTCCGCTGCCGCTGTTCCAGGGCCCAGTCCTGGTACGGGATCCGCCCGCCGTCGACCACGCCCTGGCCCGCCGGCACGGCGCCGATGGCGCCGGTCAGTTCCGGGAACGCCGCCGGCGCGGCCGCGTGCGGTTCCAGGTTCCAGTGGGCGGTGTTCAGGGCCTGCCAGACGCCGTTCAGGTCGGGACGGTCGGCGCCGATCAGGCGCGGCGCCGTGTAGTCGGCGTCCTGGACGGCGGCCTCGAGATGAGACGGTGACCACAACGCGGCCAGAACGGCCACGACCGCAAACACCTGGGAAGGGGACTGCGCGCTCATGCTCGATGCTCCCGTTCGTGTGGCAGTCTAGGCGCGGCTCGCACCGATGTCAAAAGTTCGTGAAAGGCGCGTCGTGGAAGGCGTGCGTCCGCCAATGACGGCCCCGGCGCCATTCAACCGCGCAACGGCCGCAATTCGGCCGCGAGCCGTCTCGCCGGCAATGCCCGGACGCGCGGCGCCAACCTGTAGGCGCGTTCACCCGCATGCACGACGTCGAGTCGCCGAAGGCCCAGCGTCTCGACGGCCGAACGCATGGACGACGTCAAGCGCGGGGCTTCGGTCCGCTTGATCTCGAAGCCGTAACGCCGATGGCCGTCCACGACGAGAAGATCCAGCGCGCCGCCGGAGTACGTCGACCAGTGGAAGCACTGGTCCGGGCGCGCCCGGAGCCGGTGGATGACCTGCCGGATGACGAACCCTTCCCACGATGCGCCCACCAGGGGATGCGACAAGACCGCCTCGCGTGTGCCCAGCCCCAGCAGCGCATGGAGGACGCCCGAGTCGCCGATGTAGACTTTCGGGGACCG
Source organism: Acidobacteriota bacterium (assembly GCA_022821145.1). Taxonomy (GTDB): domain Bacteria; phylum Acidobacteriota; class Terriglobia; order 20CM-2-55-15; family 20CM-2-55-15; genus JAJEDW01. The sequence goes on from JAJEEE010000052.1 coordinate 11,228, forward strand.
TACCTGCCGTTTGGCGACGTTCTCGTGCCACGGCTGAAGTTGCCGCACCACGAACGCCGACGTCAGGAGATCCAGATAGCGCCGAACCGTGGTGTGCGCGACGCCGAGCGCCCGGCTGAACTCGGCGTCGTTCCAGATCTGCCCGTGCCAGTGGGCCAGCATGGTCCAGAACCGGCGTAACGTGATCGGTGGCACGCCGGTTCCGAGGCCCGGGAGATCGCGCTCGAGGAACGTCCGGATGAAGTCGTTGCGCCATCGGCGGCTGGCGGCCTCCGAACGGGAAAGATAGGCGCGGGGGAAGGCGCCGTGAAGCCAGAGCCGGTCCAGGTCCGGGACTTCGTCCAGGTCGAAGCCGTCGAGCTCGTGGAAAGCAATCCGCCCGGCGAGGGTCTCGGAAGTCTGGCGGAGCAGTTCGGGCGACGCGCTGCCGAGGACGAGAAACCGGGCGGGCGTTCGCGGTCGGTCGGCCAGAACCCGGAGCAACGGAAAGACGTCGGGCAACCGCTGGATTTCGTCCAGGACCACCAGGCCTCGCAACGGGCGCAACTCGACGCCCGGCTCGGCCAGCCGAGAGGCGTCGACCGGGTCCTCCAGATCGAACCACGTGGCCGCCGCGCGCCGCGCGGCGACGAGCTGCCGGGCCAGAGTGGACTTGCCGACCTGTCGGGCGCCGAGGAGGGCGACAACGGGATATTCTCTCAGGAGCAGCGCCAGACGGCGCCGGTGATACGGCCGTTGAATCTCCATCGCATTGAATTATGAGCGGTCACCGCACATATTTCAATGACGTTGAGCGTCCGTGACCGCGCGTGTTCGGCCAACTCGCCGCGGATTATCGCCGATTACGCGCCGCGGCCCCCGCGCCCGCCGGCCGGGAGTGGGACCATCTGCCGGTTCCACTCCCGGAACCGCTCCCCGAGCGACGCGAAGATCTCCGGGTAGTCGTCCTTCAGGTCCCGGCGCTCGCCCGGGTCGGCCGGCAGGTTGAAGAGGTGCTCGCCGTCTTCTTCCCGCAGGTACTTCCATTGGCCCGAGCGCGCCGCGTCGTGCCGGTTGTTCCGCCAGAACATCGTCCGCTCGTAGACCGGCCGTTCGCCGGTGCAGACCGGGAGCAGGTCGTCGCCGTCGAGGGGGTAGCCGGGATCCGGCTCGGCGCCGGCGGCGGCCAGGAACGTCGCCGTCCAGTCCATCGTGGTGGCGACCTGGGCCGTGCGGAACCCCGCCGGCACCATGCCCGGCCAGCGGACGATGGCCGGGACGCGGATGCCGCCCTCCCAGCAGTTGGCCTTCTGGAACGCGAACGGCCAGTTGTGGGAGTAGCGCGCGCCGCCGTTGTCGCTGGTGAAGACGACCAGGGTCGTCCGCTCCAGGTTCCGCTCCGCCAGGGCTTCCAGGACGCGGCCGATGCCCGCGTCCATGCTCTGCATCATCTCGCCGTACTTCTCCGGGGATCCCTCGGGCCCGTCCTGGACGGGATGGCTGTGGTCCAGGCCGCCGTCGCCGGGCCCTTCCCATGGCGAGTGCGGCGCATTGTAGTGGAGGCTCAGGTAGAACGGGCGGTCGCGGTCCCTGCGGACGACCTCCACGGCCCGGTCCGTGAGCAGGTCGGTCAGGTACCCCTCGGCGTCGCTGGGCGCGTCGTTCTCCCAGAGGTCGCGGATACCGGCCGTGTTCGTATACGAGAAGTAGTCCGCCGTCCCGGTCAGGAACCCGAAGAACTCGTCGTACCCCTGCGCCGTCGGACGGAAACGGGGCGCGCGTCCCACGTGCCACTTGCCCAGCAGGATGTTCTCGTACCCGCGAGCCTTCAGCAGCTTCGCCAGCGTCGGGTGCGCGGGCGGGATGCCCCGTCGACGGTCGTTGGCGGTGACGACGCCGCCGGAGCCGACTTCCAGCCGTTGGGGATAGCGTCCGGTGTGGAAGGCGACGCGCGTGGGGGAGCACACCGGGGCGGCGGCGTAGGCGTCGGTGAAGGCGACGCCCGCCTCCACCATCCGGTCCAGGACAGGCGTGGTGTAGTCGGGACGCCCGTAGCTGCTCAGGTCGCCGTACCCCATGTCGTCGGCCAGTATGAACAGGATGTTCGGCCGGGCCGGGGCGTCCTGCCGCGGATGAGCCGCCAGCTCCGGCGCCGCGGCCAGCGCCGTCCCGGCGGCGGCCGCGCCGAGGAACTCGCGTCGATGGATGGTTTCGGTCATGTCGGGTTTTCCTTCACGGCGCGCCGCTTCCGGCCCTGCCCCGCGCGAAGCTCCCGAACGGCGGTGGTGAGCCGTTCCGCGTTCCTTGGCGTTCGCAGGAGATGGCTCGTTTCCTCGTAGGAAGCGAAGTCCTCCACGGACATGAGCACAGCCGCGGGCTCGCCGCCCGTGCGGGTGATCAGCACGGGTTCGCGATCATTGGCCACGACATCGATAGTCGCGGCCAGACTGCGCCGGAACTCAGAGAAGGACTTGCTTTTCATGGGTCGGAGTGTACTCAACCCAGTACATCACGACAAGCGGGCAACCCTTACCGAACGGGCGCCGCGGCCAGCGCCGTCCCGGCGGCGGCCGCGGCGAGGAACTCGCGTCGATGGATGGTCTCGGTCATGTCGGGTTTTCCTTCACGGCGCGCCGCTTCCTGCGCGACGCGGTCGTCGTGTAGCCCCGGTCGCGGTCGATGTCCTGGACATGGACGGTGACCGATCCGAGCCCGGCCAGGTCGCCGACGAAGTCGTCGATGGCGTCGCCGAGCGCCTCGGCCGCGTTGCGCCGGACCTCGGCCGTCCGGCCCGGCGTGTCGTTGCCGGCGGCGAAGGTCAGGTGCAGGAAGCCCTTCGATCGGTCGCCGCCCACGCCCCAGTGGTAGACGGGCATCAGCGCGTGCTTGAGGTTCTTCCGGTTGATCAGGGGAACCGTCTCGTCCCCGCCGGCGCCGGGCTTGGGCATCCGGAGGGCGCAGGTCACTTCGACCAGGTGGTCCAGCAGCCGCCGCGCGTCGAAGCCCGTTCGCCGGACGAACGCGTCGTCCATCCACTCGGCGGGGACCTGCAGCCTGAGGTGTGGCATCAGCGTTCCTCGAAATCGTAGAGCTTGCGCGGGTTCAGGGTCAGCATCCGCTCCAGCGTGGCGGTATCCCGTTGGGCCGCGGGCCAGATCCAGTGGTTCGCGATGTCGCCGTCGTTGGGCATCTTGTTGGGCGGATCGCCCCGTCCGGTGAGGATGACCGTGTTCATGTTCGGGCGCGGCCGGTCGGTCCCGCTGATCACGTGGCCGGGGAAGTGCTCGATGAGCGCGTGCGCGAACGGCAGCGCCGCGCCCCAGTCCTCGGGGCGCGCCGAACGCGTGTAGCGGTCCGGCGAGGTCACTTTCCAGAAGACGCCGTCCCGGGAGTGGCCCAGCTCCAGCAGCCGCCGGAAGTAGTCGTTCTCCTCGACGGGCACGCGGACGTCGGGGCGGCCCATGTGGTCGATGACGACGGGCGTGGGCAGCGTCCGGATCAGGGGCGCCATCACTTCGAACGCGTCCGGCAGGAAGTACAGGTCGACGTGCCAGCCCAGCGGCTCGATCCGCCGGGCGATCCGCTGGATGACCTCGGTGGGCGTCGTCTCCCGGGCGATGTGCGGCAGGAAGGCGAAGCGGACGCCGCGCACGCCGGCGTCGTGCATGCGGCGCAGTTCGTCGTCGGAGACGTCCTCGTCAATGGCGGCGACGCCCCCCGCGCGCCCCTCCATGTGCTCCAGGGCGTCGACGACCACGCGGTTGTCCGTGCCGTGGCACGTGGCCTGGACCACGACGTAGCCCCAGAAGCCCATCGTGTCGACGAGGATCTCCTTCTGCTCCCGCCACGTCGCGGGGAACGGCTCGTACTGGGCCGCTGGAGACAGCGGGAAGCGGTCGAAGGGCCCGATGACGTGCATGTGGGCGTCGATGGCGCCTTCGGGCATCCGGAACGTCAGCGGCGCCGGGTCGGGGTCCTGACGGACATAGGGTTCGACCGTCACAACAACGCGAACTTCAGCGCGAACATCACGGCGACGGCGATCAACGCCGGCGGGCACTCGCGGACGCGCCCCGCCAGGACCTTGATGAACACGTACGTCAGGAAACCGATCCCGATGCCGTCGGCGATGGAGAACGTCAGCGGGATCGCGATGGCGGTGACCACCGCCGAGGCGGACTCGGTCGGATCGTTCCAGGCCACGTCGACCAGCGCGCGGGCCATCAGGCACGCGACGTACAGGATGGCCGCGGCCGTGGCGTAGTCGGGAATCGACTCGGCCAGCGGCGCGAAGAACAGGCAGGCGAGGAACAGGACGGCGACGACCACGGCCGTCAGGCCCGTCCGTCCGCCGGCGCCGGTTCCGGCGGCGCTCTCGATGTAGCTCGTCACCGGCGAGGTCCCCAGCAGCGCGCCGCCCACCGTGCCCGCCGAGTCGGCGACCAGCGCCCGCCGGATGCGCGGGAGGCGTCCCCGGGCGTCCAGCAGGTTCGCCTGCTGGCCGACGCCGATCAACGTTCCCGTCGTGTCGAACATGTCGACGATCAGGAACGTCAGGACCACGGCGATCATCCCCGCCTCGAGCGCGCCGGCGACGTCCAGCGCCAGGAGCGTCGGCGTCGGGTCGGGGGGCATCGACGCCAGACCGCGCCATTCCACCACGCCCAGGGCGGCGCCGGCGGCCGTGACGCCCAGGATCCCGATGATCGCGGCGCCGGGAACGCGCCGCGCCGTGAGCGCCACGATCGCGGCGAACCCGACCAGGGCCAGCACGGGCGCGGGCGCGACCAGCGCGCCCGTGGTCACCAGCGTGTCGGGGCTCGCCTGGATCACGCCGGCGTTCCTGAGCGCGATGACCCCCAGGAACAGGCCGATCCCGCTCGAGATCGCCAGCTTCTGCCCGTGGGGGATCCCCTCGATGATCCATCGGCGGACGGGCAGGACGCTCAGCGCCAGGAACAGGACGCCGGAAACGAACACCGCGCCCAGCGCTGTCTCCCAGGAGTGTCCGAGGGCGCCGACGACGCCGTAGGCGAAGAAGGCGTTCAGGCCCATGCCGGGCGCCAGCGCGATGGGGTAGTTGGCGTAGAGTGCCATCACCAGCGTGGCGAAGGCCGCCGCCAGGCACGTGGCGACGAACACCGCGTCGAACGGCATGCCCGCGTCGGCCAGGATCTGCGGGTTGACGAAGGCGATGTAGACCATCGTCAGGAACGTCGTCGCGCCGGCCACGACCTCGGTCCGGACGTCGGAGCCGTGTTCGGAGAGCTTGAAGCGGCGTTCCAGGATGCCTGTCATCGCGGGGTCCGCCGGGATGCTACTCTCCGTCCCAGGCGGGCGGCGGGTCGCCCGTCACCGGGTTGTCGTAGTGGAAGGGCGGCAGGAAGGCCTCCGGATACATCTCGAACGTCATCGTCGGCGGAAGGTCCGGGGGATTCGACTCCGTGACGCCCGGCGGCGGCCGGCGCGGCGTGTCCCGCCAGCCGACGGCGTACGGCGTGAAGTAGGTGTTGAAGACCTGGTCCCGCGCGATCTTCCAGACGCCGCCCTCCTTGACGAACTCGTTCTCGTAGACGCCGCCCATCCACATGGCGTAGGCCTCGAACTCGCCCATGATGCTGAACGCCCGCGACCGCACGCGCGCGGTGAGCCCGTCGTCGTCCACGTGGATGACGGGCTGGTACTGCATGTGGTTGTGCAGCAGGCCGTGGTGGATTCCCGGCTCGCCGTAGAGGTCCAGGTTGCGGCGCACGCTCTCGGCGCCGACGTAAACGCCGCGCATGGCGATCTCGATGGACCCTTCGGGCGAGAAGATCCCGGCCAGGTCGTCCCACTGGTTGCGGGCGAGGTAATAGCCGTAGACCGCGTTCAGCCGCTCGAGGGCGTCGACGTCCTCCAGGCGCGTGACGCGGCGTTCCAGTTCGGCCACGACGGTCTCCGGATCGGCCGCCTCGATCCGGGGCGCCGCCGCCGTCTCGTCATACACCGGGCCGCCCGTGACGGGGTTCTCGTAGTGGAACGGGGCGACGAAGGCCGCCGGGTAGGCGCCGTATTCCACCGTGGGCGGCCCGTCGGGCGGCAAACCCTCCGGAGGGCCGTCGAGCGGGAGCGCCGTCCGGCCCCAGCCGTCCTCGTAAGGCGTGTACATCCTCGTGTACTGATGGAGTTTCCGGATCTTCCAGACGCCATCCTCCTTGACGTAAGCGTTCTCGTAGACGCCCAGGCCCCATTGGGCGGACTCGCCCCAGACGGCCTCCTGTGCGAACATGTGCCAGCGTCCGAGGGCCGTCTCCCCGTCCGGCGCCACGTGAATGACCGGCTGAAGCTGCATCTGGTCGAACAGCCGGCCGGGCTGGGGCCCCTCCGGCCCCTGCGACGCCAGGTACGCGCGCACGCGGTCGCGTCCGGCATAGACGCCCGAGGCCCCGATCTCGATCGCGCCGTCCTCGGCGAACAGGTTGGCGGCCTCCGTCCAGAGCTGCTTGTCGGTGTAGAAGCCGTAGACGCGCTGCAGGTTCTCGATCGCGTTCTCGTCCTCGAGCCGCTCGACCTCGCGGGCCAGCCGGCCGGCGCGCTCCGCAAGCGCGTCGGCGGGCGCTCCCTCCGGCGTCACCTCCAGCTCGGGCGGGGCCGACGCCCCCAGCACGGGGTTCGGAAAGTGGAACGGCGGCAGGTAGGTTCCCGGCCAGGTCTCGTATTCGACGGTGGGCGGCGCATCGGGCGGCAGCGCGTCGGAGACGTAGATTCCCCCGGTCGGGTCCGCCGTCGACAACCAGCCGTCCGCGTAGGGGACCATCACGCTGGAGTACCAGTGCAGGCGACGGATCTTCCAGACGCCGTCTTCCTTGACGTACTCGTTCTCGTAGGGGCCTTCGCCCCAGGCGGCGGATTCTCCATACTGGCCGGCGAGGATCAGCGCCCGCCAGCGCCCTCGGGCGGTCATGCCGTCGGGCGCCACCGTCACCACGGGCATCAATTGCAGGTGCTCGTTCAGCCGGCCCTCGGCCAGTCCGGACCGGCCATCGCCCAGGGCGTACAGGTACTCGCGAATGCGTTCCCGGCTGGAGTAGACGCCGTCGAGCCCGTACTCGACCGATGCGTCGTCGGCGAACAGGTCGGCCACCTCGTCCCACAGGCCCGCGTCGACGTAGTACCCGTAGGCGCGCTGGAGCCGCTTGATGTCGTTGGCGTCATGGACGCGCGCCGTGCGCGCCTCGAGCCTCAGGATACGGGTTTCCAGGTCCGGCGCGTCGGGAGCGGACCCCGTGCAGGCGGCCAGAACCAGGACGGGCAGAACGCCCGGCAGCTTCTTCGAGTGTTTCACGGTTCGACTCCGAATCCGACGTCGCCGGTCAATGGACCGCGCGTGACGTGTTTCCAGGTTTCGTGAATTGGTTTCAGTGGGTCGATTCTCTTGGACTGACGCCGCGGGTACCGTTGGGGCAGACGTGAGGAGGTTCCCTTGCCCCAACCTCCGGTGCTTCGTCTGCCGGATCCCCGAGGCTTACGCACCGCCGTCCGAATCCTGTCCCATGGTAGGCGCGGCGTTCCTCGCCGCGACTGAACAACGAGCGGAGCGAGGCGTTGGCTCAATAAAATGATCTCTTTCCTCGCCCCAGGAAGGCTCGGCCGACAGGTCCCGTAACCCCCGACGTGCGGCCATCCCGTCGAATCAATTTCTTGGACTGTCGCCTCGGCTACCGCCTCGTTGCCCACCCGCGGCGAGGAACGCCGCGGGTACACTTGGGGTAGACGCGACAAGGTTCCCTTGCCCCAACCTCCGGTGCTTGGTCCGCCAGATCCCCGAGGCTTACGCACCGCCGTCCGAATCCTGTCCCATGGTAGGCGCGGCGTTCCTCGCCGCGACTGAACAACGAGCGGAGCGAGGCGTTGGCCCAATAAAATGATCTCTTCCTTCCGGCCGGGAAACCACGGCCGCCCGGCCCCGTAACCCCCTATGTTCAGGCCATCCCGACGAATCCATTTCTTGGACTGTCGCCTCGGCTACCGCCTCGTTGCCCACCCGCGGCGAGGAACGCCGCGGGTACCCTTGGGGCAGGCGCAACAAGGTTCCCTTGCCCCAACCTCCCCTCGATCGTCCGGTCCGATGACCGTCCCCGTCTCCGGTCGCGAATCTGTGAGACACCGCACCCGTTATCCCGGCATCTGACTTTCCGGCACCCACCACCCGTGCACCTGTCCCGGTGCGCGCATGGGCAGCATGACCGTGGCCACCGGACCCTCGTCCAGGTGCTCGGCGTCCAGGATCACCAGGTCGGAGCGGCGGTTCTGGTCGTTGCGCGTCGCCAGGCCCATCAGGTAGCCCGAGCCTTCCGGCGCGTCGGCGCTCCGGGGGGCGAAGCAGCACTCGGCCAGCGACGTCGCCTCTTCCGACCGGTAGAGCGTGTCCTGCCGGGTCTGGTGGTCGAAGCGCGCGTAGCAGGCGCGCGCCTCCCGCCGGCTCTCGGCGTACGGGTCCGGGCAGGCCAGGAAACCGTAGCGGTAGGGCGCGGTGTTGTAGCGGTCGTCCTGGCGCGGCAGCGCGCCCTGGTGGGGATACATCTGCTCGATCGAGTAGCTTTGGGGGGTCGACGGGCCGAGATCCACCGACAGCCGCGTGATGTGGCTGGCGCCGGCGACGGGGTTCCAGGCCGCGCCGTCGCGCATGGGCATGAACGGGAACGGGTTCGACATCGACATCTCGACGTCGACATAGATCCGGTCGTCGTCGCTGAAGGCGCCCATCACGTGCGTGGCGCTGCGCGTGGGGCCCTCGATCCAGCGGACGTCGGAGCCGTCGCCGTCGCGGCGGACGAACCCGAAATACGTCGGCTGCGTCGAATCCCAGGACCAGTGGATCCCGCCGTTGGCCATCTGCTCCGCGTCGAACGCCATCGGGATGACGTAGAAGATGATGTAGCGCCGGGTGACGGCGAAGTCGTGGAGCATGCCGACGTACGGCACGGTGATCGTCGCGTCCCAGACGCGTTCGCCGTCGGGCGTGAACTCGAACATCGACACGACGTCGCTGCCGTGCCCGGTGGCCTCGTAGCCGAACGCCACCATGTTGCCGGTCTCCGAATCCAGCTTCGGGTGCGCCGTGAAGGTCCGGCTCGGGAGCAAATCGTCGAACGTGTAGTTCGGCACGAGCGTCTCCAGCGTCAGCAGGTCCATCGCCGAGGGCGGGCTGTCCTCCTTCAGCGCCAGGAGCATGTTCTTGAAATTGATGATGTGCGTGTTGGCCGTGCTGCGGCTCAGGCCCGCCACCGACGGGTCGTCCATCGACGGGTTGCGGTACATCGGGAACAGGATGCGGCCCGCGGCGTCCTGCGCCAGCCAGCGGTCGTTGCGGACGAACCGGCTCTTGTAGTCGACGCGCCCGTCCTTGATGCGGAACATGCTGACGTGGCCCTCGCCGTCGAAGGGGATGTTGCCGTCGACCAGCGGGAACTGGGGGTCCGGGCCGACCCGGTAGAAGGCGCCGTTCAGGTCGGACGGGATCGCGCCCCGGACCTCGCAGTGGCGGACGTCGGCTTCCAGGCGGTAGAGTCCCGGCCCGGTGGACGCCGACGTGCCCGGCGGGCCCTGCTGGGCGGCGGCGGCCTCGGCCGGGCCGGTGAGCCAGTGGGCGGCCCCGATTCCGGCCGCGGCGCCCAGCGTGCCGCCCATGAACGTCCGGCGGTTCAGCGTGTCGCGTTTCTCTTTCATCTCGCGTCTCCAGCGGTCAGTCCGCGCCGGGCCTCACTCGACGCCGGTCACGGGATTCGAATAGTGGAACGGCGGTACGAAGGCGGCCGGATACGGGTCGTACGCCACGGATTGGGGCCGATCGGGCGGCAGTTGCGGGTACGGCGCGAAGATCGCCGAGGCCCGTTCCGCCCAGCCCTCCTCGTAGAGCGTGTAGAAGGTCTGGTACCCGTGCAGGTAGTCCAGCTTCCAGACGCCGTCCTCCTTGATGAAGTCGTTCTCGTAGATGCCCGCGCCGTACTGGGCGTTCGTGCCGAGAATGCCGAACATGACGAACAGGCGCGAGCGGGCCTGGGCCGACATGCCGTCGGGCGCGATGGTGATCACCGGCTGCAGGTGCATGTGGTTGAACAGCCGGCCCGGCTGCGGTCCGACCGGCCCGAGGTTGTGCATGTATTCCCGCACGCGGCCGAGGCCCTCGAAGACGCCCCGGCCGAGGATCTCGACCACGCCGTCGTCGTGGAACAGGTCGGCCACGTCGTCGTGCATCGACATGTCCACGTAGAAGCCGTAGATGCCGGACAGGTTCTCCAGCGCGTCGACGTCCGCGAGCCGCTCCACCCTCGACGCAGCCTCGACGACGGCCGCCGCGAGCGCTTCCGCGCCGCCCAGCCCGCCGGTTGCGGCGGGAATCTCCGGAGCGGAGATCGCGCCCACCTCGGCGCCGTCGTAGTGGAACGGCGTCACGTGGACGGCGGGGTAGGCCGCGTACTCGCGCGTGGGCCCGCTGTCGGGCTCCACGCCCCGGCCCATGGCGTAGTCGTCGACCATCTCCGGGCTCGCCAGCCGCCAGCCGCCCTCGTAGGGCGCCAGGAACGTCGGGTCGAACCGGAGGCGCGAGATCTTCCAGACGCCGTCCTCCCGGACGTACGCGTTCTCGTAGACGCCGTCGCCCCAGGTCCCGCCCGAGCCCGAGCCGGAGCGGCCGAGCTGCATGAACGCGCGCCAGCGGGCCCGGGCCGTCCGCCCGTCGGGCGCCACGGTCACGATGGGCTGCAACTGCATGTGCTCGTAGAGCTCGCCCTCGATGGGTCCCACTTGGCCGCCGCTCAGGCTGTAGAGATAGTCGCGGATGCTGGAATGCCCCGCGTAGACGCCGCTCGGGCCGATTTCCAGGGTCCCGTCCTCGGCGAACAGGTCCACGACGTCGTCCCAGAGCATCTTGTCGGTGTAGTAGCCGTAGACGCGCTGGAGCTTCTCGATCGCGTTGACGTCATCGACGCGCGCGGCCCGCGCTTCGACGGCCGCCAGCCGCCGCCACGCCTCGGCGAGGCTCGGAACGGGTCCGGCTTCGGGCGCCGCCTCCGCCGCCCGCGGCGGGCCGGTCACCGGGTTCTCGAAGTGGTACGGCGGCAGCCGGCCGGCGGGGAAGGGGGCGTAGTCGTCGCTGGGCGGCGCGTCCGGCGGGTTCTCGGCGCTCGGACCCGGCATGGACCGCGGCTCGAGGTGCCATCCGGGATCGTAGGGCGCCATGACGACGGGGTACCAGCGCACGGTATGGAACTTCCACACGCCGTCTTCCCGGACGTAGGTGTTCTCGTACGGCCCCTCGGCCCAGTCCGCGCTCTCGCCGTGCATGCCCGTCTGGATCAGGCCGCGCCAGCGGCCCTGGGCGGTTTCGCCGTCGTCGGCCACGTGAACGACCCCCTGCAGCACCATGTGGTTGAAGAGCTGTCCCTCGACGATGGGCGGCGCCGCCGAGGCATAGAACTCGGAGATGCGTTCCTTCCCGATGTAGACGCCGGAGCCGCCGATCTCGACCGACGCGTCGCCGCGATCGGAGAACAGGTCCCCGATCACCGCGCCCATGCCCTTGTCGACGTAGTAGCCGTAGGCGCGCTGCAGGCGCTTGATCGCCTTGGAGTCCTCCAGCCGGGAGACCTGCCGCTCCAGGTCCGACAGGCCGGCGGCGACGGCCTCGGAAGTGGGTGCGTCGGGAGACGGTCCCCCGCACGCGGCCAAAAGCGCCGCCAGCAGGGCCGGGGTCGAGCGGAGAGCGTGCCTCGGAACCATGTGCCCGCCTTTCGGAGCGTTCGAGTGCGCCGGGACGCGCATCAGTATAACCGAAGGCGCCGGCGCGGCAGCCGCTCCGCTCGCAGCCGATGACCCACGCACGGGATACGGACCCCACGTCGCCGCAAGCCCCATTGGACCCGCCCACGGGGTCCGCGCCGCGGGTGGACAACGAGCGGATGCGAGGCGTCAGTCCAAAAAATTGATTCCGACACGATACGGCGGCCTGACGCGTCTTGTAAGTCTCAACAGCCTTTGGTGAACCGCCCGCCGCCAGGGGTGCAAGTGTCCACCGCCGGCTCCTATGTCACCGGCGCGAGAAACGGATTCCTGACCATGACCGTGCCGTACATGCGGCCGTCCTGGAAATCTTCCGAAATCAGTTCCGGAATTCCGTACGCTTCCGCATAAGCCCAGAGGTGCGCATCGAACCACGAAAGCCGATAGGCCGCCGCGCCCCGCATGGCGGTGCGCAATACGTTGTGGTCGGGATAGAGAATGGGGAATTGCGCCATCAGTTCCTCGGCTTCGCGGCGGGCGTCGAGTGGATCGAGCAATCGGTTTTCTTCGCCGCCGCGCGTAGTCGCGGCGACGAATTCCATGATCGCCTGATGAGGAATCCGGGCCGCGCCGTCGAGGAGACGTTCGCGCAGAAGCGTGTCCGCGATTTCCTGCTTTTCGGGAAATCTCGAATCGAATCTGTACACCAATACGTTGGTATCAATCAGAACTTGGTGCGCCACGCTGATAGAGCTCTCCTCTCGTCCATGATCTTGCACCGTCAGGCGCGCCGGCGGAAGCGCGTCGACGAAGACGCTGTCGCTCGGTGGCGGCGTCGAACAGTCGCAACCGGGCGTCAAGCCCGAGACGATCGTTCGCATTCGGCGTGCGAGGCGGAATCACGCGAATAACCTCTCCGGCTTCTTCGAACCGGATATCGTCCCCGGGTTGAATGCCGTATTTGGCAGCCAATGCCTTGGGAACAGTTACCTGCAGTTTGCTGGTGACCCTGCTCATGTCCTTACTCTAGCAAGGACGATGTCCTTGTCAAGTGACTCTGTTGAATTCCGCGCCCGAGCACGGAAACGGGTCTATCGAAAGCACCCACAGGCTTCCAGCCTGGCAGGAGCGGAACATCGCCGTGACCCGCGTCGAGCCCGAACGCCGTTGTTCCCCTATCCCCTCCGGCGATAGAATCAGCCGGTCCGTCGAAAACGCAACCTCGACTCGACAGGAGGCCGCCATGCGTCCGCGTTCCCTGACAATACCGGCGATCGTCGCCGCGTGCCTTCTCCATGCTCCGGTACACGCCCAGGACGCGGCCCGGGACTTCCAGCCGGTCACCCGGGAGGCGCTGGAAGCCCCGGAACCCGGCGACTGGCTGATGTTCAGCCGGACCTACGACGCGCAGCGCTACAGCCCGCTGGACGAGATCGACAGCGGCAACGTCGGCGAGTTGCGCATGGTCTGGTCGCGCGGCATGGGCGCGGGCTCCTCGGAGACCATCCCCATCGTGCGCGGCGGCGTCATGTATGTCGTCCACCCCGGCGCCGTCGTCCAGGCCCTGGACGCGGCGAACGGCAACCTGATCTGGCAGTACGAACGCGAGCTGGAGAACCCCGCCGCCGCCAGCACGGCCCGGACCAAGAACCTGGCCATCTACGAGGATCTCGTCTTCTATACCGCGCCCGACGGCTACGTCGTGGCGCTGGACGCCCGCTCCGGCCAGATCCGGTGGGAAACCCTCGCCGGCGGCGTCCACACCTCGGGACCGATCGTCGCGGACGGGAAGGTCGTCACCGGCCGTGGCTGCCGCACCGGCAGCGACTGCTTCGTCGCGGCCCACGACGCGATGACCGGCGAGGAGCTTTGGCGGTTCCACACGGCGGCCATGCCCGGCGAGCCGGGTGGCGACTCCTGGGCCGACGTTCCGGCCGAGGACCGCATCGCGTCCTCCTGGGGATTGCCGGGGTCCTACGATCCCGCGCGCCGCCTGATCTACTGGGGCGTGGCGAACCCCGAGCCGTACACCCGCCTGGAACGCCACGACGGGGACCCCGACGCCGTGCCGAGGACGGCGCCGGCCGACCTGTACAGCAACTCGACCGTGGCGCTGGACCCGGACACGGGCGAGCTGGCTTGGTACTACCAGCACAACCCCGGCGAGGATTGGGACCTGGACTACACGAACGAGCGCACGCTGCTGACGACACGGCTGGATCCCGACCCGGAACACGTCCGGTGGATCAGCCCCCGCATCGAGCCCGGAGAGGAACGCGACATCGCGGTGACCCTCGGCGAGCCAGGCGGCCTGTGGGCGCTCGACGCCGCGCCCGGCGAGTTACTCTGGGCCACGCCGTTCCCCTACCACGTCGCCGAGTTCCACATCGCCGACGTCGACGTGGAGACCGGCCTGGCCTACCCCAACTTCGAGCTGGGCTTCTCCGAGCCGGGCGAGCGCCACCTGGTCTGCTTCCACAACACGCGCAGCTACTGGGCCACGGCCTATCACCCGGGAACCAACGCGCTCTATACGACCTACCAGGACAACTGCCTGGACATGACGGCGGCGGGCCCGGACGGCCCGCAAGTCCGCCTGAGCGTCCCGCGCCCCGGCGCGGACCCGGACGAGATCGGCGGCTTGGCCAAGATCGACATGACCACCGGACGGATCGACTTCATCCACCAGGGGCCGGCCCCGTCGAACGGCGCGGTCCTGGCGACGGCCGGCAACCTGGTCTTCTGGGGCGACCTGGACGGACGGTTCCGCGCCTTCGACGCCGAGACGGGAGACGTGCTCTGGGAAACGATCGTCGGCGGGCCCGTCCAGAACAGCACGATCAGCTACGCCGCCGACGGCCGGCAGTACGTCCTGGTGATGACGGGCGAAGGTCTGCTGACGGGCCGGCTCATCGGCCAGGCCGGGCTGACGCCGGCCCGCAACCACAACGCGATCTATGCGTTCGCGTTGCCGTGACCAACAAAGAGACAGCCTGAACCGGCCCGCTGCAGAGCCTCGGGGATCACGACGATCGCCGCGAACGCCGTCGCGAGTCCAGGTTTTTCACTTCTCAGTTGTCACCGACAGCGCCAACAGCCGTAGGGAGGGCGGAGCCAGGAAGTAGCCGCTGCCTGAAGCGTTCCGAAAAAGCCCATTCGTAGGCGTCAACAGGATTTGGTCCGACGCCGTAGGTTTCGCGTAGCCCGGCGGCTGCGCGGCGAGCCGAGTACGCCTCGCCCATGACCGTCGAGCCACTTAATCAGGTCGGTCAGCTCGGCGTCGTCAAGGTAGGTCGTCTTGATGTAACGTCGGGCCGAGGGATTCGGATAATCAAGTTTCCGGAAACGCTCAGGCAACTCGCAGACCGTGTCACCAAAATACCAGAAGCGATCCGCAACGAGTGCATATCGCCCATCGAGGTCGCGCTGCACTTGTTTTGGGCTCGAATGGAGCGAGTCGGGCGTGTCCTTGCGTCGCCGCAGGCCGGAAGATCGGTGAGGTTCGTAAATGTTGTCCGGTGTCCGGGACCGGTCGGGCTTCTTCTGATCGAATTCTCCGCACTCGTAATACTTGCGCATTGTGAGTTTTCGGCCGACGCGCATAACGTACGTTACGAGAAACTGTCTCGACAAGCGATCCATCTCCCGCTTCGGCCAGAGGCCAACGATCCAGTTCCCTACCACTGCGTTCCGTCGAATTTGCGGTTTGCACAAACACAACGTGCAGACGCCGCCGTCCACGTTCGGAGCCACACCTCCGTCTGTTGCCACGACGTAACTGAAGAACTTGTGCTTCACGTCAACTCACATGAACAGTTCGCGCAACCAGACGCTGGCTTCCGGGACACCGTCCGCGTCGAACACGAACTCCTGCCCCTTGCCAACCGTGTCGACATATACCCACGGTCCCCGGCGCCGCCAGCGGGTCTTGTCGGTATGGTAGCTGAGCGTCGGAAGACTGCCTGAACTCCAGATCCATGAAGGCAACCGCCATCGCGAGCAGCGCTCTCCGGGAGCCGTCAACGTGAGGTTTTGGCCCGAATGATCGAATACGCCCCCGCCGCCACGCGCAGTCTCGGTCCCGTCGATGGTGAGTGTTCGGGTTGCTATGTAGATCGTGTTGTTGACCGGCCATCGCTGCCCATTCAGATGCGGATGTGCAGATAGCCATGGATGGACTGCGAGGGCGGGTTCCGGATCTCGACCGACGCGCAATGCCTCGGACACCTGGAGCCAACCGAATAGTTTGTGCACCACCGGCGCGTTCCTCACGTACCGCCACATAGTGCCCAGTGGTTCCACGGCGCGGAACCTGCCAAAGAACAAGAACAGGTCGCCGGGACCGACACCCTGGTTTTCCAGGTGGCCTTGCGCGGCGGCGAACTGCCCAAATGCCGGCCGCCAGCCTGTCGGGCGTGGGAGCGCGTCCTCCCGCAGATCCGGATCCAGATGGCACATGTAATGTTCCGGTACGCGGCCCTTGGTCAGGCACTCCACGAGCGGCCCCAGTGAGGTGTTCCTCCACTGAACGTCTTCGAACCTCGTCGGAGAAAGGCGGTCTGGAATCGGCAGCGGCAAGCTGGCGCCGTCTGGGAAAACGGGATTCGGCACACGGCCATGCTGGGAGTCGAACGCCTTTCGGCTGAACACAATCTTCACGGCGTCGCCTCGATCGAATATGTCCCGTTCTTGGAGAATCGAGATGGCGAGCGAACCGATCGCACGTCAGTCACCGGTGCGTGTCGAGAAAATCACGCCGAACGAATGAAGAATGCCTGTCGGTTCCTTTCCCAAAGCGTTTTCCGCATGTGGACTCGGTTGGGCAACCGAAGCGGTCACAGCTATTCTACCGCATCCGATCGATTCCCCGGATCGCCGACATCCGGCTGCTTTACCGCATCTGTTCTCTGATTCTGGACGTGAGGCGCAAGGCGCTATATGCTACAGGTGCGTCGATGAGGATCAGGCACAAGGGGCTGCGGGCGCTGCATGAACATGACGACGCCGCCCGGTTGCCGGCGCGTCTCGTACCACGGCTTCGGCGGATTCTATTGCGGTTGCAAGAGGCGACGGATCCATCAAGCGCGGATGCTCCGGGCTTCCGGCTACATCGCCTCAAGGGGGATCGCGCGGGCGTATGGAGTGTGCGCGCCTCAGGCAATTGGCGCGTCGTGTTCCGCTTCGACAATCACGAGGTCGTTGACGTGGATCTTGTCGACTATCACTGACAACGAAGGGAGTTTCGATCATGCCTGGCAGCGACCACGAGCGCGTGCAGCCCATGCTGAATCCGCCCCACCTGGGGGAGTTGATCCGCGAGAGCATGGAGGAGACGGGCTGGACGGTCGGCGAGACCGCGACCCGGCTCTGTTGCGAGCGGGGGACGCTGTCGCGCGTCCTGAACGGCAAGTCCGGAGTATCCGCGAACATGGCCTTGGCGCTGGAGCGCATCGGGTGGGGGACTGCCGACCACTGGATGCGTATGCAGGCGAGCTACGAGCTGGCGCAGGCGCGCCGGAAGCAGACCGCCTGAGGTGAACGGCGCGTGTTCGAGGAGACGGCGCCGCACGCCGGTTGAACGCCGTCTGCGCCTTGAATTCGCCGGGACTGGTCGTCGTTCGTTACGGAGAACCGGTGGACAAGCGAAAACGGCTGCATCCGGTCTTTGCCCCCAGGCACGCCGGCGGGCTCAACCCAATCGAAGTCTTCTTCGGCATCTTGACTCGAAAGGTTGTCCGACGCGGCATCTTCAAGTCCCGTCGCGAACTCGTCCAACGCCTCATGACCTTCATCGAGTCCTGCAATGCCGACGCCCGTCCATTCCAGTGGACGTAGTCCGGAAATCCACTGGCCGTACGATTAGTCAACGCAATTTCAACACGCGACACCAGGCAGTGCCATCCGAGGCCGGAGAGCGCGACGTGCCGCGGCGCAAGACCGGGTCCGACCGCTGTATCGTGAGTGACGCCGCCGCGGAGGATGTCACGGACGAGCGCCTCGACCGTGTTCGACTCGTTGAAGGTTACGCGCTGACCGTTCGTACCTGTCCCGGCCTGAGGTCCGACAACGCCCGCGAAATGGGTTCCACGAGCGGGTTGAGGTGTTCCATGCGGTTCGAAGGCGCTCGAACGACCAGCACACCTAGACCCAGGTCGCTCAGGTCCTGCTGGTGCGGAAGTCCGCGGTCCATCGTCAACAATGCGTCGAATTCCCCTCGCGCGCGCCGGAGGAACTCCCCGTTCGTCATTCCCGAGCAGCCGCGGGCCTGGACCGTGAAGGCGTCGTGCTCTTTCAACGCGTCGGCGAGAGCCCGGGGCAAGTTCTCGTCAAGCAGAACGCGCACGAGTCAGGACGGAATCCCGGGCACTGGCGAGAGCCGCAAGGGCCTGCTCCCGGGTCACCGACGGGAATTGGTCGAGGAACTCTTCGAGCGACTCGCCGCCCCCGAGGTAATCGAACAGCGTCCTTGCCGGCACCCGAGTACCGCGAAATACCGGCGTTCCACCGGAAACCTCCGGGTCGCTGTGAACGATCGACTGCGAGACAGTCGGTACGCCGGCCAGCTCCCCGGCGGCGGCGAACGCGAGGCAGGCGCGAATGTCCTCGCGTTCCAGGTCGGGGAAGTCCCGCAGGATGTCGTCCTCGGACATGCCGGACGCCAGGTGTTCGAGCACGTCGGAGACCGTCATGCGCAAGCCTCGGATGCAGGGCTTGCCGCCCCGTTTTCCGGGCTCGATCGTGATTCGGTCCAAGTGCGCCATCGACTCAGCGTATGCAACGTCCCGCTATGGGTCAAGGGGCGGAGGGGCGGCTTGTCGTTAGCACACGAGTTGGCCGCATTCGATCGGAGGCAGGTATCTGATTCAGGGTCTGGAGGTGATGTTGCCCAGGGCAGCGCAGCAAGCGGTCGGATCACGAATATTTGCTTGCATTGGACGCAACCGAGTAGTCCGGGTATGTTCCACACCGTCAGGAGGAACGGCCGATGGCCAGCATCACGATCCGCAATCTCGACGACGACGTGTTGACGCGGCTTCGCGTGCGCGCCGCCGAGCATCAGCGTTCGATGGAGGAGGAGGTCCGCATGATCCTGCGCGAGGCCGTGAGCGGCGGGCGATGCGGCCCACGGGATCTGGCGAAGTTCACTCGCGAGTGCTTCGCGCCCCTTGGCGGTGTCGAACTCGAACTTCCCCCGCGCGGACCGGTGCGCGAGCCTCCGGATTTCTCCTGAGCAGGAGGCATGTTCGTTCCGGACACGAACGTGGCCTCCGAACTCATGCGCCTGACGCCGACGGCCGCCGTGGCGGTCTGGATTGCCGAACGTCACGCACTGGAGATGTACCTGACGGCGGTGAGCGAACCGGAATTGCGCTTTGGCGTCGCGATCATGCCGGCCTGAAAGCGGCGAGGCGCGCTGGAAGCCGCGATGACCTGTTAGCTTGGCTAAGACTTCAGAGAGTGGATTCTCCCGTTCGCACCGCGGCCCGGGCCTACGCGGAGAGCGCGGCCGATCGCCGCCGAGCGGGTCGGTCGATCGGCGAGGCGGACTGCCAGATCGCGGCATTAACCGCTCGAGTGGCGCCGTCCTCGTCACGCGCAACGTCTGGCGTTTCAGCGGCACGGAAGTGGACGTTGTCGATCCATGGGGAGCCACACGGAAACAGCGGAAGTTGTCGACGCGGCACCACTCGTTAAGGCCAACTGGATGCACAACGACGGCGAACACGACCGGGCGGGCTTTTTCGACACCGTGTCCGAGGTCGTGCCTGTCCAACCTGAGGGGCAGCAATGACTTCAAGATAACCGTTTTCGAGTATACCGTGCCGCGGAAGCCGTGCATAAACAGGACGGTCGCGACCCTCCGGGCGTCAGTCGCCCAGTCGAGGCCGGCCGGTGGTCGATCGCCTCGATCGGGGTCCGGGTTATACTCCCCCTAATGAAAACGCCGTCGCAAATCGTCGGGAACATGGGTCTTTACTATGCGTGTTTCAAGCTGTCCGAGCTCGGTTGGAACGTAATGCCCACTTCGCGCAATGCCCGCGGAATCGACATCATCTGCTTCAGCATGGATGGGACGCGTATGCTTACCATCCAAGTAAAGAGCCTGAGCAAGCGAAATCCGGTGCCGTTAGGCAAAGATCTCGGCACGATCATGGGTGACTTTTGGGTCATCGTGAACTCGCTAGACACAGGTAAGCCGCTGGCGTACATCTTACTGCCCCACGAGGTGCGGGCTATGGCGCAGCGCACCGAGAAGGACGCTAAAGTTTCGTACTGGCTCGTACCCAAGAAGTATGCCGTTGATGAGTTCGAGGAAAAGTGGCAGCGAATTGGTCACGCTTGAGCCCCTGGAGCCCTTGAACCTTCAGAATGGCCGGCCGGCCGCGGCTTCCCCGCGGAATGTTTGTTCCGATTCCTTAACCTCGTCAGAGATAGGCGGGGCCGGAATCAGTAGCGGAAAGCTGGCGGCGTCCGGGAAAATGGGATTTGGCACACGGCCGTGTTGGTAGTCGAACGCCTTTCGGCTGAACACGATGTTCACGGCGTCGCCTCGATCGAATATGACGAGTTCTTGGAGAATCGAGATGGCGACCGAACCGATCGCACGTCAGTCACCGGTGCCAGCCGAGAAAAACCACTTCGAACGAATGAAAAACGCCTCTCGGTCCCTTTCCGAAAACGTTTTCCGCATGTGGATCGGTTGGGCAACCGGAGCGATCACAGCTATTCTACTGTATCTGATCGCTTCTGGCAGTGGAGTAACCGACCTTGGAGGGTCCGCCCCGGGGCGTGGCGGCGGGATGGGATTCACCCGGGAGAAAAGGCGCCGCCCGCCGCGCGAATGATTCTCGCCCAGTTCTCCTCGGAGCAGTAGGGCGGCTGCCAGCATTCAAGCCGTGTATCACGCGCTCGAATCAGCGATGTTGTCGGAGTGACAGATGGTGAATTTCGGTGCTGCCGCGCCGTCGGCGATTATCAGGGCATCCGTGTCGAGTCTTCCAGAGGCGCTGAAGGCCCTATGGCGGAAAGCGGGCTGGGTGCTGGAGGACGCGGCCGTCGTCGATGCGCGCCATCTGGTACTCGCGGTCCGCGTCGACCATTCGTCGTCGATCATCGGAACCGGCATCGCGGGGCAGTTGACGAAATACACGGACCACGAAGACCACGCCCCGTACCACGCCGAACACCTGAAGCTTGCTACCCTGCGTCACTTTCGGGAACAACACGGGGATCTCGAAGGCGCCTGGGATCCGATGGAGGGAAGAATCCGGATCACGTCGACCCTGGAGGAGATGTGCCGAAGGCATGGTGTGCCAAGCGTGTCCCAGGGCGCCCACTTGGTCACGGCAGATGTGGTCTACCAGACGGACGACACGAGCTTCATATACAGCACCTCACGGGCAGAAAGTCTTGCCCCCCGGAACGAGCACTGGAAGGTCGTGTCGCGCATTCGCGATGTCGCGAAGCTCGCGCTGCTTCTCGGCGCCGAATTCGCAAGACAATGCGATGAGGGTCAACTCACCGCGGTGACCGGGCTGGATCGGCTTGTCACCGCCGCCGTTCGGAGTTCAGGATTGAACTCGGTGGTGCACGTTCATCACGGCGCGGTCATCTACGATGACAACTCCGGCGAAACCCTCTTCAAGAGGTTTCCGGAACATGTAAGGGGTGTCGCCGCGCATTTTTTCAAGCGGCCGGCATTCGAGTATCAGCAGGAGTACCGGTTCGTTCTCTCTGCTCGGGGCGGGCGGCCCGTCGAAGATGAGTTCTATTTGAAGATTACGCCCGAGCTTCGTGCCGAATTCCGGAGGCCGGGAGAGTAGGCGTCGACGACCACCCGCCGCGCGTCTC
This sequence comes from Acidobacteriota bacterium, assembly GCA_022821145.1. Taxonomy (GTDB): domain Bacteria; phylum Acidobacteriota; class Terriglobia; order 20CM-2-55-15; family 20CM-2-55-15; genus JAJEDW01. Next base: position 32,819 of record JAJEEE010000052.1, read on the forward strand.
TGTCAGAGCCGGTACGATTCGAATTATCTGGCCTGGAACCGCCGGGCCGTTTCCGGATCGCAGTCGTACCGGCTCAACTCGATTTGCGGCGCGTAGATCAATTCCCGGCTGTGGATGAGCGGTTCGGCGATGAACTCCGGGTCCTCAAGAACGAACTCGACCGTCATCCGGGTGCCGCCGTCGTTCAACCGGTACCGCTCGACGACATGCTTGCCGGCGCCGGACGGAACGCCGATCTGGTAGGGCGAGCGGTGGTCCGTGAAGTGGGTCGTGTCCACGATGAGCGTGTCGCCGTCCCAGCGGCCGGTCGAGTGGCCGCTGGGGAAGCGTTCGCCGATCTCGGGGTGCGGGCGGCCGTCCATGTAGACGGTGCGTTCCTCGTCCCAGAACTCGCTGCGGATCGTGATGACGGGTTCGTCCGGATCGATCACGATCTGGATGGGGAACAGGTTGCTCGAAACGATCATGGCCGGCGTGGGACGGCCGATGCATTGCGATTCCGGGTTCTCCGCGGCGAACCCGTCGTAGGCGGCCCGCGCCGCCTCGCCCGCTTCGGTCAACTCCAGTTGCGCCGTGAAGAAGCCGTCGAATCCGCCGGGGTAGGCGACCAACTACGAGCTTCGCGCCATCCATGTCCCGTTCAGGCTGGTGGCGACGGCGTTTTCCTCGAGCTGGCGAACAGTCGGTTCGGCCGTCCCCTCGTCGAACGCCGTGGGGAGAACGAGTCCACCTTCCTTCTCGATGGAATACAGCAGACCGTAGGGGCGGCCGCTGAGCTCGGGATGGGCCGACACCGTGACCCGCTCGCCGACGGCCAACGAGTCGCGCGTCCATCCCATCCGCGTCGTGGTGATCGTCGAACCCAGTTGCAGCGTCCATTCGATCCGCTCGCCGCCGGCCGAAACGGTCTCGACGGAGAAATAGACATGCGGATTGCGCCACGCCAATTCCGTCACCGTCCCCTCGATGGTCACGAGTGAATTCATGTCCAGGCCGGCGTTGCTGTGGTGCGCGGCGGCCGGCCCGGCGAGTCCCAGGGACAATATGAAGCTTGCGATGTTCCGCATCGATGTCCTCTGCGCCGTTCGAAGGAGTCGAAGACGTATTTGTGGCTGATCCGAATCATGGGGCCGCGCGTCACGCCGGGCGATCGGGCGGCCGCCGTCGTCCCGGATCACCCCGGGGCCCCGCAGCGCTCGGGGCGGGCCCTGTCGGTCGGCGCCGCCGTGACGCGCCCTGCAGCGTTCAACTCGTCGAAAGCCACCTGCTGCAGCGCGCCGGCTTCGGCCTGGGAGATTCCCAACTCGTAGGCCGAGCACTCGTGCGGGCCGAGAGACCGCGGGTCGCGGCCGGTGACGTTGCCCCATACGACCAGCGCCTCCAGGTAGTAGCCGTACGTGCTGGCGTGGTAGTGGTCGTACGTCCACAGGTCGATCCGGCCGAACTCGATCCCGTCGTACGGGTTGGGGTCCGCGACGCCCATCGCCATGGCGCGCGTCCAGGCCTCCCCGACCGGATTGACCGACGTGACGGCCGGCGCGCCCTCGGCCGCCCGATCGTATCCGGCCCGGACGTCGCGCGCCATGGCCTCGATCGGTTCTCCGTACCAGGCGCCGTCTTCGGGGTAGACCTCGTCGGCGCGGGACCATGTGGCCGTCAGGTAGACCGAGACGTTCGGGTTCTGGTCCTGGAAGATGCCGGACAGTTCCCGGGTCGTCGCGATTAGCTTGGAAGGATCCCGCGGATTGTCGAAGTCGAGCGTGCTCTGTCCGTGCATCACGACGACGTCCCATGGCCGCTCGATGCGGTCGAGCCTGTTCTCGATGTGAAACTCCAGCCCGCTGCCGGGCTGGGTCTCGACGTACACTTCGTAGCCGAGGCCCGCCTGGTCCGCGAAGGACTTGAACAGGGCCGGGACGCCGCCGATTCCCTGGGCGTTCAAGTCGGTGACGGTGTCGGAACGGTAGAAGCGGACCGGAGAGCCGGCCCCGAAGGTGAAACTGTTTCCGATGAACAGGATGCTCGTATCGGATTGCGCTTCGAGCAGAGAGGGTGCGAGAAGCCCCGTGATCGCGAGAATCCGCGCGAGTCGAACTGCCCGCTTACCGGGAGACTTCGGGTGGAGGGTCCTTCCGTTCATCGGTTTCTCCTGTCGTCGGGCGCGCTTCGTGTGGGTGTCCCGAGTCGTGGGTAACGTCGCTGTCGCCGATGGGCCCGGCCCCGGCGCCTAATCGGGATCCTGCTCTTCGCTGCCGATGCCGAGGGCTTCTTCCGCCTCCGCCCGCGAGGCGAAGCCCATCTCGATCCATCCGGGCCATTCCTCGGTCCGCCGACTGGCGGCGCAGCCGCCGTCGCTCGGGTTGTAGACCGTCCCGTCGCCGGTGATGACGAGGCCGATCGCGCCGCCGGCCCGGCCGTCATGCAGCGGGCAGTGGACCATGGTGATCGCATCTCCGGGTCGGAGCGTGAACCCGTTCATGCCGGGATCCCGTCCGAGGATCGCGGCCGGGGCCGCTCCCTCGAATCCCCACTGCGTGCCGTCCGCGTCCACCAGGTAGAGAAGCACGTGGGGGCTGTTGAAGCCCCATCGCACCACCTCGCCGACGACCACCTCCTCGCGGGCACGGTCGAACATGGAGAAGCTGTGATGGGCTTCGCCGCCGGGCGCCATGAGTGTCGCGAACGTCAGAACGGACGCGGGAATCAAGACTGTACGCATCACCGGACATCTCCTCGTCGCTGCAGGCCCCCGGGACCGATGCGGGCGCGGGTTCTATCGGACGCGGTCATCGAATATCGGATTCCGTTCCTGACCGGGCAGGTCGGCCGGCAGGTCCGGTGTCTCTCTCGGTCCGCGGACGTCGAAATAGCCTTCGTCGCCGGGAAGCAGAAACTGCGTCTGGCCGTCGTCGGTCAGATAGGTGTTCCGGTTCGTGTCGCATTCCCAGTGGCGGATTCGGAATCCGACGTTCTCCAGGTCGTTCCGGCGGCGGTAGGTGTAGGTCAGGGTCAATGGTTCCGCCAACGAAAGCGCGTCGTAGAACGTCGCGTTGACGACGAGCCGCTGGTCCCCGTTGGCGAAGTTCTCCATGCGCCAGATCTCGACGCTTTCGAACTGGTTGCTCGTCGGCGGCAGCCCGCGGAACCAGTCGTTGGGGTAGACGTCGACCGTGTGCACGATCAGCATGTCATCGGCCCAGAACCCGACCGCATCGCCGAGCGGGAAGTGCGTGCCGTCGACGTTCCGGTGTTCCTGGCCGATGTAGATACGGCGATTCTCGTTGGCCAGATCGTTGAGTTGCCAAGCCTGGTCGGGAGTGTTGACGAACTCGCGGACGTACGGCTCCATCAGGAATCGCGGATAGCCGGCCGGTTCGCACGCGGTCAGCCGGTCATAGGCCTGTTCGCCGTGTTCCTCGATCAGATCCAGGCGCATCTGGAACGCGGCCGCGTACTCGGGCGTGAGCACGCCCTCGACCAGCTCTCCCTCCTGGACGAACGCGCCTCGCGAACCGTTCCCGCCTCCGGACCAGAGTCCCTCCCACTTCGGCACGGACTCGTAGGTGTGGCGCGTGCCGCCCGCGTGGGTCTCGAAGAGAAAATCGTAGTGCTCCCGGGAGGTCTCGAAGTTGCGGGGCGGCTCCATCGGTTCGGGCACGCCCTGCGCCATCGCCCCGCCCGCGGCCCCGGCCAGCAGCAGAACGATGGATGCGAAGACCTGTTTCCGGACCGTCATGATGCCCTCCTCTGCTCCGTCTCCTGAACGACGCTGGTTCTCAGCCGTTCGGGATCAGCGCGACGTCTTCGAATGACTGTCGAAAAACTCGAAGATGTCGGGCATGCCGTCCGCGATCACGCTCATGTGGTCGCCGCCGGCGAACTCGTGGTACTCGTGGGTCATGTCGAGTTCCTCGAGCTTGGCCGCCCATCGCCGCGCGCCCTCCACAAGGCCGTCCTCGTCGCCGACCACGAGGATCACCGGCATGTCCGGGATCGAGGCCAGCGAGTCCGGATCCAGACCCATCGCGGCCGGAGCGATCGGCGCGAGCGCCGCCCAGATCGCTGCGTGCTTGACGCCCAGGTGAAGGGCGCCGGCGCCGCCCATCGAATGCCCCAGCAGGTAGATCCGGTTCTCGTCGACGTTGAACTCCTCGCGGGCCATCTCGAGCACGTTCATGACATCGATCTCGCTCAGCTCGCGCACGCGGGCGGGGTCCGTGACCTCGCCCCCGCCCCCGCGTCCGAAACCGCGTTCGCGCCCGTCGCCCCTCGCCGGGATGCCGTACCAGCCCGCCGAGTTGTATCCCATCGGCGTCACCAGAATGTAGCCGCCTTCCTCGGCGAGCTCGACGGCGCGGTAGGTTTCGCGGACGAACGTGTCCTGGCTTCCGCCCAGGCCATGCAGACCGACGATCAAGGGGCTCGGCCGATCGCTGGTGACCTTCGAGGAAACGAACACGGCGTACGGAAGCTCCTCGCCCGTTTCCTCGAGCACGTAAGTCCTCTGTTGGGCGCGCGGGTCGACGGGCCCGAACGCGCCCCGCTGCGCCGTCAGCGGCGTCGAGGCGAAGCCGAGCGCCAGCCAGCCGATCAGTCCCGTTCTCACCATGCGGTTCGATTTCATGACCACTCCCGGTTGAAGCCTCGGCGCCGCGATCTGTCCCTCGTTATCGACGCCAACCCGGCGTCTTCGCATCGACCGTCCCCGAATTCCGGATCCGGCTCCAGTGGGGGAAACCGTCGAATTATCCCCCGCCGTCGAGCCGTGGGGAAAGTGGAAAACTCGACGAGGTATTGGAGGTTCTTGTGGGGACGGCGCACTCTGAAGCGTGAGGACGGCCAGCGGTTGGGACGGCCGTCACTGCTCCACGGGTTGCCTCCAGCGGGAGTAATCGGTGATCAACAGGTTCGCGGGATCGTAGGGAGAAATGTGACGCCGGACGCCGTTCTCGTCCTCGAGACACTCGTCCTCGATGATCCGCGCTCCCGGCTCGGTGACACGGCCGAGAACGACCCGGATCGTCCAGGGTCTCGCGTACACGACCGGATCGTCCATCCGCGCCTCGTACACGATCGTATCGGGCCCGGTCATCCGGTACCGCTCGACGACGTGGAAGTCGGTGCTGTGGTAGTTTCCCGCCTGGTCCAGCCACAGTTGATCGGTGAGCGCCACGACATCGGCGACCAGCGTGTCTCCCTCCCAACGATAACGCGTATCGCCCATCCAGAAATCGGCGGCCTCGAAGTGCGGCCGGGTGTCGGGATAGAACACGCGAAAGGCGTGATTCTCCTGGTAGACGATGGCGAGATTTCCGGGGCTCTGAAGAATCTGCAACGGAGTGGGAACGTACGTTGCACGGGGCACGCCGGCCTGGTAGCACTTGCTCGAGGGATCGGCCGTGGCCCGGGTTCGGAAGTTCTCTTCGCGTTGCGCGAGTGCTTCGGGTCGGTACGGGATCCTCCCGTCGGGCGGATCCACGACGATGCTCTCCGAGGCGGCGATGCCGTCCCCGCCCGGGTGGCCCTCGAGGTTCACATGGGCCGTTCCCCGGACTTGCCAGATACCCCTGAAGTCCGGCGTCTGGCCGTCCCACAGGCGGGGTGGAACGAACGGCGTCGTTCGACTCGCCTCTTGCGCGGCGGTCGGAACTGTGGTCGCGGGGATTCCGGCGACCACCGTCGCGATGACGGCGACCGCCGCCGGGGCGCCGACGAGCCGCATGGCGTGGGCCGTTCTCATCGCACCCGCTCCCTGGGCCCGCCGTCTTCCTCGGTGTAGTGCTGGAGGCTGCGTTCGCCTTCCAGACAACTGTACTCCAGGATCTGCTGGTCCGCGGGCACGCGTTTCAGCGTAAAACGGAACTCGACCGGCTCGACAAAGACAGTCGGGTCGGTGACGGTGGCTTCATAGAGTATCGTCTCGCTGTCGAGCAGCGTGAACCGTTCCAGAACGTGTTCGTTGTGGTCGACGAAGTTGCCTTCCATGTCCAGCCAGGTTCGCCCGTTGAAGTTGCTCACGTCGACGACGAACGTGTCGCCTTCCCATCGGCCGCGCGAGTCCCCGTTCCACGCCCAGTAGTTTTCCGGATGCGGGCTGTTGTCGGTGGGGATGATGCGGACGTCGTGCATGGCCTCGTGGAGCAGCGCCACGTAGTTCTCGTCCTGAATGATGTACACGGGGTAGAGCGCCGCGGGTTGGTCGAGCGCGCGCGGCACTCCAGGAATGTGGCAGCGAGCCTCGGGGTCCAGGTACCGGTTCTGCCGACGATACTCTCTCTCGCGAAGGGCTTCGGGAGTGTACGGGTATTCGCGAGGCGCCGGGCCGCCCCCTCGACCGCGGCCGCCGGCGGGCGCGGCGAAATTCGTTCCGTCGAGTGAGCCGATGAACAGGCCCTGAAAGCTCCCGGTGCTCTTCAACCAGAGGCCCTGCAGGTCAGGCGTCCCGTCGGGAAGACGAGGCAGCTCGGCGCTGGGGGCCGCCGGCTCATCCGGCGCTTGCGCGAAGAGCGGAGCGGCCAAGCACGCGCCGAGCATGACGAGCGCCGCCGTACGGACATGGCGTCCATGAATGGCCTTCATCGTTCCCTCACTGCCGGGGCGCGGTACCGGAGAAGACCTGGCGGCCGTCGGCCAGTGTGACTCGCGCGGCGTTCGCCGTGTTCGATCCGTCCTTGGCGCGGTACGCGTCGATCGTCACCTCATCTCCCGCCTGGAGCGTGTCCTTGGTCCACCCCAGCCTCATCAGGCCGTTCGGGTTCGAGGTCTCGACCATCCACTGGATCGTCTGGCCGTCCTGTCCCGTGACGTCGATCGTGATCCATCCGTGAGGGTTGATCATCTCCCATTTCGCCACGGTCCCCTGAAGCGTCACCGGCAGTTCGAAATCGAACTCCGCGGAGAACGCGTGATGGGCGAGCGCGTGGCCGCCAGTGGCCAGTGCCGCGAACATGGCCATCAGAAACGTGCACGCATTGGGCTTCACGGTCCTACCTCCCCAGACCTGCGCGAAAAGCGCTTGAGCGAACACTAGGATTCCGACATGTTCACTGTCAAGTTGTTCGATGGTCGTGGTCGAGGCTTTCCCGGCGCCGTGCCCCGAAAGCTCGCTTCCGGCGAGACTCCATCCGCCTCCTTACGCACATGCTATAGTCCGCTTCGTGTGACGGCTCCAGACACGAATCGACTGGATGGTGACCGGATCGCGGGGGTGGTCGGGGAAGTGCTCGACCAGACACCCGTCGTCGACATCCACACGCACCTGTTTCCCCCGTCGTTCGGCGCCTGCGCGCTCTCGGGCGTCGACGCGCTCCTGACCTACCACTATCTCGAAGCCGAGTTCTTCCGGGCCAGTCCGATGACTCCGGAAGCGTATTGGCAACTGCAAGTCTCCGACCGCGCGGACGCGATCTGGAAGACGCTGTTCGTCGAGCGCTCGCCGCTGTCCGAGGCGACTCGCGGCGTCGTCGCGGTCCTGGACGCGCTGGGGCTGGACCCCGGCGTCCGGTCGCTGGAGGAGACCCGCGCGTGGTTCGCCTCCCAGGCGCACGAGGAGCACGTGGATCGCGTCATGGACCTGGCCGGGGTCCGTTACGTGGTGATGACGAACGATCCCCTGGACCCCGACGAGATGCGCCTGTGGACGGAAGGACGCGTTCCGGGAGACCGGTTCCGGGCGGCGCTGCGCCTCGATCGCGTCGTCAACGAGTGGGACGCCCACGTCGAGGCGCTTCGCCGCCGCGGGTTCCCGGTGGAGCCGGATGCGGGAGGGCGAAGCGCGACATCGGTCCGCCGGTTCCTCGAGGCGTCGATCGAGAAACTGGACCCGCTCTACATGGCGGTCTCCCTTCCGGACACGTTCAGGTATCCCGCCGAGGACGTTCGAAGCCGGCTGTTGTCCGAGGCCGTGCTTCCCCACTGCCGCGAGGCCGGCATTCCCCTCGCGTGCATGATCGGCGTGCGCCGCCAGGTGAACCCCCGATTGCGTCTGGCCGGCGACGCGTCGGGACGCGCCGACGTGAAGGCCGTGGCCGCGCTCGCCGAGCGGCATCCCGAAATCCGGTTTCTCGTGAGCATGCTGAGCCGCGAGAACCAGCACGAGCTGTGCGTCTACGCCCGAAAGTTCGCCAACATCCTGCCCTTCGGCTGCTGGTGGTTTCTCAACAACCCGTCGATCGTGACCGAGATCACCCGCGAGCGGCTGGAGATGCTGGGTACGGGTTTCGTCCCGCAGCATTCCGACGCACGGATTCTCGAGCAACTGATCTACAAGTGGCGCAACACCCGGCGCACGCTTCGGCCGGTGTTGGCCGAGACCTACGGCCTGCTCGCGGCCGACGGCGGCCGCGTCACCCGGTCCATGATCGAGCGCGACGTCGTCCGTCTCTCGAGCGGCAACTTCGAGGATTTCGTCCGATCCCGAGGAGAGGCGGCGTGACCGCGCCGGCGACTCGGCTTCGTCACCAGGTGCGGTGGTGGGTGTGCGCGATGCTCTTCTTCGCGACCACCATCAACTACATCGACCGGCAAATCCTGAGCATCCTGAAGCCGTTGCTTGAGGACGAGTTCGGATGGAGCGAGGCGGACTACGGGTGGATCGCGTCGGCGTTCACGTTCGGATACGCGATCATGATGCCGATCGCGGGGCGGCTGATCGACCGTCTCGGAACGCGTTTCGGGTACGCGCTGGCCGTGGCGCTGTGGAGCCTGGCGTCGGTGTCGCACATGTTCGCGCGCACGGTCGTGCAGTTCGGCGCCGCCCGCTTCGCTCTGGGCGCGGCCGAAGCCGCAAACTTCCCGGCGGCCGTCCGCACCGTGGCCGACTGGTTCCCGCAGAAGGAGCGGTCGTTGGCGACGGGCATCTTCAACAGCGGTTCGAACGTCGGGTTGGTGATCGCCGCCGGCGCGCCCTTCGTGGCCCTCAGCCTGGGATGGGAGGCGGCCTTCCTGATGACCGGCGGGCTGGGCCTGCTGTGGCTGGCGCCCTGGCTCCTGTGGTATCGGCCCCCGGACACGCACCCGCGCGTGTCGCCGGCCGAGCGGGCGCACATACGGTCGGACCAGCCGGCCGTGGCCACGGGCAGGACGCGTTACGTGGAGCTCCTCGGCTTCAGGGGCTCGTGGGCCTTCATGGCCGGCAAGTTCATGACCGACCCGGTGTGGTGGTTCTTCCTGTTCTGGATCCCGTCGTTCCTGAACTCGAGTTACGATGTCGACCTCACCGCGCTCGGACCGCCTCTGCTGGCCATCTACCTCGCCGCGGACGTGGGCTCGATCGGCGGCGGATGGTTGTTCAAGGCGCTCCGGGCCCGCGGCTGGAGCGCGAACGGCGCACGCAAGGGGGCCATGGCGGCGTGTGCGCTCGCGGCCACGCCGATCATGGGCATGCTCTTCGTCGACACGATGTGGCCCGCCGTCGCCCTGATCAGTTGCGCGGCCGCGGCGCACCAGGGATGGTCGGCCAACCTCTTCACGCTGGTCTCGGACACCACCCCGAAGACGGCCGTCGCGTCGGTCGTGGGCATGGGCGGGCTGGCCGGGGCGGTCGGCGGCATGTTGATCGCGCCCGTGGTCGGTTACTGGCTGGACTTTTCCGGTGCGGCGTACGCGCCACTCTTCTTCGTGGGCGGCACGGCCTACCTGCTGGCGTTCGCCGTGATCCACCTGCTGGTCCCGAAGCTGGAATCCGAGGGATGAAGATCGCCGACATCCGCGCGACGACGGTGACCGTGCCGCTCGAAGCCCCGCTCCGCCACGCCAACGGTTGCCACTGGGGCCGCTTCGTGCGGACCATCGTGGAAGTGGAGACCGACACCGGACTCGTCGGCCTGGGCGAGATGGGCGGGGGCGGGGAGTCGGCCGAGGCCGTCTTCCGGGCGCTGAAGAGCACGCTTGTCGGATGCGACCCGGCGCGCATCGAAGAGATGCGTTTCCGGATCGCGAATCCGTCCGCATCGCTCTACAACAACAGAACGCAGGTGCTGGCGGCCCTGGAGTTCGCCTGTCTCGACATCTTGGGACAGGCCTGGGGCGTTCCCGTGAGCGAGATCCTCGGCGGGCGCCTGCGCGACCGGGTGCGGTTCGCCGCCTACTGCTTCTTCCGGTATCCGAATCCGAAGGACCGGAGCGGCGAGGTGCGGACGATCGACCAACTCGTCTCGCATGCCCGGGACCTGCGGGAGCGGTTCGGGTTTCGAACGTACAAGCTCAAGGGGGGCGTCTTTCCCCCCGGCTACGAGCTGGCCGCGTATCGCGCGCTGGCCGAGGCCTTGCCGGAGGACACGTTCCGTTTCGACCCGAACGCGGTCTGGTCGACCGAACAGGCGATTCGTTTCGGCCGGGCGATCGAGGACCTGCCCAACGACTACCTGGAAGACCCGGTCTACGGCTTGGCGGGCATGCGGCGAACGCGGGAGAAGATCCGGGTGCCGCTGGCGACGAACACGGTGGTGGTGAACTTCGAGCAGCTCGCCGCCAACGTGCGCGACACGGGAGTCGACGTGGTCCTGCTCGACACGACGTTCTGGGGCGGCATCCGGCAATGCGTCAAGGCCGCCGGCGTGTGCGAGACCTTTCAACTCGGCATCGGCGTGCATTCCTCGGGCGAGCTGGGTATCCAGCTCGCGACGATGCTGCACCTGGGCGCGGTGATTCCCGGGTTGTCATTCGCCGCGGACGCCCACTACCACCACCTGAAGGACGACATCATCGAAGGGGGCCGGATGTCCTGCACGGATGGTTCGATCCGCGTGCCGACCGGTCCGGGACTCGGCGTGCGACTCGATCGGCGGAAGCTGGCCGAGTACAGCGAACTGTACCGGGAGCTGGGCGACTATCCCTATGACCGGGACCCGCTGCGGCCCGGTTGGGCGGCCCTGGTGCCGAACGACCGGTGGGCCGATCCGGACGACGCGTCCGTTCCGGACGTGAGATAGCCGTGCCGAGCGTGCTGGACATATCGGGCCGTGTCGTGGTCGTGATCGGGGCGACGTCCGGGCTGGGCGAAGCCCTGGCGCTCGGCCTGGCGGACCACGGGGCGCGCGTCGTGCCGAGCGGCCGGCGCCGGGAACGCGTCCGTCAGGTCGCGAACGCGATCGAAGCCAAGGGGGTCGCGACGATCGCCCACGGCGTGGACGTGACCGACCGCGGCTCGATCGACGCCCTTCGCGACGCGGTCCTGGACCGGTTCCGAAGCGTGGACGTCCTGATCAACGCCGCCGGTGTGACCGGCAAGGAGCCGACGGCGAACGCGACCCGGGAGACCTGGAACGCCATTCTGGAGACCAACCTGACGGGCGCCCTGAGCGCCTGCCAGGCGTTCTTCGAGCCGCTCCGGGCCAGCGGGCGCGGGCGGATCGTCAACATCGCGTCGCTGGGTTCCTACCGGGCCTTCCACGAGGTCGCGGCGTACTGCGCATCCAAGGCCGGCGTCCTCAGCCTGACGCGGAGCCTGGGGGCGGAATGGGCGCCCCACGGAGTCATGGTGAACGCGATCGCTCCGGGCGTGTTCCCGACCGATCTCAACAGGGCGCTGCTGGAAGGCACGGAACGCGGCCGCGAGCTGATCATGCGGACGCCGGCCGGCAGGTTCGGGCGTCCCGAGGAACTGGTGGGCGCCGCCGTCCTGCTCAGTTCGGATGCCGCCAGCTTCATTTCCGGGGCGTGCATCGCCGTGGACGGCGGGTTCCTGGCATCCGGCGTGAACGCGGGGTGACGCCGATGAAGCCGGAGACCGTACAGCGCACCGTGCGGCGCGGGTCGGCCGCGATCCTCCGTGCGGATGACCCCGACGCCGCGTTCCGGGAGGCGCGCCGATGAGGGCGCGTGTCGTGACGTTCGGCGAGATGCTCCTCCGCCTCACGTCTCCGGACCACGAGCGCCTGCTGCAGAGCGCGCGTTTCGACGCCGTCTTCGGCGGCGCCGAAGCGAACGTCGCGGTGCAACTCGCCCAGTGGGGGATCCATGCGCGATACGTGTCCGTCGCGCCGGAAGGCAACCCGCTGGCCGCGGCCGCCCGGTCCGAACTGCGGCGCTTCGGCGTCGACGTCTCGTGTCTGGTCGAGGGGCCGGGGCGCTTCGGACTCTATTTCATGGAGCGGGGGACCGATGCGCGCCCCTCGCGCGTCGTCTACGACCGGCGGGGCAGCGCCGCGTCGTTGGCCGGTCCCGGCAGCGTGGACTGGGGACGGGCGTTCGACGGCGCGGAGTGGTTCCATACGACGGGCATCACTCCGGCGATCAGCCGGTCGGCCTGCGAGCTGACGGTCGAAGCCGTCGAAGCGGCCCGGGACCGGGGCGTGACCGTGTCGTTCGATCTCAACTACCGGCGCGGTCTGTGGGATTGGGGACGTCCGGCCACCGACGTTCTGGCCGAGTTCATCGAAATGACCGACGTGTTGATCGCGAGCGAGGCGCACCTGAGGATGGTGCTGGGGTCCGAGGACCCGGCCGGCGGCCGGACCGGCGATCCGGGACGGGTCGAGGCGTTGATGGGGGCGGCTCTGTCCCGGTACCCGAACCTCAGGACCGTCGCCCTCACCGTGCGCGACGGTTCGTCCTGGTCGGCGCGCCTGGCCGACGTCGAGACGTTTCACGTTACGACCCGCTACGATGTCTCCCGCCCCGTCGACCCGATCGGAGCGGGGGATGCGTTCGCCGCGGGCATGATCTACGGCATCCACGCGCTCGAGGGACCGACCGAAGCGGTCGAGTTCGCCGCGGCGGCGGGTTGCCTGAAGCACTCGATTCCCGGCGACTTCTGCCGGTCCACGGTGGATGACGTGACCGCCGTGCTCGAGGGTGCGCGGGGCGTGGATCGATGATCCGGGACCGGCCGCGAAGCTTGACCCGGCCCCCCCGGCCATCTACCGTAGCTCGGAAACGATCCGCCTCGCAGGAGAACGACCCATGCCGATGACCCGACGCGCCTTCGTCACGACCAGCGTCGCCGGCCTGGCCGGCGCCTCGGCCGCGAACGTCGCCGGCCTGGCCTGGGGCCAGGCCCCCGCCCCCACGCCCCCGGACGAGGACGGTTCCAGGCTCTGGCTCCGCTACGCGCCGCCCGGCCCGGCGGTGGAGGGATACCGCGGCGTCGTCCGGCAGATCGTCGTTCAGGGCGGTTCGGATACCGCGGGCGTCATCCGCCAGGAACTGTTGGACGGGCTCGGCGGCATGCTCGGCCGCGAGGTCCCCGTCTCCGACGGCGACGTCGCCGAGGGGGCCGTGATCGTCGGCACGCCGGAGAATTCCTCCATCGTGGCCGGGCTGGATCTGGGCTTGGAGCTCTCCGGGCAGGGGACCGAAGGGTTCGTGATTCGGTCCACCCGCATCGATGGCCGGCCGGTGACCGTCGTCGCCTCCGTCGGCGAGATCGGCGCCCTGTACGGCGCGTACCATTTCCTGCGATTGATGGCGACGGCCCGGCCGATCACCGGACTGGCCGTGGCCGAGAGGCCGCTCGTCGAGATCCGGATGCTCAACCACTGGGACAACCTCGACGGCTCGATCGAGCGCGGGTACGCCGGACGGTCGCTGTGGCAGTGGGAGGAGTTGCCGGACGTCATCAGCCCGCGCTACAGGGAGTACGCCCGGGCCAACGCGTCGGTCGGGATCAATGGCGCCTCGGTGAACAACGTGAACGCCGACGCCCGGATCCTGACGCCCGAGTATCTGCGCAAGGTCGCGGCGCTGGCCGACGTCTGGCGTCCCTACGGCGTGCGGATGTACCTGTCCGTCAACTTCGCCGCGCCGGTCGCGGTGGGCGGCCTGGAAACGGCGGATCCGCTGGACGAGGGCGTGGCCGGGTACTGGACGGAGAAGGCGGCGGAGATCTACTCGCTGATTCCGGACTTCGGCGGCTTCCTGGTCAAGGCCAACTCCGAAGGCCAGCCCGGCCCCAAGGACTACGGCCGCACGCATGCCGAGGGGGCCAACGTGATGGCCCGGGCGTTGGCCCCGCACGGCGGCCGCGTGATCTGGCGGGCGTTCATCTATGACCCGGAGGTCGATCCGGACCGGGCGAACCGGCCGTATATCGAGTTCATGCGGCTGGAGGGCGATTTCGAGCCGAACGTGCTGGTGCAGATCAAGAACGGCGCGATCGACTTCCAGCCGCGCGAGCCGTTCCACCCGCTCTTCGGCGGTTTGCGCGAGACCCCGGCCATGGCGGAGCTGCAGCCGACGCAGGAGTATCTCGGCCAGGCCCGGCACCTGGTCTATCTGGGTACGATGTGGGAGGAATTCCTTACCTCCGACACTCATGCCGAGGGTCCGGGTTCCACCGTCGGCCGGTACGTGGCCGGCGAGGTCTGGCCGATGCGGGTCACCGGCATGGCCGGGGTGACGAATCCCGGGCTCGACGCCAACTGGTGCGGGCATCACTTCAGCCAGTCGAACTGGTACGCCTTCGCGCGCCTGGCGTGGAACCATGAGCAGACGGCCGAGGCGATCGCCGACGAGTGGATCCGCCAGACGTTGACCCACGAGCCGGAGACGGTCGACGTGATCCGCGGCATGATGATGCGGTCGCGGGAGATCTTCGTGAACTACACGATGCCGTGCGGACTGCATCACCTGATCGGCGGCGATCACTACGCCCCCATGCCGCAGAACGCCCGGTCTTCCCGGCCGTCCTGGACCGCGACCTATTACCACCAGGCCGCCGCGGACGGCGTCGGCTTCGATCGCACCGGGACCGGCAGCAACCACGTGGCCCAGTACCATCCGCCCGTCCGGGACATGTTCTCCAGCGTGGAGGCGTGCCCGGAGACGTACCTGCTGTGGTTCCACCGCCTGGGGTGGGACCACGAGATGGAGTCGGGCCGGACCCTGTGGGAAGAACTGTGCGCCCGGTATCACCAGGGCGCGCGCGACGCGGCCGGCCTCGAAGAGACCTGGGCCTCACTCGAAGGCAGGATCGACGCGCGGCGTCACCGCGAAGTCGCCGAGCGGCTCGACGAGCAGGTCCGCCACGCCGGGGAATGGCGCGATCAGATTCTGGGGTATTTCCAGCAGTTCAGCGGGATGGACATCGTCGATCCGACCCGCGACGCGTAGCAGACCGAAACGGATATTTCCGGGGGTTCCCATGTCCAAGACCGTTGCGCATCCGCTGGCGGCCGTGTTGCTGTCGCTGCCGTTGTTGTCCCTGTCGGCCGAACGGCAGTCGTCGACTCCCCGACCGGTGGCCGCACCCGTTCCCGCGGTGAGCGAGAACACCGGGGCCGGTCCCGTCTGGGATTCCTCTCCGTCCCAGTGGCCCGGGCACGGCGTCGACCGGTACGACTACGCGATCACCGAGTACACGATTTCAGGCACGGCGGCGGGCAAGCCCTACGACACCCGGATGGTGATCCGCCGGCCGGCCGACGATGCGCGCTTCAGCGGTCTCGTAATCGCCGAGGCCATGCATCCGGTGGGCCGCGCCCATGCCTTCCAGTTCAACTCCGTCTACATCATGGCGTCGGGGCATATCGCGGTGGAGGTCTCCACCCGGGGCGTGGAGCAGTTGGCGGCGTTCAACCCGGACAGGTACGGCGGCCATCGCCTGGAAGGCGACCAGATCAACGAGATCCTGGCTCAGGCCGGGGCTCTGATCAAGAGCGGCGCCAGCCCGATCGCCGGCCTGAACCCGCGCAAGATGATTCTATGGGGCACGTCCGCCAGTTCCCGGATTCTGACGGACTACCTGCCCGCTCACGCCGTCTTCAAGACGGCGGAGATGGAGAACATCTACGACGGCTTCATGCCCACGTCCAACGGATCGGACATCGAGCCGGTGGATGTGCCCATGATCCAGGTGCCCACGCAGCACGAGTTCCGGAACATGGCCACGGCCGCGCAGGACGGCGATGCGCCCGGAGAGCAGCTCCGCGTCTACGAGTTCCCGGGCATGGGGCACCTGATGGCCCGGAACAACACGCGCCTGGGACCCGGTTCCTGCGTGCGTCCGCTCACGCGGTTCCCGCTGGAACCCTACATGTCCGTGGCGCTCCACCATCTGCTCGAGTGGGTGGACAGGGGAATCGCGCCGCCGATGGCGGACCGGGTGCTGATCGACCGCAATACCGCCAACGACGGCTCGCTGATGGCGCTGGATCCGCATGGCAATCCCATGGGAGGGATTCGCAGTCCCTACGTGGATGTCCCCGTGGCGGCCTACATCGCAGGGAACGAAGCGGTTGACGAGAATCTCGCCACGCAGTGCCGCCTGACGGTGTGGGAGCGGGCGTTTTCCCCACAGAGACTGCGTGACCTGTACGGGACTCGGGAAAACTACGTCCGCCGGTTCGAAGCCGCGCTGGACCGGCAGGAAGAAGCCGGGTGGTCCCTGCCCCTCTATCGCGACCTGATCATGGAAGACGCCCGAGCCGTCGGTTTCTGATATCCGGCCGAAGTTCCCCGGCGCCTCCGCGCGGAAGTCCGCGCCGCCGCCGGGGTGGCTAACGCGAATTCCTCGAGACGAATTCCACGATGGCGTCCGCGACGGGGTCGCCGTCTTCCGGGATGCGGGTCACGATCGAGCCGTGGTTCCGCCCTTCGAACTCCCGGTAGCTCGAATCGGGATGCTCGACGGCGAGCATCGCCGCGATGAAGTAGCTGTTTTCCTCGGGTCTCGCCGGGAGATCCTCGGATCCCGCGATCGCCAGGAACGGCGGGGCATCGGCCCGCACGTGGAATACCGGGGCCGCCGCGTCGACGATCGGCCGATCCCCGGGCAGGCCCCGTTCCCCGCGGACTGTGGCGTGCGTGACCATCTGCCCGCTGATCGGTATCAGGCCGGCGAGGTCATCGAGCCGACGACCGTGAGCGGCGAGATACCGGTCATCGACGCCGACCATCGCCGCCAGGTATCCGCCGGCCGAGTGCCCCGACACGAACACGTTCCCGGGGTCGCCGCCGTAATCTTCGGCATTGTCCAGGACCCATGCCACGCTCGCCGCCGCGTCTTCGACGTAGGCCGGAAAGACCGCGCGCGGGGACAGCCTGTAGTTGACCGATGCGACGCCGACGCCGCGCGCGGCCAGGCTGCGCGCTATTTCCTGATGCACGCCGTCGGCCTTGTCCCCGGCCGTCAGACCGCCGCCGTGAAACCACACGATCAGCGGAAAGCCCGTCTCGCCCTCGGGCAGGTAGAGATCGAGCATCGAACGCTCGCGCTCGTAGTCCGACAGGCCGTCCCCATCCTTGTATGCGACGTTCTCGTTAATGACGACATCCTGGGACAGCGCCGGCAACGCCACGGAACCAAACGCAGCCAGAAGCATGAAACCGAAACGCGGGGTCGAGCGAAGTTTCTCCGGCATCACGCACCTCCGGATTCCTTGGCGTAAGATCAGCGTCAAGATATCTCGTGAAATCGGTCGGTATCCAAGCTGACGAAGCGGCTCACGCGGCCGGAGTGACGCCGCTCTTACACGTTCATGATTTCGTATGCCTGCTCGAGGCTCTCGATCGCGTCGCGCCCCGGGCCGGGACGGTGTTCGTGCGCGACGAAGCCGGTGTACCCGAGGTCGGCGATCGCGTTGGCGATGAACCGGTAGTTCAGCTCGTTCGTGTCGTCGATCTCGGTGCGGCCCGGCACGCCCGCCGTGTGGATGTGGCAGATCAGGTCGATGTTGTCGCGCAGGTTGCGCGTCACGTCGCCGTCGGTGATCTGCACGTGGTAGATGTCGTAGACGATCTTCACGTTCGGCGACCCGGTGCCGCGGCACACGTTCAGACCCCAGTCGAGGCTGGAGAAGATCTGGTCGGTCCGGTTGTCGGATTCCACCTTGGCGTTGGTGATCTCCATGCAGAGAATCACGCCGCGTTCCTCGGCGTAGTCCACGACCCGGTCGAACATGGCGATGGCGTTGGCCATGCCTTCCTCGTAGGACATCCCGCGGCGCTCGCCCGGAAGCGCGATCAGGTTCGGGCATCCCAGGTCCGCGCACATGTCGATGCCCTCGATGAACGCGGGCTCGAACTGGTCGTGCAACTCGCGCCGGATCAACCCGTCCTGGAAGCCGGTTCCGGTGCCGACCATCAGCGTCGGCGTCAGGCCGTGGTCCCGGAGGATCGGCACCTGCTGCGGGCGCGGCAGGTCCATGCCCTGGAATCCGATCCGCTGGAGGACCTGGCACCGTTCCTCGAACGACAGTTCGGATTGGCCCCACACCGATCCCATCACGCTCTGCTTTATGGGCGCCCGCCCCGCGATGCGCTCCTGGGAGGGCCGTGCGGACGCCGAAGTGCGATTCACGGAGGCCGCCGCGATGGGCGCCGCCGCCATGCCGGTCAGGAAGTCGCGTCTTTTCATGGCTGCACTATACCCCTCACCCGCCGTCTTCCGGAAGCCGGAACGCCAGGAACTCGCCCGAGTAGCCGAAGCCGCTGACGGCGACCACGATGTATTGCCGGCCGTCGAGCATGTAGGTCATCGGCGACCCGGTCTGCGGCGCGGGCATGTAGACGGCTCCCACCTCTTCGCCGGTCGCCTTGTCGTAGGCCCGCAGCATCGCGCCGCGCTCGCCCGACGGCGTCGTGAAGACGCCGCCCTCGCCGGCGATCACCAGCGTTTCGGTCACCAGCGTCCCGATCCGTCCCGTCCGTCCGGTCCGGGGAATGTCGAGTCCCTCCAGCGCCGGGTGGTTGCGGATGTTGTCGGGCGTTGCCCCGTGCGGGACCTGCCAGACGATCTCGCCGCGGTTCAGGTCGATCGCCGTGATCCTCCCGTAGGGCGGCTTGACGAGCGGCAGGCCCCGCACCGTCAATCCGCCGAAGCGCTCCGTCGAGTCCGGGTCCGGGTTCGGCGCGATGCCGCGGATGAAGTCCATGTCGGAGCGCTCCGGGTCGCTGATGAGCCCGACCGCCGAGGGGGACGTGTTCGAGAACACGTACAGGATGCCGGTCTCCGGATCGTAGGATCCGCCCTGCCAGTTGGCGCCCCCGGTGACGTTGGGCAGCATCAGCAGGGCCAGAAGGCCTTCCCATCGGCTGACGACCGGGGGCGTGAACAACGGCCCGATCCGGTACCGCGAAATCAGCGCCTCGGCCTCGGCGCGCAGCTCCGGCGTGAAGTCGATCAGGTCGTCGACGGAGAAGCCCTGGCGCTCGAACGCGGGCGGCCGGGTCGGGAACGGCTGGGTCGCCGCGTACCACTCGCCGGGAACGTCGCCGGCCGGAACGGGCTGTTCCTCGATCGGCCACACCGGACGGCCGGTTTCACGGTCGAAGACGTAGACCCAGCCCTGCTTGGTCGGCTGCGCGACGGCGCGGACGAGTTCGCCGTCGACCATGATGTCGGCCAGGATCGGCGCGCACGGCGTGTCCCAGTCCCAGATGTCGTGGTGGATGAACTGGTAGTGCCAGCGCCGCTCGCCGGTTTCCAGGTCGACGGCCACGATGCTGGACCCGTACAGGTTGTTGCCCGGACGGTGGCCGCCGAAGTAGTCGTTGGTCGGCATCTCGACGGGGAGGTAGACCAGGCCCAGCTCCTCGTCGACCGTGATCTGCGCCCAGACGCCCGTGTTGCCCGTGGTGGCCCAGGAGCCGTCCTCCCATGTCTCGTTCCCGTATTCGTCGGGGAACGGGATCGTGTGGAAGATCCACAGGCGCTCGCCCGTGCGCGCGTCGTAGCCGCGGACGAACCCCTTCTGGTTGTTCCGCGTGCGGGGCGCGCTGCCCGGGAGGTGGGCGGCCCCCACGATGATCGTGTTCCCGGCCACGACCGGCGCGGCGTGCAGGCCCACCTCGCCGGTCACCGGGTCCATCTCCTGGTCCATCTCCGTCTTGAGGTCGACGACGCCGTCGTTGCCGAACCCGGGAACGGGCCGGCCGGTTTCCGCCTCGAGCGCGATCATCTGGTAGCCGGGCGTGACGTAGACGATGCGTTCCTCGCCGCCGTCGGACCAGTAGGCCAGACCCCGTCCGGAAAGCTGCCGCGGCGCGGCCTCGCCGCGCGCGCCCTCCCGGAGGCTGAACTTCCAGAGCAGCTCGCCGGTCGCCGGGTCCAGCGCGATCACCGAGCGGCGCGTGCCGGCCGTGGTATAGAGAACGCCGTTCACCATGAGCGGCGTGGACTGGAGGTTGGTTTCCCGGCGCGGGCCGAGGTTGTCGGTCTTGAAGCGCCAGGCGACCTCAAGCGTGCCGAAGTTGTCGGCGTCGATCTGGGCGAGGCCCGAATAACGCGTGCTGCCCAAGTCGCCGCCGTAAGTGGTCCACTCACCGCCGGCGGCCCCGTATTGCCCGGCGGCGGGCAGCGTGGTCAGCGCGGCGAGCAGAAGGCACGCGGCCGGGCCGGCAGGGGCTGTTGTCGACATTTCGTTGTCTCCTGACTATGAGCTGTCGGTGAAAACGGGCGCGTGGCCGGCGTCCGTCCAGGGGCTGGCGTCCGCCGCCGCCATCAGCCGGATACGGCGTCGAGGACAGCGACAACCTCCGGCCCATGCCCGATGGGACTCGCGGCGTTCCTCGCCGCGAGTGGACAACGAGCCGGCAGGCGAGGCGTCAGCCCAAGAAAACGATCCGGTCGAACGCTGCCGCGGTCTTACCACGAACGGCTATCCCGTCTCGATTCGGAGCATCCGGATGAGATTACCGCCGAGGATCGCCATCTTGTCGTCATCGCTCAAGGACGGCGAATCGGCGATCAGGTCGATGGTGTCGGGCCAGACATAGGGGATGTCGGAGCCGTAGACGACCTGTGTGACGCCGGTCTCGGCCACCAGGTGCCGCAGTCCCTCCTCGGAAAATACCATCGAGTCGACGAAGATCTGGTCCCGCATGTACTCGCTCGGACTCTTCAGGTTCGCGCAATCCGCGTTGGCCCGCACCTCGCAGGCCACCTCGGTGCGCCCCAGGTACGAGGGCAGGTAGCCGCCCCCATGCGCCCCGCAGATCTTCAGTCCCGGGAACCGGTCCAGGACCCCGTCGAAGATCATGTGCGTCAGAAAGACCGTCGTCTCCAGGGGATTGCCGATGATGTTGCCCAGGTTGCCGCGACCGGCGAGCCCGCCTTCGCGGACCACGTTCTGCGCGTTGTTGGGGTGCATGAAGATGGGGACGTCCAGCTCTTCGGCCTTGGCCCAGAACAGGTCGTAGCGTTCCGAGGTGGGCGGCTCGTTGGCGACGTGGCCGCCGATGGACGCGCCGCGGTGCCCCAGTTGGCCGACGGCGTATTCGAGCTGCTCGGCGGCCAGGTCCGGATGCTGCAGCGCGACCGAGGTCAGCGCCACGAACCGGTCCGGATGCTCATCGCACCACGCGGCAAGTCCTTCATCCTGGACCCGGACGATTTGCGCGGCCATGTCGCGGTCGGCGGCGTACCACCAGAACTGGTTGACGCTGAGCGCCTGGATGTCGATGCCGCGCTCGTCCATCATCTCCATGCGGTGCGGGCCCACCCTCAGCAGGTCGGGCAGACCGGCCCCGGCCGGGTTCACGCCGGGAATGGCCGCCCGCAGTTCGTCGAGAAACGTGCAGTGCGCGTGGATGTCGACAACCGTCGCGCGGCGTCCGTTGATACTGATCTCCCGGCGCGGGGACTGTCCCGACGTGTCGAGCCGGCAGCCGGCGATGAGCCCTCCCGCGCCGGCGTACGCCGCGGTCCTGAGGAAGTTCCTGCGGTCGAGCATGGCGACCCCCTTGATCGGTCGTGATTGCCGGAAAACGCTTCGACGATATGAACCGCGTTGCCGGAAGTCAAGGAAGCGGACGGGCGCTCCGCGGGTTGTCTTGGCCCACGTATTCTCCCCTCCGAACAGAAACGATCGGTCGCTGCGCCGCGTCGGCAAGACGGTACGAAAGCCGCCGTCCGTATATTACGGCGATGACCGATTCGCCTGCGTGGCGGGAACATGGATGAATCCCTCGAACCCCGTGTCGATTATCCCTTCGTATCGACGCTCCCATTTCTCTTCTCTCGGAGCGTGTAGACGAAATTCGATCGTCGGGCAGCCGTCGGTGTTAAACCGGCCGCGATGCTTCATCGATGACGGCGTAGCCGGTTCGAAATGCTCCGGGGGAACCCACACGCATCAGGTGGAACGGCCCGCGGCCACTCCTGGCGGCCCCCTCCAGAGCTTCCTCCGAGCTCTCGCCGACGTGGATCTCCCGGTTCTCGACGTCGATGGCGATGAATTTACCACGGGACTGCTGTTCGCATTTCGCTCTGAACTGCTCGTCGTACAGCCGCTCGGCTTGCTCGACGAACTCTTCACGATCTTTCGTGATGCTGAGATCGGGCGGGTCGTGTCTCATTGGGGCCTCCCCCTCGAATTCCTAATTTGTGGACCGCTTCCTGGACAACCGAGGTCCCCGTTGCGGAAAGGAATCTAGCCCGCTACGCAGCCTCAAGGCAACAACTGATCCAGCCCGCCTGATCCAGCCCCTGAATCGAATCCGCGATCCCCGGCGTCCATCGTCCAAGTCACGCGACGACTGCGATGCGCGCGGTCGAGGTCGCAACGTCCAAGTTGTCGATCTGACTCTCAAACGGAAATATCGCCGTACTGATCGGCGCATCGCGGGGTCCCCTACCCAGGGGGAAAAGGGTAGAATACGCTCACAACGGATCCCAACCGCCGGAGGTACTGATCGATGCGCCAGAAAATCATGGTCCTCGCCCTTGCCGTGTTCGTGGGCGCGGGGCTCGCGGTCGTCACCGGAACCAGTCAGCAGCAGGCCCCGCCCCTGGAGATGAGCGAGGTCGTGGAAGGCCTGTACGTGATCACGGGCTCGGGCGGCAACGTCGGCGTCCGCGTGACCGGCGAAGGCGTCATCGTGATCGACGACAAGTTCGAGCGAAACTACGACGAGATCATCGCCAACATCGAGAGCGTGACCGACGAGCCCGTCCGGTACGTGATCAACACGCATCACCACGGAGACCACAGCGGGGGCAACGTCCGGTTCTCGGCGATCGCCCAGGTGATCGCCCACAAGAACGTGCGTGCCAACATCCTGAGGAACGACCAAGCGGGCCCGCCGTCGGTCATCTATACGCACGAGACGGCCGTGTTCCTGGGCGACGCGGAAGTGCAGGCCCACCACATGGGCCGGGGCCATACCAACGGCGACTCGATCATCTACTTCCCGGACCTGGGCGTCATCCATGGGGGCGACCTGATCAACACCGGGAACATCTTCATCGACTACAACAACGGCGGCAGCTTCCTGGAGTGGGTGGACACGCTGGACCGCGCCCTGGAGCTGGACTTCACGACGGCGATTCCGGGACACGGCGACATCCTGACCAAGGACGAGTTGCGGGCGTACCGCAACAAGTTCGCCGCGCTGGAGACCCGCGCGCGCGAGCTGGTGGCCCAGGGCATGGCCCCGGACGAGTTCGTCGCGAACCTGCCGACGGACGACCTGGGATGGGACCTGACCGGCCGCGGCGGCGCGGGGGCGCAGGGCGTCTACGCCGAGTTGACCGGGGCGATGGAATAGGACCGAGCGGCCGACATCCCCGACGCGGAACGCTGAACCTCTTCGTCTACGGCACACTCAAGCGCGGGCTCCGGAACCACGACAGGTTCTGTCGCGGAGTGCTGGAAGTCCGCGAGGCCGAAGTGCGCGGCCGCCTCTACGAGGGCCCCGGATACCCGTTTCTGGAGGTACCCGAAGGCGACGTTCTCGCGGAGGGAACGGCCGATCCTCTCGCCGACGCGGCCACGGAGGCGCGACTGCGCGCCTCGCCCGCGTCGTTCCGCCGGCCCGTCGCCGCCAGCGGCGCGCCGGGCGCCTGGGGCATCGTCCACGGCGAGGTGTTGACCTTCGACGACCCCGACGACCGCCTGCCCGCCATCGACCGCCTGGAGGACTTCAACCCCGGCGGCTCCAGCGTCTACCGGCGCGTGCTGGTCCACGCGCTGGTGCAGGGCGCGCCGGAACCGGCGTGGTTGTACACGATCGAGGCGAGCGGCATCCACGGCCGCCGGATCGTCTCGGGCCGCTGGCCAGAGTAGCGGCCGTGGGCGGGTCCAGGGGAATCCGGGCGTACGGTACACGACCGCGCGGTTCGATGACGGCGGCACGGGGTATCGCGTGCCTGAATCCCACGAGTACCATTGAAGCGTGCAAGAATCCGAACGATGAGGATGTTGAAGGAATGAGCGAAACCATGGCGCGGAGCCGTCGAAAAAAACTGCCGCCGATTCATCCCGGGGAGATTCTTCATGAAGAGTTCCTGGCCCCGATGGAGATCACGCAGTACCGGTTGGCCCATTCGATCGGAGTGGACGCCCGCCGGATCCATGCGATCGTCCATGGTCAGCGGTCCATAACGGCCGAGACGGCCCTGCTGTTCTCGCGCTTCTTCGGGAACTCTCCGGAGTTCTGGACAGGACTTCAGAGCCAGCACGATCTGGAGAAGGAACGGGATCGACTGGCCGACAGGCTCGAACGCGTGCCGGCGTACGATGCGGCCGTCACCGCTGGATCCGCGGGCTAAGACGCCGAGGACGCCACGCGAACCGGCCGCCGGGCGGCCGGTCGGCCCTGCGAAGCGAGACACGACTGCCGCGATCGTATGGCAGAATAGCCGGATGAGTGTCAGTTCTTTCCGCGGTTTTCTCTACTTTCTGGCGCGTATCCTCGGGGACGTACAGGCCGTGCGGCGCGGGCGCGTCGGGCGCCGTGTGGGTCGGCGTGCGGCCGGGAAGCTGACTGGCCGCATGATGGGGAAGTGGCTTCGGTGAGGTTCCGTCCGCAAGGCCTGCCGGGACGCGTTCGCGATTCGGCGCGTAGCCTTTGAAGATCGTCTTCGGCTGGCGCCTGGACGGGCCGACGTACCCGGAAACACCCGACGGGAGCGAGTTCTCGATCGACGCCGCCGTCGTCGGCCCGCGGGGCTTGCTCGACCTCCTTGAATCCCGCTTGGGCGTGAACGGCCCGGGCGCGCACCCGGCCCGTCGGATCGCCCAGTACCTGGCCCGGTTGCGCGCCATAGACGACGGCGCCCGGTTCTATTCCGGTTCGTTCGCGGCCGACGCATGGGCGACGGCGCGGCTACTTCTTTCCTGGCGCGACGACTTGGCGGCCGCCGGCTGGACGGCCGGCTCGCGGTCCTGGACGAGCGGCCGGCTCGCCGCGCTGGCGCGAGCGGAGACCCTGCACGAACCGCCGCTCGCTCCGGGGCTTCCCGACCGCGCGCGTTCGATCCTGTCCCGCGTTTCCGAGGCGAACCCGATCGAGCAACTGACGCTGGCCGACGATCGCGAACGCCTGCCCTGGGTCTGGCGGCGCCTGATCGACACGTTGGCCGATGCGGGCGCGCGCGTTGTCCGGGCCGCCCCCGAAGGCGCCCGCGCGCCGGGCGACCTGGCCGCGGTGCAGGCGCTGATCTCCGGTGGAGAACCCGGCCCGCTGACCGGCGACGCGACGTTCGCCGTCCTCCGTTACGACAACGCCCTGGCGGCCGCCGAGGTCGCGGCCGAATGGCTCGCGGCGTCGCCGGAGGCCAATTCCGATGTCGCCATCATCCGCCAGGGGAACGGGACCATCCTCGACGCCGCGTGCCGTCGGCTCGGGCTCCCGAAGCCCGGCGGCAGCGAGCGCTCGCCGTACCGGGGCGCGCTGCAGGCGCTGCCGCTCGCCTTCGAAACCGCGTGGCGGCCCCTCGACGCCCAGCGCGTGCTCGAGCTGCTGGTCATGCCCGGCGCCCCGATCCCCTACAGGGTCGGCCGGTGTTTTGCAGACGTCTTGCGCGGCTTTCCGGGGACCGGCGGCGCCGAATGGCGGGCGGCTTGGGACCGCGCCGTCGACCGGCTGCGCGGCGACCTCATCGAGGAAGGCCTGGACAGGGCGCAGGTCGACGGGCGGATCCGGAAGTCCGTAACGGAATGGCGAGAATGGCTCGAGCCGGAACGGTTCGGCCGGGACTCGGGCATCACGGCGAAGGCCGCCGACAAGATCTGCCGCAAGGTCCAGTCGTGGGCGATGAAGCGCGCCGCGGCCAGCGGGGACGAGATCTACATGCCGACGGCGTCGGCCGCGTCCGATCTGGCCGCCGCCATCGCCGACTCCGGGATCGATCCGGTGTCGAAACCGCTGCTCGACCGCATGATCGACGCGGTGGTCGCCGAAGGCGTCGAACGGCCGACGGAAGTTGCCGGCGCCGCTCCCTGGACGACGGTCGACGAGGCCGCGCAGATCTGGGGCCGCGCGCCCGCCATCCTGTGGTGGGGCTTCGCCGCGGCGGAATCGAACGCGGCGTCCGATCCGTGGTCGCGCGCCGAGCTCCGGGAGCTGGCCGCGTCCGGCGCTGCTCTCCGATCTCGGGACGACGCGACCGCGCTGCGGCTCGACGCCGAGCGAGGCGCGTTCCTTAACGCCGGGAGGCGCATGTTGCTGATCATGCCCGCCGCGTCCAGGACCGAGAGCGGCGCGACACACCCGGTCTGGCACGAGCTGAAGAACCTGGACGGCCTGGGGCGGACCGTCATCGAAGGACGCGCGCTCGGCCGCGGCCCGCGACGAGCGCTCGGCGCGTGCGCCTGGGAGACGCGTCGGACCGAACACCGGCCGTTGCCGCCGCCAATCCGCGACTGGACCGTTCCGGAGACGCTGATCGGCCCGCGCGCGACGGATTCCGCGACCAGCCTCCAGACCTTGCTCGGATGCCCGATGCGGTGGGTCCTCCAATACCAGGCGGGCCTTCGCGGAACCGGGCTTCTCGACATGGCCGAGGGAAACCGCCTGAAGGGCGTCGTCGCCCATGAGGTGCTGGCGCGCTTCCTGGCCGGCGCGCGGCCGGATGACGCGGCCGGTGTCCCGGGCGTCGTCGAGCCCCTCCTGGACGCCGTGGCGCCCGAGATCGGATCGCCCCTGCTGCTGCCCGGACGGCGGCTGGATTGGGAAGACGTGCGCCGGAACACGATCGCGAGCGCCGTGGCGCTGTCGGCAACTCTCGATCGATGCGGGCTCGAGGTGATGGCCACCGAGAGGGATCTGGAGTGCTCTCTGGACGGCCGGACCGACCTGAAGGGCAAGGTCGACGTGGAGTTGACCGACGGCGAGGGCCGCCCATCCGTCGTTGATCTCAAGTGGTCGGACCGCGACCGTTACCGCCGGGAGGAAATCGCCGAAGGCCGGCCCGTGCAACTCGCCGCGTACGGGCGCCTCCTGAAGGGCGACGGTGACGGAGGTCTTCCCCCGGCGGCCTACTTCATGATCAAGCAGCGCCGCCTGCTCGCGGTGGATTCGGACCCGTTTCCCGCGGAGTCCCGGATCGAGGGCGCGAACCTCGATGATGTCTGGCAGGCCGTGGTCGCGGTCCGGAAACGGACGCTCGCGGACATGGCCGCCGGCCGCGTCGTGGCCGCGGGCGTCCGAACGGGCGATTCCGAATCGCAGGACGCGGCGCCGGACGCCGCCGTCCCCATCGTCATCGAACCGCCGTGCCGCTTCTGCGAGTTCGGGCGGCTCTGCGGACAGAAGGCGCTGTCATGACGCGACCTTCCGGTGAGAGGCGACCCGTCGACATCGTGATCGCCAGCGCGGGCACGGGCAAGACGTACCGCCTGGTCGAGGAGATTCGGACGGCCATCGCGTCCGGCGCCGACCCGGGCTCGATCCTGGCGACGACGTTCACCAACAAGGCCGCCGCCGAGCTTGTCGAACGCGCTCGGACCCGTCTGATCGGCCAGGGTCTGGCGGATCGGGCCGCCGGTCTCCTGTCGGCGCGGATCGGCACCGTCAACTCGGTGTTCGGGGGCCTCGTCGGCGACTTCGCCCTGAACGCCGGGCGCTCGCCCGTGACCGACGTGATTCCGGATGAGCGCCGTCAGCGCGTGTTCGCCGTCGCGGCCGAAGCCGCGATCGGCCGCCGCGCGGCCGAGATGATCCCCATCGCCCAACGACTCGACATCGACGATTGGGCGAAAGGGGTCCGGGAGCTGGCCGACCTCGTGCGCGGGAACGACATCGAACCCTCCCGGCTCGAGGCGCACGCCGACCGTTCCTGGCGGGGGTGCCGCGCCCTGTTTCCGCCGCTTTCGCGGGAGACCGCCGACGCGCTGGACGCGGGCCTTCGAGCGGCCCTGGTCCATGCGCGGGAGGCCCTGAAGCGAAGCGCCGACGCGACACGGTCCACGGCCCAGGTCCGGGAACGAATCGAAGCGGCCGCCGCCGTCATCGAGTCGGGCCGCGACCTGCCCTGGAGCCAGTGGGCGGCGCTGACCAAGCTGAAACCCGCGAAACAGAGCATCGGCGTCGTGCAACCGGTCGTCGAAGCGGCCGGGGAACATGCGGCGCATCCCGGGCTGCGGGCCGACCTGGAAGCCTACATTCACGGGATCTACGGGGCCGCGGCCGATGCGCTCACGCTTTACGCGGAATTCAAGGACGTGCACGGCCTGGTGGACTTCACCGACCAGGAACAGCGCGCGCTCGAGCTCCTCGATGACCCCGGAGTGAGGGAGCGCTTGCGGGAGACGCTCGCGCGCGTTTTCGTCGACGAGTTCCAGGACACCAGCCCCATCCAGTTGGCGCTGTTTCTGAAGGTGTCGCAGATCGCCGAGAGTTCGTTCTGGGTCGGCGATCCGAAGCAGGCCATCTTCGGGTTTCGAGGCACGGACCCCGAGCTGATCGATCAGGCCGCCCGGACGATCGTCCCCGAATCGGGAGGCCGTCCGGACACTCTCACGACGTCCTACAGGGCGCGCCCGAAACTGGTCGAGTTCACGAACCGGGCGTTCGGTCCGGCCTTCGAGGCGCTGGATTTCGAACCCGCCGGAATCCGCATCCGGGAATGCGATCGCGCCGAAGGCCCCATCGAGCCCGTCGAGGTGTGGGGGATCGGCGGCCGGACCGTGGCCGACGCGATGGCCGCCCTCGCCGAGAAAATCCGCGAAACGCTGGACGATGCGGCCCATCCGGTCGATGACGCCGACTTGAACACGCCGCGCGCGATCCGGGGTTCGGACATCGCCGTGCTGTGCCGGACCAACGCGCACTGCGAGGATGTGGCCGACGCGCTGGCGGCGTCCGGCGTGCGCGTCGCGATCGCGCGTCCGGGGCTGCTGGAGACGCCCGAGGCGGTCCTGGCCATGGCCGCGCTCCGCTATCTGGTCGACCCCGGCGACACGCTCGCCGTCGCCGAGATCGCGCATCTCCACGACGACTCCGTGGATCAGCCGTCCTGGTTCGAACGCAGCTTGTCGGAGGACGGAATCCGGTCGCTCGCCGCGGAGCTGCCCGTGCTCGCCGCATTGGACGCCCTGCGCGCGGATCTCGCGGAATTGACGCCGCGGGAAGCGTTCGACACGGCGATCACGGCCTCGGGCATCCTGGACCGCATCGGCGCGTGGGACAACGCGGCCGATCGCCTCGGCAATCTCGACGCGTTGCGCGCGTTCGCGGCCCAGTACGAGGACGAGGCCCGGACGGTTCGCAGCGCGGCGACGGCGGCCGGCCTGGCGGCCTGGCTCGGCGACCCGGCGCGAACGGACACGGATTTGCCGCCCACCCCGGACCCGGACGCCGTCAACGTCGTGAGCTATCACCGCGCCAAGGGGCTCGAATGGCCGATGGTCGTGCTCGCCGACCTCGACCACGCGCCGAAACCGTCGGCGTTCGGTTTCAACGTCGAGTCCGAAGGCGATTTCGACGTGTGGCGGCCGTTGAAGGACCGGTGGGTGCGTTTCTGGCCCTGGCCGTACGGTCGGCAGCAAACGGGCGTTCGTATCGACGCCTCGGTTCTCGAGACCGGGGAACACCGGGAGGCCGTGCGGCGCGAGCATGCCGAGGCCGTGCGCCTCCTGTATGTCGGGATGACACGGGCGCGCGACTACCTGGTGCTGGCGCCGCGGCGGAAGGGCGGGGACGGGGGGCTCAAGTTGTCATGGCTGGAGAGACTGGTCGACAAGGACCGCGAGCCCATCCTCAAGTTCTCACTCCGGGAATCGGACTTGGCCGTCGCCGCCGGGGGACAGGCGGTTCCGGTACGGTTTTCCGAGGTCGCACCCGTCGATCGCGAGTTGGAGGCCAGGGAGCCCGCCACGGCCTGGCGCGCGCCCGAGAGCATCGAGAAGCCCGAGCATCCCCCCTATCGGATCGCGCCGAGCGCGCTGGAGCCGTCGGCGTCCGATGCGGCCGCGGTGGTCTCGCGAATCGAACTCGGCGCGCGCATCCCCATCACCGGCAGCCCGGACATGACCGCGGTGGGCGAAGCCGTCCACGCCTTCCTGGCCTACGATCGCCCCGGGCAGGACCGGGACCAACGAGGGGCCCGCGCCGCGGAGACCCTGGCGCGGTGGTCGGCCGGCGGCCTCCGGCCTGCACACCTCGTCGAGATGAGCGACCGGTTCTTCGGCCATATCGACCGGGCGTTTCCGGGAATGACCGTCCGCGCCGAGGTTCCGGTCTTCGGGCGGCGGGACGGGCAGCGCCTGACGGGCCGGATCGACCTGCTCCTCACCAACGGCGCCCGGGCCGTCGTCATCGACCACAAGAGCTATCCGGGGCCTTACGACACGTGGGAGGCCAAGGCGTCGAGTCACGGCGCCCAACTCGCGCTCTACGCGTCGGTGGTTCGCGGCGCGGCGGGTCCGGCCGAGGTCGAAACCTGGGTGCACATGCCCGTGGTGGGCCAGTTGATCCAGGTGCGGGCCGCGGTCGAGGGATGGTCGTGACCCGGGCAAACGAATGACCTCCACATCGACGACCTCGTAGACGCTATCTTTTGCGGCGGCCCGCAAGGACTCGGCGGTAACCGGGGATGGCATCATCAGCGACGGCGCGACGACTTTCTGGAGCGAGTTTCTCGGGTACTACGCGCGAACGATGGAAGGGGCTCCGCGGCTCCCCGTCTCGCACACCGTGGCCAAGTGGAAGGCCGGCCCGTCCGAGCCAGGTGATCGAGTCTCGGAGGAATTCTGTTGATTACCTCTGTGGAAGTTCGTTTTTGGATGCAAACCGGGACGTTCGACATATCGAAGGCCAGACGGATGCTGGGTTATGCTCGGCACATATCAGTGAACGAGGTAGTGAACAGAAGCGGAGGGCTGGTTGCGTGAGAGAGATCATGTCGCCGGCGGCGACGCAGCCGATTCCAGGAACTGATTGCTCCAGGCCGCCTGGATTTCCGCGGCCGGAGGGGAGCGAATGTTCGACGACGCGCTGGGGAGAGAAAGGAGGGTCGAGCGCCTGTTCGGCGACGACGGACGGAGCCTGGTCGTGGCGATGGACCATGGCGGCGGCATCCACGTGTACCCGGAGCTGGCCGATCCCGGCCGGGTCATCGCCCAGGTCGCCGAGGGCGGCGCCGACGCGGTCCTTGCGAACGTGGGCACGATTCGCCGCTACGCTGCCGAATTGAAGTCCTTGGGGGTGATCTCGAGGATGGATGGCGGTGGGGCGCTGCTCAGCACGGCGCCCGAATCGAGACTTCTCTATTCGGTCGAGGACGCGCTGCGGTTGGGGGCGGATGCGGTGGCGTGCATGGGCTTCCCGGGGACGCCGTTGGAGGGGGAAACGCTGGCCAACCTCGCGAAGCTGGCAGGCCAGTGCCAGAACTGGGGCGTGCCCTTGATGGCCGAGGTGCTGCCCGGCGGTTTCACCCACATGGAGCTCCGTACTCCGGAAAACGTGCAACTGGTAGCCCGGATCGGTGTGGAACTGGGGGCGGACCTGATCAAGACCGAGTTCACGGGATCGGAGGACAGCTTCAGAACCGTCGTGGAGAACTGTTTTCGACCCGTCCTGGTGCTTGGTGGAAGCAAGGTGGACGATGAGCGTGCGTTGTTCGCGATGGTCCGTAGCGCACTGAACGCCGGGGCCGCCGGGGCCGTCATCGGTCGGAACGTATGGGGGCATCGTGATCCGCGAGCGCTCGTCCAGGCATTGTCGCAACTCGTGCACAAGGACGCGTCGGTTGACGAGGCGCTGGAGGTTCTCCGGAGCGCCAGCACGTAGGTGAGATCCTCCTCGCGTGAGTTCGATCGCTCGGCCAGCGGCCACACTGATAGAATAGGAGCGGTTATCCCGTCGGGATCGTAGCTCAGTCGGAAGAGCGCCTGCTTCACACGCAGGAGGTCATCGGTTCGAGCCCGGTCGATCCCATCTCATACGCGCGATAGCAGCCTGTCGTATTCCGCGTGGTTGCCGATCCAGAACCATAGCACGCCGTCCCGACCCTGGACTCCGAGGGCGCGATAACGCAGCCCGATGCGGACTGCGTATACACGGCCCATTCTCTTGAAGTTCAGGGAAGGGTGTGTGGGAACTTGCTTCAATAGATCGAAGTTCTTTCGCGCTCGTGCCTGCACTGACGGGGGAGCCCGTCGAAGAGGCGCCAGAATTCCCTGGAAGCTGTCTGATTCAAAGGGCGGAACTGTCGCCCCGACGATGCTGTTCGAGCGCTTCGTCGGCAAGGTCGTCGAGTCGACCGGCGTGTGCGGCGGCGTCGATTTCGCGATCCCAGAGATCGCTGTCGAATTTCCGGAACCACTGCCTGAAAGCGGCCAATTCCCGGGGGTTGAGTTGCTTGACCTGTTGTTCGAGCTCGTTCACGCGGCTCATTCCGGCGCCTCCGAACTCAAGAGTATAGCAACGGCCGCGCCGTCCCGCGGTGTTCTTCGCGCTCGGTGCACGGCGAACGTTGGCCGATGACCTCGCCGGCCCGCTCTTCAGGCTTCCCTTGATCCTCGAAACTTGGCGCGGTACTCTCGCGGGGCGAGTCGACGGCCCGTGGGAGCGGGCGTTTTCGAAATCGCCGGGTCGTGTACGTCCGGTGTTGACCCCGCTCCGCCGCACGGCTCGACATGGAGTGAACCCAATGAAATACGCAGGTCTAACTGTCCTGGCGCTGGCTTTTTCGGCGAGCGCCTACGCCCAAACGGACGCCGAGCTCATCGAGCGCGCCCTGATGGCCGCTCCGGCCAGGGCTCGCGACGCGGTCGGCGTGATCAAGTGGAACGACGACCACACGTACGAAACGCTCAGGGAGGGGACCAATCCGATGGTCTGTTTCGACCGGTCGGGACAACTGGGCGAGCCGGCGTTCTCGGTCCATTGCACCAGCCAGGCCAACCTCCCCCGGGCGGCGCAGAACCGCATGTACGCGGCCGAGAGCGCGGACGAGGAAGCGCTCAGGGCGCGGCATCAGGCGGCCGAAGAAGACGGCAGCCGCATCGCACCCGAGTTCGGTTCGCTGTTCATCAGCATGCGCGGCGCGGACGCGGAGAGCGCCAACAGGCACACGACCATCGCGGTGCCCGGCGCGACGGGCGAGTCGCTCGGGCTGCCCGAGAACCCGAACGCCGGCGGCGCGTGGATCATGCAGGCGGGCTCCAGCTACGCCCACATCATGATCCCCGGCAGCTAAGCGGGCGCAGGCTCGTCGTAGTCAGAACTGGAACCGGAGGCCGGCCTCGACCTCCCGGGGGTTCGAAGCGCTCGTCGACCGGCCGAAGTTCGGCGAGGTCAGAACACCGGAAGGCGCGCCCAGGTTGGTGCGGTTGAACGCGTTCGTCATGTTGACGAACACGTTCAGGTTGGTGCGCGACCCCCCGGCCCCGTTACCGAAGAAGAACGCCTTCGAGATGTTGAACGCCGTCGTCATGGCGTTCGGCCCGTCCTCGCTCCCGCGCTCGACGCCGGGCGGCCGGTCGGTGAAGCGCGTGTCGAAGTTGTCGTCCCTTCCCGTCGTGATCGTCCACCGGCGGCCGCTGTCGGCGGCCAGAGTACCGGTCAGGAAGAGGCCGAGCGGCAACTGCGCGTTCAGAACCACGTCGAGATAGTGGATCGGTGAGGCGATCAGGCCCCAGTCGGCCTTCACGTTGTAATTGTCGGCGGGAGTGGCCGGGTTGCTCGGGCGTGACGAGGCCCGGATGTGCTCCCAGGTGTATCCGGCCGTGACGTTGAAGATGCTGAAACGCTGCCTGTAGTTGAGCCGCACGTACTGTTCCAGCTCGCCGGCGGTGGATTCCAGGTTCAGGATATTTCCGCGCGACGGATCGGGCCGGCAGCGCTGCACCTGCGCCTCGGTCGGGTCATCCGGCAACAGGGCCGTGCAGGCGGGAAGCGGCGCGTTGATGTCGCGTCGTCGATGCCGATGGATGTACTTGGCGATGCTGTACGACGCG
Organism: Acidobacteriota bacterium; assembly: GCA_022821145.1. Lineage (GTDB taxonomy): Bacteria > Acidobacteriota > Terriglobia > 20CM-2-55-15 > 20CM-2-55-15 > JAJEDW01. Next base: position 66,883 of record JAJEEE010000052.1, read on the forward strand.
CTGACGAACAGGTTCGACCGGAACGTGCGTTCGAACTGGACGCCGGTCACCGCGTCGTAGGGAGCGGTGATGTCCGGGTCGGTGACGTAGACGGCCGGCAGCGTTTCCTCCATCCGCCCCGATCGGAAGGGATCGGGGTAGGAGGGATCCTGGATCACGATCTCGAACTGCCGGGCGCCGTCGAAGCGCTGCTGGTCGTTGAACACGCTGAGCGGCGTCCGCTGGTGGAAGATGGCGGCGCCGCCGCGAATCACCGTGTTCGGGCCGATCGCGTAGGCGAGGCCGATGCGCGGATCGAAGTTGTTGCGGTCGTCGTAGTTCGTCTGTGTCTCGTAACGCAGCCCGAGCATCAGCGTGAACTGCGGACTCAACTGCAAATCGTTCTGAACGAACACGGCGACTTCGAGCTGGTCGGTTTCGAGTAGCCGTTCTCCGACCGTTTCCCGGTAGGATTGGGGCTTCCCGGCGACGAAATCGGCGAGGCTCGAGAACGTGAACGCTCCGCCGAAGTTGGTTTCCGAGACGGAGCGGCTCGTCCGATACGCACCCTCGACACCTGTCTTGAGCGTCCAGATCTCGCCGACGCGCGTATACATGTTGCCGAACTGATAATCCCGCCCCGCGTCCGTGGCGCGGTTCTGCCCGCCGCCGCCCTGGAAGGCGTCCAGGACGTTGATCTGGACCGCTTCGCTGCGCGGCACGGTCTCGATCCGGCTGCTCGTGACGGCGAAACGCGTTTCGTAGATGCTGCGCGCGGACACGCTCGAGAACTGGCGAACCTCGAACTCCCAGTCGTTGCCCCTCGCGTCGTAGGCCCGTTCGGGCAGCGTGAAACCCCCGATCCCCTGATTCTCGCTGTCGTTGGTCTGGTACCGCAGATTCAGGTCGAGGGAGTGCGCGTCGGCGAGCCGGACGGTATTTCGGGTCTCGTAGAACCGGTTCGTCGTGGGCCGGACGATTCCGAGATCGTAAACGCCGTCGGGCAGCGTGGCGTGCACCGCGTCGACGTTCTCCGCCTCGTCCTGACCGAGGGCCAACGCCGTGGTCAATCGGCGCGGAACCAGGGGCCCGCTCACGTCCACGCGGAGTTGCCGTTCCTGGTATGGGGGCTTGTTCTGCGCGAACGGGTTGCGCGCGTTCAGCGCGTCGTCCTTGATCAGGAACTCCACGTTGCCGTGAAACGCGCCGGCGCCGCCCCGCTCGATGACCTCGGGTCCGCGTGTTCCGTTGCCCCGCTGGCTGAATCGATAGGTGTCGTCCTCGGCCGTGTACGCGTTGTTGTGGATGCGGACGAATTGTGTCTGCTCGGCTTCCATCGCGAGTGGGGATTCTTCCCCGCCGGCAATGGCCGCGAGTCCGCCTCCGGCGACGAATGCGTCCCAGACTCGAGCTTGATCGGTTGTGAGGTGTTCGTTCAAGCGGGCCACGAACTCGCCTTCCATCCACTCGATCGCCGAGCGCAGACGGTCGTTGTCCCGGCCTTGCGTCGGACCGGCGCGGAAGTCCATCAGGTTGCCGAAGAGTTCCTCCGACGCGCGGCGCCGGTCCTCCATCATGAGGGTGATGGCGCTTTCCTGGGCGTCGGTGAACGGGAGCCCGGCGTCGCCCAGTACGCGGTCGGCTTCCTGCTTGAGCCGCGCCAGAGGGTTTTCCGTTTCGGACAGGAACTGGGCCGGCGACGGCAGGGGCGCGGCCATCGCAACCATCAACAGTGCTATTCTCAGCAGGTATTCCACAGGACGTTACTCAGCGGAGCGCCCGGCCGGCGCCGCGACGTGTCCGGAAATGTCGGTTTCAGGAGCTATCCCCGAGAGTCCTGGCAGATGTACTCGAAGGACTCGCCGTCCTCGATCCAGGACGAATTGGTCGTGAGGTTGATCTCCCAGCCGCCGGTATACGGCTCGGTGAGGCTGCCCGGGTCTTCGATCGTCACCTCGTAGTTGATCGTCTGGAGGTTCGGCCGGGTGATCCGTTCCACCAGGTGCAGTTGCCGCGTGGTGGGCGCCTGTCCGCGTATCCATAACTTCTCATTGAAGCCGACGGTGTCGATGACGAGCGTGTCGCCGTCCCAGCGTCCGATCGAGTGCCCGAAATAGGTCGGGCGCAGATCCTCGGGGTGTTCCCGACCGTCCATGTAGACGACGCGCCAGGAATGGGGGCCGGCGATGTTCACGATAAAGATCCGTTCCATGTCGGGTACATCGACGATCTCGAAACCCGGTGAGTTGAAGAAGCCGGGACCGCCGGTCGGCTTGCAGTGGACGCTGGGCGGATAGAGATCCTCCGCCTCGCCCCGGTGTTCCATCAGGGCGCGGGCCCAGGGGCGCAACGGCAGATCGGCCGCCCCCGGGAAGCCGATTCCGCCCCCGGCTCCGGGGCGGATCTCCCAGTATCCCTTGGCGCCGGGCGCCGACCCCAGGTTCGGGCGGCCGTCGGGCCAGCGCGGGGTCGGGTCCTGGCCGCGTACGGGAGCGCCGAGCACGAGCAGCACGGCCGCTCCGAGGGCCAATCCCGCGATTCTCGTCCTTGACGGGCGCAACATGGTCGGTCTTCCTCCGTTCGTTCGACGCCGCTATCGCAGCACCATCCGCTGGCCGTCGGCCAGCACCAGGGCCGACTGGCGCGTCGCGCCCGCGCGGTTGCTGCCGTCGCGGGCCATCGCCACGTTCTCCATCGTGATCGCGTCTCCGATCCGGACGGTCTGCCGTTGCCATCCGCCGCGGACCAGCGCGTAGGGCGGTCCCAACTCGATCGAGTAGTTGTCGATCTCGCCGTCCTCGGACTCGATGTTGATGAAGACGAAGGCGTGGGGGTTCACCCAGTCGACCTTCGTGACGTATCCGGCGAGGTCCGCCGTGTTACCGGTGTCGAAGTCCACTTCGAAGGCATGGTGGCCGGCGACGGGCGCGACGGCCAGCGCGGCGATGCCGAAACCGCACGCCGCGAGGCCCAGCGTTTGATGTCTCATCGTTGTCTTCTCCTAGCGGATGAACGTGTCTTCCGCCTTTTCCTCGCAGAAGTACTCCTGAATCTCCTCGTCCGGGACCCAGCGGAGCGTCCACCGGCCCGTCCAGGGCCGGGTATACGCCCTGGGATCATCGACCGTCACCGCGTATTCCAGCGTGTGGTAGTCCGGGCGCGAGAAGCGTTCCGTCAGGCGGAGCGCCTCGGTGTGCGGCAGGCCGCCCCGGGTAAACCAGAAGCGCTCGTTGAACCCGACCGAGTCGACGACGAACGTGTCGCCGTCCCAACGCCCGACCGCCGTGCCGTAGTACGTGCGGACCGTTTCCTCGGGTTGGACCTGCGGCCGTCCGTCGGTGTGGATCGTCCTCCAGTTGCGGTTGCCGCCTCCGAGGAGCACCAGGACGCGGTCGATCTCGCGCTGCTCGATGAACTGCACGCCATAGGGCGTGTGGAACTGCCGCGGGCCGCCCGGGGGCATGCACACGGTCATGGGGTCGTCGGCCAGCAGCCGCCGCTGGCGCCTTTCGTACAGGGCCCGGGCCCAGGGGCGGAACGGCGCCACGCGCCCGGCGTCGGCCAGATCGTCCAGGATGGCGTCGTCGTTCATCGCGACCGGGACGCCGGTGTCCTCGACCAGCCCGACCGCGGTGGCCGGCCCCCAGTAACCCGTCTCGCCGGGCGCGGGGCCCAGGCGAACCTGGCCGTCGGGCCAACGCGGCGTATCTCGGGGAGCGGGGGCGGGCGGCGCGTCGGCCGGTGTGAACACGGCTTCACCACTATCGGCCCGGACGACGGCGTTGGCGAAGCCGTGCGCGACGGCCGCTCTGGCGGGCGACGCCTCGACGCGCACCATGTCGCCGATCCGGACGGTGTCGTCGGCCCACCCGGCCTTCTCCAGGTCGAAGATGTTGCCGAATTCCAGCGCCCAGTTCGTGACGGTCCCGTTGCCGTCCTCGACGTCGACGAACAGGTAGGCGTGCGGATTGACCCACTCGATGCGGGTGACGGCGCCCTCCAGGGTCACCCGGACGGCGTCGTTGTACGTGGCCGTGTGGGAATGGTGGGTGTGCCCGGGCCCGGCCGCGAGCGCGGCCAAAACCAGCGCCGCCGCCCCCCGTCGTAGGTTTCCGCCTGTTGCCGGCGCCCGCATCGCCTAGTCCCGCGTGAGCGTGAAGTCGCCCTCGGCCGCGCCCTGACGCCATGTCCCCGACAGCGTGCGATGGTAGGACTCGAGATTCTCGATCTGCCCCTCGGCCATGATGGACTCGCCGTCCGGGCCCTCCGCTTCGATGCGCACGGTCCAGTCGGTCACGTCCAGCGCGACGGCCGTGAGCGGCGTCGACCGTGGTCCGGGATTCATCAGTCCGGTGACGGCCTCGCCGTCGAAGTCCAGGACCAGCGTGACATGCGTGCGTTCGGTCAGGCTCGGTCCCCAGTCTCCGGACCATGTTCCGGTCAGGGGATGGCCTTCCTGCCCCGCTGCGCTCAGCGCGACGGCCAGACCGATCGGAACACAGGCCCATGGGAATGCTCGCGTTCGCATGCGAATCTCCTTCGTGAAATCCCAGCGGGAATCCTAGCAAGCATCACGTTCGATGAAAAGCGGATGCGTGACTACGTCGCCTTCGCGTCGACGACAGGGTCCGCACTCGCCTCGGCCCAGCGCATGGCCAGCATCGACAGGACGCTCAGGATGGCGAACCCGATGACGAGGGGATGGACCGTTCCGTTGTAGCTCTGGCCGATCAACGTGCCCAGGATCAGGGAGCTCAAGGTCGACAGGCCTCCGACGACGGATGCGCCCGTTCCCGCGACGTGCCCGAGCGGTTGCATGGCCATCGCGTTGAGGTTGCTGAAGAGCAGTCCGATGCAGAAGAAGGCCGTCAACAGGTACGCCATCAGGCTCCACAGCGGAGGATGGCCCGAAAACGTGTAGGCGACGGCGAGGAAGACGACCGAAGCCCCGCCGATGGTCTTCAACGCGGTCAGCGACAACCGGCGCATCCCGTGCCGCATGACCAGGCGGGCGTTCATCATGGAGGATCCGCCGGTGGCGACGGCCAGGATGGCGAAATAGAGCGGGAACCATGCTCCCAGGCCGTATTGCTGCTGCAGGATCTGTTGCGCCGACGTCAGGTAGCCGAGGAAGGCGCCGAAGACGAGACCGGTGGCGATCGTATAGCCCAGGGCGGGTCTGGACCTCAGGACGCTCACCAGCGCATCGACGATCCGGGCAGGGGAGAACTCGATGCGCCGTGCCGGGTCCAGGGTCTCCTCCTGGCGCAACGCGAACCAGGCGCACGCGCTCAGGGCCATCACCAGGTAGACGCCGAAGATCAGCCGCCATCCCGCGGCGGCCAGAAGCCCCTGGCCGATGGCCGGAGCCACGATCGGCCCCAGGATGAACACGGCCATGATGAACGACATGACGCGCGCCATCGCCCGGCCCTCGAAGCGGTCGCGTACCAGCGCGATGGTCATGGTCCGCGGGCCGGCCACGCCCAATCCTTGCAGGAACCGGCCGGCGAGCATCATCGTGAAATTCGCCGCCGCCAACGCAAGCAGACAGCCGGCCAGGTACATGGCGAGGCCCGCGTACACGGCCGGCTTGCGGCCCGTCGCGTCGGACATCGGGCCGTAGACGAGCTGGCCGAAACCGAACCCCAGGAACAGGAACGTGATGACAAGCTGGTTGTCGTTGGCGCGGTCGACGCCGAGCGAGGTTCCGATCGCCGGCAGCGCCGGCAGCACCATGTCGATCGACAGCGCGACCAGCATGGTCAGCGTCGCCATCAAGGCCACGAATTCACCGATCCCCAGGGACGAGGACCGCGCGGCGCCGTTCATGGTTTGCGTGGACGGAACGGACAAGTCGGCCAGGTCGTCACCGTCCGCCGTCGAGCGCGAAGACGTACATCATCGGCGTCTGGTCGCCGCCGGAGTTGGGCCCGAACCCGATGCCCCCGCCGATGGCGGCGATGTACTGCACGCCGTCGATCATGTAGGTCATCGGCGGACCCATGTTCAACTGGCCGAACTCGATATCGGCGATCAGCTCTCCGGTCTCGGCGTGGAGCGCCCGCAGCGTCCCGTTGTTCAGCATCTGCAGGACCAGGCCGCCGGACGTCGCCAGGACGCCGCCGCCGCTCTGGGCGCCGCCGTTGGAGAACCACGCCTCGGTCTGAGTCACCGGATCCCATGCCGACAGGAACCCGCCCCGGCCAACCAGTCCCTGGCGGTCGGGGCCGATCTCGGGCAACGTCCGCGGCTCGGCCGGCTCGGGGTCGTCGGGTCCCGGCGGCGTTGCGCCCATGTTGGGAATGTTCAACCCGAGGTTCTGGTTGCCGGGCGTGAACTCGAAGCGCGGGGTGGTCGCGTAGGTCAGCGTGCTGTTGTCCCGGCCCGGGATGTAGACGTAGCCGGTGTCGGGGTGGTACGCCATCTGCGCCCAACTGTGGGCGCCGCCGCCCGAGGGGGCGATCGTGACGGGTTGCGCGTAGGTGTAGTAGGCCTCCGGGTTGATGTCGGGCCGCCCGGTCTCGTAGTCGTAGCCGAACGTCCAGCTCACCTGGGCGAACGGTTCGGCGGAGATGAAGGCGCCGGTCGTCCGGTCGAGGACGTAGAAGATGCCGTTCTTGTTCGCCTGGACGATGGTCTGCCGCATCCGGCCGTCGATCTCCAGGTCCAGCAGCATCAGGTGCTGCACGGCGTCGAAGTCCCAGTCGTCGCCGGGCGTCGTCTGGTAGTGCCACGCGTACTCGCCCGTGTCCACGTCGACGGCCAGGATCGAAGAGTTGTAGAGGTTGTCCATCCGGGGCGTGCCCGGGCCCTGGCGGATCTCCTGCGGCCACGGCGTGGGGTTGCCGATTCCGACGTAGAGAAGGTTGGTTCCCGGGTCGTAGGCCATCGCGTCCCAGACCGATCCGCCGCCGCCGTACACCCACCATTCACCGATCCAGGTCTCGGCGGCGCGTTCCAGGGCTTCGTTCTCGAAGCCGTCGGCCGGGTTGCCCGGCACGGTCCAGAAGCGCCACACCTCGCGGCCGTCGTCGACGTCATAGGCGGCGAAGTACCCGCGGAACGGGGGAAACTCGGCGCCGGCGAAGCCCACGATGACCTTGTCCTTCACGATGCGGGGCGCCATGGTGAGCGAGTAGGATTCCGAATCGGACGGCACGGCCAGGATGTTCCAGAGTTCCTCCCCGGTCTCGGCGTCGAGGGCGGCGATCCGCCCATCGATGACCGGCACGAAGACCTTGTTCTCGTAGAGTCCCGTGCCCCGGTTCACCACGCCGCAGCACAAGCGGCTCGTTCCCCGCTCGTTGATGCTTCGGTCGACCTCGGGGTCGTAGCGCCACAGCTCCTCCCCGGTGACGGCGTCCCAGGCGATCGTGACGCTCCAGTTCGTGATGACGTGGAGCCGCCCGTCGTGCATCATCGGCGTCGCTTCCTGACGTCCGGCCGGGTCGGCCAGCGGCGCGGACCAGACCTGCTCCAGCCGCTGGACGTTCGTCGTGTCGATTTGATCGAGCGGGCTGTAGCGGGTTTCCTGGTAGTCGAGGCCCACGGTGAGCCATTCTCCGTCGGAGCCGTCGGCGTTCATGAGCCGTTCCGAGTCGACGACGTTGGAATCCTGGATGGCGAGCGTGGCGCCGTAGGCGAGCAACATCCCGAGTGCGCACAGATAGAGTGACCGGAGCCTTTTCATGAGTCGTTCTCCGCCGGAAACGAAAATCGATTCGGACGCAAACAGGACAGGATAACAGATGGCGGCGGCGATGTTGATCGGCCCGGGACGCCGCGCCCTCAGCCCTCGGTGTCGGCGAACGTGAAGTCCAGATCGATCGTCTGGTTCGCGCCGACTTCCACCATCGCGGTGCGCTCGCCGTAGCGCTCGTGCCACGCGACGATCTCGTAGGTCCCGGGCGGCAGCGCCAGTTCGAACGTTCCCGTGTCGCCCGACGTGGCGTGAAACGGGTGGTCGAAGACGCCGATGGACGTCAGCATCCATCGGTGGAGGTCGCACCCGATCGTGACCGGCATTTCCGGTTCCGAGAACGTCTGGATGTTCTCCTGGCCCTCGGTGGGCTGACCGAAGTTGAACGGCGTGTTCACCACGGTCTGGGAGTGGACGTTGTGGAACGTGGCGTCGCTGTTCCGCACGAGCAGCGGTTGCCCGGTCATGATCGTCAACGCGCGGGGCACGTAGACGCACAGAATCTGGTCCAGGAGTACCGGCTCCTCGGGCGGCGCGTAGGCGAGCGACGCGTCGTGCCCGGAACGGACATACACGATCACGTCCTGGAGCAGACCGTCGGCGGTGACGAGGACGGCGTTGTCCCGCGTGCCGCGAGCGTTGCGGTTGCAGAAGAAATCCGACGCCATGTTCAACGCGGGCATCTCGGGCGGGGGGCCTTCGAGAACGACGCGGCCGGTGATTCGTGCAGTCGCGGAGGCGGGATCGTAGGGCGTCGCCGCGGTGGGCAGGGAGTCGGGACCGAACGGGTCCGGCGCGTTTCCCCCGCACGCAGCCAGCATCGACAGCGCGGCCATCAAGTTTGCGGTTCGGTAGATCATGGCGACAACTCCATCGGATCGCGGTTGATCGTTCGATGATAGACCCTTCGGGCTGTTAGACTGTTTTTTCGTTTTCCGATGTTGCTGTCGTGTCCGGAATGAGAATAACGGGAGGTGGGATCGTGAGCCATCGTGCAGTTGTCTGTGCGGGCGTTCTGGCGGTACTCGGTTGGACGGCCGGTCCGGTGACGGGCCATCATGCGTTTTCCGCCCAATATGACGAGAATCAGCCGATCGAGTTCACCGGCATCGTCGCCAAGATCGAGTGGATGAACCCGCACGCGTATTTCTACGTCAACGTCGAGGACGCATCCAGCGGCGAGGTCACGTACTGGGCGGCCGAGATGGGGTCGCCGACGTCCCTGATGCGGCGGGGATGGACGCGCAACTCCATGAAGGTCGGCGACGTCGTGACGGTCGAAGGCAGCCGGGCGAAGGACGGCAGCGCGCTGATGAACGCGCGTTCGATCGTGCTGGCCGACAGCGGCCAGCGGCTGTTCGCCGGATCGAACCCGGAGGGGCAGTGAGTCCGGGCGCCGGCCAGCGCGTTCCGGTCGTCCTGGCCGCGGTCCTGGTTCTGTCGGGCGGCGTCCTGGCCCAGGACGATCCCGCGTCCGCGCCGACGCCGCGTTTCGAGGACGGCACGCCCAACCTGGGCCCCGGCCCGGACGGGCTGGGCTTCTGGGACCGCGGCCCCGGTCCCCAGGTGGGCGGCGCCGACTACCCGCCGCCCGAGGCGATTCCGTTCCGGCCGTGGGCCCGCGCGCTTTACGACCAGCGGCAGGCCACGCTTGCGGCCGAGGATCCCCACGTGCGGTGCGCGCCGCCGGGCGGTCCGCGCCAGTTCGCCGTTCCGTTCGGACTGCAGATCGTGCAGGCGCCTCACATGGGCCGCATCTTCATCCTCTCGGGGGGATCGACGCGCCCGTGGCGGGAGATCTACATGGACGGCCGCGAACATCCCGAGGGTGATTTCCTGAACCCCAGCTATTTCGGTCACTCCGTCGGCCGCTGGGAGGGCGATACGCTCGTCATCGACACGGTCGGGTTCAACGAGCGGTTCTGGATCCACCGCGAGGGGTTTCCGCATACCGAGGCCCTGCACCTGGTCGAGCGCATCACGCGTACGGACATGAACAGCCTGCGCTACGAGGTGACCATCGACGATCCCCACGCCTACACGGAGCCCTGGTCCGCTGTCTGGGTGAAGAGTTGGGCCCCCGGCCAAGAGATCATCGAGTACTTCTGCCACGAGAACAACATCGATCAGTTCCACATGGTCGGGCAGTAGTCCGGCCCGTCGTTCGCCACGGAGCGGAGGCACGGATGAGCGTCAGCCGGCGGCGGTTTCTCGGAACGGGCCTCTCCCTCGGTGCAGCCTTCGCGGCCATCGGCTGCCGGCGCCTCGCCGAGGAATCCTCCGGGGAACAGTCCGGCCCGCCCGGCTACGGCCCGCTGCTACCGGACCCCGAGGGCGTCCTGGATCTGCCCGCCGGCTTCTCCTACCGGATCTTTTCGAGGACCGGGGACACCATGGACGACGGGTTGCTCGTTCCGGGCGCGCACGACGGCATGGCGGCGTTTCCGGGACCGGGCGGACTCACGCTCCTGGTCCGGAATCACGAACTCGAGGCCGACGATCCGGCCGGCGGCCCGTTCGGCGCGGGGCGCGAGTTGCGCGGCGCGTTGGACCGGTCGTCGATCTACGATTTCGAATGCGTCGGCGGCACGACGAACCTCGTCTACGACACGTCCGCGCAGCGCCTGGTCCGCCACTCGCTGAGCCTGGTCGGAACCGTCCGCAACTGCGCCGGCGGACCCACCCCGTGGAACACGTGGGTGAGCTGCGAGGAAAGCGTCCAGCGGCCCGACGCCGTGCATGACCGGGATCACGGCTTCAACTTCGAAGTGCCGGCCGATTCGGAAGGCGTCGTACGCCCGGTGCCTCTCGAGGCGATGGGGCGGTTCAACCACGAGGCCATCGCCGTGGACGCGGCCTCGGGCGTCGTCTACCAGACCGAGGATCGCCCGGACGGCCTGTTCTACCGGTTCATTCCGGACGTTGCCGGGCAGTTGGCGGAGGGCGGACGGCTCCAGGCGCTGAGGATCGCCGGCCTGGCCGGGGTCGACACGTCCAACAACGACACGCCGACGATCGAACTCGGTCGCGCCTACGCCGTGGAGTGGGTGGACCTCGACGACCCGGCGTCTCCCAACGACGATTTGCGCGACGAAGGCCGCGCGATGGGCGCCGCGGTCTTCGCCCGCGGCGAAGGTCTGTGGTCCGCGCCCGGCGAGATCTATTTCGCCGCCACCACGGGCGGCGCCAACGAGGCCGGCCAGATCTTCCGCTACCGGCCCAGCACGCTCGAGGGCACGGACGGCGAAGACGCCGCGCCGGGCGTGATCGAGCTGTTCGTCGAGCCCAATGACACGGAGATCCTGGACCAGGTCGACAACATCGCCGTCACGCCCCGGGGCGGGCTGATCCTGTGCGAGGACGGCAACGACGGCAACTTCGTCCGCGGCGTCACCCCGTCGGGCGTCGTCTATCCCTTCGCCCGCAACGCCATGAACGCCTCGGAGTTCGCCGGCTCAGTCTTCTCGCCGGACGGCACGACGCTCTTCGTCAATATCCAGCGCCCCGGCCTGACGCTCGCCATCACCGGGCCGTGGGTGTAGAGCAGCGCCGCGGTCGTTGATCGCCCGGCAAACCGACGATCCGTAACGCGTGGACGGCCCTTCGCCGGCGCACAACCGCCGTTCGCCGAAAAACCGTTTCGCCGCGCTCAATCCGCCCATACCGTGTCCGTCAGACGGCATTGCGAGGTAGACCATGAGAGAAGATGACGGATACGGGAGTCCGACGACACGGGAGCGGGAAGACCGGCCTCGGTCCCAGATATCGGGTCAGGTCTGGTTCGGGGTCGCGATCGTGCTGGTCGGAACCGCTTTCCTGCTCGACAACCTGGGGATCGTCAACAGCCGCGAGATCCTCCGCTTCCTGCCGCTGATCCTGGTGGGGGCTGGCCTCAGCCAGATGTTTCATGCCCGGCGCCGGTCGCAGCTCCTGTGGGGCGCAACGCTCGCGGCGCTGGGAACACTGCTGCTGCTGGGCAGCCTGGATGTCCTCCGCTTCCAGGTCTGGTCACTCTGGCCGCTGTTCTTGATTCTTCTCGGCATTCGCATCGTGACGCGAACCCGTTCGCGGGCGGCGGCGGACGACGAAATCGTGGACACGGCGCGTGTCGCCGACCTTGCCTGCCTGGGAGGCGTCGAACGCTCGATCGCGTCCTCCGCGTTCGAGGGCGGGAACGCCACGGCGTTCATGGGCGGTGTCGAACTCGATCTGCGTCGTTCGAAATTGGCCGGGCGCACGGCCACGATCAACGTCTTTGCGATGATGGGCGGCGTGACCCTGCGCGTTCCCGACGAATGGGCCGTGGTATCGGGCGTCACGGCGATCCTGGGCGGCGTCGAAGACAAGGCGCGGCCGGAGGGCGAACCGGCCGGGACGCTCGTCCTGGAGGGCGTGGTGATCATGGGCAGCGTCGAGATCAAGAACTGATCAGGCCATGCACCCCCTCCTGAAATCCGGACGGCAACTGGCCCTCTACCTGGCTGGCTGGGTGGTGATTGCTGTCTTGTTCGCCTACGTCTACCCGGCCACGGTGGTCGGGCAGCCGGTCAGGGATTCGGTTCTGGTTCCCGGGACACTACAGTGGCTGGCCTACCTCGTTCCTCCGTTCGTCTTCTACGCCTTCGTCTGTCTGTCGGCTTGGCACTTGTGCCGGGCGACGCCGTTGGGGGAAACGGCCTTGCACCGGGTCCTGTTTCGCCATGTCGCCGCGTCGGTACTCGCCTCAGCATTGTGGGCGACGGCTTGGGACGCGTGGTTTCGGATCTTGTCGGGGTACATGGACGGCAGGCAGAGTCTTATCGTCTTTACGGTGGTGTTGCGTGTTCTTCCCCTGATCTTCGCCGTCGGCGTTCTCCTGTTCTGGCTGTCGAGCATGTTCCACTATCTGCTGATCGCCTTCGAGCGTTCCCGCGAGGCGGAAAAGCGCCAGTTGGGCCTGGAGGTCATGGCACGGGAAGCCGAGTTGAAGGCGCTGCGCGCGCAGATCGATCCACACTTCCTGTTCAACAGCCTGAACTCGATCAGCGCCCTGACGACGACCAGCGCGGAAGGAGCGCGCCGGATGTGCTTGCGCCTGGCCGAATTCTTCCGCAGCAGCGTCAGGCTCGGCGCCGAGGACTGGATTTCGCTCGACGAGGAGATCGAGATGGTGCGCCAGTACCTGGACATCGAGAAGGTCCGGTGCGGAGACCGGCTGACGGCGGAGTTCCGGATCGTCGAGGGATGCGGATCGTGCCGGATACCGCCGCTGATTCTCCAGCCACTAGTCGAGAACGCCGTCCGGCATGGCATACAGTCCATGGTCGAGGGCGGGTGGGTCCGGGTGTCGGCCGTCTGCGGTGACGGGCGCTTGACCCTGGCGGTGGAGAACCCGTTCGATCCCGAAGCTGTTCGTGATGCCGGCGCCGGAGTGGGATTGGACAACATCCGGCGCCGGCTTCGGGCATTGTTCGGAGCCGAGGGCGAGACCGGCGTTTCGAAGTCGGTTAACCGATTCCAGGTGGAAATCCGGATTCCGTGCTCGGAGGAGAAGGAAACTACGGACCGATGACCGAGCCCGGACGAAGGATCCGCGCCGTGATCGTCGACGACGAGGAATTGTCGCGCGCCCTGTTGAAGGAGTACCTGGCGCCGTTCGCGGACGTCGAGATTGTTGCCGAGTGCCGCGACGGGTTCGAGGCCGTCCGGGCGGTCAACGATCTGGGTCCCGACCTCCTGTTCCTGGACATCCAGATGCCCAAGCTCGACGGCTTCGAGGTGCTCGACCTGATCGGCGGCGACGTCGGCGTCATTTTCGTCACGGCATACGACGAGCATGCGCTGCGGGCTTTCGAGGTGCACGCGCTCGACTACCTCGTCAAGCCGTTCAGCGCGGAACGTCTCGGACGGGCCGTCGGTCGGGCGCGGGCTGGGCTGGAGGACCTCAAGGTGCGGTCGCCGGCGGCCGTGGCGGCCGACGCGCGCCCGGCAGCGGGGCCGATGCGCCGTGTGATCGTTCGTTCCGGGCCCAACGTGGACGTCGTTCCCGTCGACCGGATCGATTACGTCCTGGCGCAGGACGACTACGTGGCCTACGTCGCCGGGGGCAAGCAATACCTCAAGCAACAGACCCTGGCCGAGGTCGAGCGCCAGGTCGATCCCGCCCGCTTCGTCCGCATACACCGGTCGCACATCCTGAACGTCGACCGGCTCGCCCGCATCGAATTGACCGCCAAGGACAGCCGCGCCGCGATCCTCCAGGACGGGACCGTCCTGCCCATCAGCCGGTCCGGGTACTCGAAGCTCAAGACTCTGCTGTGAATGCGGACGTCGAGTCCGATGGCGTCCTTCGACGCGTCGCGTCGGAGGCGTCCACGCCGATCACCGGTCGCTTCGATCGTCGTCCAGTTCGGCGAGCAGGGTGTGAAGCGGCGCCACGCCGGACGCCGTTGGAGGCTCCCCCCGGGGTAGCGCCGGCGGCGTCAGCCAGCCCTGGCGCACGGCCTCGGCCAACGGCGCGTCGGGCCGGAACGGGCTCACGGTGGCTTTCGGCGGCCCGATTTCCGCGACGACCCGGTCGCGGTCCGTGACGAGAATGGTCTCGCCCGATGCCGCCAGCCGCAGGTACTGGCTCAGGCTGTCTTTCAACGCCTCGATGCCGACCGACCGCATACGCCACACGGTAGCAACAGGGGGCTGGCATGTAAACGCGCGTTCTGTCCGGCCCGGACTCCCGGGCTCGGATCGAGCGGGATGGCTCCGGTGATGGGCCTGCTCTGAAACCGGGCGTCCGGGTATACTGGGCACTCGATCGAACGCTTCGAGGTGGACCGCCATGAACGTTTCCGTCCGGCCGCTGCTGATCACGGCGGCGTTTCTTCTGCCGTCAGGGGCCTTCGCCCAGTGCGTCGACTATTCCGATGACCCGGCCGGGTGTCAGCCCGCCACGTTCGACACGCCGATCGGTCAGATGCCCTCGGTCCGCGTCAACGCCGAGGGGGACATCGACCCGTTCTCGTCCGAGGCGGATGCGCGCGCCGGCTTTGCCGCGCTCGAGGCGGAGCTGAACCTGTTCCGCAATTTCGAGAAGATCCACTGGGTCCTCACCATTCCCTCGGAACGCGATCCGGGCACAGGCGCGTGGCGCGGCGGCGACCTGGACGGCGCGGGCGACGCGCGCGGGTTGGGGATCGCGGGGCAGTGCGCCTACGTCGGACATCGGAACGGTCCCGGGACCACGCGGGCCGTCGACATCTTCCGGATCCAGCCGGATCCGGTCGCCGACCCGCCAATCCGGGTCGGGGAGATCCCGGCCATGGCCGTCGGGAACGAGGGTTTCGACGACCGCGAGCTGCGGTCGCTGGTCTATACCGCGTCGGGCGGGGAGGACCGGCAGATCATGGTCCGCAACGCGGGCACCAGCACGATCGGTCGGCTGGAGACCTACCAGGTCGACATGGAGACCTGCCTGCCCGTCTTCCGAAGCGCCACGTACGACTTCAACGGACCGTCGCACGAGTTCTTCCTGTGGCACGATCCCGCGAACTCGAACCGCGTGCTCGTCTTCATGGCCATGTTCGCCGGAGGCGGCCTGCCCGCCCCGGAGAACCCCGGGCGCCGCATTCCGGACGCGATCGTGCTGGCGGTGACCGACGAGGACACGGGCGAGGTGCTGGAGAACCCGCGGGTGCTGGCCGGGTTCAGCCTCGAGTCCGTGGGCGGGCCGCCGATCAACGAGCGGCCCGACGAGACCGGGTTGTTCGGGGACGGGCGTTTCGCGGACTTCAGCACCGAGGAGAACCTGGCCGGGCGGGCGGGGAACTACCAGAACCGCCAGAACAACATGCTGCACTCGCTGTCGGTGTCCAACGACGGCGAGCGCGTCTACGCGGCCGGCGGGAACGCGGGCTTCTACGTCCTGAATTCCGAGGGCGTTGCCCGGAACACGAACGCCGATCTGGCGGCGGGGACCGCGGACTGCAACACGCGATCGACGATCGTCGCCTCCGGCGGTTTCGTGGACGCCGCTCTTCTGGCCGAGATCGCCGGCGACTGCCTGCACATGGTCGTCAGCGACGACCCCGGCCTGCAGGCGTTCCTGGCGTCGGAAGCGTCCGACGCCGCCAAGGCGGCCCGATACCTGGTGCTGCTGACGCGTTCGCGCATCGACGTGCACCCCCCGTTCAGCTCGCTGCCGACGGGCATCCACAGCGCGGTCTTCGTTCCCGACCGTCCGGCCCGGGTCCGGGGGAATGTCGACCAGCGGCCGGCCTACGTCTGGCTGAGCGACGAGAACGGCGGGTGCCCGCTGATGCACGCGCGCATGGTGTCGGTGGAGTCCGAGTCGACCCCGGTCATGGTCGGCGCCTTCGCGATTCCCGACAACCGGATGGAGGAATGCCTGACGCAGGCCGTGACCGAGCCCAACGGCGAGCGCCGGCGCAACGTGCCCCAGCAGAACCACAACCCGACGGTCTTCGAGAACCTGGTGTTCACCACCTGGTACGGACATGGCCTGCGCGCGATCGACATCTCCAACCCCTACAGCCCGCGCGAGGTCGGCTACGCGTTGACCTTGCCGCACGGCGTGGCGCGCAGCTACCCGGTCTTCAAGGACGGCCTGATCTACTGGAGCGACAGCGACACCGGGCTTCACGTCGCCCGCTACGTCGGGCCGCGCAGCGGCGAGCTCCCCGGACCCGGATCCGGCGTCTACGAGAGCAACGCGACGAGCCCCCATCGATGATCCGCCGGCCGTCAGTCGGGCGCATCGTCGCCGTGATGGCGATCGTCTCGGCGGCGGCGGCCGTCGTCGGGCAGGACCCGCCGATGCGGATGCCGGCGGCCCCGCCCCTTCTGGACCCTAACGAGGACGTCGCCTACATGTGTCCGATGCATCCGGACTACACCTCCGAGGTCGCCGGGATGTGTCCGCGGGACGGCATGATGCTGGTCGCGTCGAACCCCTACGACGTTCGCGACTATCGCCTCGAGCTGGAAACGACGCCGCCGGTCGTGCGGGCCGGCGAGGCCGCGACGTTGCGGTTCCGCGTCTACCATCCCGGAACGGGCGAGCCGGTCTCCAGTTTCCTGACCGTCCACGACCGGCAGTATCACCTGTTCGTGATCAGCCAGGACATGGAGCACTTCGAGCACATCCACCCGGAGCAGGACGCCGACGGGAGCTGGTCGATCGAGGTGACGCTTCCGAAGGAAGGCTACTACAAGGTCCTGTCGGACTTCGTTCCCAACGGCGGCGCCGCCCAGTTCATCGCCAAGCCGCTGGTGACGGCCGGCTACGGCGGAGACCTCGCGGGCGACGGCGCCCGGCTGGCGGCGGATGCGGACCGCACGCGGACCGTGGGCGCTCTGACGGCCACGGTGTCGCACGATCCGGAGACGTTCCTGACCGGACTGTACGGGCACATGACGTTCACGCTGACCGACGCCGAGACCGGCCGGCCGGCGACGGACCTTCAACCCTACCTGGGTTCGTTCGGCCACATGCTGATCATGAGCGAGGACATGATCGACTACGTGCACGCCCACCCGCTGGACCTGGAGAACTCCGACGACGAGACGGGCCCGCTGCCGCTGATGCTGCCGATGGGGGTGGATAATTCCGCGCTGCGCGGGGGACCGGAGGTGACCTTCGAGGGCCTGATGCCCCGGGCGGGTCTGTACCGGGCCTGGACCCAGTTCCAGCGGGACGACCAGGTCCATACCTTCGCGTACACGTTCCAGGTCGAGGATCCGGGGTAGAGCGCCGTGAGTCGACGATTCCTGGTACTTGCCGGGGTGGCGGCCGTTCTCGCCGCGATGATCTGGCCGCGCCCGGGCCGGACGCACGTCACGACGACGAACACCGTCATCTTCGAACGCGAGATCGTCCGGATTCTCGAGGCTCATTGCGTCGCGTGCCACGCGGCCGGGAGCCTGGCGCGGCCGCTGGAATCGTACGAGGAAACCTGGCTGGACCGCGATTCGATCCTGGCGGAAGTGCTCGGCCACGGCATGCCGCCCTGGGCCGCCGTTCCCGGTTACGGCGAGTTCGCGAACGACAACGGCCTCACGCTGCGGGAAAGGCAGTTCCTCGTATCCTGGGTGGAAGGACTGGGTCCGCGCAACGACGGCGCGGTCTTCCTGAACGTACGGGACCCGGGAGAGCGTCCTCCGGAGGTTCGAGCCGATCCGGATTTCGATGCCTGGGTTCTCGGCGAGCCCGACCTGGCCGTAAGTCTGGACGCGACGGTCGTCGAGCCCGGGCAGGGAGAACGGATCGAGCGCAAGGTCGTCGATCTCGGACTGGGGTCGGAACGATGGGTCCGCGGGTTGGAATTCAGGCCCGGCGACCGGCGCGTGGTCCGCGCGGCGTGGTTCACTGTCGAGGCGACGGGTCAGTGGCTGGGAGGCTGGACGCCGTGGCACGGTTTCGTCGAGCTTCCCGAGGGCGTGGCATACCGGCTGCCGGCGGGAACCCGCGTCGTGGCCCGAGTCCACTACGGCGCGTCGTCCGAGCGCGTGGTCGACGACGGTCTGTTGGGCCTGTCTTGGAGCGACGCGGTTGGCGTCGCACCCACCGACATCGTCCTGGAGTCGAGCGGGGAAGTTCCGCCCGGAAGCGACGCCGTGCGGTTCGCCTCGCGAATCCCGATCGAAAGGGGTCTGAGGGCGCTGTCGTTGTTCCCCGAGTTCGAGCCCGGAATCGATTCCCTGGAAGTCTCGGTCCGCAGGCCGGACGGCGGCACCCAGATCCTTCTCTTCGCGGACGAGATACCACTGGAATGGCCGACACCCTACGTTTTCGCCGAGCCGGTCGCGATCGAAACCGGTTCCGAGTTGCGTGCGATTGCGTATTATTCGAACGATACCGCCGAGGCCCGGCCCGGAGGCGTCCGTTTGAGGGTAAGCGCGTACTGAGACGGCCCTGCGATCCGGTTCGCACGACAAGGAGTGACCGATGGCCCGACCCGCTTATCTGATCGCCTGTTCCGTGATCCTGTGCGCCCTGGCGCTGCCCGCGGCGGCCCAGTCCGTCTATCCGACCGGAACGACCGTCTACGACCCGGAGCGCGCCTGGAACGGTTACACGGTCCTCACGCCGCTTTCGACGCCGGCCGTGGTCGTCATCGACATGAACGGCAACGTCGTCAAGGAATGGGACGACTACGACAATGCCCCGGGCGGCCCGGCGCGTATCCTGCCCGGAGGCGTCGTCGTCGCGGCGCGCAACACGCGCCCGCCGCACCAGGAGTCGCTCGAGCTGGTGCAGCGCGACTTCGAAGGCAACCTCATCTGGCAGTTCTCCCGCAACGAGCAGGTCGAGACGCGCGACGGCGAGACGGTCTGGGCGGCGCGGCAGCATCACGACTGGCAGCGCCCGGACTTCCCGGCGGGTTACTATTCGCCCGAAGCCGCTCCCGCTTCCGAAGGCGGAACGACCCTGATGCTGACCCACACGAACCGCGTCGTGCCGGCGGTTTCGGGCGTGGTGCTCGAGGACGACCGGATCATCGAGGTGTCATGGGACGGGGAGATCCTGTGGGAATGGGTTGCCAGCGACCACATCGACGAGTTCGGATTCGCCGATGACGCGCGCGAGGTGATCCGGGCGGCCGGCGCATTCAACCGGGCGCGGGGCAGCTTCGACTGGTTTCACATCAACTCGGCCACGTACCTGGGGCCGAACGCGTGGTTCGATGCGGGAGACGAGCGGTTCGCTCCCGACAACGTCATCATCAGCAGCCGGGAAGCGAGCGTGGTCGCGATCATCGCGCGCGACGACGGCCGCGTCGTCTGGCGGATCGGCCCCGACTTCCGGGAATCCGAGGAGACGCGCGCCATCGGCCAGATCATCGGCCAGCACCAGGCTCACGTCATTCCGAAAGGGCTGCCCGGCGAGGGCAACGTGCTGATCTTCGACAACGGGGGTTCCGCCGGGTACGGCTTCGACACGCCGATCGCGCCGAACGGCCGCGGCGCCCTGGCGCGGGCGACATCGCGCGTCGTGGAAATCGACCCCGTGACGCTCGAGCGCGTGTGGACCTACGCGGCCGCCGGTTTCTTCAGCACGAACATCAGCGGCGCGCAGCGGCTGCCGAACGGCAACACGCTCGTCACCTCCGGCGCCCCCGGCCGTTTGTTCGAGGTCACCCGCGAGGGCGACATCGTGTGGGAGTACATCTACCCGCGGTTCGAGCCGCGCAACGCCGTCTACCGGTCCTACCGCCTGCCGTACGACTGGATTCCCCAGCTCGACGCGCCCGTCGAGCGCGCCGTCACGCCGCCGCCGCTCGGCGAGTTCCGCGTGCCGTGACGCGGAGAGCGTCCCGCCGCTACTCTCGCGTGAGGTAGTTGAACATCCCTTCGACGTTGAGCGCCCGCCACTCGTCGAAGGACGCCCACTCGCTGTATGCATCCATCGTGACGGATTCCTGCAACTCGGCCAGCGACCGGCCGGCGGCGATGCCCTCCGAAACGGCGGCGTGCATCTCCTCAAGATAATGGCGGTGGTCCCGGACGTCGGCCGTCGTGCCGATATCCCCGTGGCCGGGGATGACGATGCCGGCGTTCATGGCCTCCACCATCCGCATCTCCGCCATCAACACCTCGTGGTCGTAGCCGGGCAGGGCCTGGAAGGGAACCCGCTTCAGGCTGATGATGTCGACGACGAACAGCGCGTTCTCCTCCGGGAAGCGGATGATCGACATGTTGTCGGAATGGGCCGGCCCCGGGTGGATCATCTGCGCGCTCTTGCCGCCCAGGGCGATCGTGTGGCGGTCCGAGTAGTACATCGTCGGCGGATGCACGTTCTCGTTCAGCTCGGCGTCGCGCATGTTCTCGTGTCCGACGAACTCGGCCGTGTCCGCGAACACCGCGCCGCCCGAGGCGTGGTCGAAATCGCTATGGCTGTAGACGACGTAGCGCACCGGCACGCCGAACCGCGCGTCCAGCTCGGCCCGGAGCCACTCGGCGAAGTCGTTGTTGATGGGGTCGGTCAGGATGATACCTTCCGGGGTGACCAGGAAGGCGGTAAAGTGGTTGTTATCCTGCGCACGGTACAGGTCGCCGGTGACGTTGACGATGCCGCGCACCGGTTCCTGGGCCTCGGTGCAGGTCGCGCCGAGGAAGACCACGACGGCGAGTCCGATCAGCCAGGCGGTTCTGTGCTTCATGACGTTTCTTCTCCTGAATGGTGACCGTGATGGTAACCGGGAGTATAGCGAATGCCGTCCGCACGGGCGCTCTTCAAAACTGAGCGTCGATGAAAGCCGCGCCCCGCGTGGCGCCGGAGGCGCCCTGCAACCTCTGTGACGGATCCGAGACCGAGCTGATCGGGACGCGCGACCGCCGCGGTCGTCCGTTGCGAACCGTCCTGTGCCGCGGTTGCGGACTGGTGTTCTCGGATCCCCGTCCGGAGGAAGCCGCCGAGCAGGCCTACTACCGGGACCGGTACCGGCAGGAGTACAAGGGCGTCTTCACGCCGCGCCCGGCGCAGGCCTACCGCGGCGTGCTCGGGGCGCTGGACCGGATCGCGCGCATCGAGCACCTCCTCCGCCCCGGCGCCGCCGTCCTGGACGTCGGCAGCGGTGCGGGGGAGTTCCCCTACGTCCTGCGGTCGCGGGGCTACGCCGCCCGTGCCGTGGAGCCGGACCGGGCCTGCGCGGAGTTCGCCCGGGAGCGCCTGCGGCTGAACGTGGAATCGCGCCCGCTCGCGGGACCGGCTCCCCAGGGCGGACCCTTCGACGTCATCACCCTGTTCCACGTGTTGGAGCACTTGGTGGATCCTCGGGGCGCGTTGAGACTGCTGGCGACCTGGTTGGCGGGGGACGGGAGGCTGGTCGTCGAGGTTCCCAACGTCGAGACGCGCACGACGGCGCCCCATCACCGCTTCCATCGCGCGCACCTCTACGGTTTCAACGCGGTCACGCTCGCCGCGGCGGGGGAGTCGGCCGGGCTGAGAGCCGTGGAGCACTTAGAGACGCCGGACGGGGGGACGATCACGGCAGTGTTCGCCCGCGGGGAGTCCCGGACCGCCACAGACCGGTTGGCCGTCAACTCCGAGCGCGTGCGGCGGGCCCTGGACGGCTACACCAACGCCCGGCACTACCTGGGCGGAACGGTGTTGCGGCAGCAACTCCGCAAGTTCCGGCGGAACGCGCGGATATGGAGAGTGACACGGGGGCTGTCCGACCCCGTGGAGGCGATCCGGTTGGCCGCGCAGACCGGGGCCCACCGGCCATCCTGAGCGAACGTTATCCTACAGGCCGGGCCACAGAACGCCCTGCTGCTCCTCGGTGACCGGTCCCATCCCCTGGAAGACGAACTTCTGAAGGCGCTTTCCCTCGTACGTCTCGGTCGTGTAGAGGTTGCCCTGGGAATCGACCGCGACGTTGTGGACGCCGAAGAACTGGCCCGGCTGCCGGCCGCCGTCGCCGAACGCGGTCAGAATTTCCAGCGACGCGCGTTCGATGATCCAGACGCGGTCGTTGTGGCCGTCGGCGAGGTAGATGAAGCGCTGCGCGTCGTCCCGCGAGAAGGCGATGTCCCAGGTCGAGCCGGAGGCGAGCGTCTCCGGCGCGACGAAGACCTCGTCCACGTACGCGCCGTCGCGCTGGAACACCTGGATCCGGTCGTTCACGCGGTCGCAAACGTAGATCAGGCCGTCGTTCGACGGGATGGCGCAGTGCACGGGGTTACGGAACTGCTGGGCCGGCTCGGCGTCGGGGTCGTACGGACCCAGATCCGCGTCGTCGGGCTCGTTGCCGTAAGCGCCCCAGTAGCGGAGCAATTCCCCGGTGTCGCCGTCCAGGACGGCGACGCGCTTGTTGAGGTAGCCGTCGGCCAGATAGGCCTCGTTGGTCTCGGGATCGACCACGATTTCGGCCACGCGTCCAAAGTTCTCCGTGTCGTTGCTGCCGGCGTTGCCGCCCAGGCTGCCCACCTGCAACAGGAACGTCCCGTCCAGCGAGAACTTCAAGATGTGCGCGTCGTTCTGGCCGTTGCCGCCGATCCAGACTTTGTCCATGTGGTCGACGGTGATGCCGTGGTTCGACTCGGGCCACTCGTAGCCCTCGCCGGGTCCGCCCCAACTGTCGACGAGGTTGCCTTCCGGGTCGAAGCGGAGCACGGGCGGCGCCGCGCTGCAGCACATGCTGGTCGGCGGGTCCGCGTCCAGGCCGAGCTCGTTCGCCGCGAGGCTGTCGGGCCGGTGAATGATCCAGACGTGGTCCCGGGAGTCGACCGACACGCCGATGGTCGAGCCGATCCGCCACTGATTCGGCAGCGGTTTGGGCCAGAACGGATCGACTTCGAACATGGGCGCGCCCTCTCCCGAAGCCGTCGTCGCCGGCTCCCCGGCGGCCGGTTCCTCGTCGACCATCGCCGACGCGCAACCCAGGACGATCAATACCGTGAGGAATGCCACGCCGACATACACGTCTTTCTTGCTCACTGCTCCACTCCTTCGGCCCCGGCGCCGGGACGCGGTCCGCGTTCGGAGAGGATCATCGTTCAGAGGTCCCCAAAAAGCAAGCGTATGAACACTCCCGCGCCGAGGGGTGTTCAGTCCACGTAGTAGCCGGACGCGAGCAGAATCGGGAGGCCGGAGACGACGACCCGCTTGAGGAAGGTCGTCTTCCGCTGCAGCGTTCCCGTGGCCGGGTTCCGGGCCAGGTAGTAGAGGAACGTCTCACCGAACACGTCGCCGACGCCGATGATGTCGCGGCCGCGGAACGGCCCGTCCGCGTTCGTGTTCACCTCCGAAACCGGCCCGCCGAACCACTGGCTGTCGGGGTCGCCGGTGAAGATCGTGTTGCCGTAGACGTCCATGGCGAACACGTACGTCGACCCGCCCCTCCAGCGCGGGTCGCCGGCCAGGGACCGGCCGGCGAAGTAGCCCTTCGATTCCAGCTCCATGGCCGCGCAGCGGACGAACTCGGCCAGCCGTTGCGTGGAGGGATGGGTCTCCAGGCCCATGGCGTGCACCTCGCTGGGCTCGCAGGTGCCCGGCAGGTCCCGGCTGTAGATGCCGGCCCCGATCACGGCCGCGTTCCCCTCCCACTCGATACTCTTGACGAACGACGCCTTGGGTTCGTCCCGGCCGGTTTCCGGATTCCGGAACGCGTAGTAGATCCAGCCCTCGTCGATGCCGACGTCGCCCATCAGCCGATACACTTCCTCGTAGAAGTCGCCGAAGGCGTCCAGGAGCGGGCCCCACGGCCGGCCCTCGCGCGACGGGTCGGGCGGAAAGACGAACGCCCGGGCTTCCACTCTCGCAGCGGTCACTTCATCGACGAACACGTAGGCCGGGCCCATCCGCCAGCGTTCGTCCTCGTGGAACGCGCGCCGGGCCTCGTCGAAACCCATTTCCTGGACGTATTCGTAGGCGCATTGGACGAACTGCCGCACGTCGAGGCGGGTTTGGACGGCCGCGGCCGTGACGGAGTGGTCCGCGCACGGGACGGTGGCGCCGTCATCGGCGGCGGCCGACGCCGCGCCGGCCATCAGCAGGAAAACCGACAAGAAAGGCGAACTGTTTTTCATTATGGCCCGAGCCTAGCAGACTCGGCGCCGGGCGGGCAATGTTCGGCCGGGCGTCGGCCGGAAGCCCCACCGGGGGCTTCCGGCCATCCGGTTACAGGTTCAGCCGCAGCGAGAACTGGAACTGCCGCGGATCGAACGCCGACGTGAAGGAGAACGGCTCGGTGACGGGCCCGACCCGGCCGTGGGGCCGGGTGGAGGGCAGTTCCTCGAGCGTCAACTCTCCGACCGTGCTGTTGACGGTCCTGAAGTTCGTCCTGTTGAACAGGTTGAACGCCTCGGCGATGAGCTCCAGACTCCGGCCCTCGCCGAACGGGAACTGGCGGTTCAGCCGGAGGTCGACGGAATAGTAGTCCGGCCCGACGCCCGTGTTGCGGCCCACGCCCAACGGCCGGTGCGTGTCGGTGTGGCGGTCGCCCAGGTTGTCGAAGCCCGCGTTGAGGTTGAACGGGGCGCCCGACCGGGCGTTCAGGATCGCCGACAGCGTGAAGTCGCGCACCAGGGCGTGGGCGAAGCCGCCTCCGCCGTCGCTCGATCTCCACGGCAGATCCATCACGGTGTGGGCGACGAAGCTGTGCCCGCGGTGAAAGGACGACAGGGCGCGCTCCGCCTTGGCGTCCCACTGCACGTGCGGCTGGAACGACGAGTTGTAGTCCGTGTTCTCGTCCATGGTCTTGCTCCAGGTGTGATGCGCCGAGACGGTGAAGCCGTCGAAAAAGCGCTTCTGGAACTGGACGATCAGGGCGTGATAGGACGAGTTGCCCCAGCTCCCGTAGATGTTGTCCTGAAGCAGCAACGGATTGCGGAAACCGGGGATCGGACGTCCCGCCGCGTCGGTCCCCGCCAGGTAGACGTTGGCGTCGAGCGGTCGGATCAGGTGAACGCCGAGGTTGAGGTTGTAGCCGACGGAGAGCGCGTAGCCTGCGATCTCGCGCTGGATCTCCAGACTGCCCTGCTGCGAGTACGGGTTGACCGTGTCGGGAGACACGCGGAACTGCACGCGCAACGGCAGGCCCGGCCCCGGGTCGATGCCGTGGATGGCCAGGTCCTGGGGCGTGATCGTGCGCGTTCCCAGGACGCCGCGGCTCAAGGCGGTCTGGTAGATTTCGGCCGAGGTGAGACGCTGGCCCGTCAAGGCGCTGTCGATCCCCTCCAATCCCGACAGGGGGACGAACACCTGGAATATCTGCGGCGAGTCGCCGAGCAGGTCGTTGATGTAGGTGATATGGCCCTCGATCCGGGCGTAGTAGATGCCGAACCCGCCGCGCACCACCGTCTGCCCGTCCGGGCTCCAGGCGAAACCCAGCCGCGGAGCGAAGTTGTTCTTGTCGGTCGGGAACCGCGTCTTGACCTCGAACTCGTGGCGGCCGCCCAACGTCAGCGTGAAGTCGGGCGTGAGGCGCCACGAAGCCTCGGCGAAGAAGTCGTAACGGTTCTTCCATCCGATCCAGATGGGGTCGCCGAAGCCCTGCTGGTAGATGATCGGCAATCCCAGCGCATAGGCCTGGAGGGACGAGATGGGCTCGTCGACCGCCGCCGCGAGGTGCCCGGCGCCGCCCAAGGTCAGCAGGCCCTTCAACTGGTCGGCCAGGCCCGGGCCCACGGCGGAGTCGATCACCGACGACAGCGGCACCGCCTCGCCGAAGATGAACCGTCCGGCGAAGAAGGTCTTGGCGTCCACCGCAAGACGGTTCCGGCTCAGGTCGAGGCCGAACTTGTAGGTATGCGGGCCGGAAATGCGGGTGAAGTTCTGGCGCACCTGTCCGCCGCGGTCCACGACGCGCGTCGGCAGGATGAAGTCCCGCCCGAACAGGCCGAAGCCGTTGATGTCGACCGACGGGCCGTGGGGATCGGTCGGCGCCACGATGGAGTCGTTGTAGACCACCCCGATCCGGGTCTCGCTGATCCACCGGGAGCCGATCGTCAGCGTATCGCCGAACGCCAGCGCCCAATCGTTGACGCTCGTGTCCCGGCCGCGGCTCAGGGCGACCAGCGACCCGAACTGCGTGTTTTCGCTGTCCTGGTTGCTCCAGTTGAACCGCCAGAACAGGTCGTGTCCGGGGCGCAGCGTGTGGTCGATGCGCCCCAGGACCTGCTGCCGGACTTCGCCGAACGGGAACACGCCGCTGTTCCGCTCGAACATCGAAACCACGTGCGGGTAGCTGCCCGGCGTCAGCGCCGCCGAAAGCTCCCCGATGAGCGGGCGGAAGGCGGGGACCGCGGCGGTCAGGGTGTCCACCAGCGCCTGCTGGGAGGGTTTCAGCTCGTGCAGGAACGCATCGTCCTGCAGCAGCGGAACGAACACGGATTCGTGACGGTCCAGGCGCTCGTAGGCGCCGTAGAAGAACGTCCGGTCGTTGCCGATCGGACCCCCGATGGATCCGCCGCTCTGCGAGCGCGTATAGGCGGACTTGTCCGGATCGAAAAAGTTCCGGGCCTGGAAACGCCGGTTGCGCAGCACGCCGAACAGACTCCCGCGCAACTGGCTGGTGCCGCCCTTGGTGACGATGTTGATCGCGCCTCCGGGAGCGCCCCCCAGCTCGGCCGAGAACGTGTTGCGGTTGACCTGGAACTCGTACACGGCCTCCTGGCTGATCGAGGACCGCGGCGACCCGGTGTCGTAGGTGTTGCTCAGGCCGTCGAGCATGAACGCGTTGCTCCGCCCGGTGCCCCCGCCGATGGCCAGCCCGGACTGGGGCGTCGGCACGATCCGGTTGTCGCGGTCGTCGACCATGTGGTTCGTGTCCAGGACGCCCGGGAGCAGCAGGGCCAGGTCCAGGTAGTCGCGTCGGTTGATGGGCAGGTTCTCGATGCTGACGAAGTCGATGTGGCTGGCCTGCGCGGTCTGGTTCGTGTCGATCACCGGCCGCGCCGCGACGGCGGAGACGACGATGCTCTCGGTGGCGGCGCCCAGCGTCAGCGCCGGGGAAAACCCGACCGTCTCTCCCACTCGCACCTCGAAGTCCTCGATCACGTAGGGCGCGAAGTTCTCCGCCTCGAAGCGCAGCGTGTACAGGCCCGGCACGAGGTGGCTGAAGAGGTACTCCCCGACGGGGGAGCTGACGGTCTCACGCTCCAGACCGCGGTCCTGGTCCAGGAGCGTCACCGTGGCGCCCGGAATGACGGCCTCGGTCGGGTCCAGCACGGAGCCCCGGATGTTGCCGGAGTGCGTCTGGGCGCCGGACGTGGCGGCGGTGGCCAGAACCAGCAACAGGGCGGCCGTGAATCGCGTCCCGCGGCACACGGTGCCGATCGCCGCACGAAGTGGGGTGGGAATCAAAGTTATGGGATTCAAGACGTTAGCCTCCTGCTCGAAGAGCACATGAAAGGAAAGAGCAGTGTCGAATACGGACCGATTCTACTACGAGAGGACGTTGCCGCGAACCCATTTCCAGAGAGCCGCCACGGCGGGCGTCACGACCTGAAATCCGCTTGCGTGGCGATGTCGTCCAGGAACTCCGACGCCGGACCGACGCCGGTTATGAGGAGGTGATCCCGTGCCCGCGTACAGGCGACATAGAGCAGGTGCCGCTCCGTGTTGTACACCTCCTCGAGGTCCGCATCGTCGGCGACGTTCTCGATCCGCTCCTGCAGCGGGATCACCTCGTCGTCGCACGCCATGACGGCGACGACCCGGAATTCCAGGCCCTTGGCCAAGTGCATCGTGCAGACCGAAACGGTGTCGCCGCCCTCCACGGCGCGATCGTCCAGAACCCGGTGCGGCGCTCCGGCTCGAGCGGCGGCCTCGCGCGCCCGGTCCAGCTCATTGTCGGACCGCACGAATATCCCGATTTCGCGGGGGACGACGCCCGCCTCCAGACGTTCGCGCAACCACCGGCCGACGGCGTCGATTTCGTCGCTCTCGCTCTCGAACAGGCGTATCGTCGGTGGCTCGCCGTTGAACGCCGAGATCGCGCCCCGGCGATCGTCGACGTTGCCGTCGACGTCGGCGATCTCGGCCCCCAGCAGGCGGTCCGCCCGGGTCCGGATCTGATGCGACATGCGGTAGTTGAGCCTCAGCGTGTGCGATCGTCCCCGAACGTCGACGCCCAGCGCCTTCCAGGAAAACGACGCCTGAAATATCCGTTGTCCCGGATCGCCGGCCAGAAACAGCCCGTTCGGCCGTTGCCCGGCAAGTCGAGACAGAAAACGCAACTGGGCCACGCTGATGTCCTGGGCCTCATCCACGATCGCGAAGTCGAACGGCGGATTGCGGCGTTCGCCGAGTTCCGCGGCCAGAGCGCTGAACATGTCGTTGCGTGTCACCATCCCGCGCTGGCGCAGGTCCGCCCGGACGCGTTCGAAAACGGACCAGAGCCTTTCCCGCCTCTCCAGCGGCAACCGCTTCTTTCGCCCCAGCCTCCGCACGTCGCGATACGCTTCCCAACTGTCCAACTGCCAGGCGTCGACGACATCTTCCCATTCGCTCATAAGGAATTGCGGGCTGAACTCGTTCGTTTCCGCTGCGACGGCGGCCTTCGCCAGCGATTCCCAGATCTGGTTGCGGGCGGCGATATCGGGCGGGCCGAATCGCGCACGATAGAGGCGCTCACCGACCGCGTCGATCGCATCGACCTCGAGACGTTCTCGAAGACGCGGCTCTCTGCGGATCAACCGCGTGAGCTTCGTGCGAAGAAAACCGGCTAACGTCTCCGAGAACGTGGTCAGCAGGATTCTGGCTTCGGGGTGCGCACGTGCGAGGTGGACGGCGCGATGGAGTGCGACGACCGTCTTGCCGGTACCGGCGGTCCCCGTCACGCGGCAGGGTCCGTTGTAATCCTGCTCCACGACTTGCCGCTGCGCGGGATGAAGGAAGACGGCCCATTTTTCCCAGGCGTAATCCAACGCCCGCTCCAGTTCCTCGACGTCGTGCATCACCCGGAAACGACGCCGGGCGTCGGGATGGTCGAACGGATCGCTGACGGGGACAGGTGCGACGCGCGGTGGCTTGCCGCTGACGGCCCACTCCAACAGCGCTTCCGCGGCCTCGCTCGGAAGATGGCCTGCCAGATCGAGAAGACTGTCTTCGTCCGCCGCGCGCACGTCGTCCAGCCACTCGTCCGGCACACCGTACTTCAACAGGTCGCCGTCGGCGACCTCGGCGAAGGGCATGGGCTTCGTCGGCGTGTCCGCGGAAGCCTCCGTGACAGTTGGCGCAACGACAGGGACGGTGATTTCCCGAACGGTTTCGCGCACCTCGACCAACTGCGCGGCGCCGGTCTTCGGATGGGTTTCCAGCTTTCGCCGCTCGGCCCACTGGTATGCGTCGTCATGGTGGTCGACGTAACAGAGCAACAGGCTCCGGCCGGTCCGGTGCACGATCATTCGAACGTCGCGGCTGACGCGAACCGACCAGAAATTCGGGTCGCGGGCCCGATCCAATTTGTGGAACGAGAGCCCGGGTTGAGCCGGATTCAATTGAAGGTCGAAGGCCGCGGTCTTGGCGGCCTTCTGCTCGTCGCCGGTCAGCTTGGCGAGACTGTCGGTGAAGGTGTCTGCGATGCGGAAGTCCATGACGAATTCAGAACTCAGAAGGCTGCGGTACGACGGCATAACAGGACGCGGCCGGGAACATCATGTAAGCCGCCGACGAAACTGGCGCGAATCTGATGTCGGGGGAGCTCCAACGGCGTCATGCAATCAGGTGCCTGATCATCGCTTGATTCAGTAGAGAATAGACTGCGGGAACCGGCCAGTCGCTCCTGTTCGGGTAGTCGCACGCCTCATCCATGGTCGGTCCCGGCACTCCCGTGCAATCCCAGTTCTCCGCGGAATCAGGGGACGTCACGCGGCCTCATCGAGCGGGCGGTCTCGATCCGCGGAACGGGATCCGAAGCGTCGGCTTCGGAACATAGGCGGCACGCTGTCCATGTTGACGAGAGAGTGTGCCGTG
>JAJEEE010000020.1 GCA_022821145.1 Acidobacteriota bacterium
GCGGCATGCCAAGCCACGGAGCACACGCACAACGTCGCCGCATGCCCTATAGGACCCGCGGCGTCCCCCGCCGCGGGTGGACAAGGCGGCCTCCGGGCCGCCGCGTCAGCACGACGAGAGCTCGCTAGTAGCCAACAACGTGAACGAAGAGATCTTTTTCTTGGACTGACGCCTCGGCGTCCGCCTCGTTGTCCAGTCGCGGCGAGGAACGCCGCGCCTACAATAGGAGAGTCCCGAAAGGTCGCAGCGAAACACCGAGCGCCATGCCAAGCCACGCAGGACACGCACAACGTCGCCGCCTGCCCGATAGGACCCGCGGCGTTCCTCGCCGCGGGTGGACGCCTCCATCGCATAGCCATGGAGGCGGCGGAGCGAAGCGTCAGTCAAAGAAATAGTCTCTTCAACAATACGCTTCCACGCGCTACCAACGTAAAACCGCCTGGGGCATCTACGCGCCGGCCGCCAACTCGAGTGCCCGCGAAACGGCGTCGTCCGCGCTTTCCGCCCGGTGCACGGGAATCTCGGCCGAATCCGTCGCGGCCCGCCAGGTCCGGAGCCCGACGACGGGCGTGCCGGTCTTTGCGGCCAGGGCGATCTCGGACAACGTTCCGGGACCGCCTTCGATCGCGATGACGACGTGCGCGGTGAGGACGTTGATCGCGTTCCGGGCCTCGCCCAGGCCGGTGACGATCGGTATCGTGACGAACGGGTTGGCGGCGGATTCCTCGTCGCCGGGCAGGATTCCGACGACGATCCCTCCGGCCTGGGCGGCGCCCCTGGAAGCGGCTTCCATCACGCCCCCGCGCCCCCCAGTGACCAGCACCGCGCCGGCCTCGGCGATCCGACGGCCGACGCCCTCGGCCAGCGCCGCGGCGTCCGGACCGCACCGGCCGGGCCCCATGACGCCGATGCGTAGAGGTCTCCCTGCGCGGTCCATCAGTTCATCATGGCCCGGATCCTGCGGATGTCCCGCAGGCAGTCGCCGATCTCCTCGCGATCGGCGGCGTCCGGACGGATCTTCAGGTATCGGGCCAGGTCGCGCCCGGCGGGTCCGAACTGACGGAGCTGCAGCCGCAGCATGCCGCGTTCCTTGTACAGTCCGGGCTCGGCGGGATCGGTCAACACCAGCAGCTCCAGCATGACCAGCGCCTTGTCGACGGCCCCGCCGCTCACGTAGATGACCTTCAGGTTGTGGAGCATGCGGGCGACCATCTGCCGGTGCGTGACGCGCCGGAGCCAGCGTTCCGCGTCGCGGGCGCCGGAGGAGGTCCGGCGGACCCGTTCCAGGCACTGGGTCCGCGTCAGGACGGCGCCCGAGTTGAACGGGTCCAGGAAGGTCTCCTCGCCGTCCGCGACATGCTTGACGATGAAGTGTCCCGGGATGCCGACACCCTCGATCCGGAGACCGATACGCGACGCGACCTCCATGTAGACGGCCGACAGCGTGATCGGGATGCCTGTCCGCCGGTCCAGCACGTCGTTGAGGAAACTGTTGCGCGGGTCGTAGTATTCCGCGCTGTTTCCTCGGAAGCCGTATTCCACGAAGAGCACGTCGTTGATGGCGCCGATCGTGTCCAGCGGGGACCGGTAGCCCTTCAGGCGGCCGTCGATGTCTTCGGCCATGTCGTCGAGCCGGTCCAGGTAGGGCCGCGGCGACAGTTGCGGGTATTCCTCGCAGGCGAGCAGCAGCGCCGTTTCGGCGATGGGTATCGCCAGATCGGGCAGCGTGACGAGTTCCTCGAATGTCCTGCGGGACCGCGCCGTCAAGGTCCGGCCTCCGCCGTCACGGCGCGGCCTCCGCCGTCGCCGCGCCGTCTCCCCGGGCGAGCCAGGCGCCGAAGTGCGCGATGGACGGGATCACCCAGTCGGCGTCGCCGAGACGCGACCGGTCCAGGGAGTGTTCGACCGCCAGGCAGGGAAGACCCGCCGCCTTGGCCGCGAGGATGCCGCCGGCGGAATCCTCGATCGCGAGGCATGCTCCGAACCGTGGCGAATCGCTCCCGTCCGTCAAGCCGGCGGCAGCCTTGAGGAAGGACTCGGGATCCGGTTTTCCGCGCTCGACGTCCTCGGCCGCGACGACGACCGTGAACCGGTCCCGGAGGCCTTCGGCTTCCAGAACGTGGTCGATCTCCTCGCGCCGGGCGCCCGAAGCGATGGCCAGAGGGCCCCGGCGCGCCGCGGCCTCCACGGCGGCGCCGGCGCCGGGGAAGAGAATCGGCCGCCCCCCGGACTGTCCGCGCTCCTCCAGGATCCGGTAGTAGCGCCGGACCTTGGCGTTGACGAGGGACTCCAGCGTGTCGGGTTCGAGGGGGCGGTCCCGGTCGGCGAAGAGCCGTTCGAAGAGTTCACGGTCGGTGAACGGGAGGTAGCGCTCGAAGTACTCCGCTTCGGTGACCCGCAAACCCTCGCGTGCGGCGACCGACCGGAACGCCTCCATGTGCACGCGTTCGTCGTCGGCGAGAACGCCGTTGAAGTCGAATATGAACGCTTCGAACATGGGGGCGGTCCGGACGGCTACCACGGTAACACGGTTCGCCGCCGCCCGTCGGGCGCACGGGCCGCCGCCGGGCGATCGGTTAGAATAGGCCGCTCATGTCTCACGATACGATTGTCGTCGGCGGCGGAGTGATCGGCATGGCCATCGCGCGCGCGCTGGCGCCGGAGCGTTCCGTGCTGCTCCTGGAGCGGGACCGGCCGGGCCGGCAGGCGTCGTGGGCCGCGGCCGGCATGCTGTGCCCGCAAAGCGAAGCGGAGGAGGACGGGGACCTCTTCCGGTTCGGCCTCGACAGCCTGTCGATGTACCCCGGCTTCGTTTCCGAGTTGCGTGATGAGACTGGAGTCGACGTGGAGTACCGCGCCGACGGCGTCCTCGCTCTGGCCTCGGGCCGGGACGAGATGGACGATCTTCGGCGGCGCGCGGCGTGGCAGCGGCGCATCGGGCTGGACGCCAAGCTGCTGGACGGGGACGCGGTGGCGCGTCTGGAGCCGCGCCTGACGCTGCAGGCCGAGGGCGGTCTCTTCTTTCCCGGGGACCACCAGGTCCGGCCGCGACGCCTTCTGGACGCGCTCGAACGGTCCTGCATGTTGCGCGGCGTGGACGTGGCCTCGGACGCCGCCGCCGCCGAGGTTCTGTCCGCCGCGGGCGCCGTTCGCGGCGTGCGGGTCGGCGCGACCGAGATCCATGGCCCCTCGGTCATCGTCGCCGCCGGAGCGTGGGCGTCGTCGCTCGAAGGGCTGGTACCCCGCGTCGAGACACGGCCCCGGAAGGGCCAGATTCTGTCGCTCCGGATGCCGGGGCCGGACATCCGCCGCGTTGTCCGCTGGCGGCATCTCTACCTGGTGCCTCGAAACGACGACCGGTTGATCGTTGGGGGCACGGACGAGGACGTCGGCTTCGACCGGAACCTTACGGCGGCGGGCGTGGGCGGGTTGCTCGACGGCGCGCGGCGGATGGCTTCCGCCGTGGGCGCGTTTCCGATCGTGGAGACCTGGACCGGGTTGCGGCCGATGCTTCCCGACGGCCTGCCGGCCATCGGCGAGGCGGGGCTCGACGGCCTGTACTACGCGCTCGGTCACTACCGGAACGGCATACTGCTGGCCCCCGGCACCGTGGAAATCGTGCGAGCCGCTCTGGAAGGCGATCCGGCTCCAGCCTATGCCGAGGCGTTTCGTCCGATGCGGTTGGCCGAGTCCGTTTCGGCCGACAGGGTATAATCACTGGACATGATCGATTCCGCGATCGTCGACAAGGTCCAGCGGGGCGAGCGGCTGACTCTCGAGGATGGCGTGGCCCTGTACGAGACGGACGATCTGCACGAGCTCGGCCGGCTGGCCGACACCGTTCGGACGCGGCTGAACGGGGACCGCGTCTACTTCAACGTCAACCGGCACATCAACTATACCAACGTCTGCGCCATCGACTGCCAGCTCTGCCAGGGAGCGTACGCCCGGAAACCCGGCGAGCCGGGAGGATACACGATGTCGCTCGAGCAGGTCTTCCAGTTCGCCGCGCAAAAGTATAACGACAGCGTCACCGAGTTCCACATCGTCGGCGGTCTGAATCCCGAGCTGCCGTTCGCCTACTACACCGACCTTCTCGAAGGCCTGAGGGAACGCTTTCCCGCGGTTCATCTGAAAGCGTTCACGATGGTGGAGATCGATTTCCTCAGCCGGATCTCGAAGCGGCCCCTGGAATGGGTGATCGAGAGGCTGAAGGACGCCGGGCTGGGAAGCTGTCCCGGCGGCGGCGCGGAGATCTTTTCGGAACGCGCCCGCCCGCTGATCGCCGGCCACAAGATCTCGGGCGCGCGGTGGCTCGAGGTCGCCCGCCGCGTCCACGCCGCCGGTCTCCGCTCGAACGCCACGATGCTCTACGGCCACATCGAGACGATCGGCGAGCGCGTCGATCACCTGATCCGGCTGCGGACGCTGCAGGACGCGACCGGAGGCTTCAACTGCCTGATCCCGCTGGCGTTCCACCCGGAGAACACGTACTACAGCGACCTGGCGCCGACGACGGGCACCGACGACCTGAAGACGATCGCCGTGGCGAGGC
The DNA here is from genome assembly GCA_022821145.1 of Acidobacteriota bacterium. Classification (GTDB taxonomy): domain Bacteria; phylum Acidobacteriota; class Terriglobia; order 20CM-2-55-15; family 20CM-2-55-15; genus JAJEDW01. The sequence goes on from JAJEEE010000020.1 coordinate 4,556, forward strand.
TCGTTCTCGACAACTTCCCGCACATCAAGGCTTACTGGGTGACCCTGACGCCGGAGCTGGCGCAGGTGGCCCTGGGGTTCGGCGCCGACGACCTGGACGGGACGATCGTCGAGGAGCGGATCATCCAGGGGGCCGGCGGCGAGGCGGGACTGGGCATGACCCGCGGCCAGATCGAGAACCTGATCCGCGCCGCGGGCCGCACCCCGGTCGAGCGTGACACGCTCTACCACCCGGTGTCCGAGGGCGCCGGGCTGGCCGATCGCGCGCCTACTGGCGAAACCGGACTTCGGCCAGCATGAAGGCCATGCCCTCAGGCGCCAGCGACAGACCGAGGAAATCCGCGCCCAGCAGCGCGCGCAGAGCGTCGACGGACCGCTCGTCCATCGACGTCACCCGCATCGTGGCCTGACATAGGCCGTCATCGACCCGCAACTCGCAATCCATGGCGCGGAAGCGCTTGATGATCCAGTGCAGGCGGCCGGCGAGCGTCCGGGTGTTCACGTCGCCGTCGAGCCGGGCGAGCGTGTGTCCCGGAAGCCAGAACGAGCGGTTCCCGGCGTAGAGCAGACGGTAGTGGTTGCGCTTGACTTCCAGGACCAGGCCGGCGTCGGCCGGGATGTCGAGCTGATCGCGATGATAGGCCGAACGGCAGTAGGTGAAATCGCCGACCTCGATCCGACGGGCGGGCGAACCCGGCGTCATCCCGTCGCGCACATGGCGTCGGGTCCGTCCGCGAGCTCGATGCGCGCGTTCTCGCCGCAGGTCCGGCACTCCGGGTCCCGGCGGATCTTGAACTCGCGGAACGACTGCTCCAGGGCGTCGTAGACCAGCAACCGGCCCGCCAGAGGCTCGCCGATGCCGAGCAGAAGCTTGATGGCCTCGGTGGCCTGGATCATGCCGATCGTTCCGGGGAGCACGCCCAGCACCCCCGCCTCGGCGCAGCTTGGCGCCAGCTCGGGCGGCGTGGCCGCCGCGTATAGGCAGCGATAGCACGGGCCCCGGTGGGGAATGAACGTGGACGCCTGGCCCTCGAAACGGAAGATGCTGCCGTAGGCGACCGGCTTGTCGAGCAGGACGGCGGCGTCGTTGACCAGGTACGCGGTCTGGAAGTTGTCCGATCCGCTGACGATGACGTCGTAGCTGGCGAAGACCTCTTCCACGTTCGATGCGTTCAGCCGCAGGTTGTGCGTCCGGACCTTGACGTCGGGGTTCACCTCGAACAACGTCCGGCGTCCCGAGTCGGTCTTGGGCGTGCCGATCGACGACGTCCAGTGGAGGATTTGCCGTTGCAGGTTCGATTCGTCCACCACGTCGTCGTCGACCAGGCCGAGCGTCCCGACGCCCGACGCCGCCAGATAGAGCGCCGCGGGCGAGCCCAAGCCGCCGGCTCCGACGAGCAATACCTTGCTTTTGAACAGCTTGAGCTGTCCTTCTTCACCTACTTCGGGAATCAGCAAGTGGCGGCTGTAGCGCGCCATGCGGTCCTTGTCGACGGTTTCGGGAACGACCAGCGGAAGGCCGAGGTCCTTCCAGTCCCGTACGCCGCCCGCCATCGAGCGGACGTTCCGGTAGCCCAGTTCCCGCAGGCTCTTGGCCGCGAACGCGGAGCGGACGCCCCCGGCGCAGTACACGACGACCGGCTGATCCTTGTCCTGGAGAAGCTTCTCCACCTTGACCTCGAGAAAACCGCGCGGCAGGAACAGGGCGCCGTCGATATGGCCCTGGTCCCACTCGTCCTTTTCCCGAACGTCGAGGAGCGCGAAGTTGCGCGGACCGGCCAGCCCCGCCTGCACCTCCCGCGGAGCGATCTCGTCGATCTCGCGCTTCACGCCTGCCAACAGATCGTTGAAATTGGGGCTCATCGTTCTCCCGTCCGAAAATGATTCAAGTCGATCAAGTTTGTCATGTATTCGATTTCCAACGTTACACCACGGCGCCGGGCTTTCACAAGCCTCGGACCGCCGACTCCCAGCCGTCGCCCCGCTCCCTCAGCGCATCGAGCGCGTCCTGCATGCGTTCGCGGGTCTGGCGGACGGCGTCGGGTCCGGCATCGGCGTCGATGCGAATCGGAGGCGCCCCGAAGACGCGCGCCCGCGTGAACGGGAGCGGAATCTGGAACCGGTCCCAACTTCGAAGCTGGAGCTTCCGTTTCATGGCGACGTGAAAGCAGAAGATGGCCGCCCCGGTCTCGTGCGCGAGGATGGCCGCCCCCGGCTTGGCGACGTGGCGAGGCCCCCGCGGTCCGTCGACGCTGAAGCCGACGTCCCGCCCGAGGCGGACGGCCGCGGCCATTTCCGCCAGGGCCCGGAACCCGCCGCGGGAGCTCGAGCCGCGCGCCGTGGCGTATCCGAGGCGCTCGATCACGCGCGCGACCATCTCGCCGTCGACGTTCATGCTGATCATGACGACGATGCCCCGGCCGCGAAAAAACCAGGTGGCCGGCACGATGCGTCCATGCCAGAACGCGAAGATCGCCGGTCCCCCCGATGCGTGGATCGCCTGGAGATGCTCCAGGCCCTCGGTTTCCCAGCGGATGGTGCGTCCGAGAAGCCGGATCGCCCAGAACCCGGCCGAGGCCGCCAACGCGATCTTCAGGCGCCGCCGGAAGCCGCGCCGGGGCGGAGGCGCGCTCTCACGGTCGGACGCGTTCAAACGTAGTCTTTCGGATTCCGCTTGAACTTGTCGAAGCATCCGGCCGAGCAGAAGCAGTATTCGTGTCCCTTGTACTCCATCCTGAACTCGGCCACCGCCGCGTCGAGGGGCATCAGGCAGACCGGATCCGTTTCCATAGGGCGCGCCTCCGTTGGACTGTGCGTACCCAAGGATAGATCAAGACGGCGGTTTGGGAAACGGATCACGGACCGTCGCGCGGCGGGCGGTTGAGGCGTTCCTCCGTTCCGGTCCACAATGGAATCGCATGAAGTTGCTGCTCTGGGACGTGGACCTGACGCTGGTCAGCACGGGCGGCGCCGGCATCCGCGCGCTGGATCGGGCCTTCCACGAATTGTACGGATGGCGCGCCGCGATGGCGAATGTCCGGCCCCAGGGCAAGACCGATCCGGCGATCATCCGCGAGGTCTGCGCGAGGCATGGCATGGACGGCGGCGCGGGGGGCGCCGGGGCCGTCGACGGGATCCTGGCGCGTTACGTCGATTACCTGGTCGAGGAAGTGCGCCTGTCCGATCGTTACGCCGTGCTGCCCGGAGTGGGCGGGATCCTCGCCGAGTTGGACGCGCGCGACGACGTCGTCCAGGGTCTGGCGACGGGCAACGTCGAGGCGGGCGCCCGCATCAAGCTGGAGCGGGGCGGGCTGAACGCGTACTTTCCGTTCGGGGGGTTCGGCGGGGTCACCCTGGATCGCGTGGACGTGGTGCGCGCGGCGGCCCGGCGCGCCGCCGAGTGGTCGGGACAGGCGTTCGCCCCGGACCGGACGTACGTGATCGGCGACACGCCCCGCGATGTCGACGCCGGGCTGCGGGCGGGTTTTAGGACCGTGGCCGTCGCCACCGGCGCGCATACCGTCGAGCAGTTGAGGGAGGCCGGGGCGCACCTCGTCATCCGGGACTTTTCGACCGGGCGCGATCAGTTCATGCGCTCGACGCGCATCGCGTAGACATCCACGCGCTCGACGGGGGTTTCGCCCCGGGTTTCGACGGCCGCGACCCGCTCCACGACGTCCATGCCTTCCGTCACCCGTCCGAACACCGTGTACACGTTGTCGAGGACGGGCTGGTCGCCGAGGACGATGAAGAACGACGTGAGCGCGCTGTCGATCTCCTCGCCCCGCGCCATCGACACGATGCCGGCGACGTGCGGGATGTCGCTCAACTCGGCCGCGATCGGGACCACCCAGGGCGCCGCGTCCGACGCGTACGCCCCGGTCCGCGTGTTCAGGTCGCCCCCCTGGATGACGAATCCCGGCGCGACGCGATGGAACGCCGTGTTGTCGTAGACGCCCAGGGTCGCGAGCCGCAGGAAGTGCCGGACCGTGCCGGGCGCCGCATCGGGGAAGAACTCCACGACGATGTCGCCGAACGCGGTTTCCATCACCACCCGGTGATCGCCCAGCTCCGCGTCGGTCTCGGTCGTGAACGGCGGCGCCGGAGGCGGGGGAATCGGGCCGAGCGTGATTCCGGTGATCTCGACGCGTTCCAGGGCGATGTTGCCCTCGTCGACCGGTGTCGAGGAGATGCCATCGACGACGTCCAGCCCGTCGACGACCCGGGCGAATGCCGTGTACTGTCCGGTGAACTGCGGCTGGTCGCCGATGCAGACGAAGAACTGGGCGCCGGCGCTGGACGGCAACCCGGGCAGGAGCGTGGCCGCGACCGTCCCGGCGGTGAACTCTATGTCCGAGAACTCGGGCTCCAGGCCCAGGTTGAACCCCCCGGTCCCGTACTCGCCGCGGCGTTCGGGATCCCGCGTGTACGGGTCGCCGCCTTGGACGATGCCGTGTTCGAACACGCTGTGGAACGTGGTGCCGTCGTAGTAGCCCTCCTCCACCAGCCGGATGAAGTGGGCGACGTGGTTCGGGGCCTCATCGGCGTAGAACTGAATCGCGAAGTCGCCGGCCGTCGTCGCGACGACGGCCTGGATCTCGCTTGCGTCGAGAATGTCCTGCGGCGCGGGGCTCAGCAGAAGCAGCGTCAGAAAAACAGACATCGTCGGGCGGCCTCCAAGACCGAAACGTTGCCGCGGCGCGGGATTCTATCACGTCAATTCCGACGCGCGGCGGACGGCGGCGTCGCCGAAACGCGCGTGAATCTCGTCCAACGCGGAGCCGATGCGGCCGGTGTCGGGTGCTTTCCGCTCGAAGAGGCCGAGTTGGGGGGCGGAACGGCCGGTGTCGACGAGGTTGCGCGCCGAGACCCCGAGCAGCCGAACGGGCGCCTCGCGCCCGAAGCCGTCGAAAAGCCGCCGGGCCTGCTCGAAGATCGCATCCCCATCGTCGGTCGGCTCGGGCAGGGATACCTGGCGCGTCGACGTCTCGAAGCTGGCCCGACGCAGCTTCAGGACGATGGTTCGCGCGCGGCGGCGCTTTCCCCGGAGCCGCGCCGCCACCGAATCGGCGAGGCGCCGGATGGACGCGATGAGGCGGTCCCGATCGGTGGTGTCCTGGCTGAACGTGGTCTCGCGGCTGACGGAGCGCGGCTTACGGTCGACGACGACGGGCCTGGAGTCCACCCCGCGCGCCAACTCCCGCAGGCGGGTTCCGGCCGAGCCGACGGCGTCGTCCAGCGCGGCGGGCGGCATCGCGGCCAGTTCTCCGATGGTGCCCACGCCCAGTCGGCGCAGGCGCGCCGCGGTCCGGGGGCCCACGCCCCAGAGCTTCTCGATCGGCAACGGGCCCAGGAACGCCTCGACGCCGTCCGGAGGCACCACCACCCGGCCCGCGGGTTTCTCCAGGTCCGACGCCACTTTGGCCAGAAACTTGTTGCATGCGGCCCCGACCGACGCCTCCAGGCCCGTCTCGGCGCGGATCCGGCGCTGGATGTCTCGTGCGATGCTCTCGGGCGGTCCCATCGACGCGGTGGACCCGGTCACGTCCAGGAACGCCTCGTCCAGGCCCAGCGGCTCGATCCGGTCGGTGTAGTGGCCGAACACGGCCATGATCTCGCGCGAGACCTGCTCGTAGCGCGCGAGCCGCGGCCGCACGTAGACGGCCCCGGGACAGCGGCGCCACGCCTGGCCGATGGGGAGCGCGGAATGCACGCCGAAGGCCCGGGCCTCGTAGGAGCAGGCGGCCACGACGCCACGCCCGGCGCCCCGCTTGGGGTCGGCGCCGACGATGACGGGACGTCCCTTCCATTCGGGATGGTCACGCTGTTCGACGGACGCGTAGAAGGCGTCCATGTCGACGTGGAGGATCCGGCGCACGTCGGCGTCTATATGTGGTACATGACCTGGCGATCGCGCGCGCGCGCCTGCCGGACGAGGGAGGCGAAGCTCACCTCGTGGAGCACGGCGCCGATGGCGGCGCCGACGTCGTTCCAGATGGGCTCGAGCTGGTGCGCGTTCCCGCCGTTGCGGTTGGACGAAAGCTGAACGAAGGGTCCGCTGATGCTCTCCAGGACGTCTCCGACCGTGATGTCGGCGGGCGGGCGGGCCAGGACGTAGCCGCCGTCGGTGCCGCGCTTGCTGCGGACGATGTCCACGCGCTTCAGCGCCTGCATGATCTGGAAGAGGAACTTGACGGGTATGCGCTGGCGTTCGGCGATGTCCTGAACCCGGATCGGCGCGTCCGGATCGTAGTGAAGCGCCAGTTCCAGCACGGCCAGGCACGCGTATTCGTCCTTGGCGGAAATCTTCATCCGAGGTCACTATAGCAGGCCGGCCCGCCACCGGAAACGATCCATGGGAATGCGTCCCGTCGCATCGAACGCGACGCCCTCGCGCTCGAGGAGGCGCCGCTGCGCGCCCTCGGAACCGGTCCGCGCGCGCGGGCTGATCTCTCCCCGGACGTTGACCACCCGGTGCCACGGGATGGGCGTCGCCTCGGGCAGCGCGGCGAGCGCGTAGCCGACCTGACGGGCCTGGCCCGGCAGTCCGGCCAGGCCGGCAATCTGCCCGTAGCTGGCGACGCGTCCGCGCGGAATCTGGGCGACGATCGCGTGGATGCTCGCGCGGTGTGTCGTCGCCCGGCGCGTTGGGGCTCCAGGGCGGCCGGTCATGAACGCGGCCCGCGCGGCCAATCCTCGATCAATGCATTCAAGATAAGCATCTATGGTGCTGATTCTAAAATATATACAAGGTAGATTCGGAAGTGGGACCCAATTTGTCTGGTCCAGTGAGATCCTGTTGGGGTCGGCGTGTCCGCCAGGGCGCCCCGATCCGAGGATATCGTGAACACGAGGGTCGCGTGCTGAAGCTGCGCCGGATCGAGCTCCACGGCTTCAAGTCCTTTTACGACGAAGCGGAGATCGCCGTCCACCCGGAAGGGATCACGGCGATCGTCGGGCCCAACGGGTGCGGCAAGAGCAACGTGTCCGACGCCCTCGCCTGGGTCCTCGGGGAACAGAAGCCCCGGATGCTGCGCGGCAACAGGATGCAGGACGTCATCTTCAACGGGTCCGGCAAGCGCGCGCCGCTGGGAATGGCGCGGGTCACGGTCACGTTGCTGGACGAGGCGCCCGCGCACAACAACGGGGGACCGCCTCCCGGACCGGTCGAACTGGCCGTGGAACGCCGCCTGTACCGTTCCGGCGAGAGCCGGTACATGCTGAACGGCCGCGCGTGCCGCCTGCGCGACGTTCAGGACGTCTTCATGGGTACGGGGCTCGGCCCGAACCATTACGCGATCATCGAGCAGGGCCGCATCGACCAGTTGCTCGCCGCGAAGCCGTCGGACCGCCGGATGCTGATCGAGGAGGCGGCGGGCGTGACGCGGTTCCGCGCCAAGCGCAAGCTGGCCGAGTCGCGGCTGGAAGCGTCCCGGAACAACCTGTCCCGAGTGAACGACATTCTCGTCGAGGTCGAACGCCAGCGGAACTCGCTGCGCCGGCAGGCCGGACGCGCCCGCCGGTATCGCGCGCTCCGGCGCCGCCTCCGCGAGGTTCTGACCGCGGTGTTCTCGACGCGTGCGGACGCGCTCGTCGCCGGAGAGCAACGCGTGGCCGAGGCGCTGGCCGGCATCGACGCCGAAGGTCGGGAGCTGGAAGCGCGGCTCGCGGATCTGGATCGGCGCATCCACCGGCGGCGCGCCGAAAGCGAGGACGCGGAGAAGAGGCTGGACGACACGCGACAGCTCGGCGCGGCGACGGAGTTGGACCTACAGAAGACGACGCAACGGATCGAACACCTCGCCGAACAGGTGCGGTCCGAGGAGCGTCACTCGCGCGAGCTGCTGGAAGAACAGGAACGCGTGAACGGAGAGATCGAACGGCGTCGTTCGGCGATCGCCCACGCCCGCGGCCGCCTGGCGGACGTGGAGGCGCGCCTCGTCGAGCGCCGCGCCGAGGCCGCCGCATGCGGGTCCGAGCTGGACGCCGTATCCCAACGCCGCCGCGACGAGGAAGCGGCCATCGAACAGTTGCGGAACCGCCGGTTCGACCTCGTCGGAAAGGAAGCCGGCCTCGGGAACGGGCTGAAGAACCACGAGGAAACGCTGGGACGGCTCGACGCCCGGACCGGGAGAGTGCGCGACGAGGACGTGGAGGCGCGGCGCGAGCTCGAGGCCAACGCGGCCCGGTTGCGGACCGTCGAGATCGAGCACTCCTCGAAGCGGACCGAAATTGGCCGGCTGGCCGAGGAGCGGCACGGCCTGGAGGCCGAGTTGGGCGAGTTGCGGGCCGCGCTGGACGCGGCCGAGGCCGAGGCGGGGGCGGCGGCGGCGCGTGAACAGGCCGCACGGCATCGCCTGGAAGCCATCCGCGAGTTGTCGCTGGCCGGCGCATACGGCAGCGAGTCGGTCGACGCCTTCTTCGATCGCGTCCGGCAAGAGGCGTGGTCGCCGGTCGGGATCCTGGCCGACTTCGTGGAAGTCGAGCCCGGCGACGAGGCGGTGGTCGAAGACCTGATGCGCGACGAGTTGCAATACGTCGTGGTCGAGCGGTTGGACCACGCCGTGCGGGCCTTGGCGATCGTACGCGAAGCGGGTCACGGCCGTCTCGACCTCCTGGTCCTCGATCGCGAAGCGACGCCTCGGACCCCGGGGGCGGTCCTCGACGGAGCGGTCCCGGTTTCGCGGATCGTCCGGCTGGGCGACCGCGTGCGGTCGTTCGCCGCCCGCCTGGACGAAGCCTACGTCGTCGACGACCTGGACCGGGCCTGGGAGCTGTCGAACCGGCATGCCGGTTCTACGTTCGCCGCGCGCGGCGGCGGGGTCGTGCGGGCCGGCGTGATTCGCGGGGGCGGCGGCTCGGCGCGCGGGCCGTTGTCTATAAAGCGCGAGATGC
>JAJEEE010000089.1 GCA_022821145.1 Acidobacteriota bacterium
GGGATCAGGAGCGCGTACGACCACATGCTGCGGCCGGTCGGAATCGCCTCCTGCGTCTCCCGCGTCATGACCTCGATGCGCTGCACCTGCTGCACGTCGACCACCGGCGTCTCGCCGGAGACCGTGATCGTCTCCTCGACCGACCCGACCGACATCACCGCGTCGATCGGCAGGGTCACGTCGGCCCCGAGGATGAGCTGGTCGCGCACCAGGGTGCCGAAGCCGGGCAGGGTGAAGACAACGGTGTACTCGCCCGGCCGCAGGTCGATGATGTTGTAGTTGCCGGTGCCGTCGGTGAAGACGACACGCGATCCCTCGATGAGGACGTCGCTCGACGCCTCGACCGTCACACCGGGCAGCACGCCCCCGGTGTCGTCCGTGACCGAGCCCGCAATCGAGCTCTGCGCCACGGCAACCGCGGGCGCGAGCAGCAACAACGCCGCCACGACCGCAAGTACCCTACCCAACCTCATGCGTGCACCTCCTCCATCAGAGACAACCAGTGCTCGGAGACGACCGGTGATTCGTCGTCTCCTCTTCACTCGAACGCGGCGGCCGGCCCACGGTTGCGCCGGTCGCCGCCCGGGTTCGCCTAGCGACGACGGCCGTCGAATCGCCCCTGAACACGGCGTTTCCGCGTCCAGACGGCAGATTGGACACGCTTCTCGCGAGGTCGTTCGTCAGGAGCCGGTGCCCGACCGCCAAGCTCCCCACCGCCCCGCGCCGACGGCGGATGGATGAGGAACTGCACGGATGACCCATCCCGCAACCCAAGCGCCCACGAATCGGCGACGGTCATGGTCGAGCAAAGCCCATGCGAATCGACGGCAACGAATACCGTTGGCCCGCCAACAGCCCGGAACGAGTTCGTCGACTCCGAAGGAAACGCACGCCGAACGAAACGAAAAACCCGGAGCCGGGAGAGAGGGCTCTCTCCCGGCTCCGGACGAAGGCAGGATTCGCCCGCCCGCCGGAAACGGGCGGCGACGGCCGCGCGCTAGAAGCGGGCGGTGACCGCGAACTGGATGACGCGGCCTTCGAGCATCCGGTTGCCGCGCTCCCAGGACGTCAACGCCTGGTAGTTGGCCCCGGTGCTGCCGTACGCGTTACGCGACCCGGTGTGCTCGAGAACGACGCCGTTGTTGAGGACGTTGTAGAACGAGAACCGCGTGTCGTAGCGCCAGCTCCCGATGTTGAACACCTTCTGGATGTTCACGTCGAGCTGCGTCCAGTACGGCAGGAACTTCACGCTGCTCAGCGGGATCATCGGATACCAGTGACCGCCCGTCGCCCGCTCGATGTTGGGCACGCCATCCGGCACGATGTTCTGGCCGAGCACGCACGGCGCCACGCAGTGGCCGGCCTGACCGAAGAGCTCGGGCGAGTAGGTCCGATACCGGTCGTTGCTCGACGTCCGGTGGACGTAGAGGCCCTCCTGCAAGCCGCCCCAGTCGCCCAGACCGCCCGGATACGCCTGCAGCGAGAAGCCCGCCTGCAGGTCGCCGATGCCCGGCATCGAGAACGGCTGCGTGCCCGACAGCTTGAACTCGTTCCGGAACGGCCGCGGATACGAGCCGGCGTCGCAGAACCGAAGCTGGGTCGGCTCGTCGCCCCGCTCGAGAATGTCGGAGCAGGCGTTCACCTCGCCGCCGTACCGGCTGCCGGCCCCGCTGTTGGTGTCGTAGCCGTAGATCGAGGTCCGACCCGTGTCCTCCATCGACCAGCCGCCGAACAGGGTGCCGCCGCCGGGCAGCCGCCCCTGGATGCTCAGCTCGAAGCCCCGGTAGATGTTGGTGAAGCCCGGACCGCGGGTCCGGTCGGTGAACCCTTCCTGGTTGGTCCTCACCGCCGGGTCGACGCTGAACGCGGTGAAGTGCCCGACCATCGGGTACGGCCGCGCCACCTGGAAGTGCCGCACCGGGTTGCCCATGGTGTTGCCCAGGGCATACGCCGGATCGGGCGTCCCGTCGGGCATCGCCCCGAAGTCCGAGAAGTTCCAGTTCGGGTTGTCGTCCCACCACGTGTTGTGGTACGTCCGCTGCCGGTACTCGCCGCTCAGCGAGATGCCGGGGAAGACCTCCTGCTGGATGCCGACGGTCCAGATGCGGTTGTACTCGCGCGCGCTGATGTCGGGTATCCGGGTCGGGGTCGAGTTGGACCCGAAGCTCGTGTTCGAGATGGCGCCGATCTCCCAGTTCTGGGCGATGCCGTCCCAGTTCGACCCGTACGGGTCGAGCCGGTTCCCCATGGCGTCCATGGCGCAGGCGTCGCCCGCAGCGTTCATGGTGCAGTCGTACCAGTCGCGGTTGTCACTGCGCAGGAACCCGTAGGAGTAGCGGTTGGCCAGGTTGCCGCCCACGTCGCGCACGTACTTGTTCCAGCCGAACTTCAGCGCCGTCCGGGCGTCGCCGAACACGTCGTAGGCCACGCTCAGCCGCGGCGAGAAGTCGGGGCCGAAGGTGGGCAGCTCGCTCGACGGGCGACCCGGCTGCATGAACGCGGGCACGAAACGGCCCGGGCCCTTGGGCGCCTCGGGAATCTCGACCGCCGCGAAGTCGACCCGCATCCCGTAATTGAGGGTCAGCCGGTCGATGGTCCACGAGTCCTGCGCGTAGAAGCCGCCGTTGTAGGCGAGCTGGTAGCTCCGGAAGGACGGGTCGCTGAGAACGTTGACGCTGTCGGGGGTCCCGATCAGGCCGCAGTTCCCCTGCGTGGTGCCGGCATCCGTGTTCGCCTGCGCCTGGGGATGGTCGCAGTTGAACCAGGGAATCCCGTAGGTGAGCGGCTGGTTCTGGATCAGGTTCCCCATGGGATGGGCGCCGCTGTCGTAGAACTGGTGCAGGTTGCCGTTGCTGCTGTCCGTGTGCCGGTTGTGGCCGTTCGTGAAGTTCATCCCGAACTTGAAGCTGTGCGAACCGGTGACGTACGACAGCGCGCTCTGATAAGCCCAGCGGTGCGTGTAGTTGTTGTTCTCGCCCCACTGCCTGGCGCCGTACTCGAGCCCCAGCCGACCGTCGATCATGCCGACCTGGGAGTACCAGGGGTCGCCGCCCATCGACGCCGGCATCTGGGCCATGTGCGCGGCCGAGCCCACTTCGGGGAAGCACGGGGTCGAGAAGCACGTCGCCAGCGCCGACGCGTCGGGCTTCGGCTGGACGATCAGGTTGCCGTCGTCGCGGTACCGGTAGTAGCCGGGGTCCCAGTCCTCGTAGATCAGCGAGAACCCGAACTCGGCCAGCATCCGGTTCGACAGCGT
>JAJEEE010000037.1 GCA_022821145.1 Acidobacteriota bacterium
CAGCGCCGCGCGGCCTTCTTCGGAAATCGTCGGCGCCGGTGGCGGCGCGGTTTCCACGACGACGGGCTCGGTCGCCTCGGGCGCGCACCCCGCGGCCAGGACGAGGGGAACCAGGATCAGTCGGATGCGATTCACGATGACGCTCCTTTGTGCCGAACGACCAGCCGGCGACTACCTGTGGCCCGTGACCGCCGTCATGCGATCGACGCCGCGAACGATACGCTTGAATCCGAGAACGACGCCCAACCCGCTGAGCAGCGCGCCGCCCAGGCAGAAGACGATGATGACGATGTCCCAGAGCGGACGCCTGTCGTACAGGAACGGAAAATCGAACGTGTGCAGACCCGCGTACAGCCACCGCTCGGCGCGGTTCACGCGATTGACGCGGCCGACGATCTGGGCGACGTACGGATCGATGTAGAGCCAGGTGTCGTCCGCATCGTCCAGCTTGACGCGCAGCACGGGAAGCGGCGACCGTTGCTCGCGCGAGTAGTAGTAGGCATCGTAGGCGTCGAGCATGTCGGCCGCCAGGACGCCGACGCCCGGAATCCCCTTTCCGAGCGTCGACAGGATCGTTTCCGTTGCGATCGGCTCTTTTCGAAGCGCCATGTCGCCGGCGGCGATAACCGTGCGTTGGGGATCGACGCTTCTTTGAACGAAGTAGGGTTGATGGCCCCCGTCGGGCCATCCCATGGCCGCGGCGACGGCCGGCGCGCCCCGCGCCACGAAGTGCAGCTCGCCCAGGATGCGCGCGAACGCGACCTCCTTGATCTCGGCGCCGACCCGGGCCTGCCGCCACGACGCGGCGTCGATCGGCGGATAGTCGGCCAGGCTCCCGGTTCCCGGCGGGAACGCCGCCCGCGTGCCGTCCTCGAGGCTGAAGTCGCGCAGGCTCCACTCGAAGGGCTCCAGCGACAGGAACCCGCTGAACGCGAACGTCAACGTGAGAACGCCGAACACCAGGCCGGCGGTGACGTGCCACCTCAGCCCGCCCGTGTACGGAATGCAGGAACGGATGCGCGAGACACGGAACGGACGCTTCGGCCGGAAGTGGATCACGCCCAGCGCGATGCCCAAAGCGGCCAGGACGACGCCGAGCCCCGCCCCCCAGGTCATGATGCCGGACCAGAGGTCGGCCCTCATGCGCAAGGCTTCGAAATACATGAAGTGCGGGATGACCGAGATCCACGACAGCGCGCGCCCGCGCCGCGTCGTGAACTGGACGACCTCGCCCAGGCGCGCGGAGACGTAGATCTCCGAGCCGGCCGCGTCGTCGACGGCGAGCTTGTACATGGGGAGCTGACGGCCCTGGGTCAGCGTCCACTGGTCGGGCGCGGTCATCAGCGCGTCGTAGCGGACCCGTGCCTCGGGAACACTCACGAACCGCGCGGCGATCCGGATCGCCTCGTCCAACTCGAGCGCGCCGAAGCGTTCGCCCGTGTCTGCAAACACGATGTCCGTGACGCGCCCGTCGAACCGGTAGGCCGGCCGATCCAGCACGGTCAACAGCGTCGTCTGACCGCCGGGATCGAGAAGCCCGGCCCGGGACGCCGCCTCGCCGGGCGTCATCCGAACGGCGTCCATATCGATCGGCGCCAACCGCGCCAGGCGCATCTCCGGGGTCAGGCGCGGCATCCCGCGCGAGTACATCATGCCGATCCCGGTCACGAACCACATCAGGAACAGCAAACTCAACGCCATTCCCAGGTACCGGTGCCCCAGGATCAGAAGCTTGCGCAGACCGGATTTCATTGTCCTTTTCGTCAGAATCGAATCGTACGGCATGACACTCGCCGCTGGCACGGCGGTTCACCGACGCGCAGCGTTCTCGACCAACGCGGGTTACCCCCGATTCAAGGTCATTCGGCGGACGGTACGACGGGCACCCGGAACGACTTCCCGATCAACTCGAATTCCGCGACCTGCTGTCGTTCGAGCTTGCCGCGGATCCGATCGAACGCGCGGATCGTGTCGACGGAATACAACCTCTCGCCGCAACGCACGCAGACTTCCGCGTCCACGGCCATCGTGGCAAGGTTGACTCCGCCGCGCAGCAGCTTTTCCGTTCGCTTGCGGACAACCTCGCCGCCACACGCCGGGCACTTCTCGAACGGAATCACCTCGTCCTCCTTCGCCGCCAGTCGATCCAACGATCCGGATCGGGCCGGTACGTTGTGATCAGCACCGCGTATTCCGTTTCGTGATTGTACGCCCAAACGCTGTGCACCGGCTCGCCCTCCCGAGTGAGTCCGTAAACCAGACAACCGGGATACGGCCGGTCGTCAGCATAGTCCTCGAGGATCTCGCCGTGCAGGACGCTATGGAGGATCTCGTCGAACGAGAGGTTGTCAGCCAATGCCTCTTCGTCAGCGTGATCCGTGATGCGGACTCGCCCATCATGTAGTGCGCGAGTGAGTTGCTCGATTCCCATTCACCGTCACGCCGGGCCCAGGCGTCGTCCGACCCCTCCCCGCCACGAACGCTGCCGCGTCTCGTTTACCGAAAGTCGATTCGACAACCGGGAGTTGAACGCCATCCTCGGGTACTCGCCATCCGGAACCCGACGCTCGCGGAGGGAACGTTCATCACGCCTTCCGCCCGCGGGGATCATACGACACGCCCGGGATAGCGACGACAACATTCGCTCGGAATGCGATCCACCCGGTCGGGTTCCCTCGAGAGAGCCGGTTCGATGCAACGTCCCAGGAAAACGAACGAGGACGGCCCGTGTGGCCTATCCTTCAGAAATGTCGACAACTGAAAGCATCGATCCGACGCGGTCGACCCGAGCCGGCACGCTGCTCTCCTGGAGCAGCGGCAAGGACAGCGCGTGGGCGCTCCACGTGCTGCGAAAGGACCCGGCGGTCGACGTGGTCGGGCTCCTGACGACGATAAACGAAGCCGCCGACCGCGTGGCCATGCACGCGGTGCGCAACGCGCTGCTCGACCGGCAGGCGGCGGCCGTCGAACTCCCCGTGACGAAGGTGCGGATCCCCAGCCCCTGCTCGAACGCGGAGTATGAGGCGGCCATGGGCGAGGCCCTGCGAGACGCCGGCGGGCGCGGCGTCACGGCAGTCGCGTTCGGCGACCTGTTCCTGGAGGACATCCGTCGATATCGCGAGGAAACACTGACCGCGACGGGAATGACGCCGCTATTTCCGTTATGGGGTAAGGACACGGCGGCGCTCGCGGACGCGATGGTGGGTTCCGGACTCCGCGCCGTGATCACGTGCGTCGACCCGAAGCAGCTCGACCCGTCGTTCGCCGGGCGGAACTACGACGCGCGGTTTCTTCGGGATCTGCCCGCGGGCGTGGACCCGTGCGGCGAGAACTGCGAGTTCCACAGCTTCGCGTACGAGGGTCCCATGTTCGCTTCGCCGATTCCCGTCGTCACCGGGGAGGTGATCGAACGCGACGGCTTCGTTTTCGCCGACGTGATGCTTGCGGAACCTGGGAACGGTTGAACTCCCGCGGCGCGATCGCAGCGAATCCGGGCCGCCGTCAGCCCGGCAGTTCCGGAAAGAGACCCGGCAACCAGCGCGAGGCGAGCCTCGCGGGAAACGCGAGGCGAAGCGGGGCGCGTGAGCTTTCCGACACCAGAACGCCGCGGTCGATCAGCGCCGCGGTCACGCGGCGCGCCTGGCGCTCGCCGAATCCGGTGACGCGGACGACTTCGCCGCGCGGCAACTCACCGCGGTACGACACGGCCTCGAGCACCGCTCCGGATTGCCCCGGCAGGGCGCCCGCGCGGAGTTCCTCCTCGCTCCAGATCAGGATGCGGTCGCGAAGCCGGGCGGGCTGCATCAGCGACTCCATGAAAGTGACCTGATCGATGCAGGCGGCGAGGAAGAAACTCGTGAAGTCCGCCAGGGCGTCTTCGCTCAAATGGCCCCGACCGTCCCGATCGTCGCGGCGCTCGGCGTCGCAGTCCATGAGCCGGGTCTTGTACTCGCCCTCGTTGCGCGCGAAGCCCCGGGCGATGGACCAGACGCCGCCGGTGTCCAGCGTCTCCAGCAGCATCGCGTGAGACATCAGCCGGGCGACGCGTCCGTTGCCGTCCAGGAACGGGTGTACCCACAGCAGGCGGTGGTGGGCCGCGGCGGCGGCCAGCACGCTGTCCACGGCGCCGAGCCTCGAGTAGGCGTCCTCGAACCGCGCCAGGAAACGCGGCACGGCGCCCGCACTGACCGGAACATGACGGCCGACGCGTACGTCGCAGGCGCGCAACGCGCCGGGAACGACTCGTATCATTTCGCCCGTTTCCGGGTCATCCGCCCGAAGCAGGTCGTCGGGCAACGTTTCTCCGAAACGCCGATGTATCTCGATCAGACCCTCCGCCGTCGCCGCTCGGCCTTCGAGCCCTCCGCGGTCGATCCATTCCTGGACGGCGATGTGCGCCCGCGCCTCCAACTGGAGATCGCGCTTTCGCGCATCGGCGCTATAGTCGTTCCGGAGCGCGCGCTCGATGTCGACCGGGTGCGTATCGTGCCCTTCGATCCGGTTGCTGTAGTAGCAGTTCATGGCCCGCACCAGGTCGGCCAGCGCCACGGAAACGCCCGCCGGAAGGCTTCGGCGGAATCCCGCCGCCCGCGAAGCCAGATCGACGGTCAGGTCCGCCAGGTCCGCTCGCCGCGGCGAGCCGACGCTGACGAACAACGGCTCCATGAGCGCGACGGATTCGCCCCGGTCGACCGTGTTCTTGTCCGGTTTATTGTCCGGTTGAACTTCTTTCATAACTTTAAATTTATCATAATCATGACCGCTATAAAGTTGATCCATGGCCTAGAGATCAGTCCTGTTATATGGCCGATTTCACGACGACGTGAATGCCCAAGATCACGGGTCGGTCCGAATGATCGATGGCGGGACGACCGGCTCACATGTTGAGCAGGTCGTCGAGGTATCGCTCCAGCAGTTCGGCGTGGCCGGGGGGACACTTGAAGCCGACGTAGCCGTCCGGACGCAGTAGGTACAGCCTCCCGTCCGCGGGCCCGTAGACGGCGGACAGGGCCGCAGACCGCGGCGGCCGGGCCGCGCGTATCACCGCGCCGAAGCGCTCCTCGAGGCGGCGGACCGCGTCGCCGCCGCCGCCGCCGGGCATCACCAGCAGCGTATAGTCCGGGTGACGGCAGTGGTCCCAGAGCGCGCCCCCGCCCTCGAAGTCCACGTCCGGCGCCCGGTCGCCGATCGCGGGACCGTCCATGCCGTCGGCTTCGGCCACCTTCGCGACATAGTCCCGGTACGTGTACGCGACGCCCGAGCACGTGTTGACCACCCGTTCGGTGTAGCCCGGCTCGAACATCGCCTGCTCCCGCGCCGCGATGCTCTTGCCGTGCGCCATGAAGATGTCGTGCAGCGACGAGGCGGCCCAGATGACCTGCTCGGCGACGGGCCGGCGCTCAGTCTCGTAGGTGTCGAGCAGCTCGGGCTTGGCCCGGCCCTGCACGACGAGCGCGAGCTTCCATCCCAGGTTGAAGGCGTCCTGCATGCAGCAGTTCATCCCCTGCCCGCCGGTCGTCGAATGGACGTGCGCGGCGTCGCCGGCCAGGAACACGTTCCCCTTGCGAAACGTGTCGGCCAGACGCTCCCAGGTCTCCCACTTGGAATGCCACACGACGTCGCCGAACGTGACGCCGTCGTAGTGCTGGTCGAGCAGCCGCCCGAAGGCCTGTTGTGGCGTCACGTCGGGATCGTCGGCTTCGCCCCGGTCGCTCAGGAGCAGGCGGAAGTGTCCGCCCGGCAGCGCCGCCACCATCAGGAAGTGGTCCATGCCGACGCAGTAGTGGAAGTGGTCCGTCCAGTCTTCGAAACCGTTGAGGAAGATGTCCAGGTTCTGGAAGAAGCTCCCCGTGTAGTCCTTCTCGCGGAGCGAGAAGCCCAGGCCCTGGCGCACGCGCGAGTTGATGCCGTCGGCGGCCACGAGGTACCGGCAGCGGATCGTCTCCTCGGCGTCGCCCCGGTCGGTGTGCACCACACGCGCCCCCACCTCGCCGTTGCCTTGTTGCAGACCGACGAAGCGCGTGTCGTATTCGATCGCGGCGCCGAATTCCGACCGCGCGAAATCCCGGATGAACCCCTCGGTCTCGCTCTGGTTGTGCGCCATGATGCAGTTATAGCGGGACTGGACCGGCGTGTAGTCCAGACCCGGCCTGACTTCGGAGCGCACGCCGTCGCGCACGAAGTGCATGACGTAGCCCTTGTGACGAAGAGCGCGGTCCAGGCACCGCCGGCCCAGCCGCGCGTCCACGCGCTCGAGCAGCTCGAGGGTGCGGGCGTGCAGCGCGATGGCGCGCGACTCGCCGGCCGGCCCCGGCATCCGGTCGATGCAGCGGAACTCGACGCCGCGCCGCGCCAACTCCATCGACAGCACGCTGCCGACGGCGCCCCCGCCGACGATCAGAACGGCGACTTCGCTGGTCGTTGCCACTGTGCCGCTACCGGAAATCGAAGATGTCCTCGGGTTCGGGCCGCGCCATGCCGTCCTCGTGGTGGCGTTCCCAGATCCCGGCCCACGGGCGGCCGTAGATGTCGGGCACGGTGTAGGAGAACGTCTGCCCGGGCGCCATCGGCGTCGCCTGGCCGTCGAGGGGGTAGATCGTCGGCACGCATTCGAGGATCGGAAAGGGATCGCCCTCGTCGAGCGCGCCCCGACGGTCCAGGTACTGAACGATGCGCACCGGGTCGACGAAGGCCTCCACGTCGTACAGGACGATCTCGTGCCTCAGGCCGACGAAGCCGCCGTCCGCGCCGGTGCGCGGCGTGTAGATCTCGATCGTCTGCAGCCGGCTGCTGAACTCGTGCTGGCCGTGCGAGATCCAGCCCTGGACGTTGGACGTCCACGTGACGAGCGCCTCGCCGTCCCAGAAGCCGATCGTCTCGCCCAGCCACTGCGGCACGTCGGGGCCGAGCCGCGGGACGACGCCGTCCACGTCGAACGCGCGGCCGATGTGGATCTGCGTGATCAGCGTCTTGGCGGCGTTGCGTACGTCGAGGACGAGGTCCGGGGTCACGACGATGTTGACGGTGCCGCCGCCGTACTGCGAGATCCGGCGCATGAAGCCTTCCGGCCAGCAGTACGCTCCCGGCCACTGCGCCGCGTTGCTGCCGGCGTAGTGGTACATCTGCTGCACGAGCCGCCGCTGATACTCGGGCGTCAGCAGCGACAGGTACGTGGGTATCTGCAGAACCGCGCCGTGGATCCACGACGCCGTCTTTTCCCGCTGGCGCTGGTAGCGTCCGTTCCAGTCCGGCAGCGTCGCCGGCGTGTACACCGTTGGACCGCCCCGCCCGCGCGCTTCCTCCAACAGCCGGGCGTAGTGCGCGGCGGCCGTTTCGAATCCGTACGGGCTGACTATCTCCTCGCGCGGATAGTCCCGGTCGCAGTAGCCCCAGGCCGCCGAGGCCGGGGGGTCGTCGCCGATCAGGGGCACTTCGTAGGCGCCCCAGATCTGCTCCAGGCCGACCGTCGAGTTGCAACGGTAGTACCGGGGATCGGACCAGAGCGCCTCGTCCTGGTAGAAGTCCGCGGTGGTGAAGATGTCGACCGGAAGCGGATCCACGCCCGGCGGCACGGCGCCGTCGCGCGCGGCGCACACCGGCATGTTGTCCTCGGGGATGCCCGCGCCCGTGAAGTACCCCTTGCCCTCGGAACCGACGATCACGTCGACGCGCAACGGGTCGGGGGCGCCGCGGCCCGCGCTGGTCTGGGCGGCGCCCAACGGCGTGAAGGTCACGCAAACGGCCAGGACGGCCAGGGGGGCCCTCCATCTTCTGCAGGCGAGGGAAACGGCGGAAGTGTCGTCGACTCTCGTTCTCTCGAGCATGGCAACCTCGCGTTTGGAGTCCGGACACGCCGGCGGGGCGACCATGGCCCGTGCGAGGCGTCTAGTCCGGCAGCGCGTACACGTGCAGCGCGAACCCGGTCGTCGGGGGGTCCACCTGGGGCGTCACCGTGTTGGGGACCAGCCACGGGCTGCCGCCGCCGCGCCCGGTCGTCACGGCCACGTACTGCTTGCCGTCCACGGCGAACGACGCCGGGAACCCTTGCACCGCGGTGGCCAGCCGCTCCTCCCACAGGATCTCGCCGGTCGCCGCGTCCACGGCGCGGAACATCTGTCCCCGGTCTCCGACGAACGCCAGGCCGCCCCCGGTGGACAACACGCCGGTCAGGAAGGAGGCCGGCTGCTCGATCGCCCACAACTCTTCCAGCGTGTCCACGTCGTAGGCGGCCAGCTTGCCCAGGTTGCCGTCGCTCCCCGGGCTCTCGTAGAACGACCGGCGCGCCCCGCCCGCGCTTCCGTTGCCGTCCAGGTCCGGCGGGTTGGGCACCATGACCTGGCAGGCCTGGACCAGCGGGCTGATGATGCTGTTCGTCGGCGGGTGGTAGCTCATCGCCGGCCAGTTGTGGCCGCCGGCGCTTGTGGGACACGCGTAGACCGGCGTGCCCTCGGATTCGAACAGGATGTCGTCCCGGTATGTGGGACGGCCCGTCACCGGATCGAAGCTCACCCAGACGTTCTGGAAGACGGTCTCCGTGTGTCCGAGATATTCGCCGGTCAGCCGGTCGTGCTTCCAGAGAATCCCGTCCTTGCCGATGCTCAGGACCAGGTTGCGCCCGCCCGAATCGACCAGGACGCGCTCGAACACGACGTCGAGGTCGAGCGCCTCGGCGGGCGCGTGCTGGAAATACCATTCCAGCTCGCCGGTCTCCACGTCCACGGCCAGCGTGGAGTTGGAGTAGAGCCCGTCGGCCGTCGTGCCCCGCGTCAGCGTCATCCAGGGCTTGGCCTGCGCGGTCCCGACGTAGGTCAGGCCCAGCTCCGGATCGTAGCTCGGCGTGATCCACATTTCGCCGCCCATGCGCGTCCGGTTGGAGAGGTTGCCCCACGTGTCCCCGCCGGGCTCCCCGATCAGCGCGATCGTCGGCCGCCGCCAGAGCTGCTCGCCCGTCTGGGCGTCATACGCGCTCAGGAAGCACTTCTCCTGGCCGTAACGCGAACAGCCCCCCATGCCGATGACGACGCGCCCGTCGGCGACGATGGGCCCGCTGGAGTTGCCTCGGCCCTCGAAGATCACGGTCTCCCATACCGGCTCGCCCGTCACCGCGCTGAGCGTGCGGACGGTGTCGCCCGCGGCCAGGTAGATCTTGTCGTCGTATATGGCGATGCCGCGGCGGGCGATGTTGCGTCCCAGGTTGTTCTGCCAGATCACGTCTCCCGTTGCGCCGTCGATCGCCTGGATGATGCCGCCGGTGTGCGCCAGGTAGACGACGCCGTTGTAGGCGATCGGGGCCGGCTGGTTCGTCCCGGGCTCGTTCATCGGTATGCGGTAGACCAGCTCCAGGTCGGCGACGTTGGCGGTCGTGATCTCATCGAGCGGCGAGAAGCTCGTCGCATGAAAGTCGCGGCGGATCATCGGCCAGTCGCCGGGATCCGGATCGCGCAGCGTCTCGGCGTCGAGCGGCTCGAAATCGGGAACCGCGCCACGGACGGCCATGCCCTCGGGGGCCAGGAAACCGCCGCGCTGCACCGCGCCCGAGACCGGCGTCACGGTGAGGCTGGCGCCGGCCAGCAGAATCAACACGCTGTTCTTACGACTCCACATCGATTCCTCCAGAGGATCGTGCTTCGGTGACGGGGACTCTACCGCAGCAACCACCCCTGCAAGTGGCCGTTCTCGGTTCCCTCGCTGTCCAACTGCACATACAGCCGTCCGTCCTCCAGCGCCCGTACCTGCTCGGGGTCAAGGCGCACCGACCCGGTGATGATCCCGCTGCGGCCGTCCTCGGCCGTCTCCACGTTCAGGTCGAACACGGGGTCGCCCATGACGGCCGTCATCATCCCCATGTGGATCCGCGCCACGGTGGCGGCCGAGGCCAATCCCTTGAACGTTCCGGTCAACGCCAACGTCGGACCGTCCAGCGACCACCAGACGTCGCCGGAACCCGCCACGGTCGCCCGCGGCACGCGGTAGGGCGGGGCCGACGCCAAGCGGGACCGGACCAGCGCCGGGTCCTGAGCCGCTGCCGGACTGAAAGCTGCCGCGCCCGCCACGGTCAGCAGCGCCGTCAACGACCATGTCGCGAGTTGCCTGGATCGCATGCACCCACTCCGTATCGCGGATTCGAGAATTGTCAGCATCGGCCGTGGGGCGCCGGGTGTCAAAGGAAATCTCGCCGACGGCGGAATCGCCGGCCCCCATGGCCGATCGACGATTGTTCAATTGGCCCCACGCCGGAGTCCACATAAGATATAGCTATGAAGACCATACAGATCACAATGGATGAAGATTTGCTGGCCCGACTCGACGAGGCGGACGAAGTCCGCCGGAAGGGCCGATCGGCCGTGCTTCGCCAAGCCGCGCGAGAGTACCTGGCTCGCCGGCGCCGGAGGGAGATCGCCCGGCAGTATCGGCAGGCCTACGGCGCCGACCCGGCTCTCGGAGACGATTTCAAGGGGTGGGAGGACGAAGGCGCATGGACGGACGAATAAGACGCGGCGAAATCTGGCTGTATTCGTTTTCCCGCCCCGACAAGCGCCGCCCGGTTCTCGTTCTGACGCGCCCCGAAGTGATCGAACTATTGCACACGGTGATGGTGGCGCCGGTCACATCCGTCATTCGCGGAGCGCCAAGCGAAGTGCTCGTCGGAGTGGACGAAGGTCTGAAGACGGTTTCGGCCGTGAACCTGGACCACGTCCAGACCGTCGAGACGGCGCGTTTGAAGGGCTTCGTGGGTACGGTCGGACCGGAGAAGATGAACGACGTGTGCCGGGCCCTCGCCGTCGCCGTCGCGTGCGGGGGCTGAAACCGTGTCAATACTTTTACAATCTACCGTTCGGGACGGAATTGACTTGGCCTGTGGGCGGTGCTAGCGTCCGTCCGAAACCGCTTTTCTGATTGGGTTCCTGCACTTGAACCGGGAGTAGTGGCGTGAGTAGAGGAACGACGATCCCCGCGGCCGCACTGGGCGCCGCGGCAATGTTGCTGAGCCACGTCGCCGCGGCTCAGACCAACGTGACCAGTGTTCAACCGGGCTTCGCCGTCGATTTCGCCGGAGAGTGGGTGGTCCGCAACAACGAGGACCCCGGCCAACCGCCGCTGGGCGACTACCTGGGGATCCCGTTCAACGAGGCCGGACGGCTCCGCGCGGAGGCCTCGGCCGAATCGATGTGGGGGACCGTCGAATACCAGTGCCGGCCGCACTCGGCGCCGCACCAGTGGCGCGGCGTGGGCGGCGCCCGGATCATGAAGGAGATCGATCCGCAGACGCGCACGCTGACGGCGTACCACGTCGAGTTCTGGCGTTCGATGCGGCGGCCGATCTACCTGGACGGCCGGGGGCATCCACCGGCCTGGGCGCCCCACTCCTGGACCGGATTCTCGACCGGGGAGTGGGTCGGCAACACGCTCAAGGTCACGACCACGCACCTGAAGGACGGCTACCTGAAGCGCAGCGGGCCGCAGACCAGCGACATGTACACGATGACCGAGTACATCACGCGGCACGGCGAGTTCCTGACCATCTTCATGATCGTCGACGATCCGATCTATCTGGACGAACCCTTCGTTCAGTCGACGACGTACCGGCTGGATCCCGAGGCGCAGTTGCGGCTGGAGCCGTGCACGACGTCCTTCGCCGAGAACGGCGGCGTCGACCGGCACTGGGTGCCGCATTATCTGCCGGGACAGAACACGTTCCTGACCGAGTGGCTCGAGGAGGAAAACTGGATTCCCGAGGAGGCGGCCCGCGGCGGACCGGACACGATCTATCCCGAGTACCGGCGTGCGCTCGCCGGGGATGCGGCCCCGGAGACCGTGCCTATGTCCGACTCGGCGATTTCCGCCGATGAGAAGGTGCGCGCCCAGAGCCCCCGGGACGGACAGGTCCACGTCCTGCCCGTGCAGGGCAACGTCTACATGCTCGTCGTCGACGGCGCGAACATCGCCGTGTCGGTCGGACCCGACGGCGCGCTCCTCGTCAATACCGGCCCCGAGCACATGGCCGGCCAGGTCCTGGAGACGGTCCGCGAGCTGACGGCCTCCGCGGTCGCAGCCCGGCCCAACAACTGCCTGGGCCTGAATTGCGCGAGCAATCCGGCCGGATGGTCGAGCCCGTACATCAACACGGTCATCAGCTCGACGCCGCCGCCCCGGCCGATTCGCTACATCTTCAACACGAACGCTTCGTCGGACCTGACCGGCGGAAACCTGACGCTCGCCGAGGCCGGCTACTATCCCCGCGGCGGGGGCAATGCCGGCGCCGTGGCCGGCATCGGCCAGAACGCGATGATCGTCGCCCACGAGAACGTGCTGTTCATGCTGAGCGCACCCACGGGCGGCGAGGCGCCGACGCCGGAAGGGGCCTGGCCGACCGACACGTTCTTCGACGAGTTCTACAAGCTCAGCCAGTACTTCAACGGCGAGGGCGTCGTCGCCTACTCGCAGCCGGCGGCGACCACGGACGGGGACAGCATCGTCTTCTTCCGCCGCTCGGAGGTGATACACGCGGGCGACATCTACTCGACCGTCGCGTATCCCCGCATCGATCTCGAGAACGGCGGCAGCATCCAGGGCGTCATCGATGGGCTGAATCGAATTCTGGACCTGGCCGTACCGGAGAACCGGGCGCAAGGCGGCACCTGGGTGATCCCCAGCCATGGGCGGTTGTCGGATACGGCCGACGTCGCCTCGTACCGGAACATGGTGACGATGGTCCGCGACCGCGTGCGGGCGTTGATCGGCGACGGGCTGACTCTGGAACAGGTCCGGGCCGCGCGGCCGACCGCGGATTTCGACGGGCGTTACGGCGCCGTCGACGGCGACTGGACCACCGACATGTTCGTGGAGGCCGTCTACGGCAGTCTCGCCGAATCACGATAGGAGACGGAAAGGGATGAAACACACAACACTGCTGTCGCTTGCGGCCGCCATCCTGCTCTCGGGCACGGCGGCCACCGCGCACCATTCCTTCGGGGCGACCTACAACAGCAACGAGCAGATCACGCTTGAAGGCCGCCTGGTGCAGTTCGCATTCCGCAACCCGCATTCCTTCGTCCACGTCGAGGCGCCGGACAAGGACGGCGTCGTTCGGCGGTGGGCCGTGGAGTGGAGCGGCGCCGGCGCGCTCGCCAGCCAGGGCGTCGAGCGGACCACGCTCCGCGCGGGGGATGCGATCGTCGTCACGGGCCGTCCGTCCCGCACGCCCGGCGAGTACCGGGTCCAGATGCTGACGGTGACCCGTCCGCTCGACGGCTTCGAGTGGGGCCGGCGCCCCGGCGAGGTGATCGACTAGTGTCGTACCGAACGATCGGACTCCTCTGCCTGCTGGCCGTTCCCGGCGTGGTCCTGGCGCAGCGGGGCGGCCCTCCGCTTCCCGTCGGCGCGGCGGAAGACCGGGCGGTCGTCGACCTGACGGGTTACTGGGTCTCGGCCGTCACCGAGGACTGGAAGTTCCGCATGGTGACGCCCAACCCGGGAGCGTACCGCGGCGTCCCCTTGAACGGCGAGGGCCAGCGCGTCGCCGACGCATGGGACCCGGACGCCGACGAAGCCGCCGGCGAAGCCTGCCGGGCATACGCCGCGCCGGCCATCATGCGCGTCCCGGGCCGGTTGCGCGTTTCCTGGGCGGACGGGGACACGCTGCGCATCGAAACCGACGCCGGGACCCAGACGCGGCTGTTCCGCTTCGACGACGTGGGCGCGGGGCGTGGCGAGCGAAGCTGGCAGGGACACTCCTCGGCGGAGTGGCAGCCTTCGGATGCGGGCGGCGGCACCTTGAGAGTCGTCACGACCAACCTGCGGGCGGGTTACGTTCGAAAGAACGGCGTGCCCTACAGCGAGAACGCCGTGCTGACCGAGTACTACGACCTGCACGGCGCGCCGAACGGCGACGAGTGGCTCGTCATCACGACGGTCCTGGACGATGCGGCATACTTCAACGGGCCGTTCCTCACGAGCACGAACTTCAAGCGGATTCCCGACGACTCGGGATGGGATCCGACTCCCTGCTCGGTCCGCTAACGGATCTGGAAACCCAGGCGCGGGTTGAACTCCCGGCCGTCGCTGAGCCGCGTCGCGGTGAGCCAGGCGCCGGCCGGACGACCGTCCACCATCGGGTGCCCGGTTATGGTGATCTCGGTACCGGGCGAGAAGTCGCTCCTTCGGATCCCGCCCCGCATGAGCGTGCTGGGCCCTTCGGCCTCGAAACCCCACGTGGTGACCGTGCCGTCCTCGTTGGTCACGTCCACCAGCAGCCACGAATGCGGGTTCGTGTACTGAAACTCCTGGACCACGCCGGTGACGGTGATCTCCCGCGAATCGTCGAACATGGCCGTCGAATGGTGCGCCAGGACCGGCAGTGACGCCACGGCCACGGCCGCCGCAACGCCCGTCAGAATCGTTCTCATCTCCCCATCTCCTTACTGGACGTCGTCTTCGTCGGTGAACGTGAAGTCCGCAAAATCCGATCCGCCCTCTTCGGTCTCCAGCACGACGTTGTTGGCGTTCTCGCCGCAGTGCCAGTACCGGATCCGCAGGCTTCGGTCGTCGTTGGTCAGCTTCCGGAAGACCTGCCGCGAGTACCACGGCTCGAGGAAGGCCTCGGGATCGTACAACCAGACGTCGGCGACGATGGTGTCGTCCGCGGTCTTCCGCCAGCGCTCGACGACCTCGACCCGGTCGCTGACCCGCGGCTGGATCCGCTGCAGCATGCCCGCGCGCATCTGGGCGGTGTGGACGACGAGCGTGTCATCGTCCCAGAACCCGATCGAATCGCCCGCCCAGAGCGGATAGGCGTCCGCCTCGCTCGGATGGTCCCGACCGTCGGTGTAGACGCGGCGGATCTCGTTCATCATCTCGTTGACCAGCCACGCCTGATCGGGCCGGAGGATGAACTCCTTCAGGAACGGCTCCACGATCCATCGGGGCATTCCGGCCGGGTTGCACGCGCTCAGGGGATCGTAGTCGATGCCCTGGAGAAAGTTGTCGAGCCGCGCCGTCAACTCCTGTTCGTATTCCGGCGTGAGCCGGGCCGGGGGCAGGGACTCCATCGAGGTCTGGTCCGGATCCCAGAAGAACGGGCTCGCCTCGCGCGTCCAAATCCCCGTCCAGTCGGGAAGCGTCTCCCAGGCGGGCTCCGTACCGCCGCCGACCTCACCCCGGAAGTGATCGTACAGACCGCGCGCGGTCCCATGCTCCACGCCGAGGTCGATCATTTCCTGTTTGTCGGCGGCCGTGGCGGCGGGCGCCTCGCCATCGGTCCCGGCGCCGTCCGGCGCGGGGCCTTCGGGCGGCGAGCCTTCAGGCGTCGAGCACGCGGCCATGACGCCCGCGGCAAGCACGGCCGCGAATGGCGCGGAAAGTCGGTTCCTCGTCATCACGTGTGTCTCCCTTGGCGTGTTCACCTAGTTCGAGGCCACCGGCCCGTCGGCGGGAATGACGCCTTCCCCGAACGGCGTGTTGCCCTCGACCGAGTCGCAGTGCCGGCCCGGCGCGGGCACCGCGTCCATCGGACACCGGAACAGGCCCGAGTCCCCGCGGTCTCCCGCCGGACGGCCGTCCCGCCGGGGGTGGATGGCCATGCTGAAGACGGTTCCCTGCGGAAACTCTTCCTGGGTGATGCCTTCCCGGCGCGCCTGCGCGGCACTTTCCATCTGCAACACCCAGACGTCGGGTTCGCCGTCCTCGCGCCGCAGGAGCGCGTCCCGTTCTTCGTTCAAGGGCACCATGTGCATCTCGAAGTGGGCGGCGTTGGGAACGATCCGGACCATGACGCCGGTGAAGACCCGGTACACGGTGCCGTCGTACATGGCGTAGGAGTGATGGGCGTCCGTCGACGGCACGGCCAGAGCCGCCGCGACGACGGCGACGGCCAGAACCGCGAGGCCAGACGCCGATGCATTGAGATTCCGGATACGCATGGCGAGTCCTCCCTTGTGTCCAAGAATGCGGGCGCTCACTGAAAGCCCAGGTCGAGCTCGCGCTCGGGGCGCTCCATGTCCTGCTCGAAGTGCTCTTCCCAGATCCGGGCCCACGGGCGGTTGAGCAGGTCGGGAACACGGTACTCGATCAGCTCGCCCGGCGCCACCTGGGTGGCCACGCCGCCGATCGGGTACAGCCGGCTGGCGCACTCGAAACGCCCCAGCCGGTCGGCCGTGGCGAGCGATTCCTGGTAGGGCCGGTGAACCAGGATCCGGACCGGCTCGGCGAGCGCCTCGGCGTCATAGAGCACGGCTTCCCAATCGATCCCCGCCAGCTCGCCGCCGGCGTCGTACACGGGCGTCAGGATCTCGATCGTCTCCAGCGCGTTGCTCCATTCCCAACTGGAGTGCTGGTTCCAGCCCTGAATGTTCGACGTCATCGTGATCAGCGCGTCCCCGTCCCAGAACCCGATCGTGTCGCCGTACCACTGCGAGACGGCCGGACCGACCGGAAACTCCCGGCCGAGATGCACGACGCGCGTCATGTTGGCGCTCATCATCAGGACGACCTCGGGGGTGACGACGATGCGGTTCGCGCGGGTCCCGCCGGTCGCCCACTGCCGCATGAAGCCCTCGGGCCAGCAATAGGACGCCGACCAGGCGTGCGCGGCGGTGACGCCCTCGTGGTAGAGCTGCTGCACCAGCCGTTGCTGGTACTCGGGCGTCAGCAGGGACAGGATGGTCGGGGTCTGGTTCGCGCGCATGTAGTTCCACACCAGCCGACGCTCCGGGTTGTACTGTCCGTAGGTCCCGTCCCACTTCGGCATGGTTTCGTAGGTATGCCGCGTCGGACCGCCGCGCGACTCCGCGTCGGCCAACAGCGCGCGGTAGTGGTCGCCCGCGGTCTCGAACGGATACGGGCTGACGATGGCGTCGCGGGGCCAGTCCGCGCCGCAGTCGCCCCAACGGGCCGACACGGGCGGATCGCTCCCGATGCGCGGGTCGGTCGTACCCTGGCCGGGGCCCCCGCTCCGCATGTCGGCCATCTGCCGGGGCGAGTTGCACCGCCAGTACCGCGGGTCCGTCCAGAGGTCGCGGTCCCGGTAGAAGTCCGTGCTCGTGAAGACGTCCAGCGGCAACGGCTCGACGCCGTCGGGCGGCCGCGCGTTCCATTCCGGGCCTTCGCCGTGACTGGGAACGTCGGGCGGTGGATGAACGGCGGTGTAAGGCGCTCCTCGCAGGCCCGCGACTTGCGGCGGTTCGAGCTGCGCCCATGCCGCCGGCGCCGCCAACGCGCATGCCAGGAACGGCGCCCAAGCGGTGATGAGCGTCCTGTGAGCAGTCATCTCCTGTACCTCCATGTCGAACGGCCTGAGGCCGCCTGGATCACCCTGTTCGCCGCGTATTACATCACAGGCGTCGGGCTCCCGGAAAGAAGTTCGGCGCGCCGCCTACTCGGGCTCCGCGTCGTCGAGCGACGGCGGCGTGAACAGGTCCTCGAGGTCGATCCCCGGGTCCAGTTGCGCCTCCGGTTCCGACGTCGTGTAGCCGATCCACCGGCCCATGAAAATGATCGACACCCACAGCGCGAGCGACAGGACGGCGACCGTCCTGGCGGCCCGCGGCCCGGCGCGATCCCGGTCCCAACCCGCGACCCTCCGTCCGGCGGTCAGCTCGAACGCCAGCACGTTGATTCCGGCCAGCAGCAAGAGCACCATCTTGGTCCGGAAGAACACGTTGTCGAAATAGATGCTGGCGCTCGTGACGAACATCAGGACGCCGGTCACCGCGGCCAACGCCATCGCGGCCCAACTCCATCGCATGATGTCCGCCCGGATGCGCATGAAGGGCCGCCGGACGGACGCGACCCCGAGCAGGCGGAGGTCGATGACGATGCTCGTGCCGAACACGAGGGCCAATCCCAGGACATGGAAGGACTCGATCAGCGGGAACAGGTAGAGCGAATCCCGAATGCCGGTCGCGACGCGGGTCGATTCCAGCCAGGTCAGAACGTCAGCGAAATCCATGACCCGGCTCCGTCAGGCCAGCGGCGACAGGCCGCCCCACACGTAGTCGTAGGCGATCAGGCGGCCCAGGATCACGATCGCCGCCCAGACCAGCAACGTGAGGATGGCCAGCGTGCGCACCGCGGGCCGGTCGGCCAGCGTCCGCTCCCATCGCGTCTCGTCCTTCTTCAACGAGGCCTGGAACGCGAAAGCGGTCACGGCGCCCACGGCGACCAACGCCATCTTGACCCGGAAGGAGAAGCTCATCAGCTCCCGCACGGGCTCTCCGATGACCATCAGGACGCCCGTCACGAGGAGAACGAGCAGCGCCCAGGACATCCACGGACCGAACCGCTCGCGCGTTTCGCCCAGCGTCTGGTCCCGTCCGGCCCAGCCCAGCAGGCGCAGGTCGATGGCCGCGACCGACGTCAGCACGATACCGATGGCGGCGATATGAATCGACTGCAGCGTCGGAATGACCCAGGCGTATTGGGTCTGGATCCACAGGCTCAACGACGTTCGGGCGAGCCACTCGGCGAACTGCTCGATCACTTCGGATGTCCCTGGCGAGCCGGAAGCGTCAGGTCGACGTCGTCAGCTTCTCTTCCCGCCACAACCCCAATGCCTTCTGGGCGGCCCGGTCCGAGAAGCTGAACAGGACGGCCTGCTCATCGGCGCGGTGCACGGCCTGAGTCCAGGAAGGAACGACAAAGATGTCGTTCGGCCCCCACGCCAGCAGCGCGCCGCCGACGCGCGTCTCGCCGCGGCCTTCGGTGACGCAGAACACCGTGGAGTCGGTCGACCGATAGGGCGCGCTCTCGAATTTCGCGGGAAGCAGTTGGAGGAACGTCGCGATGGTCGGCATCGGATAGCCGCCGGTCACCGGGTTGACATACTGCATCTTGACGCCGTGCCAGGCGTCGACGGGCGCCATCCGGTACAACCGCTCCAGGGACTCCCGGCTCCGTGAATACGGATAGCTGAACACCGGCGATGTCTTGCCGGTCGGCGTGTATTCGAGCGGCGCCAGGTTCTCGCCGTAACGCAACTGCGATTCGCCTTCGCCGCGCGTCACGGGGTATTCCTCCTCCGGATACAGCGCCGCGAAGCTGGAGTCGAAGTGGTTGACCAGGGGCACGTCCAGACCGTCCATCCATATGACGGGACCGTCGCCGGGATTCCCGTGGTCGTGGAACGTCCATGACGGCGTGATGATGAAGTCGCCCGGCGACATCGTCGTCTTCTCGCCGTCGACCGAGGTATAGCCCCCGCTGCTCTCGAGCACGAAACGCAGCGCGGAGGCGACGTGGCGGTGACACCGGGCGATCTCTCCCGGACGGACAAGCTGCAGCCCGGCGTACATGCTGTGCGTGATCCGCGAGTCGCCGGGATAACCGGGATTCTCCAGGATGAGTACGCGGCGTTCGGCCTCCTCCGAAGTCAGCAGGTCTCCGGCTTCCACTAGCAGCGGCCGCATTTCCGAGTACCGCCACAACACGGGTTGGCATCGCGAACGGGGCTCGGGGGGGATGATGTCGCCCATCACCTCCCATAGAGGCGCCGTGTTGCGGGCGGCCATCCGCTCGTAGAACGCCTTCCGCTCCGGCGTAGTCTCGGGCCTTCGGAAGATGGAAGGGTCCGTCAACTCTCGCGCCATGTGTATCACCCCGCGCCGGCTTGCAGTAGTATAACGAATGGGCCCGTCCCGCGCGGCGAACTTCGCAACCGGGCTCGCTTCGCGTGCGCCGGACGGCGCCAAGGAGTCCACCATGCGGCTCGGAATTCCGCTGGCGTCGCTGATCCTGCTCTCGGTCCAGCTCGACGGCGCGGCCGCCGTTCAGTTCCAGGGACGCGGCGCCGTCCGCGGTGACGCGCGCGGCGCCATCATCGGCCGGGTCGTCAGCGACTCGCCCCAACCCGTGCCCCACCCCATCGAGGTTCGCCTGGAAGGCGTCGCGCCCGATGTGCGGGCCCGAACCTACACGGACGGCCTGGGGAACTTCACGTTCGACGAGTCCCAGGCCGCCACGGCGAGTTTCATCGTCGTCGAGGTGGAGGGATTTCGGCCGGTGCGGCAACGCATAGACGCCACGCCGGCCGTCGTGCGCGGGCAGATGGTCACGACCGTCTTCCTGGAGCGGCTGGCGCCCGACGTCTCGCCGGCCTCGGACGACACCGACGTCGTGGACTTGAGTCAGCTGCGAGCCGACATCCCGCGCCAGGCCGTCGAAGCTTTCGAGCGGGCGGCCGATGCGTCCCGACAAGGCAACCACGAAGAAGCGGCCGAGCGTCTGGAGCTGGCCGTGGAGTTGTCTCCGGAGTACTACGACGCACAATACGCGCTCGGTTTCGAGTACCTTCAGTTGGGGCGCGTCGAAGACGCGGAGAGCCGGTTTCGGACCGCGTCCGAGCTCGACCCCAACGCCGCCGATCCGCTCGTCAACCTGGGCATGCTGCATCTCCGCGAGAACGACGCCCTGACGCTGGCGCGGGACGCCGAAACGGCGGCGAAACGGCTCGCCGACGCGGTCCGCGTGCTCGACGAAGCCGTGGCGCGCGAGCCCGCCTCCGCCTCGGCGCGCTACCTCCAGGGCACGGCGCTCTACCGGGCCGGGGAGAACCGGCGCGCGCTGGAAACGCTCGAGCGCGCGCTGGATCTGACGCCCTCCGTGCCGCGGGTTCGCATCATGCTCTACAACGTCTACGTCGCCGAGCGCGAGTTCGGACGGGCGCTCGAGCAGTTGACCCTGTACCTGGACGAGAACCCGGACAGCGCGGACCGCGAATCCGTCGAGCGAATGAAGACGGAACTGGAGCAACTCCTTCCACGCTGATCGAAATCCACGAGAGATCGCACGACATGAATATCCCGAAACGGACCGTGCCCGCCTCTTGGTTGGCCGTCTGCATCGCGGTGACGCCGCCCCTGGCCGCCCGCGCGCAGGACGACGACTTTCGCCTGGAACCCGTAGCCGCCTCGGCCGCCGAGTTCGAGGCAATGGACGCCCTGGAGCTCGAGCAGAACCCCGTCACGCAGTTGACGTTGGCCACGGCGTTTCTGGCGTCCTATCCGGCGAGCGAGTTCACGCACCTCGTCCATCGCGTGCGCATCCAGGCTTACGACGCGCTCGGGAACGCCGGCGCGGTGATCACTGCGGCCGAAGCGGCCCTGGAATCCGAGACCGCGTTCGTCGAATCGCGCCGCGCGACGTTGGCCGAACGTGGGGAAGCGGAGGCGCCCGTCCTGGAGCTCGAGTTCGCGAACTCGCGGACGTTCTACTATCGGGCGTTGATGGACGCGCACAATCAGCAGGCGGAGAACGAGGCCGTCATCCGTTACGCGACTCTGGGGTTGGAGAGCAACGCGGAAGCCCGGGAACGGTTCAGCGCGATGACCGACGACAACTCGGACGATTTCGACCCGACGATCGAGAACCACCGCGCGGTCGAGCTGTTTCTGACTCAGACGATCATGGCCGCGTACCAGAACCTCAACGACGCCGAGCAGACCATCGTCTACGCGGAGCGCGCGCTCGAGTTGAATCCCGACGATCTCGCGACGCTGCTGACCCTTTCCGGCGTCATGGCCGAGCGTCCTCCCGAAGAGGGCGACGCGCGCGCGGAGCACCTGGACCGGGCCGAGGAGCACGCCGAGAACGCCATCGACATGCTGGACCGGTTCCTGGACGGTCCGGCCGGGGCCGGCATCGGCGACGCACAGGCCGCCGCGCTGCGTTCCAGCGTTCACTCCACGCTCGGCCTGATCTACCTCCACCAGGAGGAGTTCGGCGACGCGCGCGATGAGTACGAAACCGCCCTCGAGGCCGCGCCCGACGATCCGATCGCCTGGTTCAGGTTGGGCTTCGCCTACGCGCAGGACGACGAGGCGGACGACGCCATGGAGGCGCTGGCGCGGTCGGTGTCGCTCGGGGGCGTCACCGAATCGGAGGCCCGGGACCTGTTGGAGCGGATCTACGAGGCGGAGAACGGATCGCTCGACCTGCTGGACGCGTTCATCGCGGAAGAGGCTGGCCGCATCGGGAACGAGTGAGCCGCCTCGGAGGGCGTCGAACTCTTCCGAAGAACCACGAAGGGCGGGGGTCGAGCCCCCGCCCTTCTACTTTCATCCGATGGATTCCTCGATCAGAAGAGCCACTTCAGGGCGAACTGCATGATCCGGGGTTCCCGCGAGCTTCGCAACTGCCCGAACGTGCCGCTGCGAAGGTTGAAACTCGGGTTCACGGCCCGGAAGCTGTTCGGGACGTTGTAGATCTCCCACCGGAACTCGATGGTCTGGCCTTCGGCGATCGTGAAGTTCCGCGACAGGGCCGCGTCCCAGTCCCATTGCGCCGGCCCCCGGATGCTGCGGATCCCGACGTTGCCGATCGTGCCGGGCGCCGGGAACGCGAACGCGTCCAGGTTGAAGTACTGCTCGCGCGGTCCGTTCCGCCCGCTCAGGGGGTTCCCGCCGAGATGCTGGGCCGGCTGGTCGCCCGGGTTCGTACCGTTCAGGGCGCGGTCCGAACCGGCCTCGATCGTCATGTAGCTGCCCGTGTTGTAGCGGTAGATCACCGCGAGCTGCCAACCCGAGGCGACCGTCCGCAGCGCCGTGTTCTCGAACTCCGGCATCTGCGCGACGCCGGTCAGGTTCAGCGACTGGCGCCGGTCCGACGAGCAGTTGCCGCGGGTGCGGTGCCGCTCGCCCGGGAAGATGTTGACGTTGTCGGGGTTCAACCCCGTTCCGCCGTTCTCGCTGTCCTGCTCCAGCGACAGGCAATGCGACCACGTGTAGTTGAGGTTCAGCGTGTAGCCGCTGGAGATGCGCTTCCGCACGTCCAGCAGAAGGCCGTTGTAGCTCATGTTGCCCACGCTGTTGATCTGCGCCGCGGCGCCCATTTTCCGTCCCACTTCGGGATCGATGAGCGAATACAAGCGGCGGGGGTTCGTGTTCCGCGTCGTGGAGCACGTGGCGCCGGCGCGTCCCGCGTTGAACGTGTACTGGCCGTTGTGGCACAACCCGTCGGCGTCGGCGACGCCCGGGAAAAAGATGGCCGGGTTGATCTGCTCGGAACCGAGCATGTGAATCGTGTGCATGCCGAGATAGGTGGCCGACACCAGCCAGTCGTCGGCGAACTGGCGCTGGAGGCTCAGGTTCCAGCTCTGGACCTGGGCCGGTTCCAGGTCCTCACCCATGAACGTGAACCGGCCGTAGGTCGGGAACTCGGTGTCCGCCGTCACGTTCAACGGGAACGGGTTCCCGCCCGGGTAGTTCATCCAGGGGTCGTCCATAAGGGCGTTGTTGATGACGATGTTCCCCCCGAACGGCGGCACCAGCGACGTCCACAGGTGGAACTGCGCGTTGGGATAGTCGTACCCCAGACCGGCCGATGCCCGCAGCGAGGTCCGGCCGTCGCCGGTGACGTCCCAGGCCAGCCCGAACCGCGGCGCGAAGATCCACATGTTCCGCGGCCGGCCGCGAAGACCCTCGAAGCCGTCGTCGCCCGGGAAGAGGAAGCCGGCGGGCGCCCTCGTGAACACCGTGCTGCGAACCCCCGCCGCGCGGCGTTCCTCGCTGAACGTGGCGATCCGCTCGTTGGTGATCGCCTGGCCCCACTCCGGCTCCCATCGGACGCCCCAGTTCAGCGTCAATGTCGGCGCGACGCGCCACGTGTCGGCGATGTAGAGCGCCGAGTACACCTGGCGCATAAGGGCGGTGTTGGGCGGCCCCTGCAGGAAGCGCTGGGTGGCGCCCAGCAGCACGTCGGCCCACGGCAAGCCGCTGTTCTGTCCATTGAAGTTGAACTGCCCCGACGCGAAGGCCCGGGCCCGGGAGTTGGAGTCGATCCACACGAACGCGCCCCCGTAGCTCCATTGGTGGTCGCCGCGCGCCTGGCTGATGTCCGTGTTGACGCCCGACGAGAACGTCCGGAAGGTGGAGTCGTTCGACGTGGCGCCGCCGAGATTGAAGCCGGGATTGCTGATGCCGAGGTTGGCGTACTGTTCCACGTAGCTGTACACGTTGGCGCCGAGATCGGACCATTCGAAGTAGTTGGCCCCGATGCGGCCGACGTTGGTGTAGTTGACCGCCAGCCGAGTCGAGACGACGGTCGTCGGGCTCACCAGCCACGTGTCGCCGATGGTGTAGGACTGCCCCAGGCTGTCCCACCCCGGCGCGTCGGCGGTGAAGATGTTGTCGGGCGCCAGCGAGTAGGGCGTGTCGCGGTTGTTGGACTGGAACAGGACGCGCGCGATGACGGAATGGGCATCGTTGACCTGCCAGTCGGTCTTGGCCACCCACTGCGTGTCGTTGTCCTGCTGCAGGTTCCCGTGCTGGACGAGGCCGCACTCGTCGACGATCATGTCCATCGGGGTCCGGTTGGCCAACGCCAAGCCGACGGGGCTGAAGTGAACCGGATCGATCATGTTGTTCTCGAACAGTTCCACGCCGTCGCGCACGAAGCTCAACGTGAGCGGACTCGAACGGCACGGCGGGGCGGTCACGGCCGTGAAGTCGCCGCGCAACATCGCCGGCGTCGCCGCCCAGTCCTCGGTCCCGCTCGGGTCCTGGCGGATCGTCGTCCCCTGGAACGCGGCGAAGTAGAACAACTTGTCCTGGACGATCGGTCCGCCGATCGTGCCGCCGAACTGGTTGCGCTTGAGCGAGCTGCGGCCCGTGAAGTACTCCTTGGCGCCGAACAGGTCGTTGCGCACGAACCAGAACAGGCTGCCGTTGACCACGTTGGTGCCCGACTTCGTGACGGCGTTCACCTGCGCGCCCCCCATCTGCCCCTGGGAGGCCGACAGCGCCGAGGTCTCCACCTTGAACTCCTGCAGCGCGTCCGGGAACGGCAGCGGCAGGCTCAGGTTGTCGTACGGGTTGTTGTGAATCGCGCCGTCCAGCATGTAGGCCACGCTGCCTTCCTGGCTGCCGGCGACCGAGATCTCCTGCTGGTTGGGCATGCTCCGGCGCGAGGAGACGCCGGTCTGCACCGCGGCCCCGGCGTTCAGGATGAGCTGGGTCACGTTGCGGCCGTTCAGCGGCAGCTCGAGGATCCGCTCGTTCTCCATCACGTTGCCCACGCCCACGGTCCGCGTCTCGACCAGGACCGTGTTGGCCGTGACCTCGACGGTCTCGGTCACCTGGCCCACCTGCATGATGACCGGGATTTCCGGGTTGCTGTTGACCTCCAGCGTGATGCCGGTCTGCACGAAGGTCTGGAACCCGGGCAGCGCCACTTCCAGGCGGTACGGTCCGGTGGGCAGGCTAGGGAGGACGAACGCGCCGGTCTCGTTCGACACGGTGGCCCGGGTCAGGCCGGTGTCGGTCTGGGTGACGGTGATGTCCGCGCCTGGAATCAGGGCGCCGGTGGCGTCGGTGACCCTCCCGTTGATTTGCGCGGTCCCCTGCCCCAGCACGGTGACGCACGCCAATGCCAGGACAAGCGGAATACCCAGAAGGTGTCGCAGTCGTGTAATCCTGATCATCCGTCTCCCTCCGTTATGCGCACAACGGAGCGTCCGCTCCGAAGCGCCGCCCGAGCCGCCGAGGCCGGCGGGGTCGGGGTCATCGGTGACTCGCGTAATCCGTGGGCCTCGGGCGCGAATATACTGCCGATACGACCCTGGGCACAACGAAAAAACGGGATTCGCACCCGGCCTCGCGCCGGGCGTTCCCGCGGCGGCGCGCGGGGGCGCGGCGGAAGATTCCGCCGAGACCTCTTCCAGGGTTCCCGACGCTGGCCATCGGCAACCGGGTTCCCGTATAGTGCGGTCGAAAAACACACGGAGGGCACGGGATTCATGAAACCGACCATCATGGCGATTTCGTTGGCCGCCGGCATGGCGCCGACGGTCTGGGCGCCCCGGACCGAAGCGCAGGACCGGTCGCTGTACCAGCAGACCGAATACCAGGGACGGGAGATCGGCAACCTCACCGGCGACGTCTATTACGCGCGGCAGGACGACTACCTCAGCGTGTTCATGGTGACGTCGGAGGGCATCGTCCTGGTCGAGCCGGTCGGGACCGACATGGCGAACTGGCTGAAGGGCGAGTTGGCCGCGCGCTTCGACGTTCCGGTCAAGTACGTCATCTACAGCCACTATCACTGGGACCACGGGTCCGGAGGCGCCGTCTGGACCGATACCGCGCGCCTGATCGGACACGAGAGCATGCTCGGGGCCCTGGCGATGCCGCCGGAGGGAACGCCGCTCCCCGATAACGCGCAGGGCGACGACGCCAACGACGACGGGCGCCTCGAGCGAGGCGAGGCGTCCGGCAACGTCCAGCGGTTGTTCGACCTCTACGACGCCGACGGCGACGGCGTCTTGACGGGCGCCGAGGTCACGCGCGGACCGCTGGCCCACGTCGTCCCGCCGGACCTGACCTATACCGACACGGTCTACATCAACCTGGGGGGCAAGCGGGTCGAGGTCATCCCGATTCCGACGCGTCACGCCCCGGACAACACCGTCGTCCGGTTCGTCGACGGGACCAACGTGATGTTCGCCTCCGACTGGATTACCGTCAACCGCACGCCGTTCGGGTTCGACGTGGCCCGCGACGACGAGATCGAGAAGGTGCGGCAGGTCGAGGCGATGGACTTCGAGCACTTCGTCTGCAGCCACGGCCAACTCGGCACGAAGGCCGACGTCACCGCCAACCGCGTCTACCGGGAGGCCGTTCGAGACCGTGTTCGGGAGGCGATCGCCGAAGGGCGGAGCCTGGAAGAGACCCAGGCCACGGTGACGATGGACGACTATTCGGACTGGGAGTTCTTTCCGCAGCAGAGCCCGCTCAACGTGACCGGGGCATATCGGGCGTTCACGGAAACTCCGTAGCCGCCTCGTCGCGTCCACGACCTGCGAGCGCCGGGAGCCCCGGCCCCGACTGGAGGACAGCATGACCGCGTTCAGCGTCATCCTATGGACCCTGACCGCCGGGCTCCACGCGGCGGTGGAACCGGGACGCGCGCCCGCGCAGTCCCCGAACATGGAAACCTGCCAGGCATTGGCCGCGATGCCCAACCTGACGATCACGCTGGCCCGCCTGGAGCCCGCCGCCGGCTTCGTTCCCGAGCACTGCTACATCCAGGGGACGATTTCGGGCAGCATCCGGTTCCACATGCAACTGCCGCTGCCCGCGGACTGGAACGGCCGGCTGCTCAATATCGGCGACGGGGGGAAGGACGGAGACCTGGACTTCGCCGACGCGCGGCTCGAACAAGGCTACGCGGTCGCGAACTCCAACACGGGCCACGACGTCGGCGCCGAGCCCGGCGCGTGGTTCGGCTTCGACAACCCGCAGGCCCTGGTGGACTTCGGCTACCGGGCCGTCCACCTCACGGCCAACGCATCGAAGACCGTCGTCGGCGCCTACTACGGCCGCGCGCCGCGCTACGCCTATTTCGAGGGTTGCTCGACCGGCGGCCGGCAGGGCCTGATGGAAGCGCAGCGCTTCCCATCGGACTTCGACGGGATCGTGTCCGAAGCGCCCGTCCTGGACTACCAGGCGATCAACGCGGGTCACATCTGGATGACCCAACGTCTGTACGCGGCCGATTTCGCGGGCAACCTGGCCTTCGACGCCGACGGCGACGGTTCCCAGGAAAGCCTGACGAAGTGGGAAGTACTTCGCGACACCGTGTCGGCGGTTTGCGATCCCGTCGACGGCATCGAGGACGGCCTGATCGAAGATCCGCGGATGTGTCCGTTCGATCCCG
Source organism: Acidobacteriota bacterium (assembly GCA_022821145.1). Taxonomy (GTDB): domain Bacteria; phylum Acidobacteriota; class Terriglobia; order 20CM-2-55-15; family 20CM-2-55-15; genus JAJEDW01. The sequence continues at coordinate 27,643 of JAJEEE010000037.1, forward strand.
AGCGGCACCTGGCCGACCGGATGTGCGAACCCGGCGTCGACGGGGACGCATGCTTCACGGACCGGCAGATCCAGGCCGTCCGCGACCTCTACCGCGGGCCGTACGACAGCGCGGGCGTCCAGATCATGAGGGGCTTGCCTCCGGGATCCGAGTACGGATGGGCCCGGAACGTCATTCCTCACGCCGGTAACGATCGGATCCCGTTCAAGCTGATCTATGCGCTCGACCACATGAACTTCCTGTTTTTCGAGGAATCCCCGGGGCTCCCCATGTCGACGCCGAACGATCTGAACGCAACCCCCGACAAGCGGGCGGTGCTGCCCGAGTACGCCTGGTGGGAGTTCGACATCGACGATTTCACCGGCGGGCGCGCCGACGCGATGAGGTCGATCACGGACGCGACGGATCCCGACCTCTCCCGGTTCCTGAATCGCGAAGGCGGTAAGCTGTTGCTTTACCACGGATGGGGCGACTCCGAAGTCCAGTTGGGACCCACGCTGGACTACTACGACGCCATGGTCGCGGCCACCTTCGACGGGGACATGGAAGCGGCGCGCGACAAGGCGCGTTTCTTCATGGTTCCCGGACTGGGGCATTGCGGCGGCGGTCCGGGCCCCGGCGAGTGGGATCGGCTCGCTCCGCTCGTCGACTGGGTCGAGACCGGCGCCGCTCCGGACTTCATCGTCGGCGAACGCCGCGTCGACGGCGTCCTGGAGAATCAACGCCGGATATGCGCCTACCCGGAAGCGTCCCGGTACATCGGCCCGGCCGGCGGCGAGAACGATCCGGCGAACTGGAGGGCCGACAACTTCGAATGCCGCTGACGGCGCTGGGGAGAATCATGAAGTCCGCATCGCTTCCATCGATCGCCATGTGTCTGGCCGCGGCGCTGCCGGCCGGCGCCGCCTATTCCCAAGGGGTCCAGAACCGCCTGTCGCCCGAGATCTCGACGCGCGTCGCCGCGATTCCGGGCGTCGTCGGCGGCAACGTCCGTTGGGAGCTGGCGTGGAGCGGCGACGGCAACGCCGACGGCATCGTCGGGACCCCGGACGGCGGCCTGCTATTCGCGCAGGAACAGTCCAGCCGCGTCCGGAAGCTGGACGTCGACGGCAACGTCACGACGTTCCTGGGGAACACCAATGGCGCCGGTTCGGTTTCCGTCGACGCCGATGGCCGCGTCTTCGCCGTTCAGCGCACATGCACCGATCCGGGACGGGCCCCGGAACTGGGTCCGTGCGAAGATCCGACGAAGGTGGCCGTTCTGGCGCCGGAGCCGCGGGTCCTGGCGGAGGGGTTCGCCGACGGCGCGTCGTTGGGACGCGTCAACGATCTCGTCGTCGACGGACGCGGCGGCGCGTTCTTCACCTCGGGCGGCCTACACCACGCCGGCGCGGACGGCCGGGTGAGGACCCTGGCCGCCGACGTCCGGGCCAACGGCGTGATCCTGAGCCCGGACGACGCCACGCTCTACGTGACCAACCGCGGCACGATCGTCGCGTTCGACGTCGGCGCGGGCGGCGCGGTGTCGAACCGGCGGGACTTCGCCCGATTGGAGGATTCCGACGGCGGCGACGGAATGGCCGTCGACGCGGCCGGGCGGCTCTATGTCACCGCCGGCTACACGATCCAGGTGTTCAGCCCCGAGGGCGCGTTCCTCGGCACGATTCCCACGCCCCGCCGCGCGATCTCGGTCGCGTTCTCCGGTCCGGAGAAGAAGACGCTGTACGTCGTGGGCAGCGGCGCCCAGGGGCCGGACGGTCGAGACCGGGTCACGCCGGAGGGCGTCCGCAACAACGCCAAGTCGATCTACAGGCTCCCGATGATCGCGGAAGGTTTCGCGGGACGCCCCAAGTAGGGTCGGGGACGCGGCTCAGCGGTACGCCGAGCACGGCGTCGGGTTCCAGCCGCCCTCGTCGGCCTCCTGCTTGAAGTGCGTGCTTTCCATGAACCGCCGCGTCATGTAGACCGGGTCGTCGTAGAACGTCGTCAGGATGAGCCACCGGTCGCCGTTGGGCTCGTCGAACGCGAAGAAGTACTCCGTCATCACGGTCTGATCGCTGTAGGGGACGCCGTTCCGCCGGATGTACCCCATGCGCAAGTGGTCGGTCACCACCTTCAGCCGGCCGCTGGGGACCGAGTTCGGCTCCCGGCCGCCTTCGGCCCGGATCCACTCGGCCACCGAGTGCCCCTGCCAGGCGGGCTCCTCGGGCGGTTCGACGGACGGATCGAAGTGGAACAGCCGCGTCTGGGAGCCCGCGTCGGTGTCGATGCGCAACGTGTCGGCGTCCTCCCAGGTGATGTGCAGCCGTCCCGGAATGCGCATCACGCCGCCCGCGCCGTACCACCGGCACTCCTCGCCGGCGGCCTCGTCCGCGGCCGGGTCCCACGCGTCGGCGACCGCGATGGCGGCCGGCGTCATGGCCGTGCTCTCGTAGTCACCCCTCTCGGGCACCACCATCCGGTGGCGCCAACCCTCGGTCACCACCGACACCCAGTACCCGGTCAGGTCGAGCGGCGGATCGACGCTGGCCTGGGCCCGGGCCGGCCGCGGCGCGACGGCGAGCAGACCCGCGGCGACGGCCAGGCTTGCCGCAAGACGAATGGAATGGCGGAACGCGCGATTCATGGGCGTGGCCTCCTCCCTCATTGCGCCGGCTCCAGGCTTCGGTAGACCGCGGTCACGAAGTCGTCGGCCGTCCAGTCCCCCGACTCGTTCGCGTAAAGGCCGTCATAGGCCTTCGTCGGCCGCTCCGCCAGGACCTGCTCCAGCGACCATCCGCGGTCGATCATCTCCTGGACGTTGTTCCGGACGATGGTCACCATGTCCCGGTAGTAGCCGACGTCGGCCGAGTCGCTGAGACGCCCGCGTCCGGGGACCACCATCGTGCCGCCCTCGGTCCGGAACTCGGGAATCGCGATCTCGAGGACGTAGTTCAGGGCGTCGATCACGCCGTCGATGCTGCCCCCGTGCTCCAGGTCGATGATCGGATACGTCGTCTGCGAGAAGAAGTCGCCGGTCACGATCACGTCCGAGCGCGGGAAGTACACCAGCGTGTCCGCGTCCGAGGTGGCTTGCGGCATGTGGATCATACGCACGCCCTCGCCGTTGAAGTGATGGCTGATCTTGTAGCTCGACCCGTAGTACGTGTCCGTCGGGTACGCCAGATCGACCTCACCCCTCTCGACCAGGCGGAACAGGACTTCCTCGCGGGCGTAAATGCTGGCGCCGACGCCGGCGTCGGCGATGGCGCCGGCGACGTTGCCGCCGACGAAGGTCACGCCCGAGGCGCGGATCGCGGCGTTCCCCCCGACGCGATCCTCCGCGGCGCTGGTGTTGATGATGTAGCGCACGGGCTTTGGCGGCTGGTAGCCGTCCCGATAGGCCAGCACCGACAGCCGGCCTTCGGCGCCCCACCGCAGCGGGTCGGGATCGCGGCCCATCAACTGCAACTCCTGCGTTTCGCGGATCGCGGCCAGAACCGCGCCGGCCATGTCTGCCGACCCCGAATCGACAAGCAGCACGCCGTCGTCACCGATCGACGCGGCGACGTTGCCGCCGCCTCCGACGAGCATGTAGATCGGTCCGCGCACGCGGACCACGTCGATCGCGTCGTCCTGGGCCTCGACCCGGGGCGCGCCGGCGAGCGCGGCCGCCGTGAGAATCCCGACGGAAACGCACGTTACGGTTTTCGGACGACGCGGCTTCAACTCCTGTTTCGTCATGCGATTCTCCAGATCCTTTCCGCCCATGCAGCACGAAGCGCCATGCGACGGAAGCGCGTCTCAGCGCCCCGGAATCAACTCCTGGATTCGCTGCTTGAACTCCGGATACATGGTTTCCGCGCCCCCCCGCGTGGCCTCGATCGGGAGGTTGTACACGTCGGCGGCTTCACGGGCGTACGGGTTCTCCCCCGGGAAGTAGTGGGGCACGAACCCGGGCTCCCGGTTGACCTCGGTCACCACCGTGCAGGGATAGGGCGGGACCTGCTGGTTGGGCCGCCACTGGAACTCCGACGTCCGTATCAGCGGCTCCTCCAGGTAGACCGGATCGTAGGTGATCGTCGTCCACGTGATCACGTCCTCGTTCCGGATCAGGTATTCGACCACCTCGGCGCGGTCGCTCCTAGGCAGCCCGTTGCGGCGAATGTAGTCTTCCTTGAGGTGCGTCGTGTGGATCCGCAGCACGTCGCCGATCCATTGACCCGTGGAGAACCCGGCCCAGTTGTGCGCCTCGTTGGGGCCGGGATGCGGACGCCCGTCCATGTAGATCGGGCGGTCGACCGAGCGGAGCCATTCGAAGTGGTAGGCGATCAGGTTCCTGGACGCCGGATCGATCTCCGGCGTGATGAACGGCTGCGACGGTCCCCGCGTGATGTAGTCCACGCCGTGAGGCCGGCACTGCCACTCCGCCAGCGACTGGATCGACGAGTCCCACAACTCGGCCCGCGCCCGAGCGGCGTCGTTGATGGGCATGCCCATGAACTCACCCAGCTCCGGCCCGCTGACCCGCTCGTCGCGGTCCTCGTCCATCACCGGAGCCCACTGCCCCGAGATGTCCATCTGCGCCGCGGCCGGCCGGGCCGCGAGCGCCGCGGCTACAAGCGCGACGATGATCGGTACGGTCTTCACCCTCATGTGGATCCGCCCCCTCGATTGAACGTTCACGGCAGTTCGGTTAGGGATTTATACACCGCGATGACGGACAACTCCAAGCGTTGCGAAAAGGCGCGGCGGCGCGGCGGCAAATTGACTCCGTTCCGTGCCGGTGCTAGAAGGACTGCGATGGGCGGGGAGAGCCAAAGGACACGGCCCGACCCGGGCGTCGAGGCCCAGCGGTGGCGCCTCCCGACCCGGATCGGCTTCCGTTTCTGCTTCGCCTACCTCGGTCTGTACGTCCTGGCGACGCGGATCTCGGGCGGCCTGTTCCTGCTACCGGACCGCGCGTTCAGCAGCTTCGGGACGCTGCCGCCCGCGCGCGAGATCACCTTCTGGGTGGCGGAACGCGTGTTCGGCATGACGGGGCCGCTCCCCTACACCGGGAACAGTTGGGATGCGCGCTTCTTCTGGGTCCAGGCGTTCCTGGTCCTCGTCCTGGCTTCGGGCGCGACCGCCATGTGGTCGCTGCTGGACCGCCGCCGCGCGAACTACGTGACGCTCCACAAGTGGTTCCGCGTGTTCGTCCGCCTGGCGATCGCCTCACAGATGTTCGAGTACGGCGTCACGAAGATCATCCCCGCCCAGTTCCCGTTCCCGTCGCTGATCACGCTGGTCACGCCCGTGGGCGGCGTGTCCATGCAGGGACTGTTCTGGACGTTCGTCGGCGCCTCGCCGACGTACCAGATCCTGACCGGGGTCGTGGAGGTGGCGGCGGGAATATTGCTGATCGTTCCCCGCACGGCCACGCTGGGCGCCATGGTCGTCCTGGCCAGCATGATGCAGGTGTTCGGTTTCAACATGCTGTACGACGTGGGCGTGAAGATGATCTCGTTCCACCTAGTCCTGATGACCGCGTTCCTGCTCGCGCCCGAGTCGCTTCGGTTGTGGACCTTCTTCTTCGGGAAACACCCCACGCCGGCCGCCGCGCATCCGCCGTTTTTCCGCTCGCGCCGCGCCCACGCCGCCGCCGTCGGCGCTCAACTCCTGTTCGGCGCGTACGCGATCGCGGTGTACGGAAACATCACCTGGGCCTATTGGAACCAGGCCGGCGGCGGAAGCCCCCGGTCGCCTCTCTACGGCGTCTGGGACGTGGAACGGCTGTCGATCGACGGCGAGGCGCGGCCGGCGGCCGTCAACGACTACGACCGCCGGTGGCGGCGGGTCATCTTCGACGAACCCGGCGCGATGGTCTTCCAACGCATCGACGATTCCTTCGCCCGGTACGGGGCCACCATCGATACGGCCCGCAACATGCTGTCGCTGACGAAGGGCGACAGCCGCACGTGGCGGTCGGAGTTCGCGTTTCGGCGGTCCGGCGACGACGGGCTGGTGCTGGAGGGCGAGATGGACGGCTACGAGATCGGAATCGAGCTGCGCCTGGTCCGGCGCGACACGTTCCAGCTCCTCAACAGCCACTTCCGGTGGGTGCGGCCGCCGGATCCGTAAGCTATCGCCGCTCGTACACCACGGTCGACGCGACTTCCCGGCCGTCGGCCAGCCGCTCCCGCGTGAAGGTCGTCAACGTGTCCCCGTCCGGCGAGACCGTCGTCCGCGCCCGGGCGGCGGGCGCGCCGTCCACCTTGATGACGACCTCGTAGGTCTGCTCGTCGACCCATCGGTAGGCGTTCGTCAGGACGTAGTCGACCCCCTGGACGGCGTAGTCCCGGCCGTCGAACCGGCCGGTCCATTCCATGCGGACCACGCCGCCGCGCTCGCCGACCAGCTCGTAACGGACCCGGACGCCGTCGCCGTGGGGCTCGATCCAGCAGGTCGTTCGCTTGTATTGCGAAGGGTTCGATTCGGACGCCCGGGTGTTCAACTCCCAGGTCCCGAACAGGATCTCGGCGTCCTGCGCTGCCAGGGCGGCGGCGCATGCGAGAACGCCGGCCACCCCGCCGAGCGTCCGGACTGCGAAACGGGTCAATACTCGGTGCAGGGCGTGGGATTCCAAAGGGATCCGTCGGGCAGCTTCTTGAACGTCAGCGTCCGGACGAAGTGCGCGGTCAGGTACTGCGGGTCGTCGACGTAGGTCTGCACCAGCAGGTACTCGTCGCCGTTGGGTTCGGTCAGGCGGACGAAGAACTCGGTCATGTGGGCGTCGCCGCTGTAGGGAATGCCGTTCTTCAGGTAGTAGCCCGGCAGCATGTGGGTCGTCTCCGCGCGCATGTTGCCGCCCATGGGCACCTGCGCCAGCGAAACGCCGGCGCCCCGGCCGGAGAATCCGCCGTAGACCTCCCACTCGGCCACGGAGTGCCCTTGCAGGGAGGGCTCGTCCGGCGGGTCCACGTCGCCGAAATGGAACAGGCGCGTCTGCGTTCCGGCGTCCAGGTCGATGCGCAGCGTGTTGTCGTTCTCCCAATCGATCCTCAAGTGGGTGGGCAGACGCATGACGCCGGCGGCGCCGTACGCCATCAGGCACCGGCCATCGGGCGGCGGCGCCTCGCCCGTCCAGGCGTCGGCCAGACGCTGTCCTTCCGCGTTCAGCGGGACCAGATCGTAGTCGCCGCGCTGTCCGGTGAACATGCGGTGGCGCCAGTCCTCGTTGACCAGGGCGGTCCAGTCGCCGACCAGATCGATCGGGGCTGCGTCGCGGGCCGTCTGCGGGGGCGGGGCCGGCCCGCCGCGCTGCGCCCATGCCGGCCCGGCGGCGAGGAGGGCCGCGAACAGCGCCGGCCACAACTGCCGGCGCGTCCTAGTCAAAGTCCTCGCCCTGCTGGCCCCATCCGTATCCGTCTTCGGTGCGCAGGAGCGTCCGCATGCGGATCCGGTGGTCGGCGGGGTTGCGGCCCGGATTGCCGGTGATGACCACGACGTCGCCGGGCCGGAGCGAGGAACGGCTCACGCCCTGACGCCCCAACTGGCCGGCGCCGCCCCACTCCACGCCCCAACGGTGCACCTCGCCGTCCTCGTCGGGCGCCATCACGTGAACCCAGGAGTGGGGGTTGCGGAACATGAACTGGACGATGCGGCCCTCGATCTCGACCAGCGCGTCTTCGTCGTAGGTCGCCGTGAAGGAATGGTGCGCGAAGGCGGTCGCCGCGAACATCGCGACCGCCGCGAGCACGGGTACACACACACTTCGTTTCATGACGTCATCTCCCTGGGCCCCCGCTGTAGGGCGGGAGGCCTCGGTATTCCTCCGGAGCCGGCGTCTCGGTGAGGTTCCGATACACCGCCTCCACGAACATCTCGGTGGTCCATGGACCGTCCTCGGCGCCGAACCGCGGATCGTAGCCCAGCGTCGGACGCGCCGCCTGCACTTCATCCAACGACATCCCGTCGTCGATCATGATCTGCATGTGGTCGCGAATGATCGTCAGCATGTCCCGGTAATAACCCAGGTCGGCGGAGTCCGAAATCCGGCCGCTGCCGGGAACGATCAGGGTGCCGCCCTCGGTCCGGAACGAGGGGATGGCCAGTTCCAGCATGTAGTTCAGGGCGTCGATGACGCCGTTGATGTGCCCGCCGCGCTCCAGGTCGATGACCGGATACGTCGCGGCCGAATACGTGTCGCCGGCCACGATCACGTCCGATCGGGTGAAGTGGACGATGCTGTCGCCGTCGGTATGCGCCCCCGGCATGTGAATCAGGCGAATGCCCTCGCCGTTGAAGAAATGGCTGAGCTTGTAGTACTCGCCGTAGTACGTATCCGTCGGCAATGCACGGAACGGCGCCTCGGCGTCCACCATGTGGAAGAGCGTGTTCTCGTGGGCGAGGATCGCGGCGCCTTCGTCGGCGTCCTGAATGCTGCCCGACACGTTCCCGCCGGCGAACGTGACGCCGGCGTTGGCCAAGGTCTCGTTGCCGCCGGTGTGATCCGGGTGATAGTGGGTGTTCAGGATGTACCGGATCGGCTTCGGCGGCGGCCGCGTGTAGATGGGCGTGGTCTGGAGCGCCTCGGCGCCCCCGCGAAGCCCCGGCGGCGGCAGGCTGCCGAAGTCGAGCATGCGCTGAAGCTCCTGGATCTCGATCAGGAGCGCCTCGGCCATCGACTCGGCGCCCGAATCCACCAGCAGCACGCCGTCGGGGCCCACGGAGGCGACGACGTTGCCGCCCGCGCCCGCGAAGAGCCAGATGTTGCCCTGAACGTGGACGGCCTCGACGCCGCCCTGCCGGAGAACCGGCGGTTCGCCTCGACCCGCGGCCGCAAACACGGTTCCCGACGCCGTCAATGCCGCCAGTCCGAGAATCGACCTCGCAACGCCGCGCATGTCCGTCACGCGGCGCATCTACCGCGCTCCCGACACGGGCGCGTTCTGTTGCGCCTCGAACGTCGGCGTGGCTTCGTCCAACCGGCGCGCTTCCCACCCGTTCTCGCGGATCATGGCGCGGAACTCGGGATACATCGAGATCGCGCCCTGGCGGGCCGCCTCGGCCGGGATTCCGAGGTGCTCCTCGTACTCCCCGAGGTGGGGATTCTCGCCCGGGAACCAGCTCGGCACGTAGCCCCGGGGCCGGTCCACCTCGGTGACGACCGTGCACGGATACGGCGGCACCTGGTCGTGAGGCCGCCGTATGTACTCGGTGGTGCGAATCAGCGGTTCCGTGAGGTAGTCGGGATCGTAGACGACCTTGGTCCAGGACAGGTAGTCCTCGTTGCCCACCGACCGCAGGATCAGGTATTCGGTCATCGTGATGCGGTCGCTCTGCGGCGGGCCGTTCCGCCGGATGTAGTCTTCCTTCACATGCGTCGTCGTGACCTTCAGGACGTCGCCGACCCATTCCCCGGTGGAAAAGCCGGCCCAGGTGTGGGGCGCGTGCTCGGACGGATGCGAGCGGCCGTCCATCCAGATCGGGTTGTCGATCGACCGCAGCCACTCGGTGTGGAAGGCGACGGTCTCGCGCGACACCGGATCCACTTCCTTCCAGATCTTCAGGGCCGACGGGCCGCGCGTGATATAGGCGCCCGAATGCGGCCGGCACTGCCATTCCGGCAGCGACTGGATCGACGCGTCCCATGTGTCCGACCGCCGGTAACCCGCCTCGTTGAGCGGCAGTCCGCCGGTGTCGCCGTTGTACGGGTTGTGGAAGTTGTCCTCGCTGCGGACCACGCGCCATTCCCCGGACAGGTCCGTCTGGGCGTAAGCCGCCCCGCCGAGGCATGCCGCGGCCGTCAGGAGGAGGGAAACCTGAATGCCGGCTCGAGTGCGGTTCGTCATGGGTCACCACCCTCCATGTCGCAACGCGTGGGTCCATCGCGCCGCGATGCGCCAAGTATAGCGCCGCCGGTGGACGGGACTAAGCGATTTGTCCGGTGGATGCCGGATGCACCTGGACGTCCATGGCGCCCACGCCTTCGATCGACGCCCGGATACGGTCACCGGGCGCGAGCGGGCTCACGCCTTCCGGCGTGCCCGTCATGATGATGTCGCCCGGATACAGCGTGTAGAACGCCGAGGCGAACTCGATCAATCGCTCGACGCCCATCGTCATGTGCCGCGTGTTCGAGTCCTGGCGCACGACGCCGTTGACCGAGACCGAGAGATCCAGGTTGCCCGGATCCGGTATCTCGTCCCGGGTCACCAGCCAGGGGCCCACCACCGCGTAGGTGTCGGGCGACTTCCGAAGACAGCGTTCCTCGGGTCCCCGGATCGTGAGGTCCAGGCCGATCGTGTACCCGGCCACGTATTCCAGCGCGTCCCCGGCCGCAACGTTGTTCGCGGGTTTGCCGATGACGACCGCCAGTTCCACCTCGTGATCGTTGCGCCGGTCGAGCTTGCGGAGGCGAATGCCTTCGCCCGGCCCGGCCAGCGCGCTCCGCGCCTTGAGGAAGACACCCATCTTGTGAATCGGCGCCGTGTGCGCCGCGACGTTGTGGTGGATCCCGGCGTCGGCCTTGACTTCATCCACGTGCTTCACGTAGTTCAACGGCGCGCCGATGATCTTGCCCGGGTTGGCCACCGGGCTCAGCAGCCTCAGCCCTTCCAGCTCATGGACCTCGGCTTCCGGCGCGATCGACCGTGCGCGCTCGCACACCGCATCCAGGTTCTCGATGAGCACGTCCACCGCCGGCAACGGATAACGGTAGGCCGGCAACACGTCCAGAGCGGCGCTGACATCCCGCACGCGCGTGTCTTCGACAAGCCCCAACCGCGAATCATCTCCGAATCGGCATAAGCGCATAAAGCGTCCTTCCCTCCTTGCATCAAGCGGCCTGGTACATTCTCCGAACGGCGTCCTCCAGGACCAGCCCGTGTCCCGGCGCGTCCCGCGGCGCCATGCGGCCGTCTTCCCGAACCTCGGGCCAACCTTCGAACAGGGGTTCGATCAGGGGGAATTCCTCCAGCCACGTGACGGCGCCGGCCGCGGCGGCGGCATGGACGAACAGCCCCGGCAGGAAGTGGGGCGCGACGCCGACGTCGAACGCCTCCGCCAGCCGCGCCACCTCGACGACCGGAGTCAGGCCGCCCGCCATGGCCAGGTCGGGTTGGATCACGCTCACGAGGCGTTCCGACAGGAACGGCAGGAAGGCCGCCCGCCCTTGCAGATGTTCCCCCGCCGCCACCGGCGCGCCGCCGGACGAGGCCAGTGCGCGATAGCCTTCGATCGCATCGGCCGGGAGCGGTTCCTCCACGAACAGCACGCCGTGCTCCCGCGCGGCGCCCAACAAGCGGCGCGCCGCGACCAGGTCGCATTTCTCGTTGGCGTCCAGCATCATGTCGACGCCGTCGGGGAGGGCCGAACGGACGGCTTCCATCACGCGGATGTCCTCGCCGCCGCGTCCCCGCGCGCGGGGCTTGACCGCTCCCAGACCCCGGGCGGCATGCGCCGCGGCCGTCTCGGCGGCTGCTTCCGGCGATTGGACGGCGGTGAAGCCGCCGCTCCCGTACACGGGCACGTGCCGCGCGGCGCCCCCCAGCGCCTCGGCGAGCGGGATTCCCCGCCGATTGGACTCCAGGTCCCAGGCGGCGACGTCGACGGCGGCCAGCGCCACCATGTTCGGCCCCGGCCCCGTCCGGTTGAACCCGGCCGCGATCCGGCGCCAAAGGGCCGGCGGCGGAACCCGTTCCTGGCCGCGCACGTGACGATCCAACTGGCCGCGGGCGGCTTCGAGTACGACGGCGCCGCCTTGGCCTCCGATCACGTAGGTGAAACCCCACCCGACGGCGCCGTCGGAGTCCGCCAGGTCCACGACGACCACGTCGACGGCGGACACGCCGGAGCCGCCCACGGGCTTGTCCAGCCGATAGTGCAGAAGGACGGCTTCGGCCCGATCGATCGTCGTCAAGCCGATGCTCCGACCCGTTCCGAAAGGAGCGCTCCGGCCCCGGGGGCGTGCGGCGCCAGGTTCAGGCTCCGCAGCATCTGGTAGACCGTGCATACGGACGCCGAAACCACCGGCAGCCCGCATTCCGCCTCGACCACGGGGACGGCCGGCAGAGAGGGCATCTGGACGCAGGCGGAGAGGACGAGGGCGTCGGCGCCATCCAGGTTCAGGTCCTTGTAGATATCGACCAACGCCATCGGATCCTGTCGCCCCACCTCCAGGTTGTCGGCGATCTCGAGCGAGATGCTGTCGATGACCTCGACGCCTTCGGCCTCGATGTACTCGGTGACGAGGCGGGTCAACGGCCGGAGATACGGCGTCACGATCGAAACCCGTCGCGCGCCCAACGCCTTCAACCCGTCGACGAGCGCGCCGGCGCTGGTGACGACCGGCGCCGGATGGCCTTCCCTCTCCGTCACGGCGCGCAGGCGCGCCTCGGACTGGCAGTGGTAGCCCCGGCCCATGGTCATGATCGCCACCAGGCAGGCATAGCCCAGGACGTCCACGTCGGCGTCGGCCAGTTCGGCGGCGCAACGGTCCGACTCGGCGTCCATGGCCTCGAGCTCCGCCTTGGTCACGCTCTTCATGCGCATGCGCGCCGAGTGGAACGTGAAACGCTCCGGCTCGACCGCTTCCCGGGCCCGGAGCATCGCGGGGATCTCGGTCTCCATCGTCGTGTTCGAGCTCGGCACGATCTGCCCGATGCGATACGTTCTCGTCGTCATGGCGTGGCTCTCCCCGGGACGTTTACGGCGGCGTTCGATCCTTGTGCCTCGCTTGCTCGAAATCCGGCCGTTTCGTCCCGTCCGACAATTCTAAGTCGTCACGGGTGTTTCCGGGTCTCTTACGTTCCAACCAGACCCGTTTCGGGAACTGCGCGTAGCCGGCAACCACGTGGCGCACGTCGTACCGGGGATCCAATTCCGGCTTCGGCGCCAGATCCCACAACCATCGCCGCCCCCCTTCCGGCAAATCCACCCCCCGCAGCGATCCGTCCCGGCAGACGACGTCCTCTCCATCGCAATAGAGACGCTCCAGATCCGATATCAGACACACGTTGCCTGCCAACGAAGCGAGCCAGTCCAGGTGGTCGACGACCAGCCGGCGGGAAAACGCCTTCACCCACCAGGGCGCCGGACCGTTCTTCTTCCGGGTTGCGTAGCGAACCGGCGCCAACGGAAGCTGGGACAGGATATTCGCCGAAACGACCAGGTCGACGTCTTCTCCCGGAAAGAAGTCCGGCTTTCGCTCCGGCAACGCCAACCGCCGTCCCCGCTGAGCCATGGCATGCACCTCTTCGACGACTCCGGTGACGTCGGCACATCGAAGACGCACGTTCGGATACCGGCGTACCGCCGAACGGACCTGCCGAAGATGCAGAATGTCCACCAGGACGACTTCACGAAAGCGCCGGCTCAACTCGGCGACCGGGATATCGAAAAGCGGCCCCGAGCCGATGACGACCGCTTTCCGGTTTCGGGCGCAACGATCCGCGGCCTCGAGCATCAGCGCCCGGCTGCGCTCCACGTGCGGACGCCATGCGAGCCGGCAACGCCGCCCCCGGGAATCGAGCTGCCTCAGTCCCCGCGCGTACCCCATGGCCGCCAGGTGGCGGGGAATGGGGTTCGCCAGGTGACGGATCCAGTCCCAAGTCGAACCGAATGACATGTCCCGATCGCTCGCAACGCGTCCCGGTTGTCGGAACGACCGCAAGTCCTGCGTCTCCCGTGGAGTTCGCGAAGGTGTCAAGGCAGCGCGAAAACGATGACGGCTTCGGCCCCCTCCGGTCCGGGATCGTCGACGTCGCCGCGCTGTCCGCCGGCCACGACGGCGATGTACTGCCTGCCGTCGACTTCATACGAGATCGGGACCGCGTGCGCGCTCATCTCCAGCCGTTGGACCCAAAGCTCCCGGCCGGTCCCGGAGTCGAAGGCGCGGAAGCGGCGGTCGTTCGAGGCGCCGATGAAGACCAGGCCCCCCGCCGTGGTCATGGGCCCGCCGAAATTCAAGCGGCCGGTGTTCCGGCGTTCCGGGGGCAACTCCTCGGTGATCCCCAGCGGCACGCGCCAGGCGATGTCCCCGGTCGCGGCGTCGACGGCGATCAACTCGCCCCACGGCGGTTTCTGACACGGCCAGGCGTCCTCGCCCGCGCCGTTGATGTTGCCCCCGGAGTCCTCGGTGTTGTCGTGCCACTGAAATCGCGATGTCCGGCCGACGATGCTGTTCCGCCGGTACGGCACGTCCGATCCTTCGGGGCTCCGCTCGATCCAGCCGAAGCTGCCTTCGCTCATGGTGTTGACGAAGACGTAACCCAGTTCGGGATCGGCCGCGGCCCCGCCCCAGTTCGCGCCGCCGACCGAGCCGGGAAAGACGACAGTCGATCGGGGCGGCGCGCCCGGGGCGCGGTAGACGTACGGCGTGAACGGCCCCTCGTTGAGCAGGCCGCCGCTCCTTTCGACCAGTTCGCGGCAGAACGCGGCATGCTCGGCGTTGGTGTCTTCCGCCGTCACGATGTCTTCCGGACTGTACGATACGCGCGCCAGCGCCGGGGGCTTGACCGGGATCGGCTGCGTGGGCGAGCTGCGCTCCTCGGGGACCGTGCTCTGCGGGACCGGCGCTTCCTCGATCCCGAACAACGGTTCCCCCGTCACGCGGTTCAGGATGTACATGTACCCGGTCTTGGCCGTCTGGGCCAGGATCGGCACGGTCTCGCCCTCGATCGTCACGTCCAGGAGCACCGGCGGCGACGGCAGGTCGTAGTCCCAGAGGTCGTGGTGTACGTGCTGGAAATGCCAGAGACGTTCTCCGGTGCGGACGTCCAGCGCCACGACCGACCCCCCGAAAAGATTGTCGCCGTGGCGGTCGCCCCCCCAGTAGTCGATCGGACCCGGCGTCTCGAATACGGCGTAGTAGATGCCCCGATCCGGGTCCAGGGTCTGTGAGAAGGACCAACTGTAGGCGCCGGTCCGGTCGCGCCAGCTCTCGTTCTCCCAGGTCTCGATTCCCGGTTCTCCCGGTCCCGGAACGGCTCGGAACTCCCACATCCGCTCGCCCGTCCGGGCGTCGAACGCCCGCACCGCGCCGGGCGAGCTGTTGGTGCCCACCAGGATCCGGTCCTCGAAGACGCTGGGGACGCCGTTGTAGGTCTGGACCATGTCGACGACGCCGTCCGCGCCGAAACCGCCGACGGGTTCTCCCGTGAACGCGCCGAGACCGATCAGGCGGGCGCCCGCGGTGAAGAAGACGCGCGGCGCGTTCTCGCCGTCGCCCGGCCAGTACACGGCGCCGCGCCGGTTGGGCGGATCCTCCAACGACATCGCGAAGGTCCAGACCTCGTCGCCGGTCGCCGCGTCCAGCGCCGCGAACGAATCCGCCAGCGGAAGGAACATCACGCCGTCGACGACGATGGGCGTCGCCTCGGATCCCCCGGTCAACTGGCCCACGGTTCCGAGCCGCCCCAGGGGGAACGTCCATGCCCGTTCCAGGCCGGCGACGTTGCCGGTGTGTATCTCGTCCAGGGGCGAGTGCCGCGTGCCCCACAGGTCGTAGTTGTACATCGGCCAGTCGCCGGGATCCTGTGCCGACAGCCATCCGGCGCCCAGCCCGAACACGGCGACGGCAAGCGCGATACCTTGAGCTCTCATCGGCGGCTTCCTCCGCTATCCCGCCCGCAATGCGGCGAGCGCCAGCCGCTCCTCGCGATTCGGATCGCGGACCATCCGGACGTCGTCGCCGAACATCATCGTCGGATAATCGGCCGGGTCGAACGCCGGCCATTCCGGGATGTCCGGGTGGTTCGGGTCGCCGTTGCGCGCGAACGCGGCCCACGCGGCGCTCATCTTGTGGGCCAGCTCGTAACGCGCCTGCATGGCCCCGGTCATCGACGCGGCGATGTCGACGTTGTAGAGCGCGAACGGGATGTCCAGCGTGTGGTACGAGCCCATGCGGTTGTCGTAGACCGGCGAGTACCAGTCGAAGAAGTACAGGAAGCTGGGCGCGCCGCCCTGCGCGAACTTGAGCTCGCCCAGCGTCTGCGCGTTCCGGCGGCGCGTGTCGTCCGACTGGGCGGTGAGCCACAACATCTGGTTGACGCGATCGGGATGTTTCCTTCGATACAGCGCCATCAACTCCCGCCCGGCGGCCGCGTCGTCGTTCGCGAGGCCGATGAAGCGGGCGAGCGTCTCGCCGTCCGACAACTCCAGCGGCGGCGGACCGACCCACCCGTTCTCGGTCTCGGTGGACCCCATCATCAGGGGCACATCGGCCGAATACTCCGGCGCGGTCGGGTCCCACTGGTGCCGGGGAATGACGGTCCCGTCGATGACGGGCCCCCGCCCCAGGCCGGGTATGGCCGGTTCGCTGTCGAACGCCGCCTGGAGCTGCCGCCACGGCATGGACTGGAGCGCGTCCAGCCGGTCGGGGCCGAGGCCGAGCTTGGACAGGAAGCGTTCCGCCGCCTCGGTGGCGCCGTCGCGGGGCGTTCCCCGGAGCGCCGATCCGCTCATGGCGATGCCGCCATGGAACAGGTCCTCGGCCGACGGCATGGCCATCAGCGTCGTCACCTTCCCCCCGCCGCCGGACTGCCCGAAGATCGTCACGCGCTCGGGATCGCCCCCGAACTCCGCGATGTTGTCGCGGATCCAGTCCAGGACGGCCACGATGTCCTGAACCCCGACGTTGGTGGAGCGGGCCCACTTCTCTCCGCCCAGATCCGCCAGGTGCAGGAAACCGAACAGGTTCAGCCGGTGGTTGACGGCCACGACGACAACGTCTTCCTTCCACGCCACGTTCGTGCCGTCGTACAGCAGCCAGTTTCCCGAACCGCCCGAGAACCCGCCGCCATGCAGCCAGACCATCACGGGACGCCGCCCGTTGTCCGGCCCGGGAGTGAAGATGTTGATGTTCAGGCAATCCTCGCCCATCGGCTCGCGACGGTCGAGCGCCCAGACCACGGAGACGGGTCCGCCCGAGTCCTGCGGCGCGCGGTTTCCGACGCCGATCGCGTCCCGGACCCCGCTCCACGCCGCCGCGCGGACGGGCGGCATGAAGCGGTTCGAGCCTCCGGTCGACGCGCCGTACGGGACGCCCCAGAACTGGTGGACGCCGTTGCGGATCCGGCCCTGGACACGCCCCTCCGTCGTCGGAACGATGGGCGTGAGAGACGTGCCGCGGACATCCTGCGTTTTCGCGCCGGCCCCGGTCGGCGCCATCGACAGTCCGGCCGCGGCCGCGGCGCCGGATCTCAGGAAGGCCCTTCGATTCATGAAGCTCATGGCTGCCTCCTCCATTTCGCCTAAAGGTTGCTTCGCATGGCTGGGAACGTAATATACACTGACGCCCGATGGGCGAATCCAGCAATTCCGGACAGCGACCGCGGGCCTGCGCGATCGTACTGGTCGCCGTGCTGGGCGGCGTCTTCGCCTCGGCCCAGACGGCGACCGCGCCTGTCCCGGATCTCGCGGGAATCTGGTCGCCGGGCGACAACTGCACGCCGAACGGCGTGACCTGTCCGTTCGTCTTCCGCGAGTTGCCGTTGAAGGCGCGGGCGCTGGGCTTCATGGCCGCGTGGGACGAAACGGCGGGACCGAAGTACGACTGCGTCCAGGCCACGTCGCCGTCCCTGGTGGCGGATCCCTACGCGTTCGCGATCGAGCAGCGGGAAGACCGGGTCGTCTTCACCTACGAAAAGGACGACATCGTGAGAACCGTCTGGCTCGAGGGCCACGGGCACCCCGAGCCGCCCGTCTACGAGTTCACGGTCCAGGGGTATTCGCGCGGCCGGTACGAAGACGGGAGCCTCGTCGTCGAAACGTCCGCGTTCACGTTCGATCCTCACGGCCTGGACGACATGGCCAACGTGCCCTCCTCCACCCGGAAGCGCGTCGTCGAGACGTACCGGCGGGAGGGCGATGGCCTCCGCGCGGACGTGGTCACCGAGGATCCGGTCTTTCTGAACGAAGCCATCGCGTTCACCCGCCTTTGGGAACCGCAGGAAGCGCCGCTGATCCTGCCGTACGCGTGCCTGCCCGAGCTGGCCAGCCAGCCCGTGCAGTTCGTGCCGTCCAAGTACGCGGACCCGGACATGATCCGGCTCCCGGAGGTCTTTCCCCCCGATGACGACGCGCAATAGAGGAACGCCGACATGCGTTTGCAGACCTGGACGATGATCGCGGCGGCCATCGTCATGGCCGCCGTCCCGGCCGCCGGGCACCATGCGCAGTCGGCGGCATTCCATATGGATCGATACGTCGAGATCGAAGGCGTCGTCAGCAACTTCGTCTTCAGGAACCCGCATCCCGTCCTGTACGTCGAGGTGACGGGCGACGACGGAGAGATCCAGGTCTGGCAGATCGAATTCGCCCCGGCCACGGTCCTGGCCAAGCGCGGTTGGACGCGGGAGACTTTCGTCGAAGGCGAGGTCATCAGCGCCCGCGGCCACCCGTCCAAGGTGGAAGGGACGCACGGGATGGCGGCGGGCGCGGACATCACGCGCGCGGCGGGCGAAGTGGTGCGGTAGACGTTCAGTCGGCGGCGAAGCAGTAGAACAGGCCGTCGCCGCCGCTGGCCCGCAGGTCGTCCTGGCTGCAACCCCGCGACGGGTGCGCCGCATTCCAGGAGCTTCCGTCCTGGCCCCCGCCTTCCCGGTCGTGATGACCGACCATGGCGGCGCCCTCGCCGCCGCTGGTCCAGTTGTTGCAGTTCATCCCCACGGCGGCCGTGCCGTCGGCCAGCGTGCCGGTCAGGATGTCATGCCGGTTCGGGTCCTCGCCCCTTCCGGCGATCCGCTCGCCGGTCTCGCTGACCGACATGGCGAGGCTCATGCGGTTGTTGCCGATGTGCAGGTCCGTCACGCCGCGGGCGATCAGCAGGCCGTCGGCGTTGTACCACGGTCCGCCGCCGATGCGGTCGCCCGCGTGGATCACGGGATCCCCGTCGAAGCTGGTGCTCAGGTACGCGCGCCAGGTCCGGTCGCCGGACCCGGCGGCCTCCGCCAGCGACTGGCAGTGCGCGTCGGCGCCCGCCAGCCCGCCCAGGTCGCCGCCGTTCCCGGGCCCGACGCTGGTCACGAAGAAACCCATCCGGTCCTCGGGGCGTTCATCGACCGAACCCAGCTCGCCTCGCGCCAGGGCCACCATGTCGACCTCTCGCATTGCCGCTTCCGCGCCCTCTTCATCGCCCTCGTCCGGGACGGGCTCCAACACGAAGTACACGTGGTCGGGGTCCGAGAAATGGAACGCCGTCCCGTTCGACAGGGTCGTCGTTTCATAGGTGAAGCGGTCCGGAAACCGGGCGCGCAGCATCGGCGTGATCGTGAATCCGTTCTCGGCGAAGGCCAGCCCGAACTCGTTCCGGGCGCCGCCGCCAAGGTCGTTGATGTGGCAGGCGCCGCAGGTGTCGATCGCGGGGTTCCGCAACGGGTCCCCCTGGTACAACATGAAGAACTCGGGACGCGCCTCCAAGGTGTGCGCCAGGACTCCGGACAAGCCCAACGCAAGAACGGCCGCGCCGAGTCTCATCGTCGAGCCGCCGTCACGGAGCCAGGCTCAAGGCCCGGGACCGGAACATGTCCGACGGCGTCTGCCCGTCGTTGTTCGCCTGGTGCAGGCTGGCGCCGGCCGCGGTCAGGAACCGGACGATGTCCTGCGCGCCGTTTCGGGCGGCGTAGTGCAAGGCCGTGTTCCCGGTCGGCGTGTGGACGCCATCGACGGGCGCACCCGCCTCCCAGAACATGCGTACGGCCTCCAGCCGCATCGGATCGCGGGGACCGGCCGCGTTGTCGTAGCGTCCCCGGGCCCGCAGTCCGGCCATGACCATCAGAGGCGACGAGCCGTCGGCCGCCGTCGTTGCCGGCGTGGCGCCGTATTCCATCAGGAGCCGCATGATCTCCATGTCGGTGGAGAACGCGGCCCGGAGCATGGGGGTCGCTCCCGGGGGCACGTTCACCTCGCCCTGCGCCTGCCGCGGTGGAATCCGTTTCGTGTAGACCTGGTCCGGGTCGGCGCCGCCATCCAGCAGCATGCGGACGATGTCCATGTCGCCCAACACCCGATCCCGCAACGGCGGCGCCGGCCGGTTCGTGTACGCCGGCGTGTTGCGCGTCTCGACGGCGGTGTAGAGCGAACCGTCGTCGACGTCGGCGCCGCGCTCGATCAGCATCGCCGCGAAGTCCCAGTGCCCGTTGATGACCGCCACCTGCAGGGGCGTGAAGCCATAGATGACTTCGCCCGGGTTCACGTCCGCCCCGGAGTCGAGCAGTACCTCGCCCACGGCGTCGTGTCCCTGCCGGGCCGCGAAGTACAGAGGCGTCAACTCTCCGGTCGGACGGTCGACCAGTGCGCCGGCCGCGCTGGTCTCGATCTGCTCGAAATCCAACAGCGCCGAACGGGCGTTCACGTCCGCTCCGCGGTCGATCAGGAACCGCGCGGCCTCGGCGTGGCCTTCGATCGCCGCCCACATCAACGGCGTCTGCCCCCGCCACTCTTCGGCGGCGTTGATCTCGCCCCCGTGGTCGAGAAGGAGCGCCAGCGTGTCCACGTGGCCCGTACGCGCGGCGATCATGACCGGAGTCTCACCCGCGCCATACCCGGCGTTCGGGTCCGCGCCCGCGTCCAGCAGCCGGCGCGTGACCGCCTCGCTCCCGAGCGTGACCGCCTCGTGGAGCGGCGTGACGCCGTACCGGTTGCTGACGTTGGCTCGGGCCCCGGCGTCCAGGAGCGCCTCGACGGCCTCGAGATCGTTCCAGTAGGCGGCCCAATGCAGCGCCGTCATCGTTTCGTTGTCGGTCGCGACGACGTCCGCCACGCCCTCCGAGAGCAGCGAAAGAACCGCGGCCGTGTCGCGATTCTTCGCGGCCAGAGCCAGCGGGCTTTCTTCCGTTTGCGCGGCGCCGGGGCCGGCGCCCAACAACACGGCGATCGATGCGGTCAGCATGCGTCGGGATGTCATGGCAGTCTCCCTTACCGACAGCTACCTACAGCGCGATGTGGCCGTCGCTCGCGACGCGTTCCAGCCCGAAGGCGTCGGTTTCCACGCCAGCGCGATTCAGGATCGTCACCAGGAGGTTCGCGAACGGCACGGTCTCGGTGTACTTCGGAACGTAGGACGCATCCCGATCCGGCGCCAGTTCCCCGAGCTTGATGTGGCGGTTGCCCGGGAACAGCCCGCCGACCACGAGCGTCGGCAGGTTGATGTGGTCGTGGACGTTGGAGTTGCTCATGCCGCTCCCATAGAGGAACGTCGAGTGATCCAGGATGCTGCCCTCGCCGTCGGGCGTGGACCGCAGCCGCTCCAGGAAGTTCGCGAACAACTGGGCGTGGTAGGTGTCCACCCGGGCCTTCTTCTCGACCACCTCGGGCACGTAGTTGTTGTGCGAGATCGGGTGATGGCCCTCGGCCACGCCGATCTGCGGATAGCTCTGCGTGCTGAGCGACCGCGACAGCATGAACGAGGTGACCCGCGTCAGGTCGGCCTGCAGCGCCAGCGCCTGCAGCTCGAACATCAGGACGATGTGCTCCTCGAACGACTCGGGAATCCCCGTGGGCGGCGCCGGGACCTCCAGGCTGCTCTCCGACCGCTGGCGCTCGCCCTGAACCAGCCGGCGCTCGATCTCCCGCACGTTCTCCAGGTACTCGTCGAGCTTGGCGCGGTCCGGGGCGCCCAGGTCGCGCCGCAGCGCGCGCGCGCTCTCGGCCACGCCGTCCAGGATGCTGGTGCTCTGTTCCAGCCGCGCCAAACGCGCCTCGTCGGTGGCCGCGTCGCCCCCGAACATCCGTTCGAAGACCACGCGCGGGTTGATCTCCATCGGGAGCGGCTGCGTCGGCGTCCGCCACGAAATCGTGCTCATGTAGGAACAGAGGAAGTCGCCCGCGCAACTGCCCAGGCTGCTGGACATGTCCTCGGTCGCCACCTCGAGCGACGGGAACGTCGTCTCCTGGCCGATGTGCTCGGCGATGACCTGGTCGGCGGTCCGGTTCAGAAGCACCGTGCTGCCCTTGGCCGGAAACGCGCCGCTCATCCACATGCCGGGACTCGGCGAATGCCCGTTCTCGCCCTCGTTGGTCAGACCCGTGATCACGTTGACGTACTCGCGGAAGGGTTCCAGGGGCTTGAGGATGGTGGAGAATTCGAAGTCCGCGCCCGCCTGGGCCGGCATCCACTGATCCATGATCGTCCCGTGGGGCACGTAGACGAACCCGAAACGCTCCACCGGGCGGGCCGCCGTCTGCGCCCACGCGGTGTGCGCCGGAACCATCGCGTCCAGCAGCGGCAGGGCCACGGCGGCCCCGGCGCCCCGAAGAAACGTTCGGCGATTGAGGTGCTGACGTGTCGCAAACATGTTCGACTCTCCTATGGCCTTATCGTTCCGCTATTCCGCCATCCGACTCCAGCCGCGCCGTCGGGTCCGGTTCGGCGCGGCGGGTTCGCATCTGGAACGGCGTGCTCGTGACGATGCCGCGAACCAGGGTCGAGAACCGGTAGTTCTCGTCCGCGGCGTCCCGGACAACCGCGCGCACGATCGGCATGTCGCGCGCCTCCAGCCCCCGTCCCAGCGCATAGGTCAACAGCATTTCCGTGGCCGTCGACGCGAACTGCTCCGACCGGCTCAGGATCGCCTCGCGCAGACCCACCGGGCCGTCGATCGGCCCGAAATCCCGGAACACCGGAATGGAACCGGCCGCGTCGATCGGCAAGTCGTCCTCCGCTTCGCGCCATCGCCCGATGGCGTCGAAGTTCTCCAGGGCCAGGCCGACCGGATCCATGTACTGGTGGCAGCCCGAGCACGCCGGGTTGGCGCGGTGCTGGGCCATCCGCTCGCGCATGGCCGCCGGCTGGTTCAGGTTCTCCTCGAGAGGCGGGACGTTCGGCGGCGGCGGGGGCGGCGGCGTCCCAAGGATGTTCGTCAGCACGTATTTGCCGCGATTCACCGGAGACGTCCGGTTCGCGTACGAGTTGATCAGCATCACGCTGGCGTGCCCCAGGAGCCCCTTCCGGTTCTCGTCTTCGACGTCCACGCGGCGGAACTGGTCTCCGTAGACGCCCCGGATGCCGTAGTGCCGGGCCACCCGCTCGTTGACGAACGTGTAGTCGGCCGTCAGCAGGTCCAGGACGCTGCGATCCTCGCGCGCGATGCTCTCGAACAGCAGCTCGGTCTCGCGCTGTAGGCCCTTCCGAAGGTTGTCGTCGAAATCCGGGAACAGGTCGGCGTCCGGTTCCGTCGCGACGACGTTCCGCAGGTACAGCCACTGCCCGGCGAAGTTGGCGCCCAGGGCCCCTGCCCGTTCATCGGCCAGCATGCGTTCGATCTGTTCCTGGAGGATCTCCGGTTCCTGGAGACGCCTGGCGATGGCCAGGTCGAGCAACTCGTCGTCCGGCACGCTGCTCCAGATGAAGAACGACAGCCGCGACGCCATCTCCAGGTCGCGGATCCGGTACATCGCGCCCGGCGCCGCGTCCTCCGGGTCGCGCTCGAAGCGGAACAGGAACTGCGGGCTGACCAGGATCGACACCAGTGCGGTCTGGATCCCCACATCGAAGCTCTCGCCCTTGCCCCTTTCCTGTTGATAGAAATCCACGAGGGTTGCGACTTCCGCATCGGTCACCGGGCGGCGATAGGCCAACCGCGCCATGCGCGAGAGGATGTCCCGCGCGCAGCCCAGGGCCTCGGTCTCGTCATCCGGGTAGCACGTCATGATGCGGCGCCGGCTCGGCGAGGCGCCGGGGCCCGTGACATCGAAAGGCCCCTCGATCGTCACGCGCTCGAGCACGGGGATCCCGGTCGGATCGATCGGATCGATGTTGTCGCGCAGGAACGGCTGCAGCAGGTGGAGCGGCGCGGCCGAGCTCTTCTTCACGAACGCCACGCCCACGCGATGCGGACCGGCCGTCAGCGGCACGCGGACCCGGAACCGCGCCTCGATCTTGTCGCCTTCCGCCTGCGGTATCAGGTAGTTGATCCGCTCCTCTTCGATGCCTCCGAAGCGCTCCAGCAGGACGCGTTCCCCGTCGACCGTGATCTCCAGGTCGTGCTCATGCTCCAACCCGCGGATGACGGCCACGGTGTTTCGCCAGAGCCTCGGCTGTATGACGTATTCGCCGTCGACCGGGAAGTTGTGCTCGATCAGCAACCCGCCGCGCGTCCCGACCGGCAGTCCCTCGATGTGGTCGTTCTGCGACAGGTCCGAACGGACCCGGAACGTCTCGATGCGCGGCGTGAGGTTCGTGTCGCCGATCGCCTGGCTCGTGATCGTCCATGCGGCCGACAGGTACCGGTCCATCAAGGAGGGCGAGATACCGAGGACCGCGGCCATGTTGTCGAAACCGAACGCGTCGACGTCGGGCGGCAGCAATTCCGAGACGTCGACGTCCAGGTGGAACACGTCGCGGACCGCGTTCCCGTACTCGGCCCGGTTCAAGCGCTGCAGGACCTTTTCGCCCGGATGCGGGTTCGCCGCCGCCGCGGTGTCCAGAGTCGAGGCCAGGAACGACGTGAAGCCGTCGACCGCCGCCGCGTCCGGCGCTCGCGCCCCCGGCGGCGGCATCATCCGGCCGCCCACTTTCCTGATGACCCGTTCCCACAGCTCGGGTTCGTCGGAAACGCGCGACAGGTCCTTGCCCTCCAGGGACAAGCCCGCGGTCAACAGGCGCGGGTTGTGACATCCGACGCAGTAAGTATCGACGAAGCCCAGGTATTGTGACGCCGCCGCGGCCTCGGAGGCCTGCGGCTCGGCGGAGGCGGATGGCGGAAGGACGCGGCCGGCGGCGAGACCCACCACGCCGACCGACACGGCCACGATCACTTTGTGTCGCACGTATTCCCCAAAGGCGCCGGAATCGAAACCCGACTCGCTTTCGAACTATATATGGATGCGGGGGTTACGCTGTCAAGGAAAACCGGCCGCGAAAACGCCGACAGCCCGGTCCGGCGCGTGTCCGAGGTGCTCGGCGATGACAAGCACTTCACGGAGCTGAATGACCGCCGCCGATCAGCGTCGACCGTGGTCGGGTCGGGATCACGCTTCGGAGGTACGTGGGACTCTCAAAGTTGTGTCAGACTACGACGGTCCGGCTACAGGCCACATACACGATTCCAGGCCGCCACCCGGACTCGACGAAGCCAACCGTGGACGATTCGAAGGAGGAGGAGGATGTTCCATTCACCACATCGAACAAACGACACGGCATTCAGACCGATCATGATCACGCGTGTCCTTGTCCTTCTTTCGCTGACCGTTTCGAGTTTCGCCCAGCGGGGTGGACCGCCCCAGCGCGAGGCCCCGGCCCCGAACGTGTCATTCGAAGAGATCGTCAACGCCGAGGCGACGCCGGAGAACTGGCTGACATACAACGGGTCCTACCGGAGCCTCCGTCACAGCGGCCTGACCCAGATCACACCCGGCAATGTCGACGACCTCGAGCTCACGTGGGCCTACCAGACCCGTTCGCTCGAGATTCACGAGGTCACCCCCCTCGTGGCGAACGGGGTCATGTACACGGTCGAGAGCCCCAACAACGTCCGCGCCCTGGATGCCACAACCGGGGAGGTCTACTGGAGGTTCGACCACGCACCCGCCGAAGACGCGCGCAACTGCTGTGGGCGCCTGACTCGGGGGCTGGCGATCCTCGACAACACGATCTTCCTGGCGACGCTCGACGCGTTCATGATCGCCATCGACGCCCGTACGGGCGACGAAATCTGGCGAACGAAGGCTGACGATCACAGTCAGGGCTATGCCTTCACGCATGCGCCGCTCATCGCCGGTGACCGGGTCATTGCCGGCACGGCCGGCGGCGAGTACGGCGTCCGCGGCTGGATCGCAGCCTGGGATGTGGAAACCGGCGAGGAGGTGTGGCGGTTCCATACCGTCCCCTCACCCGATGAGCCCGGAGGGGACACCTGGAGCGGAGACTCGTGGATGCACGGCGGCGCCCCGATCTGGGTCACCGGCTCGTACGATCCGGCCACCAACCTCACTTTCTGGGGAACAGGGAACCCGGGGCCCGACTGGGATGGCCGCGGGCGGCTCGGCGACAACCTGTACAGCTGCACGGTCATCGCGCTGGACGCCGATACAGGCGAGCTGGTCTGGCACTACCAGTTCTCTCCCCACAACGAGTTCGACTGGGACGCCACGCAAACACCGGTTCTCGTGGACAGGGAGTGGGCGGGCGAGCAACGCCGGCTCATGCTCTTCGCCAACCGTAACGGCGTCTACTACGTCCTCGACCGCGTGACGGGCGAGTTCCTCCACGCGCGGTCGTTCGCGCGGACCAACTGGGTGGACGGTTTCGACGAAGACGGACGCCCCAACCAGATCGTCAACAGCACTCCGGAAGGCGTGCTCGTGTATCCGGGCAACCAGGGCGCCACCAATTGGTATCCGCCCTCCTACAGTCCCGAAACCGGATTGTTGTACGTGCCCACCTGGGAGAACACCTCCACGACGTACAGGCAGGGAGAGGAGCCGCCCACGTTCGTCGAGGGCCAGGCGTTCACCGGTCCCTTCCCGGGACGCGGCGCGGCCGGCGAGGATGTCTACAGCGCTGTGAGGGCCCTGGATCTCGAGGGGAACAGAGTGTGGCAGTTCCGTCAGAACGTCCCCAGCAGCGAAGCCGGGATCATGACTACGGCCTCGAACCTGCTCTTCAGCGGGGGCCGCGACGGCCACTTCTTCGCCCTCGACGCCCGTAACGGTGAACTGTTGTGGGAAACGCGGCTGGGCGCGGCCGTCGAAGCGGGTCCGATGACCTATGCGGCGGGCGGCAACCAATACGTCAGCATTCAGGCGGGTCGCACGTTGTTTACGTTCGGCCTGCGCGACTGACCACGAATTCGAGCCGTCCGTTTCACTGAAACAATACCCGCGCGTAGTCGCGCAGATACTGTCGCCAGTTGATCCAGGTATGGCCGCCGCTGGTTTCGATGAACTCGTGCTCGATTCCGTGCTTCGC
This sequence comes from Acidobacteriota bacterium, assembly GCA_022821145.1. Lineage (GTDB taxonomy): Bacteria > Acidobacteriota > Terriglobia > 20CM-2-55-15 > 20CM-2-55-15 > JAJEDW01. Next base: position 54,515 of record JAJEEE010000037.1, read on the forward strand.
CAGCGTCTCGCTCAGCGTGACCGATTCGGGATGGGCGAAATCGGCGGCGCCGACGACGATCGAGAAGTGCTGAACGTCAGCATTGACCTGATCGGATTGCGCGAGGAAGTCGGCATATGTCGCCTCGAAGTCCTCGGCCGAGGAGGCGCCCGCGCTCCAGATCGAAACATATGCGAACTCGTCCGGATTGCGCCCGAACACCTGGATCGTGTGCCCGCCTCCCATCGAAAGGCCGCCAATGGCGCGGCTCTCCGGCCTGGCCTCCACTCGAAAGCGCGCTTCGACCGCCGGCAGGATGTCGTTCATGAGCTCACTCTCGAACCTCGACCGGGAATCCTGAGGCAGGCTGCCGTTCGGCATGACCACGATCATCGGCTGGGCCGCGCCGTCCGCGATGAGATTGTCGAGGATGAATCCGGCGCGGCCGATCGAACTCCAGCCCGAGTCCTCGTCCCCGCCTCCGTGCAGCAAGTAGAAGACTGGATAGTCGCGGCTCGTGTCATCGTAGTCCGGCGGCGTGTAGACGTGCATGCGCCGCTGGACGCCGAGCGTTTCCGACTCGTACCAGACCTTCCGTATCTGTCCGTGAGGCACGGGCCGGTTGTCCTGAAACGCCGTTTCCGGCCCCTCGAGGTAGAACATGCTGTCGACGCCGCGTATTCCCTGTTTGATCTCGGGGTTGCGCGGATCGAGGGTCCGGACGCCGTCGACGTTGAAGCTGTAGCTGTAGTAGTCGGGCCTCAGGCCGTCGATGGTCACCGACCAGACGCCGTCGGCGTTCATGCTCAGGTCGAGCGGCGCCCGCGTCGCCATCCAATCTCCGGTGACGTAGACACGCTCCGCGTTGGGCGCGTGGATCTGCAGCGTCACTCCGGAATCGCTGATCATGGGCGACACGACCGAATCGGCCGGAGAGGACTGCCGCTCGGCGTGTGCGGTGGCTGCGACGCCGATCGAGAGTATTCCCACGATGAATTTCGTCGTCATTCAGAGCCCCCTTTTGATTGCGTCGCAAGACCGGACAGCCTTGGCGGCGATTCGCGCGGCCGCTCCCGGCTTGCTCTCACGGCATACGGCAACCGTAGTTGTCGGCGGCGTTCGAGTCCCCGCCGTTGAAATGTGCGTAGGTCGGGAACGGACACAGCGGCCGGGACTGTCCCGGCATCGATTGGCCGGTCGCTGTGACGGCGCCCGGCGCGATACCGTTCTCGACCCATTCGACAATCGGCGTCAGCAGGTCGAACGAGTCGACGGTCTGCTCGCCGCCGCCGCAGTGGGCCATTCCGGGCACGAGATAGAGACGCGCGTATTCGTCGATCGCTGCAACGCCCTCGTTCCGTTCCCCCATGGTTTCGAAGTACCGGACCGTGTCATTCGACGAGAACCATGGATCGGCTTCGCCGTGATAGTAGATGTGCCTGCCGCCCCGATCGATGAACGTACTGACGTTGTAGGTCGTACCGGTCGCGCCGAGCGCTTCGTTGGCCGCGATCGCGTCGAGGAACTCGGCGTCGACGTCCTGTTGACCGATGTCTGCGCCGTGGGGTCCGATCGGCGGACTGCCGCCGGCGACGAGCAACCCGGGCAGGCCTTGCGCATCATCGATGCCGGAGTCCCACGGATATGAGACATAGACGGACTGGCCGGCGGCGTTGACGGGCCCGGACATTGCCCGGAACAGGGCATCGGCCTTGTCGTCGGCGAGGCATTGCCTGTTCCCTCGCCTCGAGCAGGCAAGGGCGCGCGGATCGAATTCGCACGACGAGCGATTGAAGATCAGCCCGTCCGCGTTTCCGTCGAGCGCATCGCAACTGTTCGTCAGTTCGCCCATGATGAGCTCTTGCGCATCCCCGGTGAACGGGTTCCGCGGATCGGTGTCCGCGATGTCGACGTATTGATTGCTGATCCAGCGCAGCGCCAGGTTGCTGATCGTGGTTCGCATCGCCGGCGCTCCGGAAACGATGCCGTCGAACAGAAACGGATGACGTTGCGCCATGATCATGCCTTCGCGACCACCCGTCGAGCAGCCTGCAAAGTAGCTGTGATGCGGCTGAGAGCCGTAGTACGCCTCCACGATCGGGCGCGCGACTTCGGTTGTCTTGGCGTTGGCGTCGAACTGGAAGTTCAGGAGCGCCTGCTGATCCGCCATGAAGCTCGAATCGAAACCGCCCCCTGAGTGACCGCTGTCGGTGCTGGCGACCGCGAAGCCGCGCGCGAGCGCAGATCGCGCGCCGGCTGCGGTGTTGCCCGTCGGTTCGCGGACGGCGCCGTTGAGGCCGCCGCCGCCCTGGAACAAGAACCGCCCGTTCCACTCCCCGGGCATGTTGATCGCAAACCGGATGGCGTACTCGACGCCGTCGATGCCGGTTCGGTGCTCGAAGCTCCCCCTCACGTGGCAGTGGGGCGGGAGGCCCACACCGCCTCCGAACCCGCTCAACTCGCGGTCTTCGTAGAATCGGGCCTCGTCGATTCGCAGGTCTTCCGGGCCGTTGGACCACTGCGTCAAGGCGCCGCAGTCCCTTTCCTGTGCGCAGGCGGCCGCGGCCGCGCAGAGAAGCATCATCGTCGGGGCAACGCATTGACGAAGTTTCATGACCAGGTCTCCGTTTGCCGCGTGGTCGGGATCGTCAGACAGCCTTCGACTCGAACGTGATCCCGTGTCGACAGAATCTCCTCGGAAGCGATCTCGTCTACGAAAACGTCGACAGCCCGTTCCGGCACGAAACCGAAACGGGCTGCATCTTGCTGATTCTAAAAGTCGGGACGAGAGGATTTGAACCTCCGACCCCCTGATCCCGAACCAGGTGCTCTACCAGGCTGAGCCACGTCCCGACTGGGGCAATTCTAGCAGCCTGCGCCGGCATTGTACACGCCGCGGCGGGCGGAGAAAGTCGGGACGAGAGGACTTGAACCTCCGACCTCACCCACCCCAAGGGTGCGCGCTACCAGGCTGCGCCACGTCCCGAACAGTTTCACATTAGGTTTTGCCGTCGAGCAAAGTCAAGATCTCCTCCAGTCCGTTCCGGACCTTCCGCAGTGTTTCCTCGGCGGTGTCCCGCGCGTCGGGGTCATCGCGGCGGCCGTTCAAGAGACGCCGCGCGCCGGCAATCGTGAATCCCTTGTCGTAGAGGAGCTCCCGGATGCGCATGACGGTCTCGACATCCTTCCGACGGTAGAGCCGGTGGCCGGAATTGGCCTTCCGCGGCGCCAGGTTGCGGAATTCCGTCTCCCAGAAACGCAGCACATGGGTTTCGACGCCGGCGATCTCGGCCACCTCGCCGATCTTGAAGTAGAGCTTGTCGGGGATTTCAGTCATCGCGCGCCACGTCCGCTCCCTGCGCGTGAGCACCGCGCCCTACCGTGGATCCTTCCTCGGCTTCCGGGAACGCTGCTTGATTATAATCGGCGTCCCCTTGAACGAGAATCGATCCCGGATCCGGTTCGCGAGAAATCGTTCGAACGAGAAGTGCAGCTTGCGCGACGTGCCCGCGAATACGACGAACGTGGGCGGCGCCACGCGCGCCTGGACGATATAGCGCACCTTGACGTCCGAGCTCAGGCCGCCCCGATGCAGGTTGACCTCCGCGAGGAACTGGTTCAGCTCCCCGGTCCCGATCCGGCGTCCCCGTTCCTGGAAGATCTCCTCGGCCAGACCGTAGAGCCTGTCGACGCGCTGCAAGGTCCGCGCGGAAACGAACACGATCGGAGCGTAGTCCAGGTACTTCAGCTTCGCCCGGATACGCGCCTCGAAATCGGCGGCGACGGCCGGGTCCTTGCGAACGCGGTCCCACTTGTTGACCGCGATGATGACCGACCGTCCGGCCTCGTGGGCGAAACCGCCAATGGTCGCGTCGATCCCGCTCACCGGCTCGGTGGCGTCGATCAGCAGGATCGCCACGTCGCACCGCTCCAGGTGTTTCCGCGCCATCACGATGCTGAGCCGGTCGGCTTTCCGGACCGTGCGGCCCCGGCGGCGAATGCCGGCCGTATCGACGAATCGGAACCCGACGCCGCCGCGCTCGATCCAGCTGTCCACCGCGTCCCGCGTCGTGCCGGCCACGGGGGAAACCATGGCGCGTTCCTCGCCGACCAACGCGTTCAGCAACGTGGACTTCCCGGCGTTGGGGCGGCCGATGATCGCCACGCGCACCTCGCGTTCCCGCGTCTCGACGGACGACGCCGGCCGAAGCTGGGCCGTCACCGCGTCAAGCAGCTCGGCGAAACCGCGGCCGTGCTCGGCCGACACTCCCAGGACGGTTTCGAATCCCAGGCCCATGAACTCCGAGGCGTCGTTTTCCTGCTTCGCGGAATCGGTCTTGTTCACCGCGACGACCACCCGCCGCCCGCGGGCGCGCAGGATCCCCGCCAGTTCCTCGTCCGCGCCCGTACGCCCGGCGCGCCCGTCCACCACCAGAACCACCAGCGACGCCGCCTCGATCGCCACCCGGGCCTGTTCGAAGATCTTGCGGGGTATCTCGGCGTCGTCGCCCGCGAGGAGGCCGCCGGTGTCGACGACCTCGAAGTCGACTCCGCCCCATTCCAGCCGGCCGTAGATCCGGTCGCGCGTCACGCCCGGTTCGTCCGAAACGATGGACCGGCGCTGGCCGACGAGCCGGTTGAACACGGTGGACTTGCCGACGTTCGGCCGCCCGACGATCGCGACGAGCGGGACGTCTCCCGGATGGGACCCTTTGGAGGCGGGAAGTTCGGACACGAACGAAAGTGCGCCGCGCCGACGGGGTCGTCGGCGTCAGCCCCCGGCGATCGAGGGCAGGATCGAAATCGTGTCGCCGGTGCGGATGGCCGTCGCCAGGTGATCCCTGTCCTTGATGTTGTCCTCGTTGACGAACACGTTGATGAACCGCCGGACCTCCCCGTTCTCGTCGAAGATGCGCTCGGCCAGGCCGCTGAACTCCGCATCCAGCTTCCGCAGCGCCTCCTCGACGGTCGCCGCCTCGACGGCCACTTCGCCTCGACCGGCGGTCAGGCTTCTCAGCGGCGTGGGTATCTTGACGTTGACGCTCATCGCCTAGCTCTCCTCTCCGCCGGCGGGCGGGATGTCGACGGACTCTTCCTCGAAACGGTCGCCGCCGTCGGCCAGTTCCCAGCTCTGAACGCTCGCGACCCGGCCCTCGACCACGGAACCGATCACGTAGGACCATCCCGCCCAGGCATGGGCTAGGTCGGTGCCGGACGGACGCGACGGATGATCCGGATGGGAATGATAGATGCCGACGATGTCCCACGGGCCTCCGTCGAGCTCCCGCTGCGCCCGGAGCATGTCCTTGGGATCCAGTTCGTACCGATCCCGGGCGCGTGCCGTGTTGAGGTTCCGGCAGCGGCGCGCGACGGCGGCCACCCGGGCGCCGTCGTCGACCGACCCGATGATCAGTCCGCAGCACTCGTGCGGGTAGGCGTCCTCCATGTGGGCGCGGATATCCCCCATCACGCTCTTCGGTATGCGGAGCACGCATGAATGATAGCGGAATCGGCCGGCCCGTGGGAAAACGTCCCGGTACGGAATTTCCGATACACTAGCCCGAATGCAGGACTTCTTCGCCCCCGGCGGCCTCCTGGCGCGGAAGCTCGAAGGATACGAGGCCCGGCCGTCCCAGGCCCGGATGGCCGAGATCGTCGGCCGCGCTCTGGAGAACCGCACCCACGCCATCATCGAAGCCGGGACCGGGACGGGAAAGACGCTCGCCTATCTCGCGCCGGCGCTCGTCCACGGACAGCGGCTGCTGGTTTCGACCGGAACCAAGGCCCTCCAGGACCAGATCTTCTACAAGGACGTCCCGCTTCTGGAGACCCTGCTCGAGCGTCCGGTCCGGGCCGCCTACCTGAAAGGCCGCGCCAACTACCTCTGCACGTTGAAGCTGCGCCAGTTCCGGAAAGACGGCCTGTTCACGCCGAACGCGATCGACGCCTTCCGGGAAATCGAGGCATGGGCCGGCGAGACCGAGACCGGCGACCGCGCCGAGCTGTCCGCGGTGGACGACGAGCTCTGGCAGAGCCTGGACGCCCGGCGGGAGCGGTGCCTGGGCACGCGATGCGAGGACTTCGAATCGTGCTTCCTGACGCGGATGCGGCGCAAGGCCATGGAGTCGGACATCGTCGTCGTCAACCACTATCTGTTCTTCGCGGACCTGGCCATTCGCGAGTCCGAGGCGGCGCAGATCCTCCCCGACTACACGGCCGTCATTTTCGACGAGGCCCACGAGCTGGAGGACATCGCCACGGGCTACTTCGGATTCCACGTCAGCAACCACCGCCTTCAGGAGCTGCTCTACGACGCCCGCGCGCTCGCCGAGGAATCGGAAGCGTCGATCGACGGCGCCGCGGCCGTGTTGACGCGGGCCTCGGACGGTTTCTTCGGACGCTTGATGTCGACCCCCGATGGACGCCATCCCATGCCGGAACTGACCGGCATCGACGATCTGATCGGCGCGCTCGCGGACATCCGGCAGACGTTCGAGCAGTTGGACGATGCGGCCGGGGAATGGGGGAACATGGCGCGGCGGTCGGGCGAGCTGGAGTCCGAGCTCCAGGTTTTCAAGGCGGGCCACCCCGACAACTACGTGTCCTGGATGGACCGCCGGGGCGGCGGAGTGTTCCTGGAGGCGTGTCCGATCGATGTCGCGCCCGTTCTCGAGTCCAACCTGTTCGAACGCGTGCCCACCTGCGTGCTGACCTCGGCGACGCTGACCGTCGGCGGCTCGACCGACTATATCCGCGGCCGGCTCGGCCTGCGGACGGCCGAGAGCGAGGCGCTGTCGACAGAGTTCGACTTCGGGCAACAGGCCGCGCTCTACGTTCCGCACCACTTGCCCGACTACCGAAATCCGACCTTCCCCGAACGGGCCGCGGACGAGATCCGGAAGATCCTCGACGTGTCCCGCGGGCGCGCCTTCGTCCTGTTCACCAGCTACCAGCAGATGGAGGCGTGTTACAAGGCTGTCGCCGGCGATCTCCCTTACCCGACGCTGATCCAGGGACGAACGAGCCGGAGCCGGTTGCTGGAACGGTTCCGCCGGAAACCGAACGCCGTCCTGTTCGCGACGTCCAGTTTCTGGCAGGGGATCGACGTTCCGGGCGAGGCGTTGAGTTGCGTCATCATCGACAAGCTCCCGTTCCAGGTGCCCTCCGATCCCCTGGTCCAGGCGCGCATGCGGCAGATCGAGGCGTCCGGGGGGAACGCGTTCGCCGACTACCAGGTGCCGGCGGCCATCCTGCGTCTCAAGCAGGGGTTCGGCCGCCTGATCCGGTCCCGAAGCGACCGCGGCATTCTCGCGATCCTCGACAGCCGTCTCCGCACGCGGCCGTACGGCAAGGTGTTCATGGACAGCCTCCCCGACTACGCGATCGTCGACCGGGTGGAGGAACTGCGCGCGTTCCTCGACGACAGGCCGGACCGGGCCGAAGCGAGCGGCTGATGGACGCCACCATCCGGATCACCGAGATCTTCCACTCGATCCAGGGGGAGTCGTCGCGCGCGGGTCAACCCTCGGTCTTCGTCCGCCTGACCGGATGCAGCCTCCGGTGCACCTACTGCGACACGCAATACGCATACTTCGGGGGCGCGGAGATGGCGCTGGACGACGTGGTGGACCGCGTGGCGCGGTACGGCGCCCGGCTGGTGGAGATCACCGGGGGCGAACCGCTGGAACAGGCGTCGGTGATCCCGCTGATGAACCGCCTTCTGGACGCGGGCTACACGGTCATGCTCGAGACAGGGGGGCACGTCTCGATCGCGGAGGTTCCCGAACGCGTGATCAAGATCATCGACGTCAAGACGCCCGACAGCGGCGAGCCGGACACTTTTCTCGAAGCCAACATCGGACTGGCCGCGCCGCACGACGAGTTCAAGTTCGTCATAGCGACAGAACGCGACTACCGGTGGTCGCGCGACTTCTATCGGACGCGCCTGGCCGGGCTCGGGAACACGGTGCTGTTCTCGCCGTCTCACGGGGACGTGTCGAATCGGCAGTTGTCGGAGTGGATTCTGGCCGACCGCCTGCCGGTCCGCTTCCAGTTGCAGCTTCACAAGTACATCTGGGGCCCGGACGTCCGCGGCGTTTGACGTTTCGCCGCGGCTTTGACTTGGGTCCGGCCCGGACATACACTGAAGCGGGATCCGTATCGTGAACTCCGTGGCACCACCGAGCCGGCCGCGGGCCGTCGTGCTGATGAGCGGCGGGCTGGACAGTTGCGTCACGGCCGCCATCGCCCGTCGCGACCACGAGCTACATGCGTTGCACGCCAACTACCGCCAGAGGACCGAGCGGCGGGAGCTGGAGGCGTTTCACGCGCAAGCGGATTCCTTCGGAATCGCCGACCGGCTGGTGGTTCGACTCGACTACTTCGCGGCGATCGGCGGGTCGAGCCTGACCGACACGGCCATCGCGGTGCCCGACGGCGACCCGAACGCGAAGGGCATTCCCAACACCTACGTGCCGTTCAGGAACGCCCATTTCCTGGCCATCGCGACGTCGTGGGCCGAAACGATCGGCGCGCGCCGGATCTTCATCGGGGCGGTCGAAGAGGACAGCCCCGGATACCCGGACTGCCGCCCCGAATACTACGAGCGGATGAACGCCGTGATCGAGGCTGGCACGCGCCCCGGCAGCGGGATTAGAATCGAAACGCCGCTGATTCGCATGCGGAAATCAGCGATAGTCCGCGAAGGCATCGCGCTGGGGGCGCCGCTGGAGTTGTCGTGGTCATGCTACCGGCTCCAGGAGCCGGCGTGCGGGACGTGCGACAGTTGCCGGTTGCGGCTGGAAGCGTTCCGAGAGGCGGGCGCCCCCGACCCCATTACGTATGATGAACACTATGCCCAAGCTTGAGAGACGGAGGTTCTCATGAGAGTCGTCTGCCGTGCGTTGCCTGGTTGCCTGCTCTTACTTGCGTTCGCCGCGCCGGCCGCGGCGCAAGGCGTCGTCCGCGGCACGATCCTCGACTTCCAGGGCGAGCCGATCGAGGGCGCGGCCGTCCGCATCGAAGGCGACGACTATCTCCAGGAGTACCCGACCGGTCCGGACGGCACGTACTCCGCCACGCTGCCCCCCGGCGCCTACACGCTGACGTTCCTCGTCCAGCGGCAACCGCTGCTGGTCGAGAACAACGTCCCCGTCCGAGCGGGCGAGCCGCTCGTGCGCGACTTCGACATGAGCGCCTTGAGCGACGAGGACCAGGAGCGGGCGCTGGAAATGCTGGAAGCCCGCGGTGACGCCACGGCGATCCGGGAGGCGTTCGACGCGGGCGTCGCGGCCCTGAACGCGGGCGACGTCGACACGGCGATCATTCAGTTCGGGATCGCTGCCGATGGCGACGACCAGCACATCATCCTGGCGAACCTCGCGCAGGCGTTGGCCCAGGGAGGCCGGCACGAGGAGGCCGCCCAGAACTACGCGCTCGCGTTGATCCAGGACCCGGAGAACGCCGTCTACCTGCAGAACCGGGGCATCGCGCTCGGCAACACCGGCGATATCGAAGGCGCCGTGGCCGCCATCGCCCGGGCCGCCGAGTTGGACCCGTTGTCGGCCGGAATGTCCTATTTCAACCTGGGCATCATTTTCGTCAACCGCGGCCAGATGCCCGACGCGGTCGACGCGTTCGAACAGAGCATCGAAGCCGACCCGGAAAACGCGCAGGCCTACTATCAGCTTGGCCTCGCCCTGGTGGGGACGACGCCCGCCGACGCGGTGGCGCCGCTGGAGCGTTTCCTGGAGATCGCGCCCGACGATCCGAACGCCGTCACCGCCCAGGGGTTGCTGGACTTCGCGCGGACGCAGTAGGAGCGCGGCGCCGACACCATGCTCGACTCCAGAACGGTTCATTGGGTCCTGCTCGGCGTGATCGCCGGGTCGGCCGCGGCGTACGTCTACGCGAACTACCGTACACACGGCGCGCGCCTGGACGAGCTGCGGAACACGCAGAACGCCGCCGTCTCGGAGAGCACGGACGCGCACGCGGACGTCACCGAGCAGGGGATGCTGGAACTCTTCGCCCGGGCGCTGGCCGTCAGCCCCGACGATCCCGAGTTGTTGTCCCGCTACGCGACGTACCTCTTCGAGATCGGACGTTACGCGGAATCGGCCAACTCGTTCGCGCGCCTCATGGAGATCACGCCCGAGGACGCGACGATGCGGACGGCCTACGCGACGGCCCTGTACGGCAGCGGGCGCGTCGGCGACGCGATCGAGGAATATCGGCGGGCGCTCGAGACGGACCCGTCGCAGACGCTGGCGCTCCACAACCTGATCCTCGCCTACCTGGAGCGGCCGCCGAACGTCGCGGCCGCGGCCGCGGCCCTGGAGCGCCTGGCAACCATCGATCCCTCCTATGAGGCGCTGCCCACGTTGCGCAGCCGGCTGGAGCGGGCGCGCGACGGCGCATGATGGGTCTTGTCCGGATCCTTTTCCTGGTAATGGTGGTGATGGCCGTGCTGGCGCTGGTGAAGGGAATCGCTTCGGCGTCTCGACCCGCGCCGCGCGCTGGGCCACGCGAAGGGGGCCGAGGGCGCCGCGCCACGCGTCAGGGCGGGAAGCTGTTCCGCGATCCGGTCTGCGGCACCTACGTGACGGCCGAGGGATCGCCCGCCGCGGCGCGGGGCCGGGAAACGGTCTACTTCTGCTCGGACGAATGCCTGAGCAAGTTCCGGGACTCGGCGGACTGACCCGCCCGCGAATACGGAATCCCTGGCCGGAGTTACAATGAACGGTTCACCCTGGAGGAACCCGTCCGCATGAGCACCGCCGAAACGATGCGATTCCAGGCCGAGGCCCGTCAGGTCCTCGACCTGATGATCCACTCCCTGTACACGAACAAGGAGATCTTCCTGCGGGAGCTGATCTCCAACGCCTCCGACGCGTTGGACCGCCTGCGGGTGGAGTCCCTCACCAACGAGAACCTGCTGGGGAAGGACAAGCTGTTCGAAATCGTCATCGAGGCCGATTCCGACGCGCGAACGCTCACCGTCCACGACAGCGGCATCGGCATGAGCCGCCAAGAGGTCATCGACCACATCGGAACGATCGCCCGTTCGGGAACGCGCGAGCTTCTCGAAGGGCTCAAGGATCAGCCCGGCGAACTGGCGCGGAAAATGATCGGGCAGTTCGGCGTGGGTTTCTACTCGGCGTTCATGGCCGCCGACCGGGTGTCCCTGTCGACGCGCCGCGCCGGCGAGGCGGGCGGGACGTTGTGGGAATCCGACGGCAACGGCGAGTACACGTTGTCCGAAGCCGAGAAGTTTCGCCGCGGCACGTCGATCACTCTGCACCTGAAGCCGGTCGACGAAGAGAACGGGATCGAGGACTTCACCCGGGAATGGGTCGTCCGCCGCATCGTCAAGCAGTATTCCGACTTCGTCACGTATCCCATCACGTTCAAGGAAGCCGGCCAGGCGGCGAAGACGGTCGAAGCCGAAGCCAAGCCGATCAACTCGATGAAGCCCATCTGGGCGCGGCCGTCCTCGGACGTCACCGACGAGGACTACACCGAGTTCTACAAGCACATCAGCCACGACTGGAATGCGCCGCTGAAGCATTTCTCGTTCAAGGCGGAGGGGCGGATCGAATACCAGTCGCTTCTGTACTTCCCGTCCGAAGCGCCGATGGACCTGTTCTTCGATACCGGGCGGTTCGGGCTTCAACTCTATGTCCGCCAGGTCCTGATCATGGAGAACTGCGAGGAGATCCTCCCGCGCTACCTCAGGTTCGTCCGGGGCGTCGTGGATTCGTCCGACCTGCCCCTGAACATCTCGCGGCAGCGCCTGCAGGAGGACCGGCACATCACGCAGATCCGAAAGTGGATCGCCCGCAAGGTCATCGACGCCTTGACGGAGTTGGCCCGGAACGACACGGAGAACTACGAGAAGCTGTGGAACCAGTTCGGACGCGTCCTGAAGGAAGGCGTGAGCTTCGACGTCGAGGCCCGGGACAAGTTGTCGCCGCTGCTGCGGTTCGATTCCTCGAACGATGCGGACCGGAAGACGACGCTCGCGGAATACGCCTCGCGCATGAAGCCGGAGCAAAACGAGATTTTCTACCTGACGGGGGAATCCCGCCGGACGATCGCCGACTCACCGCACCTCGAAGCGTTCGCGGCCCATGACATCGAGGTGCTGTTCCTCAGCGATCCGATCGACGAGATGATGGTCGGCGCTCTCGACGAGTATGAGGGCAAGAAGCTGAAATCCGTCGGCAAGGGGACGGTGGCCATCGGCGGCAAGGAGGAGCAGAACGAGTCCCGAAAGGACCTGAACGCGCGGCAGGTGGAGTACCTGGACCTCATGACGCTGCTCAAGGCCAAGCTGGGCTCCGACGTCCGGGAAGTCCGCCTGACCAACCGGCTGACCGATTCCGCGGCTTGCCTGGTCGTGGCCGACAGCGACATGAGCCCGCAACTGGAACGGATCCTCCGGTTGCAGGGCGGCCAACCGCCGGATCAACAGCGGATCATGGAATTGAACCCGGACCACGACATCGTCAAGAAGCTCAAGGCGCGCGTCGACGCCGACAAGGACGACCCGGCGATCGACGAATTCGCCGAGCTGCTGTTCGGCGGCGCGCTGCTGGCCGAAGGGTCCGAGTTGAAGGATCCCGCGCGGTTCAACCGCGCGCTCTCCACGTTGATGAGCCGACACCTGTGATGGAACGGCCGTCCGCACGATGATCGACGTCAAGCATGCCCGCGCGAACGCCGACCGCCTCAAGGAGATCGTCCGACTCCGGAAGGTCGACCCGGCCAAGGCCGACGTCGACCGTTGGCTTGCGCTCGACGACGAACGCCGCCGCCTGCAGTGGGACATCGACCAGGTGAACTCGGAGAAGAAGAAGATTGCCGCGCTGGGCCGGTCCGACCCGGACTCCGCACGGCGGAAGGGCCAGGAGCTTCGGGAGCGGTCCCGGGAGCTCGAGGCCGAGATGGGCGCCGTCATCCGGGAATGGACCGCGCTGATGGACTGGTTCCCGAACCTGATCGATCCGGGAATGCCCGAAGGCGCGGGTCCGGAAGACAATGTCGAGGAATGCGCGTGGATACCGGGTCGGGGCTACCTCGACTCCGCGCAGCTCGGCCGCGGGGACCATTCCGCCGAGTTCATGCCGCCACGGCCGATCCACGCCGGCGGGGAGGAGTTCGCGCCCCGGCACTACACCGAGCTCGGCGAAATGCTCGGGGGCGTGGACACGCTGCAGGGGGGCAAGGTGTCCGGGTCGCGGTTCGCCTACCTGCTCGGCGACGTCGCGCTCATGCAAATGGCCATCCACCGCCTGTTGACCGACGAGCTGGTTCGCCGCGGATACACGCCGATGGTGCCGCCGCTGCTGGTTCGCGAGCGCGCCCTGTACGGCACGTCGCACTTCCCCGAGGGCCGCGACCAGGTCTACGAGATCAAGACCCACAACGTCGAGGAACCGATCCCACTGTTCCTGGTCGGGTCGTCCGAGCCCACCAACTTCAGCTACTTCATGGACCGGACGCTCGAGGAATCGGAGTTGCCGTTCCGCGTCTTCGCGGCAACGCCGTGCTTTCGCTCCGAGGCCGGGTCGTGGGGCAAGGACGTCAAGGGGATCAAGCGCGTCCACCAGTTCGACAAGATCGAGATGAACGCGGTGTGCACGCCCGGGCAGTCCGATGGAGTGTATGCCGAGTTCAGCGAGATGAACGAGTGGCTGATGCAGCAACTGGCCCTGCCCTACCGGATCGTCGACAAGTGCACCGGCGACGCCGGATACCTGGCCAGCTACCGCCAGCGGGACGTCGAGGTGTGGATGTCGGGCTCGGGCGAGTTCATGGAAGTGATGACCGACACGAACACGTCGGACTACCAGGCGCGCCGGCTGAAGATCCGATACCGGGGCGGCGACGGGAACCTGCGTCACTGCCACACGGTCAACGACACCGGATGCGCCATGGGGCGCATGCTGATCGCCATACTCGACAACTACCAGCAGGCGGACGGCTCGGTCCGGGTCCCCGACGTTCTTCGGGAAACCATGCGGAAGGACCGGCTGACGCCGAAACGAACGGAGGTCGAACGATGAAGGCAACATCCACGGCGGCCATGCTCGCGATTCTGCTCGTTTCGTGGCCGGCCGCATCCCAGTCCGAGCCGGACGTCCTGGCCATGGTGGACGGCGTGGACGTGACCCGGACGGAGGTCTTCGAACGGGCCGCCGGCGCTCTGGACGAACTGGCGTCCGCGTCGCCGCGTCCGGACACCTACGACCGGGACCGGCTGGAGATCCTGTGGAACGCGCTGGACGCGATCGTCGACGAACGCATGATCGCGCTGGAGGCCGCCAGCCTCAACGTGTCCACCGACGAGTTGCTGTACATCGAGATCGAGAGCAACGTCTACCCGCCGTCCGACGCCGAGGTCGACGCCTTCTACCGGGCGAACCAGGACCAGATCCCGCTGCCGCTCGAGGAAGCGCGGCCCCAGGTGCGGGAATTCATGATCGACCAGAGCCGGCGGAACTTCCGGAACTCGATGATCCGGCGTTACGAGGAAAAATACGCGGTACGGACGTTCCTCGATCCCCTGCGGACCGAGGTGGCCACGGCCGGTTATCCGTCGCGGGGCCCGGCCGACGCGCCGGTGACGATCCTGGAGTTCGGCGATTTCCAGTGCCCGTTCTGCGGCAGCCTGCATCCCACGCTGGAACGGGTCCGCCAGATCTACCCGGACACCGTGCGGATCGTCTTCCGCAACTTTCCCTTGAGGAACATCCACCCGCAGGCGCAGAAAGCGGCGGAGGCGGCCCTGTGCGCCGGCGACCAGGGACGGTTCTGGGACTACCACGATTCGCTGTTCGAGAACCAGAGCATGCTCGACGTCGACGCCCTGAAGGCGCGCGCCCGCGATATGGACCTCAACGCGGCCGCCTTCGACACCTGCCTCGATCTGGGCGCCAAGGCCGCGGCCGTCCAGCGCGACGTGGACGACGGGCGGGCCGCCGGCGCGACCGGCACGCCGACGCTCTTCATCAACGGGCGGTTCATGTCGGGGCCCTCGCCGCGGGCGATCCAGAACGTCATCGAGGACGAGCTGGACCGCGCCGGAGTCGAGCGCTGAATCCCGATCGCCGGACAGTCGGACCGGCCCGCACATGAAGCTCCGGATGTTTCAGGTGGACGCGTTCGCCGACCGCGTCTTCGCGGGCAACCCCGCCGCCGTCTGCCCGCTCCATGAGTGGCTGCCCGAAGACCGGATGCAGGCCATGGCGCGCGAGAACAACTTGTCGGAAACGGCGTTCCTCGTCGAGCGGCCCGACGCCGTCTACGGCCTGCGCTGGTTCACGCCGACGACCGAGGTCGATCTCTGCGGCCACGCGACGCTGGCGTCCGCCTACGTCCTGTGGAACTGCCTGGGCGTCGAGCGCGACCCGTTGCGTTTCGACACGCGAAGCGGCCGCCTCGAAGTCGGACGGCGGGACGCCATGATCGCTCTGCGGTTCCCGGAAGCCGCCATCGAAGCCTGCCCGAACCCGCCCGAGGCTCTGGCCACGGGCCTCGGCGCCCCGCCCGTCGAGGTCCACATGGCCGGGACCGGCGAACGCAAGTCGACCTACCTGGCCGTGTTCGGCGCCGAGGACGACATACGCCGGCTCGATCCGGACTTCCGCGTGTTGACCGGACTGGGGGACGCGGCGGTCATCGCCACGGCCCCGGGCGGCGACGCCGACTTCGTGTCGCGCTACTTCGCCCCGGCGTTCGGGATCGACGAAGACCCGGTCACCGGATCGGCGCACTGCGCGCTGACGCCCTACTGGTCCGAACGGTTGGGCAAGACCCGCCTGCACGCCCGCCAGGTCTCGGCGCGCGGCGGCGAGCTGTTCTGCGAACGGCGCGACGGGGGCGTCGTCATCGCGGGCCGCGCCGTACTGTACATGGAAGCGACCGTGACGGTCTGACGGGGCGGGAACGGCAGAATGGCCGCGCTTGCGGGCTGTTCACCATACCTCTCTCAGATTCTCCAGACCCCTGAGGTAGTCCTCGGTTTCCAGATTGCTGTGCACGCCGTAATCGGCAAGCGTGCTCATCATTTCCGCCAGCGGCAGGTCCGCAAGTTCCGCGGCCGCGCCCAGGGACGCTTTTCCTTCCTTGTAACGCTCCACCGCCATCATGATGCGGCCCTTGATGACGAGTTCACGCACCGCCTTCGAAACGTCGCTGCGTTCCGCCTTCGACAGCTTGTGGAGGAAACGGTAGTTCTCGTCGTCCATGCGTATGCTCATCGTACGCGTCATTTCATGGCCTCCAACCTGCGCCTGACGTCGTCGACTATCTCCGCCCGATATCGGCCGTGTTTTTGGAGGATGTCGAGCTTTCTCAAGGATTCCGCTCGGGCCATAATGTGACACGACCGGAATTCGCGGGCGATGCGGTCCGAAGCGTCGACGAATCCAAGGCGACGCCGAGACGTACGGGGGGACAACTCCGTCGCCTGAAGCAAGACGAGATCAGCACTCACCCCAACAGCCAGCACAGCATGGCCTTCTGGGCGTGGAGGCGGTTTTCGGCCTGGTCGACGACCACGGACCGGGGGCCGTCGATGACCGCGTCGGAGACGACCACGTTTCGGCGCACGGGCAGGCAGTGCATGAAGCGCGCGTCGTCGGTTCGCGCCATGAACGCCTCGTCGATGGTCCAGTCCCGATGCCGCTCCCGCGACGCCTGCTCGGCGTCGGGCGCGTCGTATCGGGACAGGGCGCCCCAGGACTTGGCGTAGACGATCTCGGCGCCCGCCGCCGCCGCGGCGCGGTCCGACGTGCGGCGGACGCTGCCGCCGGCCATGGAAGCCAGCGCCTCCGCGCGCGCCATGACCGTTCCGGGCAGGTCGTAACCCTCCGGGTGCGCGACGGTCACGTCCATGCCCATTTGGGCCGCGGCCAGGAGCAGCGAGTTGGGCACGGCCGTCGGGAGGGGTTTCGGATGCGGCGCCCACGTGAGCGTGATGCGGCGGTTGCGGTGCGAGCCCAGAATCTCGCGGACCGTCAGCATGTCGGCCAGCGCCTGGCAGGGGTGGTAGAGCGCCGACTCCATGTTGAAGATGGGGACCGTCGCGTGCTCGGCAAAGCTCAGGAACCGATGGTCCTCGAGGTCCTCTTCACGCGTGCGGCCCCCGGCCATGACCCGCAGGCCCACGGCCGAGAAGTACCGCGACAGGACCGGCACGGCCTCCCGGACGTGCTCGGCCGCCTCGCCGTCCATGCGCACGCCGGAACGCGTTTCGAGCGCGTAGAACATGGCGCCCTCCAGCGTGGACACGCCGCCCCCCAGCTCGCGGATGCCCACCTCGAACGAGGTTCGCGTCCGAAGCGAGGGCGCCAGGAAGAGGAGGCCGACATGGCGGCCTCGGAGGTCGTCCGTCAACGGGTCCTTCTTGATGCGCGCGGCGTCGTCGAGCAGTTGCTCGACTTCCGGCGCCGCCAGGTCCGCCAGGTTGTAGAAGCGCTTCATGCGTCCGCGGGATCGGCCACCAGCTTCTCGAAGACGTCCAGGAACTGTTCCCACTCGTCGGAGGTCACCGTCAGCGGGGGCAACAGCCGGATCGTGTGCGCATGGGAGCACTCGCCGACCAGGATCCGTTCGTCGAACAGGCGTTTCTGGAGGTTCGGCGCGGGAGCCTCGCATTCGACGCCCAAGAGATATCCCAGCCCGCGCACCTCGCGCACGCCTTCGAGCGCGGACAAACGGGAGACCAGGTCGGCCGACCGCGCGCGGACCTGGTCCAGCAGCCCGTACTCCTCGATGATGCCGTACGTCGCGCGGATCGCCGCGGCGGCGATCGGGTTGCCGCCGAACGTCGTCGCCTGGTCGCCGGGCTCCACGGTTTCGGCGACGGCCTGGTTGGCGATGACAACGCCGGCGGGAACGCCGCCGCCCACGCCCTTGGCCGTGGTCACGATGTCGGGCTCCACGCCCCAGTGGTGTCCGGCGTACCAGTGGCCGGTCCGGCCCGTGCCGGTCTGGACCTCGTCGAAGATCAGGACGATGCCGTGACGGCTGCAGAACTCGCGCAACTGCCGGTAATAGTCCGGCTCGGCCGCGAAGACTCCCGCGACGCTTTGAATCGGCTCCAGGATGACGGCCGCGATCCGTTCGGGATCGGTAATCTCGAAGAGGCCGGCGTCGCCCAGATCGAAAAACCGCGTCCAGACGTCGAGGTTCTCGGGAAAGCGCTCGCGCATCTTCGGGAAACCCGTGACGCTCAACGCGCCCAGCGTCCGGCCGTGAAAACCCCCGTTCATCGCGACGACCAGGCTCCGCCCCGTGCCCTTCCGGGCGATCTTCAGGGCGGTCTCGTTCGCCTCCGCGCCCGAGCCGCAGAAGTAGACGGCGTCCATGGAGGGGTAGCTGTGCGTGACGAGCGTCTCGGCGGCTTCGGCGCGCACGGGGCAATAGACCGCGTTCGAATAGAACGTCAGCCGCTCGATCTGGTCCTTCATCGCCTCCACCCAGCGGGGATGCGAGTGGCCGATGCTGCAGACGGCGTGACCGCCGTACAGGTCCAGATAGGCGTTGTCGCGCTCGTCGTAGACGTAACTGCCGGCGCCGCGCGCCAGCGTCAGCGGCAGGCGCAGGTTCCGATAGACCGGCAGCGTGTAGACGTCTTCGAGCTGCTGCGAGATTTCAGGATGCGTTGTCATGGGCGGGTCCAACCTTTCGTCGGTCCTTCACTAGACGTAACCGCCCGGCCATTCCAAACCCGCGGTCTCGTTCAGTCCCAGCGCGCGGTTCACGTTCTGGATCGCCTGTCCGGCCGCGCCTTTCCCAAGGTTGTCGATCGCCGAGAACACGACGGCGCCGCGGTCGGCCTCGCCCGCGACGCCAACGATCGCGCGCGGCGTCGACTGCACCACTCGCATGTCGGGGGATCCCGCCACCACGTCGATAAGCGGTTCGCGTCCGTACGCCTGCTCCATCAGTTCGAGCACGTCCTCGGCCGGCTTCCCGGGCAGGAACAGCGTCGTGAAGATCCCGCGGACGATCGGCGCGGACTGGGGCACGAACTGGAGGCGGATTTCCGAATCGGAGCGCCCGTTGAGGAACCACTCCACCTCCAGCAGGTGTTGATGCCGGAGCATCTTGTAGGCGCGCAGGTTCTGGGCCCGCTCCGGATGATGCGTCGTCCGTTTCGGCTCGCGTCCCGAGCCCGAAGAGCCGGTCAGCGCAGTCACGCAGACCGGGTCCGAGAGCATGCCCGTGTCGACGAGCGGAAACAGCGCCAGCAGGACCCCGGTCGCGAAGCATCCCGGATTCGCGATCAGCCGCGCGCCGGGAAGCGTTTCCCTCTGGCCCTCGGTGAAGCCGTAGACGAACCGGTCGAGCAGGTCCGGCGCGCGGTGCGGCCCCCCGTAGTACTTCGCGAACCCGTCGGGATCGGGCGTCCGGAAATCGCCGGCCAGGTCGATCCATGTCGTGCGCGGATGTTGGGCGGCGAGACGCGGCACGACTTCCTGCGAGTCGCCGTGCGGCAGCGCCAGGAACACCACGTCCGCGTCACCGGCGCGCGCTTCCCCGGCCTCGGCGGTCAAGAACTCTTGCGAAAAGAACCCGCGAAGGTTGGGCAGGACGTCTCCGATCGGGCGCCCAGCGTCGCGGTTCGCCGTCGCCCACTCCAACGTCAGGTTGGGATGCAGCGCGACATATCGCATGACCTCGGCTCCGATGTAGCCGGAAGCGCCGAGGACACCGGCACGGATGGTCGAGTCGTTCGAAGACATGTCCCGGACTCACGAAACCTTCCGGTCCGCCATGTCGAGGAGGCCGAGGACGACTTCCGCCAGACGGGCCGGGTGCTTCCCCGCGTTGACGGCCGGCCGATCGAGGTGTGCCTCGATGTACTCCACGCCGACGAGGTTGTCTGTGACGGGTCCGGAGTAGAGGTCCACGTCGAGCCCCGCGTCGCGGCAATAGCGGTCGCCGGCCCAGGCGCCCGCCAGATCGCTCGCGCAGAAGGCGTGCACGCGGATCGCCGCCCGAATCTCGTCGTCGGTCAGGACGTCGACGACGCCGTAGTCTCCGATCAACCCGTCGCCCAACTCCAGCAGGATCACGTCCGGATGGCTCCGTGCGAGGTCCACGATGACGGCCCGGGCCATGGCCACCAACTCGCCGTGCTCCAGCCCGGCCGTGGAGGGATAACCCGAGTCCTGAAACGAGGCCGTGCGGACCGCTCCGTTGTCGCGCATCGCGAACAGGTCGCGCAGGCAG
Source organism: Acidobacteriota bacterium (assembly GCA_022821145.1). Lineage (GTDB taxonomy): Bacteria > Acidobacteriota > Terriglobia > 20CM-2-55-15 > 20CM-2-55-15 > JAJEDW01. The sequence goes on from JAJEEE010000037.1 coordinate 74,741, forward strand.
GCCACGCCGGTCAGCTTGCCGGCCGCGACGCGGACCCCCGCCTTGGTCAACCCCTGGGTCAGCTTGGACAGGAAATTCGTTTTCCCACTCTGCATGCACGTACCGGAAACGATGCCGAGCGGCGGCAGCGAGAGGCCGGCCAGCGTCGGCGCCTCGGGCAGCGTGTCGTCCTTCAGGTTCGGGATCCGCCCGTCGACGAGGGGCATCCCGATCACCTCGCACGCCAGCGGCGAGGTCCGGCCGGTGTCGGCGGCCGGGACGCCGATCACGCCGCCGCGGTTCAGGATCGCGAGCCGGTCGCCGACTCGGGCGTCGGAGGGCACGTCCCCGGGCCATCCGCGGAGGGCGCGGCGGCGGCCCAGAGCACCGACGACGATGTCTCCGCCGAACATCTTGATCATCCGGCCGTCGACGAGCTCCAACTCCTGACTGGACGGTCCGACCGGGAGCACCCGCACCACGACGGCGTTCCCGGAACGCGACTCCAACGTCGTCGTCAGCTCGATCTCGTCGGGCAACGCGAGCCGGGAGACGACGGACGCGATCTTGTCCACCTTCACCATGAGACCCATCTCACTCCGCCTCCCCGGCGTTCTTGTGGAGCCGGCCGGGCACGGCGGCAATCTTGGCGAAACCCCGCGTATCCGCGCCGTCCCAAAGCGCCGGCAACTCGCCGTATACGCCGCTGGCCCGATCCATCATGCCGTGGGGGCTGCGAACGCCCGTGACGGCGAAACGGCCGTCGTCCATCCTGACGCGCGCTTCGCCGAAGACGCGTTCCTGCGAGCTGTCGATCAACGCCTCGATGTCCCGGAGCGCCGGCTCGAACGCCAGGCCCTCGTGCAGCAGCTTGCCGTAGAACTCGCCGGCCTGGTCCTTCCAGTACCGTTGCCAGGACGTCGTCGTGATCTTTTCCAGCTCGCGGTGGGCGCCGATCAAGACCGTGGCGGCCCCGGCCTCGAACGCGATGCGCCCCTTGATCCCGAGCACCGTGTCGCCGATGTGGACGCCCAGGCCGATGCGATGCGCCCGGCACTTGGCGCCCAGCGCGGCGATCAGGTCCGGTCCCGCAAGCGTCTCCCCGTCCAGCGCTACCGGCAAACCCCGCTCGAACCGCACCGTGACGTTCTCTCGCTCGACGGCGCGCGGGCCCGAGAACACCTGGTCGTACACGGCGTCGGGAACCTCCCGCCAGGGGTCGTGCGTCTCGCCGCCGCCGATGGTCGACCCCCACAACCCGGCGTTGATCGAGTACTGCCTCACCGAGGCCGGGATCTCGACGCCGCGCGCCTTCAATGCCGCGAACTCCTCGTCGCGGCTCAAGCGCTCGTCCCGAACCGGCGTGATGATCTCCAGACCGGGGCAGAGAACCTGGAACACCACGTCGAAACGGACCTGATCGTTGCCGGCGCCGGTCGAGCCGTGCGCAACGGCCGCGGCGCCGGCACGGAGTGCATGCTCGGCGACGACCGAGGCCTGGACGACGCGCTCGGCTGCGACGGCCAGGGGGTAGACCTGCCCCCGAAGCACGTTGCCCTTGATCTGGTAGCTGACGTACCGGTCGAACACCTGTTGCCGGGCGTCGACGGTGTGGTGCTCGACAGCGCCCAACGCATTCGCGCGCGAGGCGTTCGCCGCCCGGTCTTCGGCGGAGAACCCGCCGGTATCGACGGACACCGTGATGACGTCGTAACCGCGCTCCTGGAGATAGAGGACGCAATAGGACGTGTCGAGCCCGCCCGAGTACGCCAGAACGACTTTCCTATCGGCCACGGCGCGCCTCCGCGGGCTCGCGGCCGATGCGCGCCGCCATCGCGCGGAGCCGCTCGATCTCGGACGCCACGCGGCCGGGCGCCGTGCCCCCGACGACGTCCTTGCTCTCCAGGGCCGCCTCCACCGAGATGGCCTCGAACAGGTCATCGTCGAAGGCCGCGTCGATGCGGCGGTAGTCCTGGATCGTCAACTCGGCCAACGTCGTCTTTCGCTCGATCGCGAGTCGGACCGCTTCACCGGCCAGGGCGTGGGCCCGGCGGAACGGCACGCCCTTGCGGGTCAGATAGTCCGCGACGCCGATGGCCTCGAGGAACCCGCCTTCGAGCGCCGCCGCGGCCCGGCGGCGGTCGACGCGCAAGGTCGAGATCAGTCGCTCGAACACCGGAATCATGCCGGTGACCGTATCGACGGCGTCGAAGACACCCTCCTTGTCTTCCTGAAGGTCCTTGTTGTAGGACAGGGGCAATCCCTTCAGTGTGGTCACCAGCCCGACCAGGTGCCCCAGAACGCGCCCGGTCTTCCCGCGCCCCAGCTCGCAGGCGTCCGGGTTCTTCTTCTGGGGCAGCATCGAGCTGCCCGAGGCCACGGATTCGTCCAGCTCGACGAACCCCAGCTCGCTCGACGACCAGAAGATGACGTCCTCGCCGAGACGCGAAACGTGAACCATGAACAACGTCGCCGCGTGAAGAAAATCGCAGGCGAAGTCACGGTCGCTGACCGCGTCCAGCGAGTTGTGCGTGAGGTCGGCGAATGCCAGCCGGTCCCGGAGGAACTCCCGGTCCAGGCCGAACTGGTTTCCCGCGCAGGCCCCCGCGCCCAGCGGCGACACGTCGGCCTGATCGGCCGCCCAGAGAAACCGGTCGCGGTCGCGCAGGAACATCTCCGCGTAGGCCAGCAGGTGGTGCGCGAACAGCACGGGCTGGGCGCGTTGCAGGTGCGTATAGGCGGGAACGACCACCTCGAAATGAGCTTCCGCGGCGACCCTCAAGGCGTCGATCAGGCCGACCAGGTCCGCGGCGATCGCGCGCGCCCGGGTACGCAGGTACAGGCGCAAGTCGGTGGCGACCTGCTCGTTGCGGCTGCGTCCGGTATGAAGCTTCTCCGCGGGCGGCCCCGCGGCGTCGGCCAGCAGCGCCTCCACGTTCATGTGGATGTCCTCGAGATCCTCGGACAGCTCGAGCTTTCCCGCGGCCACCCCGGCCCGGACGGCCTCCAGACCGTCGGCCATCGCACGCGCCTCGTCGGCCGTCACCAGGCCACGGCGCTCGAGCGCTTCGACCCACACGCGGCTGCCGTCGATGTCCTCGTGAAGCAGCCGCCGGTCGAATCCGATGCTGGCATTGAGGGAACGGAAACCGGCGTCCATCGGCGACGTGAACCGGGCGGTCCGCATCACGCCCGTCCTTCGGTCACACAGACGGCTTCGGGGCGGGAGCCGCCATCGAGAGCCGTGATCGTCGTGCCGTGGCTGCCCGGGGCGGCCGCTTCGTCCAGGATCGCGTGCGGCGCCCGACCGTCCATCAGGTGGACGGCCGCCACCCCGCCTTCCAGCGTCCGGAGAGCGCCGTCGAGCTTGGGGATCATGCCATCGCCCACCACGCCGCCGCGGATGAGTTCGCGGGCGCCGTCGACGGTCAACTCCGGGATGCGGGTGGCGGGATCGCCGACGTCGCGCAACACCCCGGGCACGTCCGACATCATGAACAGGCGGTCCGCGCCCAGGGCGATGGCCAGGTCGGCGGCGACGGTATCGGCATTGATGTTGAGGACCTCGCCGGCGTCATCGGCCGCCAGCGAAGCCACCACGGGGATGAAGCCGTTGTCCGCAAGCAAGCGGAGCATCGTGGCGTCGACGCCGTAGATGTCCCCCACGTGCTGGAAGTCGACGACCTCGACCCGGCCGGTCTCGCGGTTCGTCATCTCGACCGGCGACCGCCGCACGGCGCTGATCACGCCGCCGTCGACGCCCGTCAGCCCGACAGCGTGCGCTCCATGGCGCCGCAGGGCCGCCACGACGTCGGTCGAGATCTCGCCGGCGAAGACCATCTTGGCCAGGCGCAGGGTTTCGGCGCACGTGACGCGGCGTCCGTTGATCTTCCGGGTCCGTATGCCCATCCGGTCCGACAACCGGGACAGTTGAGGCCCGCCTCCGTGGACGACGGTGAGGCGCGCGCCACGGGCGTGGAGCACGGCCAAGTCGCCCGCCAGCGCGTCGAGCACCCGGGAATCCGCCAGCGGCCGCCCGCCGAGCTTCACCACGAAACGCGGTGCGGCGCGAGCTGCGGTCTTCGGCTTGGCTGTTGACTCGATCATCGTCCTTCGAACCGTCGGCGGCCAGTTCGTCTCCCGGTCACGATAGTGAATAATTTTCCTATCGTAGTGAATAAGTATGCAGTACATTAGGGTCGAGGTCAACCCTCCCACGCTGATGTCGCGATGAGCACCAAACGCTTGAGACAGCGCACGATACTGGAGATCGTCGAGTCCATGGACATCGACAGCCAGCAGCGTTTGGCCGGGGAGCTTCGGAACCGGGGTGTGCGGGTTTCCCAGGCGACGCTCTCCCGGGACATCAAGGAGTTGGGGCTGGCCAAGGCCGGCAGCGCCTACATCCAGGCCCAGCGCGAAAGCGCCCGGACGACCGACTCGACGCTGCGCGCGGTCCTTCGCCAGTTCATCATCGACGTGGACGCGGTCGACTGCTTCCTGGTCCTGAAGACGGGTTACGGGAACGCGGGCGCGGTTGCCGAGGCTCTCGACGAGCGGGGATGGCCCGAAATCGCCGGAACCGTCGCCGGCGACAACACGATCTTCGTCCTCTGCCGGTCCCTCGACGACGCCGGCCGCGTCCGTGCCCGAATCGATGAGTTTCTGGAATAGGGGATATCGCTGGCCGGCCCGCGGCAGGGTTGGCGCCATGGGTCGAGGGATCACGGGCGTGCATGTAGCGACGCCTGGATCGCGCGCTATCCGGCCCCGGTGCTCTGGCCGTGACGTCGGCCGGCTCGCGGAGGTCCCGGCGGAGGCCGACGCCTAATCCGGCGTCTGGTCGATGATCGCCCGCAGGATCGCATCCGTGTCGACCCGCTCGGCCTCGCCCTCGAAGTTGAGGATGATGCGGTGGCGCAGCGCGGGCAGGGCGACCGACCGGATGTCTTCGCGGGCGACCTCGCGCCGGCCTTCGAGCAGCGCGCGGATCTTGCCGCCCAGAACCAGCGCCTGCGAACCGCGTGGACTGGCGCCATAGCGCAGGTACTGCCGGGTCATGGCGTGCGCGTACTCCGTGGACGGCTGCGTGCCCATCACGATCCGGATCGCGTAGTCCTGCACGTCCTCGGAAATCGGCACGCTGAGGGCGACCTCGCGGAGGGACAGGATCTTGGGGCCATCCCACACGCGCCCGACGTCGGGCTCCTCGCCCTGCGTGGTCCGGTCCAGGATCTCGTGGATGCTCTCCATGTCGGGAAACTCCATGCGGAGCTTCATGAAGAAGCGGTCGACCTGGGCCTCGGGCAACGGGTAGGTCGCTTCCAGCTCGAGCGGATTCAGGGTGGCCAGGACGACGAACGGCTCATCGAGCCGGTACGTGTGGTTTCCCACGGTCACGGTCTTCTCCTGCATCGCCTCGAGCAGCGCGGACTGGGTCTTCGGCGTGGCGCGGTTGATTTCGTCGGCGAGAATGACGTTGGCGAAGACCGGGCCGGGCTGGAACTTCAGGAACTTCTCTCCGGTGTCGCTCTCCTGCACGACGTTGGTGCCGAGGATGTCGGCCGGCATCAGGTCCGGCGTGAACTGGACGCGCGACGACGACAGGTCCAGCACGTCGCACAACGTCTGCACGAGGCGCGTCTTGCCGACGCCCGGGACGCCCTCCAGGATGCAGTGGCCGCGCGCCAGGACCGTGATCAGGAGTTGATCGACGATCTCGCGGTAGCCGACGATCACCTTGCCCACTTCGGCCTGCACCTTGCGAAACTCGGTTCGAAACCGCTCTATCTGGACGTCGTCGATGGTCAGAAGCGTTTCTTCCATTGGGGACGGGATTATATAGGGTGTCGCGGCCCATGAGTAGCGGGTGCGGCGGACGGCGCCGCGTCAGTCCAAGAAGATGATCTCTTCACTCCGAACGTCCGGCCTGACATGCGCCGAGTCCCGCCTCGCCTGGGATATCCTGGACCGCGATGCCTTCACGCACGGCACGGTCCGGAACCGGCGCGGCCCCGGGCGGCGCGCGCGTCGTCCGCACGCTGCTCCTGTCCGACGTCCGAGGCTTCACGGGCATCGCGGACCGGCATCCCCCCGACGCGGTGTTCCAAGCCTTGAGCCGTTGCCTCCACCTGCAGGCCGGCCTCGTCCGAGCGCATCGAGGGCTGGCCGGACGGTTCGTGGGAGACAGCGTGACGGCGGTGTTCGACGGGGACGGCATGGCGCCGAACGCGCTTCGATGCGCCATCGAAATCCAGAGCCGGCTCCGCGACGAGGACGCCGCGCAGCCGGAGGCGCCGCGATTGCGGGTCGGCATCGGGATCGTCACCGGCGCACTCGTTCTGGGGCGCGTCGCCGGAGCCGAGGAACCGGACTTCACGATCGCCGGATCGACGGTCCGCCTCGGCGCCCGGCTGTGCGCGCGTGCCGGCCCCGGGGAAGTGCTCATCGATCCGGACACTCACGCCCGCGTCGACGGCCGGGTCGCGGCCCGCCCGGTGGATGCCGTCGCCATCGACGGGCTCGGCGTGCGCTGTCCCGTCTACCGGATCCGCTAACCGTGGGAACCGGCGCCCTCGGTTCCCTGGGCGCGCCGGAGAAACGCGGGGATCTCCAGCTCCGGCCGCCCGCCTCCATGCCCGGGCGCCTCAACGGGCCCGGGCGGCGGCTTGATCGCCGTCCCTTCCGTGACCACGCGCTCGAAGCCGGTCGCGATGACGGTGATCTTGACCTTGTCGTGCATGGTGTCGTCCTGCACGGCTCCGAAGATGATGTTGGACTCGCTGTCGGCGGCGTCGTGGATGACGTGGGACGCCGCGCTGACCTCGTGAAGCTCGAGGTCGCGCCCCCCCGTGACGTTGATCAGGACGCCCCGGGCGCCTTCGATGGAGCCGGCCTCGAGCAGGTGGCTGGTGATGGCCTGCCGCGCCGCGTCCACCGCGCGGTTCTCCCCCGACGCCACTCCGGTTCCCATCAGCGCGATGCCCATGCCCTTGATCACGGTCCGTACGTCGGCGAAGTCCAGGTTGATGAGTCCCGGAATCGTGATCAGGTCCGAAATCCCCTGGACGGCCTGGCGCAGGATGTCGTCGGCGACGTGGAAGGCGTCGAACAGGCTGGTTCCCTTCTCCACCGTGTGCAGGAGTTGTTCGTTGGGAATCGTGATCACGGTGTCCACCACGCCCTTCAGTTCCAGGAGGCCGCGATCGGCCTGGGCCATTCGTTTCCGGCCTTCGAAAGCGAACGGCTTGGTGACGACGGCGACGGTGAGGCTGCCCAACTCGCCGGCCAGGTTCGCGATGACCGGCGCCGCTCCGGTTCCGGTGCCGCCCCCGAGACCCGCGGTGACGAAGACCAGGTCCGCTCCTTCGAGCGCGTCCACGATCTTCTCGGTATCCTCGAACGCGGCTTCACGCCCGATTGCCGGGTCGGCGCCCGCGCCCAATCCCTTGGTCAACTGCGTACCGATCTGGATCTTGACCGGCGCCTGGGACTGCTCCAGCGCCTGGATGTCGGTGTTGGCCACCACGAAATCCACGCCCTGAATGCCCACCTCCATCATTCGGTTGACGGCGTTCGAGCCGCCGCCGCCGACACCGATGACCTTGATGCAGGCGCCGATGTCCCTCTCGCGGTCGATGGTAAAGCGAACCACGTTCTCGTTGGTCTCTTCGTAGGACACTGTGTCCCCCTCCCGTTCCCGGAATCCCTAGAAGGCCGCGCTCCACAACCGGGCGAACATCCGCTTGAAGGCGGACCCCGACTGTTCGTGAAACGCCTCGGACTCCCGGCGCCGGTCGCCGTACGCGACCAACCCCACCACCGTGGCGAGTCCGGGCTCGTCGTAAAGTTCGCCGAAACCGGCCGACCCGCTCACCCGGACCGGAAGCCGCAGCAGATCCTCCGCCAACTCCGGAATGCCCGTCTGGAGAGCGCCCCCGCCGGTCAGGACGACCCCCGCACCGCACTGGCGCTCGTATCCGGCGTTCCGAATCTCGTCGCGGACGAAATGGATAATCTCCTCCGCCCTCGGCTGCAGTATTTCGCTCAGGACTCGCTGGCTGGTTTCCTCAGGCTGGCGCGCGCCCGCGCCCGAGAACTCGAACGTCACGCCGTCGTCCGCCATTGCGGCTTTCACGCACCCGAACTCCCGTTTCAGACGTTCCGCCTCCGGTATCCGCGTGTGCAGTCCGACGGCGATATCGTTGGTCAAATGGTCGCTTCCCACCGGCAGCACGGCGGAGTGCCGCACGGCGCCGTGGTGGCATATCGCCAGGCTGGTCGTCGCGCCTCCGATGTCCACGAGGACGCAGCCCAGCTCGCGTTCGTCGTCGCCGATCACCGCTTCCGCGGCCGCGATCGGCTCGAGCACGGTGTCGGCCACCTCCAGACCGCACCGGTGGACGGCAGTCACGACGTTCTGGGCCGCCGTGACGGCGCTGGTCACGATGTGGACGTTGACCTTGAGCCGCGTCCCGACCATGTCGAGCGGGTCGCCGATGCCCGGCTGGTCGTCCACGACGAACTCCTGCGCAATGATGTGAAGAATTTCCCGGTCGGGGGCCAACGCAACCGCGCGCGCGTTCTCGATGACGTTGCGAATGTCCTCGCGGGTGATTTCCCGCGACGGCGTCGACAGCGGAATGGCGCCCTCGCTGTTGAAGCTGCGGACATGCGGCCCCCCCAGGCCCACGAAAACGTCTTCGATCTCGATCCCGGCCATCAACTCGGCCTCGGCCACGCACTGCTGGATGGCCTTGATCGTCTCTTTCAGGTCGACGATGGCGCCCATCCGCAAGCCTTTCGAGTCGACCGTGGAGAAACCCACCGGTTGCAGCTCGCCGTCCTTGTCCGACGTTATGAGCGTTCGGACCTTCGTCGAGCCGATGTCCAGACCTACAACAGGTTTGTCTCTTCTTCGCCCCATGGGATTCCCTCGGCCGGGCCATCCTCCCCGGACGGCTCGGACCGAATGATCACCTGATCCCGGAAGCGCAGATCGATTCGTTCGGCCGCGGGATAGTTTTCGAGTATCCGGGTCCGGCTACGTCGATACTTGTCCCACCGGCTGCCGTGGTCCGTCGCGCCCAGCATCACCACCAGCGGTTCGTCGATGGGAACGATCGACACTTCACCGCCATCGGAAACGTGAACCTCCGACAGGTCACCCGGCCCGATCAGATCGAGCACATCGCGATAGATGCCGATCTTGAAGGCGTTGCGAGCGATCTCGGCCTGGTTGCGGCCCGCGCTCAGCCCATCCAGGATCGGAGAGTCCTGAATCGTCCACTCGTCCATCGGCAGGATCACGCCGTCGTAGTCGGCGTGGTGGAGCTCTCCGTCGATCCGAGCCGGGGCGAGGGTTTCCGCGTCCCGCTCCACGACGGTGATGGCCAACTCGTCGGGCCACACCCGCCGGATCGTGGCGTGGCGCACCCATGGAATCGCCTCGACGGCCCGCCGCGTTTCGTCGAGGTCGACACCGAACACGCGCTTTCCGGGAGCGTATCCGGCGCGCGCCAGAATCTCGCTCTCGGTTATCCGGCGCTCGCCGGTGACCTGGATGTGGCGTATCGCCAGCAACTCGGTGTCCTGGATCCACGCGGCCGCCCGATACGATCCCAACACCGCGGCCAGGGCCAGCACGCCGACTCCGGCCACCGACAACCTCCGCAACCACGCCGCCGCGCGCACCCGCGTCTTGGGGCGCGCCCGCTGCTTCCCCGGCTTCTTCAGCATCGCAGACTCTCCCGGCCGCCGCCGGGAACGTGGATGGGATCGTTCCCGGCGCCCGACGGCGTGGGCCCGGCGAGCGAGTCGGCGACGGCGGTGATGTTCCCGGCGCCCATGACGACGACCGCGTCGCCGGGTCTCGCTTCGGCCCGCATTCGTCCTTCGATGTCGGCCACGTCCGGCACGTGGACGGCGTCCTTTCCCAGCGACCGCATCCGTTCCACCAGGGCCGAGGCCGTCACGCCCTCGATGGGGTCTTCACCGGCCGGATAGATGTCGGTAACCAGCAGCGTGTCGGCGTCATCGAACGCACGCGCGAAGTCGTCGAACAGGTGAGCGGTCCGCGTGTACCGATGCGGCTGAAACGCAGCCAGGATCCGGCCGAAACCGGCCCTCCGCGCCGCGGCCAACGTGGCGCGCACCTCGGTGGGATGATGCGCGTAGTCGTCGATGACCGTGTAGGGATCGTCCCTCTTGACCTCGAAGCGGCGCTCGACGCCGCTGAACGCGGCCAGACCCGCGGCAATCACTTCCGGCTCGATCCCCATCTCGAAGGTTGCCCCGAAAGCCGCCGCGGCGTTCAGGACATTGTGCTCGCCGGGAACGCGAAGCTCGCAATCGATGCTGCCGCGGCCGTTGTAGTGGAGCCGAAACCGCGCTCGCAACCCGTCCAGGACACAGTCGGAAACGCGAATTCCGGCGTCGTCGTCGATGCCGAACGTCACCACGGGCCGCTTGACGCGGCCGAGGATCCGACGGATCGCGCCCTCGCCCGACGGCGCCACGACCGCGCCGTAGAACGGCGCCTTGTTGGCGAACCGGACGAACGCGTCCTGAATCTCGGGGAGGCCGCCGTAGTGATCGAGATGATCGGCTTCGACGTTGGTGATGACGGCGATGGCGGGGGACAGCATCAGGAACGAACCGTCGCTCTCGTCGGCCTCGACGACGATGAACTCGCCGGTCCCCATGCGTGCGTTCCGCCCCATCGCGTTCAGCTTGCCGCCGATGACGAACGTGGGATCGATTCCCGCGCGGTCGAGGATCGTGGCGATCATCGACGTGGTCGTTGTCTTGCCGTGCGTTCCCGCGACGGCGACGGTGTACTTGAGCCGGGCCAGCTCGGCCAGCATCTCGGCTCGGGAGATGACGGGGATGTGGCGCGCCTCCGCCTCGAGGAGCTCGGCGTTGCCGGGACCGATCGCCGAGGATCGGACGACGACATGCGCGCCGGTCACGTGGTCGGCTCGATGCGACGCGAACACCTCGGCGCCGGCCCGGACGAGCGCGGCTGTGACGCGCGTCGGCTTCACGTCGGAACCGGTGACGCGGTATCCGAGCGTCAACAGGACCTCGGCTATGCCGCTCATGCCGCTCCCGCCGATACCGACGAAATGCACGTGCTTGATCCGTTTGAACATTTATCGACGCGCTTCGCCCGCCGCGCCCCCCGCGGCCGCTCCGTCCACCGGCCGCCCGGCCGCGTCCTCGATCAGGTCCGCGATACGGACCTCCGCGTCGAGAACGGCGCCTCGCCGGGCGTTCTCCTCGATCGCACGCAGCCTCGGAGCGTCCGTCAACAGCGATACGATCTGGTCGGCCAGCGTCTCGCCCGAAAGCTCGGCGGGATCGATCATCGCGGCCGCTCCGTCCGCCACCATCGCGCGCGCGTTCTTCCTCTGGTGATCGTCGGCGGCGAACGGCAACGGAACCAGGATCGCGGCCCGTCCGGCGGCCCGAACCTCGGCCAGGGTCGTCGCCCCCGCCCGGCACACGATCAGATCCGCGTCCCGGTAGCGCACGTCGAACGCGTCGAAGAAACCCGAGACTTCGGCCTCGATCCCCGCGTCGCGATAACCGGCTCGGACCGCGTCCTCCCCTTTCCGTCCGGTCTGGTGCACGAACCGGATCGCGCCGGCCCCGCCCTCCAGCGCCGATGCGATCCGGCCGAGCGCGGCCAATACGGCCCGGTTGATGGATTCCGCGCCCTGACTGCCTCCGGTCACCAACACCGTGAACGGCGCCTCGTGTTCCTTCGGGGCCATCGACTTGAACTCCGGACGAACCGGGTTCCCCGTGACGACGGCGCGTCCCGGGAAGTGACCGGCCGCCCGCTCGTGGGGCACGGCGACGGCGGTCGCGCGCTTTCCGAGAAGCCAGTTCGCCAGTCCCGGAACGACGTTCTGCTCCATCAGGACCCTCGGAGTTCCACGAGCCCACGCCGCGGCCACGACAGGGACGGAGGCGTAACCCCCCAGTCCCACGACCACGTCCGGACCGAAGCGCCTCAGGATCCCCAGCGAGCCGACGACGGATCGGACAAGCCGGACCGCGTTGCGAACGCGAGCCCCCCACCCCGTTCGCTTGAAACCGCCGACCGGCAGCGTGATCAACTCGAACCCCTCCCGCGGCACCACGGTGGTCTCGACGCCCCGGTCGGCCCCGACGAACAGAACGCGCGCCTCCGGGTCTCGGCGCAACAACTCGCGGGCCACGGCGATGCCGGGCATCAGATGTCCTCCCGTGCCGCCTCCCGCGATTATCACCTTCATGGTGACAGATCAGGACCGGCTGCGAAAAAGTCCACGCCGGCCCACGCCATGGAGAACAACGAGATGACGCCGCATGACACGCCCCGGTCCGGTTTCAACCGCTTCGTTGAGAAACGTTCATCAGAATGCCCACGCCGGCCAGCATGACCATGAGGGAACTTCCGCCGTAACTCAGAAAGGGAAGCGGCATGCCCTTGGTCGGAAGCAGTCCGAGAACCACGCTCATGTTGAATAGGGCCTGGATCGCCACCATCATCGTCACACCCAACGCGAGATACGTTCCGAACAGGTCCGGCGCCCGGCTCGAAGCCCGCAACCCCCTCCAGACGAAGACGCCGTAGAGCATGAGCACGGTCAGCGTGCCGATCAGGCCGACCTCCTCGCCGATGACCGCGAAAATGAAGTCGGTATGGGGTTCGGGCAGATAGAACAGCTTCTGCTGTCCCGCCATCAGGCCGACGCCCGCCACGCCTCCCGAGCCCATGGCCGTCAGCGACTGGATGATCTGGTACCCGCTGCCGAGCGGGTCCGACAGCGGGTCGATGAACGCGAACACGCGCTGGACCCGGTATGGGTACATGTAGACCAGGATCCCCAACGCGGAGGCGGCCAGGACACCCGCCAGCGCGATCCAGCGGTAATGCAGCCCGGCCGCGAGCAGCATCAGCCCGACGATGCCCGCGAGGGCCGCCGGCGTGCCCAGGTCCGGCTGGAACGCGATGAGTCCGCACACCGCGACGACGACGACGCCCACGGGCAACAACGTGAACCGCGCGTCATTGATGCGGTCCCTGCGCCTCTCCAGGAAATAGGCCAGGAAAACCACGACGGCCAACTTGGCCAGCTCCGCCGGCTGGAAAGAAAAGCCCGCGAAACGGATCCAGCGGTGGGTGTTGGCCGTCGCCGGCAGGAAGTACGTCAACGCGATCAGAACCGTCGCCAACGACAAGAACGAAAACACAACGGCCGGATTCCGGTAGAGCGTGTAGTCGATCCGGGTGAGCGTGAACATGGCGGCCAGCCCGAGACCGACGGCAACCAGGTGACGGAACGAGAAGAAGTAGGCGTTCCCGTACGCCTCGCTGGCGAGAACGGCCGACGAGCTGAACACGAGGATGGAGCCCATCGCGACCAGCGCCAGAACCGCCGCGTACAGGATCCAGTCCGGTTTGAGCTTCCTGGCCATTGGCTATTCCGATCCGCCCGCCGCGCGCCACGCCGGGCGGGCGGGCGATGGGAACCTCATGCCCGCGACTTCGTGTACGATCGCACGGCGTCCTTGAAATCGTTCCCGCGCGCCGCGTAGTCGGCGTACATGTCGAAGCTGGCGCATGCCGGCGCCAGCAGCACCACGTCTCCCGGGCGCGCCGACTCGACGGCCAGGTCCAGCGCCTCCGTCATCGACGCCGCTCGACGGCTGGGGACGGCGCCGCCGATCGCCGTCTCGAACCTGTCGGCCGCCGCCCCGATCAGGACGGCGCGGCGGACGCGCCCCTTCATGGCTTCGACGAGAGCGGCCGGCGAGCCGCCCTTGTCCTGCCCGCCCAGGATCACGATCACCGGGGTGGAGAACGATTCGAGCGCTTTCACGGCGGAGTCCATGTTCGTCGCCTTGGAATCGTTGACGAACTCGACGCCATCGACCGTCGCCACGGTTTCCAGCCGATGCTCGAAGGGACGGAACGATGCGATGGCGGCGGCGGCGGCGGATTCGGCGATCCCGTAGATCCCGCCGACAACCAGCGCCGCGAGGACGTTCTCCACGTTGTGCGCACCACGGAGCGGTAGACGCGACAACGGCATGACCGGAGTCCCCTCCAGGACGAGTTGCCCGTCGGCGACCCAGGCGACGGCGTCGAGCGGCCGGCCACGGCTGAACGGCGCCCGACGCGAACGGATGTCGGCGGGCAGCGGAAAGACGTTGCCGTCGTCGCGATTGACGACGGCATGGTCTTCCGCCGTCTGGTTCGCGAATACCCGGAGCTTCGACTCCCGGTACGTCTCGAAGCTCGTGTAACGGTCCATGTGGTCCGGCGTGACGTTGAGCAGCACGCCCACGTCGGGCCGGAACGTCCGGACGCCGTCGAGCTGAAAGCTGCTGACCTCGATCACGTTGATCGTCTCGGCTCCCGACGCGGCGACCATGGCCGATGCGGGGGGGCCGATGTTGCCTCCCACCTGAACGGGCCGCTCGCCGGCGGAAAGAATGCGCCCGGTGAGCGCGGTCGTCGTGGTCTTTCCGTTCGAGCCGGTGATCGCGACGACGTCGCCCTGCAGGTAGCGCGACGCCACCTCGAGCTCGCTGACGACGGGCGTCCCGCGGCGGCGGGCGTCCTCCAGCGGCGCGATCCCGAGGGGCACGCCGGGACTGACCACGATCTCGGACGCCCGCCGCATTGCGTCCATCGAGTGCCCCCCCGTCTCGGACGGGATGCCGTCGCGCTCGAACTCCCCGGCCAGGGGCGGGTCGGTGAGGACGTCGCTGGCGAGGACGTCGAAGCCCTCCTCGCGCAGCAGGCGCGACACCGCCAGCCCGCTCCGCGCCATGCCCATCACCACGACCATCGTTCGGTCCTCATCGCAGCTTCAGCGTCGTCAGGCTGAACAGGGCGAACAGCAGCGCCGCGATCCAGAAGCGGATGATGATCTTGGATTCCTGCCACCCGATCAGCTCGAAATGGTGGTGCAGCGGCGCCATTCGGAAGACCCGTTTGCCGCGCAGCCGGTAGGAACCGACCTGGACGATGACCGACAGCGCTTCGACGACGAATATGCCTCCGAGTGAAATCAACAGGAGTTCCTGCCGGATGACCACGGCCACGGTGCCGATCGCCCCTCCGAGCGCGAGGGAACCGACGTCGCCCATGAAGACCTCGGCGGGATGTGCGTTGTACCAGAGGAAACCGATGCTGGCCCCGAAGATCGCGCCGCTGAAGATCGTCACCTCGGCCACCTGTTCCACGTGCTGGACGTCGAGATACTCGGCGAAGACCGCGTGGCCGGTCACGTACGTCAGCACCGTCAACGCGCCGGACGCGATCGCCACGCAGCCGATGGCGAGGCCGTCCAACCCGTCGGTCAGGTTGACCGCGTTCGAGGAGCCGACCACGACGAGTCCGATGAAGACCAGGAACGGAACGGCGCCGATCAGGCCGATGGCCGTGGCGTCCGTGGCCCCCAGAACGAGGTCCGGGGTGAACGTCTTGAAGAAGGGCACGGTCAGACGGGTCGAGAACAACTCCCGGCCCGACAGGTACAAGAGGACGATGCCCACGGCGAACACGGTCGCGGCCTGGAATCCCAGCTTGGCGCGGGCCTTCAGACCGAGCGATCGCTTCCGGACGATCTTCAGATAGTCGTCGGCGAAGCCCACGGCGCCGAACGCCAGCGTCGACGCGATCACGATCCACGTGTACGGGTTTCGCAAGTCGGCCCAGAGCAGCGTCGCGGCCACGATCGAAACGACGATCAGAAGACCGCCCATCGTGGGCGTTCCGGCTTTCGATCGATGGGATCGGGGCCCTTCCTCCCGGATGTTCTGCCCGATCTCGAAACGCCGGAGCTTGCGGATGAGGCCCGGCCCCAGTATCAAGCTGAGGATGAGCGCGGTGACGCTGGCCGCGGCCGTGCGAACCGTTATGTACTGGAAGACGCTGATGGCCCCCAGGGCCGGAAGCTCGGCCACCGCCGGATAGACACGTTCCCAGAGCAGGTGGTACAGCATCAGGACTCCACCGTCGAGAAGGCGCCGCGCAAGGCGTCCAGCGTCCGCTCCAGCTTGATTCCGCGCGAACCCTTCAGGAGGATCAGGTCCCCCCGCCGGACTTCTTCGGCCAGCAGACCGCCGGCTTCGACCGCGTCGCGGGCACGCCGCAGCCGTGCGGGGTCGGCCCCGGCGTCGCGCGCGCCGTCCACCAGCGCCTCGGCCTCGCTGCCCACGCCGATGATCAGGTCGACGCCGGCTTCGACCGCGTCCCGGCCGCAGCCGGCGTGCAACCGTCGGCCGTCCTGGCCGAGCTCGAGCATGCCGCCCGCCACCAGGATCCGCCGGCGGTAGCCCCGCATGGAGCCCAGCAGGCGAATCATGTCGCCGAGAGCCCGCGGATTGGAGTTGTAGGAATCGTCGATCAGCGAGAAGCCCTCGCGAAACTTGACGACGGAACCGCGCATGGCGGCGGGCCGCATGCTCTTGATGGCTTCGGCGGCGTCGCGCCACCCGATCCCATGCGTGACGCCGACGCTGATCGAGGCAATGGCGTTGCGGACGTTGTGCGTCCCGAGCAGCGGCAGCACGAAATCCGCCTCATGGTTCCGGTGACGCACCGTGAACGAGGTTCCCTCCGTGCCCCGGTCCTCGATCCGGCAAGCGCGGAACGCCGCTTCCGGACCGACGCCCCAGGTGACGATCTCGCCGGCGAAGCGGGACGCCATGCCGCGAACGCGCGCGTCGTCGTTGTTGAGGTAGGCCCGGCTCTCGCCCACCAAACCGTCCAACAGTTCGGCCTTGGCGTCGGCGATCGCATCGACGGACGCGAAGAACTCCAGGTGAACGGGATGGACGTTCGTGATCACGCCCTCGTTGGGCTCCGCGATCGAGGCCAGCGAGCGGATCTCGCCGCCGGCGGACATCCCCATCTCCACGACCGCGACGTCGTGATGCGGCTCCAGGCCCAACAGGCAGAGCGGCAGGCCGTAGGCGTTGTTCAGATTGCCCTTCGACCGAAGGACGCGCCCGCGCCTGCCGAGCACGGCGGCGATCATCTCCTTGGTGGTCGTCTTGCCGATGCTGCCCGTCACCCCGATGAGAGGCCCGCCCCACCGGCGCCGGACGGCGCGCGCCAACGCATGAAGCGACTCCAGGGTGGCGCCGACGCGAATCAGCGGCAAGCCCGGTTCCGGGGACACATCCCCGGAAACGACCGCCCCGGCGGCGCCCCGGGCGGCGGCCTCCGCGACGAACGCGTGGCCGTCGAAGCGCGGCCCCCGAATGGCGATGAAAAGCTCGCCGGACCGGATCGTGCGGCTGTCGATCGAGTATCCGCGGACCTCCGCGCGCCGCGCGCCTTCGAGGCGCCCTCCCGCGTAACGGGCTGCTTCGTCGAGCGTCAGAATCATGGTCCTTCGAGCAACTCCCGTACCACCGCGCGGTCGTCGAACGGCAACGCCCGGCCGCCGACCACCTGGACGGTCTCGTGCCCCTTGCCCGCGACGACGACCGTGTCGCCGGCGCGTGCGACCTCGAGCGCGCGCGCGATCGCCTGCCGCCGGTCGGGCACCGTCTCGTATCGACCTCCTGCAAGCCGAATGCCGTTCTCGATCATACCGATGATCGCGAGCGGGTCCTCGTTCCGGGGATTGTCCGAGGTCACCACCGCGAGATCGCTCAATCGGCCGGCCGTCCGCCCCATCCGTTCCCGCTTGCCGGCGTCGCGGTCGCCCCCGGCGCCGAACACGACGATGACGCGCCCGGAGCCCGTTCGCCGCGCGGCGTCCAGCACCTGGGCCAACGCGTCGCCGGTGTGGGCGTAGTCGACGATGACCCGGAAGTCCTGGCCGCATCGGATTCTCTCCGAGCGCCCCGGAACGACCGGGAGCGATGCGATGCCGTCCGCGATCGCCTCGAGCGGCAAGCGCAGGGCGAGACCGATCCCGGTTGCCGCGGCAATGTTGTACAGGTGGCAACGACCCAGCAGGGACGAACGCAGGGAAAATTTCCCGGAGGGCGTGGCCAGCCGGCCCCGGATGCCCTCGGCGCCGAGTTCGCAGTCGACCGGATGGACATCGGCGTCCGCCGTCAGCCCGTACGACACGATGCGATCGTTGCCGCAGCCGGCCAGCCGGTCGTAGAACGGATCGTCCCGGTTCAACACGGCCGCCGCCGGAGGCGTTCCGTCCAGGCCGTCGAAGAGCCGCTTCTTGGTGCGGAAGTACTCTTCCATCGTACCGTGAAAGTCCAGGTGCTCCTCGCTCAGGTTGGTGAAGGCGGCCACGTCGAATCGGAGCCCGTCGACGCGTCGCATCGCGATCGCGTGCGACGACACCTCCATCACCGCATTGCGGCATCCGGCTTCGACCGCGCGCCGGAAGAACCGTTCCAGGTCGGGGGCCTCGGGTGTCGTCCGGGCGGCGGAGACCCGGTAGCCCGGGAAGCGGTAGTCGATGGTTCCCAACAACGCCGCGGGGACGCCGCACGCGGCCAGGATGGATTCGACCAGGTGCGCCGTCGTGGTCTTCCCGTTGGTCCCGGTAACGCCGACGAGCCGGAGGCCGGCCGTGGGACGGCCATAGAACGCGGCCGCGAACTGGGAGAGAGCCCGCCGGTCCGAGGACACACGGATCCACGCCGGGGCGGGCGAAGGCGGAGCCTCCGATACGACAGCGACGGCGCCGCGCGCCACCGCGTCCCGAACGAAAGCGTTGCCGTCAACGCGCTCGCCGCGCACGGCGACGAAGATGGAGCCCGGCTCGACGACGCGGGAATCGTATTGGACGCCGCTCACCTCCGCCGAGACGTCGCCGTTGACGGCTTGCACGTCGATACCCGCCAGCAGATCCTTCAATGTCATCCTGCGACTCGATCCCGGCCCGTCCGAACGGGACACGCGTCCCGACGACGCCGGCCCGCATCGAAGCCGTCACCGCAGGCCGGACTCAGCGATCGCCGGCGGCCGTCGGCGCCCGAAACGCATCCGCCGCGCCGTCGTGGCCGGCCGAGAACCGGATCTCGACGCGCGCGCCCATGGGAACGATGCCGCCCGGAACGTGGGACTGTCCGATGGCGCGACCGGACCCCTGGTAGCGGCAGTCGAGACCCAGTCTCCGGCAGACCTCGACCGCCTGCCGGACCCCGCGCCCGCGAAAGTCGGGAACCGGAACGCCGGCGCCCGCGGACGGCGAGGCGTTGTCCACCGGACCGGCCTCGGCTTCGAAGACGGCGTCCAGGATCCGCCACGACCCGTCGTCTTCGGCGGGCGGCGTCCGAGGCTCCGGCCTCGCCCCCGGCGCCGTCTCGGGCGCCGCCGCTTCCCGTCCGCCGGCCGGGTCCGGCAACAGGCGCGGGATGTCGGGAGGAACCGAGCGGTAGCGCAACGTTTCCTCGACGATTCTCTTGAACGCCGGCGCCGCGACCTCGCCGCCGCCATGGGGTCCGACCGGCTCGTCGATGGTCACGACGACCGCGACCTCGGGCCGGGTGGCCGGCGCATAGCCCGCGAACGACGCCACGAACGCGGTCGGGGAATACGCTCCGGTGGCCGGGTCGATCTTCTGCGCCGTGCCGGTCTTCCCGGCCGCGGTGTAGGCGGCCATCGCGGCATTGACGCCGGTGCCGCCCGTGACGACCGACCGCAGGGCGTCGTGCAACTCGCGCACCGTCGGTTCGCTGAGAACGCGCCGGCCCTCGGGGCGCGTCTCGGTGGTCCGGCCGGTTCGAAGGTCTTCGGCGCGTTGGACCACGTAGGGCCTGTAGAGCGTCCCGCCGTTGGCCACCATCGACAACAGGTTGACCACCTGCAGCGGCGTCGCGCCGATCTCCTGGCCCATCGAGATGGCGCCCACGGAGACGTTGGACCACTCCGCCGCCGGCTTGAACAACCCCCGCTCCTCTCCGGGCAGGTCGATGCCGGTCTTGCGTCCGAACCCCATGCGCGTGATGTAGTCGGCGAGAAGCGGGTCCCCCAACCGCATGCCGAGCTTGATGATTCCGACGTCGGAGGAGTACTGCAGGATCTCGCGCACGGACAGTGTCCCGAACGGCTTGTGGTCGTTGATCCTGTGGCCGCTGATGTAGATGTGGCCCATCTGGCAGTCGATCAACTCTTCCAGCGTCGTCAACCCCTGTTCCAGCGCCGCGCCGGCCGTGACGATCTTGAACGTGGAACCCGGCTCGTAGACCTGCGCCACGGCCCGGTTCCTCCAGCTCTCCTGCGGGTATCGTCCGTACTCGTTCGGATTGAACTGCGGAAAGCTGGCCATGGCCAGGACTTCGCCGCCGTGGGGATCCATGACGACGACGCTCATGGCCCGGGCCCGCGTCGCGGCGATGGTGCGCGCCACTTCCCTCTCGACGATGTACTGTATGTTCTGGTCGATCGTCGTCGTGAGGTGGGCGCCCTCGGTCGGCTGTTGCTCCAGCGTCTGGAAACTCCGGTTCCGCGCGTCCCTGAGGACGACTTCCCTTCCCCCCGAACCGCCGATGAGGTCGTCGTACCGGTACTCGAGGCCGCTGCCGCCCTCCCCGTCGCGCATGACGAACCCCAGCACATGGGAAGCCAACTCGCGATTGGGGTAGTACCGTTCGAACTCCTTCTGAAAGTACAGGCCCGGGATCCTGGCCGCGCGGATCCGGTCCGCTTCCGGCTTCGACAGCTTCCTCCGGATCCACGAGAACGCGCCTTCGGAGTCGAGCCGGGACTCGAGATCGGTGGCGGGCTCGTTCAGGACTCCCGAAAGGAATTCGGCCGCCGCCCGGGGATCTTCTACGTGAGAAGGGTCGGCGTAGAGGGAGTCCACCTCGATGCTGACCGCCAGCTCGTTGCCGTTGCGGTCGTAGATCGAGCCGCGCCGGGGGCTGATCTCGATGACTCTCTCGCGTTGATCGCTGGCCCGTTGCCTGTATTCCGCGGACTGGACGACCTGAAGCGAGTAGAGGCGGACGCCGATCACGGCGGCCCACAACCCCATCAGCACGGCCACGATGGCGATGCGTCTCTGCAAACGTGCGCCCCGAATCCCCATCGCCGCCTCCGGAAGATCAGCGAGGCGCGCGCTGGGCCAATTGAATCTCGACCGGTCCGGCGTCGACCGGTTCGCCGTCGGCGCCGGTTTCCCAGATCAGAACCTGTTCCACGGCGGGCGCGACCATGCCCATGTCCCGCGCCAACCGATCGATCCGTTCCGGGCTGGCCATGGTGCCGCGCTCCAACCGCAGCCGGCGCCCCGCCTCGGTCAGCTCCTCGATCTTCTGCTGCGCCTCTTCGATCCGGTAGCCGTATTGAATCCACTGGTACTGCTGCCAGCCGTAGAAGAGCGCGCCGACCACGAAAAACGCCCCCAGCAACGTGAACAACAGGTATTCGAAGCTCCACAGCGACTCCAGGTCCCGTCGAATCCTGGAGTTGTCGATCTTCTTGTCGAACTGAATCTCGATCGTGGACATCACTGTCTCTCCATGACGCGAAGCTTGGCGCTGCGCGAGCGGGGATTCGCCATTCGTTCGGACTCGTCCGGACGCACGACCTTCCGATTCACCACGCGCCCGATGGCGCGCATCCGGTGCTTGACGATCCGGTCTTCCAGAGAATGGAAGCTGATCACGGCCAGTCGCGCGCCGCCGGCCAGGAGCGCCGGGACGCCGTCGAGGAACGCCTCCAGGTGGTCCAGCTCCCTGTTCACCGCGACGCGGAGGGCCAGGAACGTCCGCGTGGCGGGATGAATCCGCCCCCGGCGCCCCCCACCGCTCACCGACTCGATCGCGCCGGCCAGGTCGCGCGTGCCGCGATGCGGCCTCGCCCGGACGATGGCCCGGGCAATCCGGCGTGACCGGCGCTCTTCGCCGTACCTGTAGATGATGTCGGCCAGCTCGGTCTCTCCGGCCCGGTTGACGATGTCCGAAGCCGTCACGGACTGGCTCGGGTCCATCCGCATGTCCAGTGGCCCGTCCTGCCGGAAGGAGAAGCCTCGATGGGCGTC
The DNA here is from genome assembly GCA_022821145.1 of Acidobacteriota bacterium. Taxonomy (GTDB): domain Bacteria; phylum Acidobacteriota; class Terriglobia; order 20CM-2-55-15; family 20CM-2-55-15; genus JAJEDW01. Next base: position 96,694 of record JAJEEE010000037.1, read on the forward strand.
GTCCAGCATCATCGAGGACACGCCCAGGTCGGCGACGACCCCGTTCACGTCCCGAAACCGCTCCTCGCCGGCCACGGCGGCCACGTCGCTGAAGTTGGCGTGGCGGAATACGACACGGCCCGCGTAGTCGGCCAGCCGCGCACGCGCCAACTCCAGGGCGGCCGGGTCGCGATCGATGGCCAGGAGCCGGCCGTCGGGTCCCGTCCGCTCCAGAATCGCCGCCGCGTGCCCCCCGGCGCCCACGGTCCCGTCGATGAAGTGGCCGCCGCTTCGGGGCGCCAGGAACGCGATCACTTGCTCGATCAGCACGGGCCGGTGCGCGGGCGCCGGTCGATGGGCGCCGTTCGGAGGCGCCGTCGAGGACGCCGAAACCGCCTCGGACACACGGCCCTCCACCGGCCCGCGGCGCTGTCGCGCGGAACGCGGCCTCGCTCGGAACGCAGCCTGACACACGGCCGTCACGTCTAGACCCCCAGCTCGCTGATGACCTGCTCGTCCTCATCGGTGAACGGGTCGGATTCGAGACGGCTGCGGAACCGTTCGTCGTTCCACACGTCCAGATAGTTGAGTTTTCCGAGGACAGCGACCTCGCCCGTCATGTGAGCGGACTCCCTCAACAAGGAAGGGATCAGGATTCGACCCTGTTTGTCCATGGATGACCCCTGGCCGTAGTAGCTCACCCGGTCCAGGAATTTTTTCTTGGTGGGGTTGAAGGCGGGAATACCGGCGAGACGTTCTTCGATTTCTTGCCAAACCGAAAGAGGGTAGATTCGGACGGAATCACCGATAATGCTGGTGACATAGAAGTCGCTGCCCCAGGAATCCTCGATGTCCGCACGGAAACCGGCCGGGATCTTGAGTCGACCCTTGTTGTCGATCGTGGCTCTTTGGTTGCCGCGCAGCATCGAAAATGGCGTCTTTTGGCCCACTATGGACCACATCTGACCACCCGAATCTACCCCGGCGCGACACCCGTGTCAACGGAAAAAGTTGCGGAAATCCATGGTAAATTTCCACTTGCGTGCAATGGATCCGGACACTCGCCACTGTGGCGCTTAGCCGATGAAAGCCGGCATCGTCGGACTTCCCGGGTCCGGCAAGACGACGATCTTCCGCGTGCTCACCCGGGCCGCCGCCCCCGATGTCGCCGACCACGGTCGCCGGTCCCGACCCAACGTCGCGGTCGTCAAGGTTCCCGACCGCCGGGTCGAATTCCTGGCGTCGGTCTTCGAACCCAGAAAGACCACGTTCGCGACCATCGAGTTCGTCGACATCGCCGGGTTGATCCGCGGACGCACGCGGGAGATGGTCCTGGATCCGGTGCGCGACGTCGACGCCCTGGTCCATGTCGTCCGGGCGTTCCCGGACGACGCCGTGCCGCATCCGGACGGTACCGTCGACGCGGAACGGGATATCCGCAACCTGGACGCCGAGTTGATCCTGGCCGACCTCGCGTCGATCGAGAAGCGCCTGGAACGTCTCGAGATGGACCTCAAGAAGATCAAGGATCCGGGGCTCGCCTCGGAACGGGATTTCCTGGTCCAGGCTCGCGCGTGGCTCGAGGACGAACGCCCCCTGCGCGAGATGTCGATCGACGCCGCCATCGAACGGCGGATCCGCGGCTTCGCGTTCCTGTCGGCCAAGCCGATGGTCCTGGCCCTCAATATCGGCGAGGACGACATCGAGCGGCTGCGAGGCGGGGGCCGGGGCGGCGAATCGCGGCCGAACACCGAGCGGGTCCTGGTCTGTGGCCGGCTCGAGGCCGAAATGGCCGAGCTGGCTCCGGACGAGCTCGACGGCTTCCTCGACGACTACGGGTTGAGCGAATCCGGAATGGTGCGGCTGATCCGTTCGACCTATCGCCTGCTGGGGTTGATTTCGTTCCTCACCGCGGGCGACGCGGAATGCCGGGCCTGGACGATCCGGCGGGGGACGCGCGCCGGCCGCGCCGCCGGCGCGATCCACACCGACCTGGAGAAGCATTTCATACGCGCCGAGGTGGCGGCCTTCGACGACTTCGAGAAGCACGGCGGGTTCGCATCGCTGCGGGAGAAGGGGCTGCTGCGGCTCGAAGGCCGCGACTACGAAGTGAGGGACGGCGACATCGTCACCGTCCGGCACGGAGGATAGCTATTCGTCGTCGGCGCCGGCGGAATGACGGGTCACGCCGGCCATGCTCGCGGCCGGATTCTCGCGCTCGGCTTCTTCCTGACACGCAAGGCACATCGTGGCCCACGGTACGGCGACCAGGCGCTTCTCGTTGATGTCCTCGCCACAGCCGGCGCACTGGCCGTACTCCTCGCGATCCATCCGCCCGAGCGCGTCCTCGATCGCTTTCAGGCGCCGGAAATCCGTTTCGGCCAGGTTGTAGAGAAGCTCCTTGTTGTGGCTGATCAACGCCAGGTCACCCTCGTCCTCGGTCTTTTCGAGGAGAATCTCCTCCTCGGCTTCCCGGCTGCGATGGAGGGACCGGAACAGGTTCTCATGCTCCGCGGTCAGAACCTTGCGCAATCTCGCCAGCTTTCTCTTGTCCATGCGAGCCTCCCGCGCCAAGCCGCCCGATTCAAGCCGCCCGCGACAGCGTCTTGGATATAGACGACCGGGCGCCTTTTTCGTTCCACCGAGGGCGCGGGATTATACCACCCGGCCCCGGGAACTCCGGGGTCCGTTATGGTAGAGTGGTCTTCTTCGACCGTGGCCGGCGCCGGTCCCCGCGTGCGCCGTACCGATCACGACCCCGAACGACGAAGGGAAACAACACTCATGGCAGACTCAACCGAGGCTCTGATTTTCGACAACGGCCCCATCAAGGTCAGCGGCGAGTTCGTCCTGAAGGACGGCCAGGGACGGGCGTTCGACCTGTCCGGGCGCGACGCGGTGGCGCTGTGCCGGTGCGGTCATTCCGGGAACAAGCCGTTCTGCGACGGAAGCCACAAGGCTCAGGGCTTCCAATCGGTGACCCAGGCCCGCTAACGCGGTTCGCAGTGTTTCGACCGGGCTCGGGAACGTCTTCCCAAGCCCGGTTCGGAGGGGTTATTCCGGCCGAATCGGCCCCGGCGCCGGCCGGTCGACGCGGTCGACCACGTTGAGGCCGGCCGCCTTCCAGTCGTTGATGCCGCAGAATTCACCGGCCATGTAGCCGGCGTCGAGGAACATTTGAGCGGCGCGCGACGCGCGCCCACCGCCCTGTCAGTAGAAGACGAGCAGTACGTCTCGCGGGATATCGGGCATCCGCGCTTCCAGCTCGCCCATCGGAATGTGGATCGCTCCGTCGATGGCGCCGTTCTCGTCGAGTTCCCAGTCTTCGCGGACATCGATCAGAAGAAACTCGGCGCCGCTCTGCAGGCGTTCCGCCAGCGTCGGGATCGCGATGCGTTCGGTCTCGTCCTGCGGGGCCGCGGCGACGCCGGCCGCCCCCGCCCATGCGCCCGCCAGAACGCCGATCAGAATCTTTTTCACGTACCCTACCTCCAGGCAACGTCTCACGCCCGGAACGTTATCACGACCGGGACCGCCCGAACAGGACTAACGGCCCGCCCCGGCCCTCACGCCCGTTTCGGAGACACGCCGTCCATAGCGGAGGAGACACTGTCCAGAACGACGCGGACGGACGGCAGGAAGTGCGCGCGCCGGCGCTCGAGCGCCAGGATGCGCTTGGCCTTCTCGGGACGTTGGGCGAGTTCCGGTTCCGGCACCGCGGCAAAGCCGCGGCGGCCCGAGGCGGCCGTCACGACCTGGAACTCCCCTTTCTTGAGCCCCAGGTAGACCCAGTCTCCGGTTCGCACGGCCGCGATGGCCCCACCGGCGATCGCCTCGGGAACGACATGGGCGATGGACAAGCCGTTCCCGCCGAAGACCACGCGCCCGTCGGTCGCGATCACGCACCCGTGGGCCAATCCCGCGTCCCGGCCCGGGATCTCGATTTCGGGCATGCCCGACGCGCGCGGACCCTCCCCTCCGACGAACACGATCACGCGCAGCAGACCGCCCTCCACCAGGTAGTCCCACAGCCGCTGCCGGGTCCAGGCGGGCGATGGATCCCCGGAACGGTCCGTCGCGCCCTCTGGCCCCCAGTTCAATAGCCACGTCCGGTAGAGATCGTCCCGGGTGACTTTCTTCCGTAACCGATCGAGCACGCCCCCGGGTCCGGCCTGAGCCTCCACGAAAGCCTCGCGTCCCAGAAAGAACTCGGCCAGGTACACCTTCTGATCGTAGGGCGATGGATCGCCCCCGTTCCGCGCCAGAGCACCCGCGCACAGGTTGCCTCGGAGACCGGACAGTCCCGAGCTCGGGAGCGTGGGCGTCATCGTCGAGTGGAAATAACGGCCGTTCGCGGAGCGCGCGTCCGTGATCCGGTGCATCCACGGCCCATCGAGAGTCACGGCGCGATCGTCGATGAGGCGTTTTTCCGACAATGTTCGCATCAACGTGTCCACGCCCGAGTTGCCGCCGCCGTCGGTTTCCGCGGCGAGACCCGGCGCGGCCCCCCCGTCTTCGAGATCGAACGAGAGCAGCCGCGGGACCTTCGACATCTTGCGGCCCAGCATGGCCGGACTCAGCCGCACGCCCATGGCTTGCGCGAGGTAGTGGATGTGGAGTTGCCATGACGGAGATCCGCCGGTGGCGCTCCAGACCGTCACCGCGTTCTGCATGTTCATCCGCACCAGGTGGGAGACGCTGATCCGGCGCTCGCGCCGGTGTATGCCTTGAACCAGCCGCCCCACGGCCCGGGCCAGGGCCGCGTCGCCGGGAGGATGGAGCGAAAGGTCCAAGCCGCGCGGGACCAGGCCGAACGCCGCGACGATCAGCCGGTTGACGAGGGCGGCTTCCCAGGAGCCGGGGTTGGCCCCGTGCGAAGCCGCCCGCCGGGCCACGACGCCTTCGAGCACGTCCTTCTCCGACTCCAGGATCATTCGTTTCTGGAACGCCCGGTCCAGACAGTCCTTGATCTTCTCGTACGCGGCCGGCGAAATCGGGAGCTCGATCAAGCCGAACAGCGTCTCCGCCTCCGACGGGGTCAGCTTCTCCCGAATCAACGCGAACGGGCGGCGCTCCTGTTCCGTCAGACGGACCACGGGCCCGACGCTGACGGGTATGAACGACGCGTACAGCGGCCGGACTTTCCGGCGCTGCCGCGCCAGGTCAGCCTCGACCAACGCGCGGAGACACCCCACGAACATCTTGTCGCAGGCCCCGAGGACGAAAGCGGCGTCGTAACCGTGCGCCTCCATCAGCGCGGCGACGTTCGATGCGCAGACGTTGCGTCCCAGAAACGCGTAATGCGACCCGAGCAGCCCGTGAGACAGCTCCTCGCAGGGGATGGCGTGGGACACCCCGATCGGAAGCGCGTCGTCGGCCCAGAGCCGGCGGATCACACGGCGCGCCAGCTCCCGGGAGCCGAGGCTGGGAGGATGGTCCTCGGAACCGTGGATCACGGCGACGCGAGGTTCCCCGGCCATGAAACGTTCGAGTATCGCCTCCCGGTCGGGCCGGATGCCCGCGAATCGCAGCGATTCCTCGATGACCGGATCCAGGATCGTGTACGGCCGAGCCTGGCTGATCAGGGGATCCCTGAACCGGCGCGAGTGCATCTTCATAGCCGAAAATCGACACGGGCCGAATACTCCTTGTCGGCCCGCGTATCCTCCGTTCGATTTCGGATCGCTGACCGGCGGAATATACACCAGGCGGCCGCGCCCTGACAACCGCACTCCAATGTAAGTTACTTGTTTACATTCACTTAGATGGAGTCAAATATTCCTTGAAATCAGGACGAAAATCGTTTCCGCCGACGGCGTGCGATGGAGGCGAGCTTGCGCCGCTCGGTCGGGGCGAGATCGCCTGCGCGATGCGCGATGCCTTCCTCCAGCCGCTCGACATCCCCGGGCGACGCGACGCGGCCGGCCAGCTCGATCAGCTCGTAAAAGGCAGGCGACGAGCGGCCCAGAATCTGGTCCATGAAGGCGAACGAACGGCGGTGGATCGGTGACGGGCCGAGCCGCCGCACGGCTTCCTGGTGAGCGGGGGTGCAGTAACCCTTGTGAATCGCGAAACCGTACCCGGGGTACCGCGTGTCCAACTCGCGCATCCGCCGGTCCCGGAAGACCTTGGCCACGATCGACGCGGCCGCGATGGAGAAGCTCGCGGCGTCGCCACGAGGAATGCCGGACTGGGGCGGGACGATTCCGGGAATCGTTCGACCATCGACCAGCACGTGCTCCGGGACGCGTGGAAGCGATTCGACGGCCAACCGCATCGCCCGGAGGCCGGCATGATAGACGTTCAGCCGATCCACCTGGCCGGATTCGACGACGCCGACGCCGACGCCCACCGCGGCGGCGCGTATCCGGCCATCCAGCATCTCGCGCGTCTCCGGATCCAGGCGCTTCGAATCGTCCACGCCCTCGACGCGAACGCCGGGGGGACAGATGACGGCGGCGGCGACGACGGGCCCCGCCATCGGCCCGATCCCGACTTCGTCCACGCCGGCCACGCGTTCCACCCCCGCCGCCCACAACTCGCGCTCGATGCGGAACAGGGCGTCGAGCCGGTCCCGCTCCCGTTGGCGGGCCTCCATTCGCCGGTGGATTCGACGGTACAACCGCCGCGCTCCGGCCCGGGGATCGTCCCGCAACCGCGCCAGAACGTCCGGCGGCGCTTCCGCCGACGCCGCGTACGCCCTTTCGAGCTCCTCGAGCGTCACTCGACCGCCTCCCTCCGCCACAACACGATAAACTCGTCGGCATGGGAACCCCGCGACCTCTCGGGCCGGTCAAGCTGTTCGTGGCGGTGCGGGTGTCGGACGCGGCGCGGCTGACGCCAACCGAGGCCGCCCTGGTCGAGGCGTTCGGCCCCATCGACCACCGCAGCCGGTGTCTCCCGTTCGACGCCACGCGCTACTACGCGCGCGAAATGGGAGACGCCGTCCAACGCGTTCTGCTTTCGTTCGAACACCTGATCGCCGCCGACTCGCTCGCATCCGTCAAGCTGCGGACCCAGGGGATGGAACAGGTCCTCCGAAACGGCGCGTCCGTTCCGCGCCCGGTCAACCTGGACCCGGGCTACCTGGAACAATCCAAGGTCGTCGTCGCCTCGACGAAGAACTTCTATCACCGGTTGTACCTGTCCGAGGGAGTGTTCGCCGAAGTCACCCTGCAGTTCAAGAACCACACCTACGAGTGCTTTCCGTGGACCTATCCCGACTACGCATCCTCCGAGTATCGGGAATTCTTCGTTCGCGCACGGGAGATCTATCGCATGCAGCTCAGAAACCGCTGCCAGACACGCACCGTTCACGAAGGAACCGGGCCGGTGAACCGATGACGACATTCTGGAACACGTCGCTCTCCCGCGTATCGAGGAACAAGGTCCTGATCCGAGGCTACCGCGTGGAGGATCTCATGGACCGCTGCTCGTTCGGCGACATGATCTATCTCAGCTTCACCGGAGAGTTGCCGGCGGGCGCCGAGGGCCGGATCCTGGAGTCGATCGTCGTGTCCAGCACGGAACACTCCGTCATGGCCCCGTCGATCAACGCGACGCGTTTCGTGGCCTCCGGAGGCGTCCCCCTCCAGGCGTCGGTCGCCGCCGGCCTGATCGCGCTCGGCGACCACCACGGCGGCGCCGTCGAGAACTGCGCGCGGTTGCTGCAGTCCGCCGTCGCCGACGGACGCGGAGCCGGCGAGATCGTCGCCGGGCACCGCGCGAGCGGCACGCGTGTACCGGGCTTCGGGCACCCGTGGCACGACCGCGACCCGCGCACGTCGAAGCTCGTCGCCCAGGCGGAGGCCTGGGGTCTGGCGGGCCCGCACCTGGAACTCGCGCGGCGGATCTCGGCGGAGCTCGGGAAAGTCATGAACATCGACGGAGCGATCTCGGGCATCATCTCGGACCTGGGCATCGGCTGGGAGTACGGCAAGGCGTTCTTCCTGATTTCGCGAACGGTGGGACTGGCCGCCCACCACGTCGAGGAAACGACCCGGGAACGGCCGTTTCGCGCCGTCGCTCCCGAGGATGTCGCCTACGACGGCCCGGAAGAACGCGACCTGCCCGCGCGCAAACCGCCCAGGCCGCCGGATCGCTAACCCAGACCCGGCCGGAGCGTCCGTCCGCCCAGCACGTGCAGGTGCAGGTGGAAGACCGTCTGCCCGCCGCCCGCGTTCACGTTGAACAGCGTCCGGTAGCCGGCGGCGGCCGTCCCTTTCGCCTGGGCGATGCGCGCCCCGGCGCGCATCATGCGGCCGATCATCGGCGCGTCGCCCTCCGTCACGTCGTTCAGCGTGGGTATGTGCTTGCGCGGTACGATCAGGACGTGGACGGGCGCCTGGGGCTGGACGTCCTCGAAAGCGAAGAGCTCCTCGTCCTCGTAGACGCGCGTCGACGGGATCTCCCCGGCGACGATCTTGCAGAACACGCAGTCCGGCATGCGGCTACTCTACCGCACCCGCCCACGTTCGCAACATCCGGGGCTTACGCCGGCGAATCCCGTCGGGCCGAGACGCCGCCGAGCAGCGCTCCGACGGCGACGACGACGACCGCGCCCACCACGTTGTACCAGAGGAACGCGATCGAGGTGGTCACCGAAACCACGCCCACCGCGGCCATCCCGGCCGCCAGTCCCAGGAAGGCGCCCGTACCGTCGGCGCGCTTGACGAAGAACGCCAGCAGGAAGACGCCGAGAAGCGAACCGTAGAAGTAGGACCCCAACAGGTTGACGGCCTCGATCAGGGAGCCCAGCCGCCCGGCGAAGAGCGCCACCCCGCACGCCAGCCCGCCCCAGAGGAGCGTCGCCAGACGCGACACGGCCAGGTAATGCGCGTCGGCGGCGTCGGCGCGAACGTAGCGCTTGTAGAAGTCGATCACCGTCGCGCCGGCCAGCGCCGTCAGCTCGGAATCGAGCGACGACATGGCCGCGGCGAAGATCACCGCGATCATCAGACCCAGGATCCCGGCCGGGATGTACTGGACGAGATACGTCGGAAAGACGTAGTTGACGTCGTTCGACGCGGCGCCCCGCACCTCGGTCACCAGAGCCTTCGCATCCTGACGCAACCCGGCCAGCTCGGCGTCGTAGGCGGCGATCCGCCCCGCCGCGTCGGAAACGTCGGCGCCGGCGTCCCGGGCGTCGAGCAACGCCACCGTCTCGCCGAGACGCAGCGCGTGCACACGCTCCTGCTCGGCTTCCAGAGCCGCCAGTTCCCCGGCCCGGCCGCTCGCCTCGACGACGGCCACCTCGGCCGGGTTGAAGACCAGGGGCGGCCGCTCGAAGTGATAGAAGACGAACAACAGCACGCCGATGGCCAGGATGAAGAACTGCATCGGGACCTTGAAGAAGGCGTTGAAGACCAGGGCCAGGCGGCTCTGGTCGAGCGACTTCGCCGTCAGGTAGCGCTGGACCTGGCTTTGATCCGTGCCGAAATAGGCCAGGGCCAGGAAGAGCCCGCCGATCATGCCCGACCATATCGTGTACTGGTTGGAGGGATCCCAGGAGAGGTCGATGCTGGACCACATGCCCTGGATGCCGCCGATGTAGACGACGTCGGAGACGCCCACCTCGGCCGGCAGCGCCGCGAACAGTGCGACGAGGGCGACGGCGATGCCGGCGAACATCATCAGCATCTGCACGACGTCGGTCCAGACGACGGCCGTGATGCCGCCCATCAGCGTGTAGGCCACGGTCACCACGGCCATGATCAGGATCGTGGCGGTCTCGTCCCACTCCATGATGACCGACAGCACGATGGCCGGCGCGTACAGGATGATGCCCGCGCCGATGCCGCGCTGGACCAGGAAGATGAAGCTGGCGAAGGAGCGTGTCTTGGCGTCGAACCGGTGCTCCAGGTATTCGTAGGCCGTGTACACCCGGAGCCGGTAGAAGAACGGCACGAAGACGGCGCACAGGATGACCATGGCCAGGGGTTGCGGCAGGTAGAACTGGATGAACTCCATGCCGTCGTCGAAGGCCTGCCCCGTGGTGCCGATGAAGGTGATGGCGCTGGCCTGGGTCGCCATGACCGACAGGCCGATCGCCGCCCAGGGGAGCCTCCGGTTGGCCAGCAGGTAGCCTTCCACGCCCCTGTTCCTGCGGCTGTGATAGACGGCAAAGGCGATGACGCCCGAGAAGTAGAGGGCGAAGACGCCCCAGTCCAGGCCGCTCACGACGCGCCGCGGTCCAACGTCACGGTCAGGACGTAGAGAACGACGATCCAGGCGGCCGTGTACACGGCGACGGCCCCGTAGAGCCATCGCCAGCTCGGGAAGATCCCGATCCGCCCGCTGTCGGCTTCCTTCGGGAGTTTGGTGTCCATAGGATTCCGCAGAATAGGCGAAACGCCGCCGCGCCCGCAATCTCCGCCTTCCGCGAGCGAACGGATCGGCGTTAGAATCGACAGGGGGCCGGAATGCGAGGGGAGCGATGGGCGAGAACGCAGCGACCCGAGACAGCGGCCTCGAGGCCTCGACCGCCGCTTGGCGACGATACCTGGACCGCCGCGCGACATTTTCGACCGAGGACCGGGACACGCTCGAAGACCGTCTGCGCGAAGAGGTGCATGCGCTACGCGCGTCAGGCCTGAACGGCGACGAGGCGTTCCTGATCGCCTTGAAACGCCTCGGTGAGCACCACGCCGGAACGCGGGAGTTCGCCCGCGAGCACGCGGCGCAACTGTGGGAACCACGCGCGGAAGCGGGCGATCGCGGCACACCGGCGGGTCCGAACGACGCCCTCGTGGCCATCGGCCTCGGAACTCTCGCCGCCGCCGCGTTCAAGCTGCCCGCCCTCGCCGGCGTCCCGTTCGACGACGCCAACGCCGGATGGTACGCCCGCAATTTCAGTCTGTTCGTGCTGCCGTGCCTGGCGGCCTACTTCGCATGGAAACGCCGCCTCCCCGTCGCCCGGTGGGCTCCGGCGGCGGCCGCGTTCGCGCTCGCCGCGGTACTCGTCAACGTTCTCGGGTTCCAACCGGACTCCATGTCGGAAACGCTCGCCGCGCTGCACCTGCCCATCGCGCTGTGGTTCGCCATCGGATACGTCCACGCCGACGGGCGATGGAGGAGCGCCGCCCGGCGCATGGAGTTCGTCCGTTTCTCCGGCGAGATGTTCATCCACTACGTGCTCATCGCGCTCGGCGGCGGCGTGCTGACCGGGCTGACGATCGCGATGTTCGAGGCGGTCGGTCTGAACGCCGGACCGCTGGCCGCCGCCTGGATCCTGCCTTGCGGGGCGCTCGGGGCCGTCCTGGTGGCCGCGTGGCTCGTGGAGGCGAAGCCGGGCGCGGCCGCGAACCTGGCGCCGATGCTGACACGCATCTTCACGCCGCTGTTCGCGGCGGCGCTGGCGGCCTTCCTGGCCGCGATCGCCTGGACCGGCAACGCCATCGATGTCGAACGCGAGATTCTCATCGCGTTCGACCTGCTGCTGGTCGTCGTCGCGGGAATGCTGCTCTACTCCGTGTCGGCCCGGGACGCCGCGTCGCGGCCGAGCGCTTTCGACGCTCTGCAACTGGCGCTGATCCTGGCCGCTCTCGCCGCCGACGCGATGGCCCTGACGGCGATCTGGGCCCGGATCGCCGAATACGGGGCGTCCCCCAACAAGGCCGCGGCGCTGGGCCTGAACGTGATCCTGCTGGCCAGTCTTGCCGGATCGGCGTGGCTCCAGGCCCGGTTCCTCGCCGGCCGCGCGGGTTTCGACCGCGTGGCGCGGTGGCAGACGGCCTACCTGCCGGCGTATGCCGCGTGGGCGGCCATCGTGGTCATCGTCTTTCCCCTGGTTTTCGGAGGGCGTTAACTGCCGGCTTCGGTTCCGTCCGACACGGCGCTCTCCTTCGCCAGTCGTCGCGTCACCAGGTAGAACCGGCCGGTCAGGCAGAGGGCGGCGACCGTCAGACCGGCGATCAGACCGCCCCACATCGCCTGCGGACCCATGGAGCGGGTAATCCCCAGCGTGTAGCCGAGCGGCAGCCCGATCCCCCAGTAGGCCACCAGGGTGAACACCATGGGGACCGCCGTGTCCTTCAAGCCCCTCAGCGCCCCGGCCCCGGACACCTGGGCGCCGTCGGAAAGCTGGAAGATGGCCGCCATCAGGAGCAGGTCCAGCGCGATGCGCGTGACGGTTTCGTCGTCGGTGTAGATCCCGACGATCGCCTCCGGGAACGTCAGCAGCGTCAGGGCCGCCGCGCCCATGAATACCATCGCCATGGCGACGCCCGTGAAGCCGGCCCACCGCGCGTCGGCCGGGTTCCCCCGCCCCATCGCCTGACCGACCCGCACGGTGATGGCGATCGACAGGCCGAGCGGGACCATGAACGTGACCGACGCGATGTTGATGGCGACCTGGTGCGCGGCGACGGTATCCGTTCCAAGAGATCCCATCAGCAGCGCGACGGTCGTGAACATGCTCGCCTCGAGGAAGACGCTGATCCCGATCGGGAGGCCCAGCCGGAGGATCGCGGCCAGCGTCCGCGAATCGGGCGCGTCGAACCGCTCGAACAGCGCGAAGCGGCGGTAGCGCCCGCTCGCGCTCACGTAAACCGCCATGCACGCGAACGTGATCCACATGACCAGCGCGCTGGCCCATCCGCACCCGACGGCGCCCATGGCCGGCACGCCGAGCCGGCCGTACATGAAGACGTAGTTGGCGGCGACGTTGACCGCCAGTCCCAGGACGCTGATCACAAGGTACGGGCGTGTTCTGGACACGCCGTCGCTCGTGTAGCGCAACACCGTCACCGCGGCGAAGGCGGGCAACCCCCAACTGATCGCGTCGAGATAGCCCAGCGTGACGGGCACGACGGCCGGATCGACCTCCAGGAAGTCGAACAACGGGTCCACGTTCCGGATCGCGAGCCAGATCAGCAGCGCCAGCCCCTGGGCGAGCCACACCGCCTGCCGCGCGAACCGTCCGATTTCCCGGTCCCGGCCCGCGCCGAACAACTGGGACACGGTGGCGGTGACGGCCATGAGCAGGCCGGCCATGAACATGATCGGCGTCATCCACACGCTGCTGCCGACGGCCACGGCGGCCAACGCGCCGGCGCTGAGGTTGCCGGCCATGACCGTGTCGGTGAAGCCCATGGCCATGGCGGCGAGCTGGGCGCCGATGACCGGGAGCCCGAGCCGCAGCAGCATGCGCGCCTCGCCTCGAAGACCCACGGTGCGGGCCGGCGCACTTCGAGCGGGCGCACGGGGAATCGATGCGGGACGGCTCATGCAGGCTGCTGGATCAAGGCGTCAGAGGGGATTGGTCGCGAAAACGTACTCCTCGACCGGCCGGCCGTCGATGAGGTGCTCCCGAATGACGCGCTCGACGATGTCGGGCGTCATGGAGTGGTACCAGACGCCCTCGGGATAGACCACGGCGATCGGGCCCTGCTCGCAGACGCGCAGGCAATCGGCCTTGGTGCGGTAGACGCACGGCGCGCGCTCGGTCAGACCCAACTCCTTGAGCCGCCTCTTGAGATACTGCCAGGACTCGAGGGTGGTTTCCCGCGGCGCGCACTTCGGCACGGTCTGACCGGCGCAGATGAAGATGTGCCGCCCGAGATCACCGATCCGGAGCGCGGCCGCGGCGTCGCGAAGGGACTCGATCGGGTCCTCGGGCATGCCCCATTGTAACGCGTCGGCGGGCTACCGGTCCGACAGCAACGCGTAGCGGAAGTAGGTGTCCGGTGGCCGGATGCGCCCGCGCGCGGCGAGAACGTCGGCGGCCTCAGTCGCCGCCGCAAGGTAGAACCACGCGACGAACTCGCCGAAGGCGGTGTATCGCGCGGCGTCGAACCGGGCGTTCAACTCCAGCATGGCGGTGCGCCGCGACTTGAGATAGGGGAGCACGTGATCGCGCGCCGTGATGTTCGCGAAGACACGCCATCGGCGGGCGTCCTGGTCTTCGTAGACGGGATCGGTCTCGGCCAGCTCGCCGATCTCGGCTCGCGGATCTTCCGCGGCTACGGGACCGATGGACACGACCTGATGCCGTCCGACCCGCACGGATTGGACAACGAGCTGGGGCGGCCCGGCGTCGCCTTCGGTCATCCAGGCGTAGTAGGCCTCGCGGCGGCCGGCGCGCCGCGGCGGGGGCGGCATCAGCGTCTGGTCGTCGAACAGCACGTCGATCACGCCGCCGAAAAGCACTCCGCCCACGACGATGCGGTACAGGATCTCGTCGCGCGGCAAATCGCGGCCGGACTCCAGCGACGCGGCCAGCGCCTCGACGTCGTCCCAACGGCCTTCGATCAGTTCGACCAGACCGGCGGCGACGTCCGACATCAGCGCGCGGGTCTCGGGGATCTCGTCTTCGCGGAGGACGGGGAAGCCGGGCCGCATGTCGTAGTCGGTGCGGCCGCGAACGAGGTTGTCGTCCTCGAAGCCCTGAAGCAGGGTCAGCGCCTCGACCTCGGTGGCCTCGGTCTCGTCGAGGTACTTGTCCACGTTCCAACCCCGGTGGAAGGCCGAGGCGAGAAAGCGGGCGTCTTCGCTCTCGAAACGCGCCAGCGCGGCCGGATCGTGGGGAAACACGCCGTAGCGAAAATCGGAGTGCGCGTCGGGACGCTCCTGCGCCCGAGCATCCGCCGCGACGACGCCGGCGAGAAGGATCACGCCGAGGACGGAAACCGAACGGCCGCGATGGAACCTCGTGCTCATGACTCGATACTTGAGACGTTATCCGATCGGAAGTGTTGACGCAAACTTTCGTTCCGGGTGCGGCGGGATCCGGCACGGGAGAACGGCATGGCAGTGTCATCGTCAAAAACCACGAACCCTTCAGAGCGAAACGTTGGGGGAAGCCGTGATACCCGCCGCGTCCGTGACGGCGGACGTTGGCACGCGGGCGGTAACGAACCCGATCGTGAACGACGATACAGGCTGGCCGCCGTCGTATCCGTTGGGCATGGCCCTGACCACGGCGATTTCAGATTACGACTTCGATGCGGTTTATCACCGGAATCGCTTTGGCGGCGACTTCGACGAACTTGCCAACGAAGTAGTCTGTGACCTCGTTGCCATGGCCTTCGTTTTCGTGATGCAACATGGGAACGATTGACGTCCAATTGATGTAGCGTTCATCCACACGCTCCCACCACGGACACCAAGCGTCTTTCCCGCCGCGATCGAATTCCCTTTCAAGTGCACCTACAAGACGTTCTTGCCGGTCCTTATCGTCGTTCGTCATCTTCGCAGTTCTTTCGGCATTCCCGAAGCCAGTCGATGAACGGCTGTGAAACGCGGTAGGATTCTCTGTTGTCCAGCGCCGAAGTACTATCGCAATACGGCATGATCGCGAAGCCGAGTTTCCGTTTCTCAAGCTGTGCCTTCGAGATGCTTGTTTCCGACGGACTGTTGCCGTCGGGCGAGAGGTATATCAGAAGAAACCGTTCAGGGAAGTGAGCTTCGAGCCGTTCGAGGTAGTCTCGGACCTGATTCTCCCGATCAGCAGCATACGGCTTGTTTTCGATCGCCAGACCATAGCGTTAGTTGCCGACGCCTTCGATCTCGACGACGATGTCGATACGACGGCCAGATGGGATCGTCCTCTCGGTCTTGACGGTTCGAACGTTGGTCCGATCAACTTCGGGCCAATGTCGCTCGTTTCTCACTCCCTCCAAACGCAGCAACGTCTGGAGGAACATCGCCCCCTGACCGTGGCTCGCCTCGGGATCGAGCAGGTCCTTGATGATGCGGGAAAGCCCCGACTCATCCTCCCGCACGTAGTCAAACACGTTGAATCGCTGTGCCAGCGCCCGATCAAGTTCATCCCCCAGGACCCTCGCTCCGTCCAAGCGGGGAGTCAACTCCGAAAAGAAACCTGCATACTCCATCTGCGATTCCAGTTCCGTACGCGGTATCGGTCCCTAAGACAGCCTGCTTGCCACGGCGGCGGTGTCATACTCGTTCTTGACGGGCAGCGGGAACAAGCGAACGCGAATATGTTCGATGGCAGGATTCACGCGGCTTCTTCCGTGTCCGACCTGCCGGAATCTTGTCGGGCAGGTTCGCCCGACGTCTCGTAGGCGCGGATGAAGCCGACGTTTGTCCACGCGCCTTCGGGAACCCGGTCCCATGCGAAGAGCGTGTAGGACCCGGGAACGACGTTCTCGAACTCCACCGCGCCATCGACGCTCAGTTGACCCCGGAACAGGTTGCGGCGCACGCGCAGACGCAACTCGGGAACCAGCGCCGCGCGGCCGCCGGAGGCGGGCGCGCGGGACGCGTCCAGGACAGACGCGGCCACCCGGCCCGCGTCGTTGGCGACCTCGATCAGGAGGGGCGCCATCGGCTGCGAGTCGAGGCGGAGGACGGGGTCCAGCGCGGGTTCCGAACCGATCATCGCGTTGCGGATGTACACGCCGTCGCCGAATCCGTTCACGGCGATTTGGTAATCGTTGGGCGGCAGGCCCCGAATTTCGAACGCGCCATTCTCATCGGTCCGCGCCACGGGCTCCGTCCACGGACGTATCCCGAATCCTTCTTCCCGTGGAATCAATCGAACCGACAGCCAGGAAACGGGCTGGGCGCCGGGAACCGGCGTTCGCGTATCCAACCGAAGCACGACGCCCTCGACCGTCGCCGGCCCGGGCGATCGGCCGCCTCGAGAACGCCTGCCAGGAGCGAGACGATCAACGCACGCCGCGTCAGGGAACATGACACCGGTCGCGGACGTTCGTTTCCACCGAAACAGTCGCGCCGAGATTCGGCCTTCCGGTGGGCGCCCCGGGACGCCATCACCAGAACACCTGCATCCCGAGCTGGACGATGCGCGGGGAGCGCGCGACGAACAGCGCGCCGAACTCCGGGGAGTCGGCGAAGTTCTGCATCGTGGGCGGCGCGACGAAATTGGGCCGGTTGAATGCGTTGTAGAGATCCACCCGCAACTCGGCCGCGACGCGATCCGACACCTCGAACCCCCGGACGAACGCCAGGTCGACGTTGGCCAAGCCCGGGCCCGGAATGACGTTGCGGCCGCTGTCGCCGAACTCGCCGAACTCGGGAACCCGGAACGCCTCCGTATCGAAGAAACGCGACGGGCTGGGGTTGTCCACACGCGGGTCCCCGACCCGGTGCGGGCGGTTGACGATGGGGCTGCCCGTCCCGGCGACGTCGGTCGCGAGGATCGCCGAGAGCGGGTAGCCGGATTGCAACAGGACGAGCGCCTGCACGCGCCAGCCGCCGTCGCTCGGCGAGAACGGCAGCCGGAACGGAAGCTGGTAGGCGCCGGAGAACGTGAACCGGTGCTTGACGTGGAAATCCGACAGGCCCCGCTCGCCCGACAGATCGTGGCTGTTCTGCGGGAGGACGCTGATCAGCGTCGCATCGTCGATGGAGCGGGCAAACCGGTACGCGGCCTGAAAGCTGGCGTCCGCCGCCGGGCGGCCGGCCAGGATCGCGTCGAGCGCGTGTCCCGACGAAGACGCGCTGGTCTCGAACTGGAAGACGTTCTGGAGTCCGGCCAACGGCCGGCGATCCTCCAGGGTGACGGCCGGTCCGGGGGCGGGCTGGTTGATGTTGGTCTGCCGCCGCAGGTGGGTGCCCTTTTGCCCGATGTAGGCGATCGTGAAGTCGTATCCGGGGAACAACGCGCGACCGATCCGGAGGCTCCACTGCTGGACGTACGGGTTGGCCAGGCGCTCGGACACCGAGAACACGCTCGGCGGGTTCGACTCCTGCCCCGGATCGAACGCGTCGGTCAGGTTGAAGCGGGGCACCACGGGATCGTTGTTGCGGACATCGAACCGCACGAATGGCGGATTCAGACCCAGCATGAAGAGGCTGTCGCCAACCGGAAGGCTGTCATGGTAGATCCCGTATCCGGCGCGCACGACCGTGTTCGACGCGGGACTCCAGGCCAGCCCGATGCGTGGCCCCCAGTTGTTGACGTCCGGCGCGTACAGCCGGGCCGGCGACGTTTCCAGCGTTCCGTCGGCGCGGAAAGCGGCGGTCTTTCCCGCCGACTCCGTGAACGGCGCCTGGTACTCGTACCGCAGTCCCAGGCTCAACTGCAGGTTCGGGCGCAGCCTGCGGTCGTGCTGGAAGTAGGCGGACGCCATCCGGGTGGAGAACTCACGCGCCGTGTCGCCCTGGATCCGCAACGCCGTCGCCGGAAGGCCCAGCAGCAGGTTCGCCAGCGCGTTCCCCGAATACGCGCCGTCGTTGAACTGGAACTGGCCCCGGCTGAACAGGTCCATGAACGCGTCGAAGACGAAACGCCGGTAGCGCCCTCCGAAGACGGTCGTGGCGGAGCCGCGAGTCCACGCCAGGGCGTTCGACACGTCGACCGTTCGATTGCGGCGGTCCTGCGGCACGTTGGTCGCGTGTCCGATGCTGGAGAACCCCGGCAGGATGACGGCCGGGGTGGGGGACGCGTCCAGGACGTCGCGCGGCTGGTGGAGCCGGCCGATCGAGAGATCGACGCGGTGGACGAGGGACGCGTTCAGCACGTGCGTGTTCGCGACACGCACGAGGTGGGTCGTGAACGCGTCGCGGACGCCGAAACCGGGCAGGTTGGTGATCCCCGTCACCAGGTTGAACGGGTCCTCGGTCACGTCGCGGCTGAACAGGTATTCGACGGAGGTTTCGTCCGACGCCGTCGTCCGGTGATCGAGGCGCACGCCGAACGCGTCGGCGGCGGTGTCGAGCGCGCCCACGCTGAGGTAGTTGCCGATCGTCGTTCCGGGCGCGTTGGGGGCCGGATAGAGCGCCGCCAGCGCCCGGCCGGCCGGATGCAACCGGCCCGGCGGAATCACGTTGCCGGGAAACGACAATCCGGTCTCCGGATCCAGCAGCGGCTCATCGATACCGGAGAAGTCGCCTCCGAGCATCGGGGGGTCCGGAACGGTCGCGGCCCGCGCCAGCGACTGCCGCGCGCGCAGGCCCCAGTAACGGGCGAAGACGAACGTGCGGCCGCTGATGGGGCCGCCCGCCTCGGCGCCGAAGTAGTGGTACGTGAACGGTGGGATCGGCTCGTCGGGCCGGTCGAAATAGTTGCGGGCGTTGAGCGCGTCGTTTCGATGGAAGTAGTAGACGTTGCCCATCGCGCGCGGCCCGCCGGGCGGCAGCGAATCGTCCACGCCGGCGTAGGGGACGAAATCGGCCGAGAACTCGAACGATTCGACCAACGCCGCCGCGCTCGGCGAGCTGGCGAACACGTTGCCCGACGCCGCGATCCACTGTTGCGACGACCCTTCCGCGATCCCGGAAATGTTGATGCCGCCGCGCGGCCCGAAAAGGCGATCGGACCGCGGCAGGTCGTCCCGGAGGGCCGGAGCGGACGGCCCGGCCAGTATGGGATCGTCCAGCAGCAACTCGACCGTTTCGACGTCGTCGGAGTCGCCCTCCAGCAACACGAGCTCGACCGCGTAGACCCCGCCGTCGGCCAGGACCGCGGGCGCGCTGCGGACCGAGCGGTGTCCCGCGCCGCGGACCTCGATCTGGAATCGTCCCGTCAGCGACACGGTAAACCGGCCCGCCTCGTCCAACTGCGATTCCAGGACGCGTCCGTCGTCGAGCAGCAGCAGGACGCGGGCCTCCGGGAGCGGACGCCCGGTCTCGCTGGTGACGACGGCCGTTAGCGTGGCCGGCTCGGCCTGCGCAAGGGCCGGCGCCGGCAGAAGCAGCATTGCAAGGACCCCGATCATGGCGCGACCATGGGACGTTCTACAGGTGGATGGCTTTGACGCTCAGAATGTTCTCGATGCCCCGGATGCGATCGATGACCGCGTCGGGCGCCGGCTCGTCGATCAACAGCAGTTCGATCGCCTTCCCGCCGACGTGGTCCCGGCCGACGTACATGCCCGCGACGTTGACGTCGGACTCCCCCAGCAGCGTTCCGACCCGGCCGATCACGCCCGGCGTGTCGTTGTTCGTCAGCAGGAGCATGCTGCCGCCGAGAATCACTTCGATCTCGAAACCGTCCATGCTGACGATGCGCGCCTGCTTGTCGGTGAAGACGGTGCCCGAAACGCGGTGGACGCCGCCGTCCGCCCCCAACTCGATACCGACCAGGTTGGTGAAGTTCTCCCGAACCGGCACGCGCGTCTCCTCGATCCGGATGCCGCGTTCTTCCGCGACGTGGGCGACGTTGATCATGTTGACGCCCTCCTTGAGGATCGGCTCCAGAATCCTGAAGAGAACGGTGGACGTCAGGTAACCGAGGTTCATGTCGCAGACCTCGCCGGAATAGCGGATCGAAACCCGCTCGATCCGGCCGTCGACGACCTGTCCCGCGAACGACGCCAGACGGCTCGCCAGATCCACGAAATGCCGGTACCGCTCGAGCTGTCCCGCCTCGAGCTGGGGAAAGTTCAACGCGCCGCGAACCGCGTTCCGGACCAGGAAATCCGCGACCTGGTGGCAGATGTCCTCGGACACCTTGCGCTGCGCCTCGACGGTCGATGCGCCCAGGTGCGGCGTCGCGATGAAATTGTCCAGTTGCAATAGCGGCGAGTCGGTGTTCGGTTCCTCGGCGAAGACGTCGAAGGCGGCCCCGGCGACCTTGCCGGACTTCAGTGCGTCGTACAGGTCGGTCTCGTGGACGACGCCCCCGCGTGCGCAGTTGATCACCCGGACGCCGTCCTTCATCCGCGCGATGGTAGTGGCGTTGACGAGATGCCGCGTCTTCTCCGTCAGCGGCGTGTGGAGCGTCAGGAAGTCGGCTTCGGCGAAGACCTGGTCCAATTCCACGATCTGCAGACCGCCCGACAGTTCGGCGCCCGGGCTGATGAAGGGATCGTAGGCGACGACGTTCATGCCGATCCCTTGCGCGACATGGGCCACGTGGCTCCCGATGCGTCCGAGACCGATCACGCCGAGCGTCTTCCCCCCCAGCTCGACGCCCTTGAACCGGCTCTTGTCCCACTCACCGCCCTTCAACAGCCGGTAGGCCTGCGGGATGTTGCGCGACAGCGCGAACATCATGGCCACCGTGTGCTCGGCCGTCGTCATCGTGGACCCGCCCGGGGAGTTCATCACGATCACGCCCCGTTCGGTCGCCGCGTCGATATCGACGTTGTCCACGCCGACCCCGGCGCGCCCGATGACTTTCAGCTTCGGCGATGCGTCCAGCAGCTCGCGGTCGACGCGGGTCGCGCTCCGGACGACGATGCCGTCCATGCGGGCCATGGTTTCCAACAACTCGCCGCGCGAGAGCCGGGGATGGACGATCGGCTCGACGGCCGGGGTACGCCTCAGCGCGTCCACGCCCGCCGGGTCCACTCCGTCGACTATAAGAACTTTAAAATCAGCCATTTGGAGACATCCGGCACCACCCGCACCCGCTTTGGAGTATAGCACGGGCCCTGGATGGCGCCGCTCTTGGGCGGGCTGCTACACTGTGCCGAGCGGCGGAGCGAGGCAGCGGAGAGAGGCACGGGAAGAGACGAATGTCGAGCCGGACGCATAAATGGGTCCGGGCGGCGGCGCTGGCGGACGTTCCCGCCGACGGCCGCGCCCGCGGTGTCCGACTCGAGGGACTCGACGTCGCCGTCATGCAGTGGAACGAGAGGTTCTACGCGCTCGAGAACCAGTGCCCCCATCTCGGTTTTCCGTTGACCGAAGGCCAACTCCACGAGGGCGTCCTGGTCTGCGGATGGCACGGATGGCGGATCCGGCTGGAGGACGGCGGCTGCCCGGGGAAGACCGCCGCGGCGCGGACCTACCCGTGCGAGGCGCGCGGACCGGACCTCTGGGTCGAAGTGCCGGTCATACCCTGACCCCGCCCGCCGGGGGGAGCCGCCTCGCGCGCCGGGCTTCGGCGCGTCCCGGGCTCAGATGTCCAACGTCCGCCCGACGCCGCGCTCGCGCGCCCGCTCGTAGACCAGCGCTCCCAGCGCGACGTCCTCCAGGCCGACGCCCTGCGATTTGAAGAACGTGATCTCGTCATCGGACTGCCGTCCGCCGTAACCGTGGATCACGTCCTTCAACTCGACGACCTCGTCCCAGTGGCGGCGTCCGTGTCCGAGTGCAGCGATCAGCTCGCCGCCCTCGATCCGGGCCTGCTCGATGGAATCGACGACCAGGCGGTCCGACCGGAACAGCGTTTCGGAATCGACCTCGCGGCGCAGGATCATGTTGCCGCCCGCCGCGTTGACATGCGCGCCCGGCGACAGCCACTTGCCGAAGAGGACGGGTTGACGGCTGCCGGTGATCGTCGTGACGAGCCGGCTGCCGCGGACCGCGTCCTCGGGCGAGGCGGCGGCCTCCAGGCGGGGCCGGACCCGCGGGCCCATCTCCCGGATGAACGCGCGGGCGCGTTCCGGGGTCCGGTTGACGATCCACACCGTCTCCAACTCGCGCGCCGCGTCCATCGCCAGCAATTGGCTCCGGGCCTGCCAACCGGCGCCGAACAGGGTGGCCGTACGGACATCGCGGCGCGCCAGCAGGCGCGTCGCCAGCCCGGTCGCCGCACCCGTCCGGATCTGACCCAGCACGTTGGCCTGCATCAGGGCCAGCAGATCGGCCGTCCCCGCGTCGTACAGGCAGAAATGGAAGCGGGGCTTCCCCTTCCCCGTCGCGTAGGTCTTGTAGCCGAAGTACCCGGGAATCGCGCCGGCCAGCATGTGCAGGAAGACGTTCTCCGTACCCAGGCGCCGCCGGGGCAACGTGGTGGCCCCCCCTTGCGCCTGTTTGCGAAACGCCGCTTCGAGAACGTCGATGGTCTCGGCCACCGACACGAGGCCGGCGACGTCGTCTTCGGCCAGAAACAGAGGGCTCATGAAGATCGCTCCATGGATCGAACGCCGGACGCGCCGGCGACGATCACCCGGTCGGCCATGCCCGAGAACAGACCCGAGTCCACCAGGCCGGTGACGCTCTTCAACTCGCGTTCCAGCGCGGCCGCATCGTCGATCGGCTCGACATGCCAGTCCACGACGTGGTTGCCGTTGTCCGACACGAAGGGCTCGCCGTCGACGCGCCGGAGCCGGGGCTCGCCCCCGATCGCGCGCAGCCGGCGGGACACGACGTCGGACGCGAACGGCACGACCTCCACGGGAATCGGCGACCGCGTTCCCAGCCGATCGACGATCTTGCTGTCGTCCACGACGATCACGAACCGCTCCGACGCCCGCGCGACGACCTTCTCGCGGACCAGGGCGCCGCCCAGCCCCTTGGTCAGGTCCAGTTGCGGCGACACCTCGTCGGCGCCGTCGACGGTCAGATCGAGCGACGCGACATCCGCGAACGTGACGATCGGCACGCCGACCTCGCGGGCCAGAGCCTCGGACCGCAGCGAGGTGGCGACGGCCCGGACTTCAAGTCCCTCTCCGACGCGCCGGCCGAGCTCCCGGATGTAGTGCGTCACGGTCGAGCCGGTGCCCAGGCCGAGCGTCATGCCCGCCCTCACCTCGTCCAGGGCGGCCACCGCCGCGCGGTACTTGAGCGAATCGTTCATGGAAGGTCCCGATGAGCCCGCGTCCGCGTTCCGTCCAGGTCCGGAGTGATGGCGTCGAACATGCTGCGAGTGTCAGTGCGAGCTGCGTCCGATCAGGTTGAGGAACTCGTTTCGCGTATTCTGGTTTTCCTTGAATATCCCGAGCATGGAGCTGGTCACGGCGACGGAGTTCTGCTTCTCGACGCCGCGCATGATCATGCACAGGTGCCGAGCCTCGATGACGACGGCCACGCCCCGGGGGCGGATCTTCCGGTCGAGCGTCTCGGCGATCTGCAGCGTGAGGCGCTCCTGCACCTGGAGCCGACGGGCATACATGTCCACCAGCCGCGGAATCTTGCTCAACCCGACCACCTTGTCGGTCGGAAGGTAGGCCACGTGGCACTTCCCGAAGAACGGGATCATGTGGTGCTCGCACAGGCTGAACACCTCGATGTCCTTGACGATGACCATCTCGTCGTGCTCGACGTCGAAGAGAGCGCCGTTGAGTATGGAGTCCGCGTCCAGCGAGTAGCCGCTCGTGAGGTAGCGCAGCGAGCTTTCGACGCGCTCGGGCGTGCGGGCCAGCCCGTCGCGCGACGGGTTCTCGCCCAACTCGCGCAGTATCGTGCGGATCTCGTCGATCACCCCAGCCTCCCCGGGAGCCCGTAGATATTAATGGGAAGGGCGGGAGCCGGACAAGCGGCCGTCTTCCCAACGCCGAACCCCGTATGCTATTAGAATCCGTATGCCGATCTACGAGTACCGCTGCGGAAAGTGCGACGCGGTCATCGAAAGAATCCAGAAGTTCTCGGACGCGCCGCTCGCGCAGCACGACGGCTGCGGCGGCGCGCTGACCAAGCTCATCTCCCAATCCTCGTTCCAGTTGAAAGGCTCGGGTTGGTACGTGACCGACTACGCCGGCAAGGGCAAGTCCCAGGAGGGCGGCAACGGGGACAAGCCGGAAACCGGCGAGAAGGGCGACAAGAAGGAAGCGAAGGAATCCGGCGGCAAGTCCGAGGGCGATTCCAAACCGGCCGCCGGAACCGAAGGCTCCAAGCCGGAGCGTTCGAAGGCGTCCGGCGGCGGAGCCGCCAAGAAGTGACCCGCCACCGCCGGC
The DNA here is from genome assembly GCA_022821145.1 of Acidobacteriota bacterium. Lineage (GTDB taxonomy): Bacteria > Acidobacteriota > Terriglobia > 20CM-2-55-15 > 20CM-2-55-15 > JAJEDW01. Next base: position 121,167 of record JAJEEE010000037.1, read on the forward strand.
TCGACCGGATCGTCCAGGCTCTGGAAGCGACCTACCCGGACGCCCGCTGCGCCCTGAACTTCAAGACGCCGTTGCAGCTCCTGGTGGCCACGATCCTCTCGGCCCAGAGCACCGACAAGCTCGTCAACACGGTGACGCCCGCGCTGTTCCGGAAATACCGGTCCGCGCGCGCCTTCGCCCGCTCCGACCCCGCCGAGCTGGAAACCATGGTCCACTCGACCGGGTTCTTCCGCAACAAGTCCAAGAACATCCGCGCCGCCTGCGCCATCATCGACACGAAACACCGGGGCCGCGTGCCCGACGACATGGACGCGTTGCTCACCCTGCCGGGCGTCGCCCGGAAGACCGCCAACGTGGTGCTGGGCACGGCGTTCGAGAAAGCCGAGGGCGTGGTCGTCGACACGCACGTCAAGCGGCTGTCCAAGCGGCTGGGCTTCTCGAAAGAGACCGATCCGGAAAAGATCGAGCGCGACATGATGAAGAAGGTGCCGCGGGACAAGTGGATCGCGATCGCGCACATGCTGACCCACCACGGACGCGGCCCGTGCAAGGCGCGCAAGCCCGACTGCGGAAGCTGCACGCTCGCCGACCTGTGCGAGTCGGAAGACAAGCGCGTGTGACGGCCGCTCCCGTTGAGGCCGGACGCCATGTCGGAAGCCCTGGATAAGGTCCGCGGCGAGCTGGACGGCTACGCGCACCCCTTCTTCGAGTTTTCGGCCGAGGAGGCCGGCGACGGCGTCGAGGTCCGCGTCCGCTCGAAGATGCCGGGGGTACACACGCCCGAGTACCGCTTCACGCTGACCCGGAGGGAGGTCGACCATTCCCGGTTTCGATGGAGCTTCCAGGGGCTTCTCTACGGGAACCTCAACGACTACATGGTGGAGCTCTTCACCCGGAACCCAGGGGACCCGTAGGAAGACGCGTACTCACTGGCGCGGCGCCGGCGGGCCGCCCGACGGCTTCGAAAGGCGCTGCGCGAGGAATCGCCGGCACGGAACCGGGTTGTGGCGGAAGCGATCGCGTGCGATCGTCAAGTCAGCCGCAACCGACCGGAGTTTTTCCATGGCCAGAGTTACGATTCGCGACCTGTCGCCGAAAACGATCGAGCGCCTCCGGCGGCGCGCCGAACAGCGCGGCTGCAGCCTCGAAGCCCTGGCGCGATCGATCCTGGACCGAGCGGCCGAGGACTTGCCCGAGTTCCCGCATGACCTGATCGCCGTCGTCGAGCCCGGCGAAGATATCGAGCCGTTCCTCGACAGCCACGATGGTCCGCAAGCGACAGTCGATCTGCCCTGATCCTGCTGGATATTGGCGATACTGGCGTCCGATTCGGTTTCGGACATCTCACCCCCGCCTGGCTTCTCTACAGCTTCTCGAATCACTGTCCAAAGAAGTCGTGGGGCGGGGGAGAAACAATCGTCTGGCAACGTCGTGTGTGCGAAGCAGGAGCGCAAGCGGCGATTGCCAAGTGTGCACGGCTAGCGTGATTTTAAACACGTATCTGGCGTGCACAGAACGGAGGCGTGATGACGCGACGTGTCCGCATCACGATGAGCGATGACGCTTGGCGCGTGATCGAGAAGCTGCCGCGCGGCGCTCGAAGCCGGGCGGTCAACTCAGCGATTCTCGACTGGTCCCGCGCCGCCGCGAGACGGCAGGCAGCCGCCCGGATGGACGCCCTACGGTCACGCCTGCCCGCAGTAGGTACGGACGAGATCGTCGGCTGGATCCGGGAACAACGGGAACGGGAAGCGCCGTGACCGTCGCGTCCGTCGTCATGAACGCGGTCATAGCGCCAAACCAAACCAACCCCTACCGAATCGACGCCGGGGCGCGCTGGCCTTCGGGCAGGAGCGTCGTGAAGGTCCGCGGCCCACGGATCTCCTGGAAGTCGTCCTCGGCCCGCTCGATCAACTCCGGCGACGCGAACAGGTCGAGCGCCGTTCCGGCCAATGTCTTGGCCGCGACGAACATCCCCTTCTCGCCGATGGACATCCCCGTGCAGGCAACGACCTGCCAACTGTGGATGGGGGCGCCGTACGTATAGGACGCCACCTGCAGGGCCCCGACCGGCACGAACCAGGCGATCTCGCCGACATCGGTCGAGGCCGGCACCAGGCCCGGCTCGTCCGGCAGCGGTTCGATGACTTCCGACAGCGCGCGGTCGAATTCCCCGTCGAGCGGCGCCTGCGTCAGCCGGGCGAACTCCTTCTCGGCGTCGGTGAACCGCGGCGGCCCCACCCGCACCAGATTCTCGTGGATCAACTCCGCGAGCGTGCGGTTCGGCAGCACCTCGTGGATGTCGGCGTCCACCTGCACGGCCGACAGTTCCGTCCGCGTCATCAGCGCCGCCCCCTGCGCGATCTCGTTCATCCAGGCGAAATAGTTCTCGACGTCCTCGTGCCGGTCGGCGCGGATGTAGTACCAGACCTCGGCAGTGGGCGGCACGACGTTGGGTTGTCCGCCGCCGTCGGTGATGACGTAGTGAATGCGGGCGTCTTCGCGGATGTGCTCGCGCATGTAGTTGACGCCGGTCGTCATCAGCTCCACGGCGTCCAGGGCGCTCCGGCCCTGCTCGGGCGCCATCGATGCGTGAGAGGCCACGCCCCGGAAGCGGAACTTGACGGACGCCAGGGCCTTGGTGAATGCGAAATCCGACGTGGTCACGTCCATGGCGTGCCAGGTCAGTACGACGTCGTCCGCCTTGAAGTAGCCGTCCCGCGCCATGTAGGTCTTGCCGATGCCGGTCTCCTCGGCCGGGGTGCCGTAGAGCCGGATCGTGCCCGGCAGGTTGCCGGCCTCCAGCACCTGCTTGACGGCGATGGCGGCCGCCGTGCTGCCCGTGCCGAACACGCTGTGCCCGCACCCGTGCCCCGCCAACACGTCCGGACGCGGCTGGATGCGGGGGACCGCGTCCTGCGAGAGGCCGGGCAACGCGTCGTACTCGGCCAGCAGCCCCACGACCGGGCCGCCGGTTCCGTAGGAGGCGACGAACGCGGTCGGCATCCCGGCCACTCCGGTGTCGACCGTGAACCCGTTCCGGCGGAGCCAATCGACCAGCGCGGCCGCGGAGCGCGTCTCCTGGAGGCCGACTTCCGCGTAGCTCCAGATGTTGCGGTTGATGGCCCGCATGTCGTCGGCGTTGGCGTCGATCCAGTCCGAGGCCGCGCGCTTGGCTTCAGCGACGCCGTCGGCGTCCGGAAGCTGGGCGGCGGCGCCCACGGCGAGGGCGGCGGCTAGGCCCATGGGGACAACGACACGCATATGGAGCGGAAATCGTGATGGCAGCATGTATACAGACCCCCGTTCGTGGATTCTAGCCGACTTTCCCGAGTAGTGCGGCCACGGGCTCGCGGACGTGGTTTCAGTGGAACTTGGACCGCTTCGGCGACTCTTTTGCTCTCTTTTCTCCCGCGCCATCACGAAAACGCGTATCACCGACTTCGATTCTGATGGGCTGTGTAAAGGCGGAACGCACCGGTTGCTGAGGATAGAAAGTATTGTTATGGATTCTAATCTAGGAATGGAATTCAATCATGTTCTGATGTGTTCCGGACACAGTGCGGCCTCCGGTGTTTCCGAGCGGAGCGGGACCATCGAGACCGCCGGAACCGTTGATTCCGAAGGCAAGGTTGATGAAGAACGCAGATCGGATTCGATCGCACGTGGTCGAGCGCTACATCGATCCGGCGCGAAGCCGCGGTGAGGAGACGATCACCGTAGTGGCGGGAGCCGTGCTCCGGGAAATGGAATTGCGCGGCGATTACGCGCCCAGCGTGTGTTCCGCGCTGCGAGCCAGGAAGTTCTGCACGGAGAACGACCTTGTCTTGATCCGGGAGGTCGGGGCGAAGTCGAAACAGAGCACCGCGACGGCGTTCACGTATCGACTTCCCACGAGTTCAACGGCCGGCCGCGCTGGGCGAAGCGCAATCTGGGACCTGCTGGGGGTAGGCGAGGCGACGTTCGCCGCGCTCGGAGGAGGCGAGCGGTGGCTGACACGAGAACGAGCGGCGTTCGTCCGGTCCGCGGCCGACCGCAAGCCGATCGGTCGGCAAGGCAGCGCAAAGTGAGTTGACGAATCTACTGGGACGCCGTGTTTTTCATCTACTGGATCGAGAACCATCCGACGCACGTCGAGCGGATCAAGAGGCTATTGACGCGGATGGAGCTGCGCGGTTCGCGTATCGCGAGACGGATGGTGTCGGATGGGCGCGACGGCGATAGTCGACTGCTCTGCTTGCACCCGGGTCGCCCGGTGGTTGACAATCCCGGGGAGAGGACTTGGCATGGATGGCGTGTTCGTCTATTGGGACAACTCCAACATCTTTCACGAAGCGCAACGCTTCGCTCTCGAACGCGACGAAGGTCCCCACGCCCGCTACCGCGTGCGAATCAACTTCGAGAACATTCTGCGGTTGGCGCAGGCCGATCGGCCGCTCAAGAAGGCCTTGGCCGTGGGGTCCGTCCCGCCGGAGCTGCGGCAATTGTGGAACCGGCTGGACAATCTGGGCGTGGACGTCAGGCTGTTCGACCGCGGGGAACCCGGCCGCGGCGAGCAGAACATGCCCGATCGCGTTCTACAGTTGCGGATGCTCGAGGACGCGCTCGACTACAACGGCGACCCCGGAATCGCGACGCTGCTGACGGGAGATGGCGCCGGGTATCAGGAAGGCGCCGGCTTTCACAGCACGTTGGAGCGCATGCACAACCGCGGCTGGCGAGTCGAGATCCTCTCGTGGGCGCATTCCTGCAACCAGCGGATGCGCCGCTGGGCCGAGGAGCATGGAATCTTCGTGCCGCTGGACGACTTTTACGAATCGATCACCTTCATGGAACCGTCCCGTCCGGGCCACGAATTGGCGCGCGAGCGGCCCTCGACCGCGCTGGACCTGTCGCGGCGGCCAACGGCGTAGAAACCCGCGGTCGGACTGCGTATTATCGAGTCCGGCTTCACTCCGGACAGTTCGCGGTGCGCCGCCCTCGAAGTGACTACTTCCCCGCCGCCGCGAACAGTTCCTTCTGCTGTTTGCGTTCCAGTCGATCCAACCGGGCGTTGAGCCGGGCGACCGTCCGTTCCGCCCCGGGACGGCCTTCCAGCCGCCGCATGGCGTCCCGCACGACGGCGCAGGCGGCGTCCAGGTTCCGCTCGTGGTGCTCCTCCAGCATGGCCGCGCCCTCGTAGCCGGCGGCGCTGAACTCGTCCATGTTCATCAACCGGCCGCACAGCTCCATCGAACGCACGACATCGCCCCGCTTCCGGTAGAGCACGGACAGCCGCTCCATGGCCCGGGCCTGCTCGGGCATCGGCACTCCGCCCGCCAGCGCCATCTCGTAACAGCGCGCGCCGCGCGCATCCTCGCGGGCCTGGTCGAAGATGCGCCCCAGCGAATACAGGTCCAGCGCGTCGTCCAGCGGCTGCGGCTCGTCCACCACCCGGTCGGCGGCATGGATCGTCAGCGCCGCCAGCGACAGGATGTCCGCGGCGTGGTGCGTGAAGACGCTGCGCAGCGAGACCGCGTCCGACGAACGGAGATAGTCGAAGTACGCGCGCGGGATCATGGCGCCCGGGATGTCCGGTCCGCGAACGTAGTTCAGCAGTTCGCGTTCCAGCGCCGTCAGCTTGCAACTCCCGTGCCCGGCCCGCCACAGCCGGCGCGCCATGAACAGCAGGTCGAAGTGCGCCATGTGGGCGAAGGGAGAGTCCAGACGCGCCAGCACGCAGCGGTTCTCGACGATGGGGGCGTCGAAGGTCTGCCCGTTGTAGGTGACGAGCACGTCGAACGCCTGCAGGCTTTCCCCGAGCGCGGCGAGCATCGACGCCTCCTCGTCGAAGTCGCGCATGAAACGCTGCTCCAAGTGGAACGCGTCGTCCCGGAAGTACCCGATGCCCACCAGGAACGGACACATCCCGGCGCCGCCCGACACGCCGGTCGTCTCGGTGTCCAGAAAGGCGATCCGTTCCCGCTCCACCGGGCCGCGCCGGTTCCGCGCCAGCTCCAGAAGGCGCTGGAAGTCCGGCGCCTCCGAACGATTCAAGCGGACTTTTCCGTGGAAGTGGTCGTCGGGATAGGACTTGCGGACGACGTAGTGGGCGCCCGCGCCGTTGCGCTCCTCGGTCCCTTCCGGAAGCGGCATCGACGACAGGTGCGGCGCGGCGCGCGGGCGCGCGGGGCCGTCGTCGAGCAGGCGGAGCTGTTCGCGTATCGTCAGGTAGGGCCGTTTCTCGGCGTTGCGCAGCCGCTCCAGCGCCTTTCCGAACCGGCCGGTCTTAGCAGGTTCCTCCATCGATCAGGGCGTCCAGTATAGCCAGGGCCGGCGCTTTCGCGCCCATCGCCGGGCCGGTGCAGGAGGGACAACCACTGTCGCACGCGCAGGAGCCGATCAGCCGCCGCGTTTCCTGGAGCAGGCGCTCGCGCAACTCGTAGAGCGGCCGGCTCAACCCGATGCCGCCCGGATAGTTGTCGTAGACGTAGATCGTCGGTTCGTGCTCGGGTTGAGCCGTGGGGCCGTCGGCCGCCGGGATTTCGGGCGGCGTTCCGTCCAGCCCCGTCTCGATCGAGGTCCCCAGGTCCTTGGGGTCGCACATCAGGAAGACGCAGGCGATCTCGCCCAGGGCATGGGCCAGCCCGTACACGCCGTCGAGGCGTTCGGACGAGGAACACTCCAGCGCGCCGAACACCGTTCGCGGAATTCCGAGCCACCAGGCCGTGGTGTGCATCTCCTGGGTCGGCAGGGTCAGCTCGCCCGAGCCCACGTTCTCCATGGTCGCGAACTTGATCTTCTTGAAACCGACCACCTGGTGGGCCACGTGGACCTCGCCGTGATGGTGGGGGCCGTCCCGGCCCGCGATCTCCAGGGGGCGGACGTCGGTGTGCGTGATCGCGTCGGTGTAGTACTCCGAGTCCACCGCACGCACGTAGGCGCGGCGTTCCTCCACGTCCAGGTCGTCGACGTAGTACTGCTGTCCCTGTTGCAGATAGATGGCTTTCTGGTGCAGCGTCTGGAATGCGCTCGAGTATTCCACCTCGCCGATGACGCGCGCCTCCCCGGTGGTTTCGACCACCAGGAAGTTGTCCGAGCCGATGCTGCGCAGCGATATGGCGTTCGCGGGATAGGACTCGCTGGTCCAGTGCCACTTCGCGCCGGACTTGTGCAGGAAACCCCGCTCGGAAAGGTACTCCAGGATCTCGCCGACGTCGTGACCGCCGAAGCGCTCGTCCTCGCCGACGGGCAGCTCGAACGCGGCGCACTGCAGGTGGCTGATCAGGATGTGGATGTTCTCCGGGTTGATCAGTCCCGACTCGGGGGATTGGCCCAGAAAGTACTCCGGGTGGTTGACGATGAACTGGTCCAGAGGGGCGCTCGAGGCCACCATCACGCCCACGGCGCTCCCCGCGCGGCGGCCCGCCCGCCCGATCCGCTGCCACGTGGAGGCCACCGTGCCCGGATAGCCGGCCAGGACCGCGACGTCCAGGCTGCCGATGTCGATGCCCAACTCGAGCGCGTTCGTCGACACCACGCCCCGAATGGCGCCGTCGCGCAGTCCCTGCTCGATCCGCCGCCGCTCGCGGGGCAGATACCCGCCGCGGTAGCCTACGACGCGGTCGGCGCCGCCCGGCGGCGGCGGTATGTCCCGCTTCAGGTACCGTACGAGGATCTCGGTGACGAGCCGGCTGTTGGCGAAGACGATGGCGCCTTTCATCATGCGCAGAAAGGCCGCCGCGATCCGGCGCGTTTCCTTGACGTAGGACCGTCGGATCCCCAGCTCGCGGTTGACGACAGGAGGGTTGTAGAAGAACAGGTGCTTCTCGGCTTCCGGGGCGCCGCTCTCCGCGATCATCGTGAACGGGCGGCCCGTCAACCCCTCGGCCAGTTCCCCCGGATTGGCGATGGTGGCCGACGCGCAGATGATGCGAGGCGTGCTGCCGTAGAACCGGCAGATGCGCTCCAGGCGCCGGAACAGGTTGGCCAGGTGGCTGCCGAAAACGCCGCGGTACGTGTGCAGCTCGTCGACGACGATGTAGGCCAGGTTTTCGAAGACGCGCGTCCACTTGGTGTGGTGCGGCAGAATGCCGGTGTGGAGCATGTCGGGATTGGTCAGCACGACGTGGGCCCGCGACCGGATCGCGGGTCGGGCGTCGGGCGGCGTATCGCCGTCGTAGGCATGGACGCCGATCTCGCCCGGAAGCGCCGACGACCAGCCGATCAGGTCGTCGAGCTGGTCGTAGGTGAGCGCCTTCGTCGGAAACAGGTAGAGTGCGCGGCGATCGGGGTTCTCGAGGATTCCCTGGAGAACCGGCAAGTTGTAACACAGCGTCTTGCCCGACGCCGTCGGCGTCAGGACCACCGTGTCCTTGCCCGCGCGGACGTTCGCGTAGCACTCGCCCTGGTGGGAATACAGGCGCGTGACGCCGCGCTCGGCAAGGAACCGGACGACGGCGGGGTGAAGGTCGTCCGGAAGCTCGACGAATCGCGCCGGGCGGGACGGGATCCGGTGGTATCCGGTGACGCACGGGTCGGCCCTGAGGCGGACCAGGTACGCGCCCGCGTCCTCCCTCCCGCCGGGGCGGGCCAAGGCCTCCTCGTCCAGACGCACCTGCAACTCCGAGCGCATGGGAAGCCAACATCCTCCCGAAACGGGACAGATCGGGTCCATTTGGCGGTGCGCCGGAGTCCGGCCCCATTCGAATCGCGTATCATGGATGGCGACCCGAAACGGTCCGGAGGCAACGCACGCGATGAAGATCCGACTCTCGTACGGGGACCCGAACAAGGCCCGAACCGACATGCTGGTGGTGATCCTGGACAAGGAGACGAAGCTGCACGACCTGGGCTCCTCGCCCATCGGACGCACGGTCGAGGGGGTTCGCCAGGACTTGGACTCCAAGACGCTGCGACGCGAGTACTTCGCGCCGCCCGGGGGGTCGAACGGCGTCGGACACCTGGCCGTCTACTCCACCGCGTTCGAGACCGGACATAACGTCTGGGAGAGCGTCAAGACGTGCGTGGCCCGGGCGCTGCGCCGCGCGCGGGATCACGGGCTCCGGCGCGTCTCCGTCGTGCTGAACGCCGACGACGCGGCGCCGATGGTCGGCAAGGCCGTCGAAGGCGCGCTGCTGGGAACGTATACCTTCGCCCGGTACAAGAAGGAGAACAAGGAACGGGAGGCGTTCTACGGGAAGCTGAACCTGGACCTGATCGTCTCGAAGGCCCACGACAAGCGGAACCGGTACTACCTGGACCGCTATACCACGGTATGCGAAGCCGTCAACTTCGCCCGCGACCTGATCAACGAGCCGGGAGGCGTGGCCACGCCCGCCTACCTGGTGCGGGCGGCGCGGCGGATCGCCCGGGAATCGGGGCTGTCCATCAAGGTCTGGGACCCGCGGCGCCTGGAGCGCGAGGGCTACAACGGGCTGATCGCCGTCGGAAAGGGCAGCGCCCACCCGCCCCACATGATTCGCCTCGCCTACCGCGCGAAGCGCCGGTCGGCCCGGACCCTGGCGCTGGTGGGCAAGGGGGTCACGTTCGACACGGGCGGCATCTCGCTGAAGCCGTCCGACAAGATGTGGGAGATGAAAGGCGACATGTCCGGCGCCGCCGCCGTGCTGGCGGCCATGAAGGCCATCGGGAAGCTGAAGCCCGACGTCCACGTGGTCGGCGTCGTCCCCACGGCCGAGAACTCGCCGGACGCACAGGCCCAGCGGCCGGGCGACATCTTCGAGGCCCGCAACGGCAAGACCGTCATGGTGGACAACACCGACGCGGAGGGCCGTCTGATCCTGACCGACGGGCTGTACGTCGCGGGGGAAGCAAAAGCCACGCACGTCGTCGACATCGCCACCCTGACCGGCTCCTGCGTCCGGGCGCTCGGACCGAGCATCGCCGGCGTGATGGGCAACTCGCCGGAGCTGATCCAGGCTGTCATCGATTCGGGCCGAAACCACGGCGAGGCTTTCTGGCAGCTTCCGATGCCGGAAGAGTACAAGGAGTGGCTCAAGACGCCGTACGCCGACCTGAACAACATCGGCGGCGCCTACGCCGGCGCGTCCACCGCGGCCCTGTTCCTGGAGGAGTTCGTCCCGGAAGGCGCGGCCTGGGCGCACCTGGACATCGCCGGGCCGTTCCTGATGGAGAAGAACTGGAAGTACTACGAGCCGGGCGGCGTCGGCTTCGGGGCCAAGACCATGATCGACCTCGCCGAGCGGTTCGAGGAGTATTTCGGCTGACGCCTCGGGCCGGTCACGCCGGCCGCCACGCGCCGTGAAGGAATACCAGCAGCAACTCGAGCGCTACCGGTTCCAGATGGGCGACGCGTGCGGCCGCCTCGCCACGGCGCTCGACGTCCTGACCGACGCGCTGGCCCTGGTCGGCCAGCACGGTGTCTACTGCCAGGCTTCAGGCAAGAAGGGGGAATCGCTCGACGTCCGGCAGGTCATGGAGCGGCTGGAAGGCTCCAAGTCGCTGATCCTCGACACGATGAAGGAACTCCGCGAACCCTCCGAACGCGGCGGGGCATAGCGGGCCGCGACGGGCGGCCGCGGCGGATCGACCATGAAGCTGGGCATCACCGAGCACATCGACTGCGCGCATTTCCTGCCCGGGCATCCCAAGTGCGGGCAGCTTCACGGCCACACCTACCGGATCGAGATCATCGTCGACGGAGAGAAGGGGCCGGGCGGCATGGTCGTGGACTTCGACGATCTCCGGAAGGACCTGAAGTCCGTCCTCCAGGAGTACGACCACCGGTCGCTGAACGATTTCATGGAGTATCCGTCCGTGGAGAACATCTGCGAGCTGCTGCGCCGCGGGCTCGAAGACCGCGTGGATCTGCCCTTCACGCTGCGCGTCTGGGAAGGTGCGGGAAAATGGGCGGAGGGGTAGCGGTAACTTCCGTGCTCCCATAGTCGACTCCGTCCGCCCCAATCCCGACGTGGCCGGGGACCCCGACGTCACTCGTTGGCCGAAGATTTCAACGCCGCATCACGTGGTGACCTTCGCCAACGCTCTCATCGCAACTGGTGCTCCGCACTTGTGTTTCGCATATCGAAATGCGATATTCATGCGGAGTGATTCGGAACTTTCGCTGTAAGGACACCGAACGTCTCGCGAACGGTTCCCGCGTGCGGCGTTTCATCGCCTTCGAGCGGGTGGCCCGCCGCAAACTGGCGTTGTTGGACGCGGCCGAGACGCTCGACTTCCTTCGCGTGCCGCCCGGAAACCGTCTCGAAGCGTTACGGGGGGACCGTGCCGGTCGATATAGCATACGAATCAACGACCAATGGCGGCTGTGCTTCCGTTTCATCGATGGGGACGCCTATGATGCCGAGATTGTCGACTATCACTGATTCCGATCCAGGAGCCGTAAAGCCATGACCCCACTGGAACCGATTCATCCCGGCGAGATTCTGAAACACGATTTCATGGATCCGTTCGGCTTGTCCGCGACCGCCCTGGCGAAAGCGATCGGCGTCACGCCCGCACGGATCAACGAGATCGTTCGCGGCCGTCGGGGAATCACCGCCGAGACGGCGTTGCGGCTGGCACGGTACTTCAAGACCGATGCCCGGAGCTGGATGAACCTCCAGGATCGCTACGAGCTCGAAGTGGCAGCGCACGACAAGGCCGACGCCCTGCGTGCCATTCGACCCCGTGACGTGGCGTGAGTTAGCGTGCGCGACATGGTCTCCTGAACCGCCTGTTCCTCACCTTCACCGCGCTTTTCTTTGGCGACCGGTCCGTGGGGAAACGATCGAACACTCCACCCAACGCGGCCTCGAGATCGTCGAGTTCGGCGTCCGGAATGCCGCGCCAATCGTCGAACTTCTGGATCGATTCGCCAAGAAAGTCTTCGGCGAACAAACGGCCGTGGAACGGTCTGCCCGTCGTCATTCGTCAGCGATCTCATCCGATGCCGCCACGGCCGGGGCGATGTCCGTGCGGGAAAAGTCGGCCCCCTTGTACAACAGCGGTTCGTTGGTGACTTCGGCGAGCGCATATGCGAAACAGTCGCCGAAGTTCAGCGCCGCCGGGTGGTTCCCGCGACCGAAGCGCCGCCATGCCCGCCGAGCGGCCGCAAGTTGCTCGGTCGTGACCGGCGCCGCCTCGATTCCGGCGCGCTCAAGGAAGGCGTCCAGTTCACGGCCCGCCTCCGCGCCGCCGCGGCTCTCGACGACGATCGCGGTTTCCAGCAGGCTCGCCACCGAGATGCGGCAGAGCGCCGCTTGGGCGATGGCCGACTCGTAGCGTGCCGAATCGGATTCCCGGTTCAGCACCGCCAACACCGCCGAGCTGTCCACGATCACTTCGGCAGGCCCCGCTCGTCATAGAGCATGTCGCCATGCTCCACCGCGGCCGGTCCCGGGCCCATGAGCCGTGCGCAGCGTTCCGCGATGGCGCGCATGTCTTCTTGCCGCGCCTCCGCGCCGCGCCGGCGCTGCTCGCGATTCAAGCGCTCGCGGAGCGCGACGGTGATCGCGCCGGTCATGGTCTCGCCGGTGAGTCGCGCCAGTTCGCCGGCGAGCCGGCATGTCTCGTCGTTCTTGATGTTGAGGCCCATGGCTGCCCCGGTAGAAAGATCGGCTCATGTCTACCTTACCCGCTGTCGTCTCCGCGTGCAATCCGGACCAGGTTGACGGCAACGTCCTGGCCTGCGTCGCCGCAGCACGGATCCCGAGGCGCGCGATACGATTCGTTGGCACGGTGTACAATGCCGGGTCAGGCGGTGGGGACATGTCGCGCGTCGAAGCACTCAAGGGTTTTCTCGCCGAGGATCCGAACGATTCGTTCTCCAGGTACGCCCTGGCCATGGAATACGCCAAGTCGGGGAACCTCGACGCCGCGATCGCGGAGTTCGAGACCGTCGCCCGCAACGACGCCGGCTACGTGGCCACGTACTACCAGTTGGCCAAGACGTACGAACGCGCCGGCCGTCCGGAGGACGCGGAACGGACCTACCGCGAGGGGATCGCCGTGGCCGCCCGCGCCGGCGACGACCATACACGCGAGGAACTGGCCGAGGCGCTGGCGTCGTTGACCGGGTAACGCCGCCGGCCGCGCGTATAATACCGCTCCATGGGACGGCTCCGGATCAAGAAGAAGGAAGCGGTGCTGCCGTTTCGGCAGACCGTCGCGTTCCGGTTCATCATGGTCGCCGCCGCCGGTATCCTGTTCCTGATCGCCGTGTTTCAGTTGATCCGCGGCTTCCAGACCGGCAACACCGTGCTTCTCGCCATCGCCGGCGCCGTGACGATCGGAGCGATCGTCCTGGTGTTCCTGAACCTGGGCCGCATGCGGCACGCCAAGATACCCAAGAGCGCGCAACAGCGGATGAAACGGGCGCGGCGGTAGCCGCGTCCGGATGGCTACGGCTTCTCGGTCGGGACTTCCCGGCCCCGGTCGCCGGCGACGGCCGTTGCGGGCAGCGCCGGGCGCGCACGGCGCAACTCCACCAACGCCAGGAGCAGCGCGGCCGCGTGGGGCAGGAACCACAGCGGCGCGAACCAGACGGCCGCCCCCAACCGCCGGGCGTAGAAGTAGTAACTGGTCGCCATGAGGCTGTAGCCGAAGGCCGAGAAATAGAGAATGCCCAGGCCGGCGAACCCCGAGTCCTGGATCAGCAGGCCCGCCACGATCCCCAGAACGGAAACCGCGGACACGGCCGCGCTGACGACGGCGAATCCCTTGACGCGTCCGGGGCTGAGCGTCGCGGTTTCCAGCGTTCCGAGCAGGGACTTCACTGTCGCTTCGCGCGCGATCCAGCCGGCGCCGTCGCCCTGGAAGGTGCGCAACCCCTCCACCCGGTAGGTCCACAGCGCCCAGCCCGATTCGTTCAGGACGCCCGGCAGCCGGTTCATCTTGTTCAGGGCGGCGTGCGTCTGACCGTGGAGCAACAGGAACGGCGCCGTCATGTTCGGACGGTGAGACTTCTCCCGTCCGCGGTCGACGGCGCGCAGCATGCGCACGAACCACTCCAGCGACGGGGCGAGCAGTTTCTGCGGCAGCGAGCGGCACTCCACGCCCGGGATCATGGCGACCGCGGTGATGTCCTCGTTCGCGGCGAACTCCAGGGCCGACGCGACGGCGTGCGCATCCAGCACGACGCCGTCGTCGACGACCAGAATCCAGGCCCCGCGAATGTTCGGCTGGGCGTGCTCCAGCGCTCGCACGCGCTCATCCTCGGACTCGATGCGAAACGGGACGGGCACCGCGGCGACGGGAACGGGGGCCGGCATCGCGCGAAACTCGGCGACCAGCGCCGCGTGCTCGACGTTCTCTTCCTCGTAGAGCAGGTACGTCTCGATGTGCGGGTACGACTGGCTCAGTACGGATTCCAGCCCCCGCCGCGCGGCGTCGCCGCCGGACCGTATCGGGACGAGCAGGGACACCGTGCCGTGATCACCGGAGGAAGCGCGCGCCGAGAGCCGCGAACGCCGGGTCAGGGCGAACCAGCTTTCCAGGAAGACGACCAGCGTCACGAGCGCGGAAATCCAGCACACGACGAGCAGGGCGTACTGGATGACGGCGCCGGCCATGGACTCTTTCTAATTCCGGGGCCCGTCCGCTGTCAACCGAAGTCCGGGAGGCGAGGCGGACGACCGCGTCTCAGCGGTAGTAGGGGCGCAGCCGCCGGTAAAGCTCTCCGGTGGCCCGGCAATCGTCGAGGCAATACCGGGCGATCTCGTCCAGCCGGCCTTGCTTGAAGTACGCCGCCACCCGGCTGCCGTCCAGCCCGTCCTTGGGGGACGCCACGCCGAAGACCTGGCAAAAGTACTCCAGCGTGCCCTTCTTGTAGCGGTCGAAGTTGGTCAGAACCTCGCGGACGTCGAAGTGCCGGTCCGTCGAGAAGCGGCGCGTGTCCAGAAGCAGGTCGCGCGGGACGGGCACGCCCAGGATCGCGCTGCGAATGTTGATATAGGGAAAGTCGAACGACTTGCCGTTGAAGGTCACGAAGCGGGTCGGGCGGATCTGGGACAGATCGGACCAGAAATTCGACAGCAACTCCGTCTCGTCGCTCTGGCAGTAGGCCCGGGAACGGTCCACCTCGATCCAGTGCACGCCGATGCAGACGATACGGCCGGTGCACGGATCCAGGCCCATGCGTTCCAGGACGGTTTCGCGGGCGGCGTCATCCGCGGCGTTGGCGGTCAGGAGTTCCAGCGCGCGCGGGGGGATCGCGTCGGGATCCTGACCGACCGTTTCGATGTCGACGACAAGCGTGCTGCGGCTGGCCATGGCGAAGGCTATGACTCCATGTTGACGAAGCCGACGAACCGCGGATCGATCCGTTTGCCGGCAAGCGGCTCCAGATCGCGTTTCAGGTCCTCGAGCCAGGCGGCGAATATCGTCCTGGCCGCGTCGGGGAGATCCGGTTCCGGAAGGTTGACGCCGTCCGCGATCAGCGCCTCCAGCGCGGCGGATCCGACCGGCCTCGGCTCGAATCGGCCCGTGACGGCCTGCTGCACGACAGCCGTGTTGAACGCCTGCCGCAGCGTGGTCTCCACCGACGGACCGAACTCGCGGAGCAGGCACTCGCAGAAGGTCTCGATATCCTCCAGCCGCCGCCCCGCCTGCTCGACCTCGGCGAGTCCCCGGAAATTCCGGTATTGCCCCCCGTCCCACAGCAAGGGCTTGAAACGGGCCAGGCCGGCAACGAACTCCTGGTCGGGACTCTCCAGCAGGTCCGGCTTGAAGCCCGGGAAGCGCGCGAGCTTCTCGACGCGTCCACGCAACCCCGCCAGCAGGTCGAACCCCGCCTTGAACACGCCCTGGGCATGCTGCGACCGCAGGTGGCGCGCCGCCGCGCCCGCATCGCGCCCCGACAGATGCTCCAGACCGATCGTCAGGAAGTCCCGCAGCTCTCCGAGCGCGATTCGAATGCCTTCCACCTCCCCCAGGTTCACCAGGTTGGCCGACAGGATGCGGTTGCCCAACGCCGTCAGCTCCTCGGCCAGGCGGTCGGCATCCTCGCCGTCGACCTGCCGCATCGCCGCATGAAGGAACCCGCCCTCCGAAAGCGAGTCCGCGAAGACCGTGGGCAGCGATTGCGGCGGCTCGTCACCTGGAATCGCCTCCCCCGCCGTCTCGCGCGGGGGGGGCGGCGAGGCGCGGCTATCGGGCCCGGCATAGATGGAGAGCGCCTCGTAGTAGTCGACGAAGCCGTGCACTTCCAGGCGGCGCACCTTGTTCCGGTAGGCCGTCTCCTCGAGCTCGGTCCGGGTGACGTATCGCACCTTCCGGAGCACGCCGTAACCCAGTTCCGGCCGGTGCTTGAACATGGCGTCCAGGACGAGCGCCGCGATCGTCGCCGCGTCGCCGGTCCCCTCCTGCTCGACGGCCAGCGTGTTGTCCGGGGTGTAGATCAGGTGGGCGGCCGGCGGCGGTTCGTCCCGTTCGACCTCGTAGACCGTGATCAGGTCCTTGAGAAAGAGGGCGACCAGAGTGTCGTCCATGCCGGCCAGCGCCCGTGCCGTCTCGTCGGGACCCGCCTGAACGAACGCGGCGATCCATTCCATGAGCGGTTTGGGGACGAACCGGTCCTTTCGCCAGCAGTCCAGGTCGACGAAGCCGCGGATCTGACGGCCGGTGACCATGGGCAACAGGTCCAGCGCATCGGCCAGTCCCAACGACTTGAGCGTGAAGAACACCTGTTCGAACGACGACGACGCGACGGCTTCCGGGGCGCCCGGCGCGCCGAGAAACTCCTCGAGCTCGGCGTTGTTCCGGATCCGTATTCCCACGCCGGCCAGCGGCCCCGCGATTCCTTTGGACATGGCGTCCAATGTAGCACGCCGCTGACGGCGCCCCGCGGAGCCCGGCGCCGGGGCGTTTCCGCACGGGCAGCGGCGAAGAGATGTTTTCCTGGACTGACGCCTCGACCCGCCGAGTCCCCGCGCTTGCGATAAGATGCGAACGATGGAACTGGACGGTCACATCGTCGAGTTCGTCGACTCGGGAGCCCTCCGCATCGGCCACGTCCGAAAATCCGAGCACCGCCGGCTCCGGATCGTCGATCGGCGCGGCCGCGAGTCCAGCGTCCCCCGCTCCAA
The DNA here is from genome assembly GCA_022821145.1 of Acidobacteriota bacterium. Lineage (GTDB taxonomy): Bacteria > Acidobacteriota > Terriglobia > 20CM-2-55-15 > 20CM-2-55-15 > JAJEDW01. The sequence continues at coordinate 138,215 of JAJEEE010000037.1, forward strand.
GGTCCTTGTCGTCCACGGGCGCGCCCCGGAAGACGGGTTTCCGAAGGCCGCGGACACGATGCTCGAAGCAGCCGTCGAACGTGCCGCGGCGATCGACGTGGAGTTGTTGTGGAATGCGGTCCGGGAGGGGCGTCCCGACACGACGCTCGACGAGTTGACCGCGCAGTATTTCGGGCGTTCGGCCCCGGAACTCCAGTCGGCCATGTTCCGCGCGCTGGAAGCGGACTCGCTGTACTTCGGCCGTAGGGGCGGCGGCTACCATCCCCGGCCAGAGGCCCAGGTCGCCTCCGAGCGCGCGCGTTTGGAACGGGAGCGCGAGAAGGAGGCCTTCCGCAACCGCGTCGGGGACATGCTGCGGACGGCGCTCGCCGGCGACGCGCCCGAGACGGAACCCGAGTGGAACGGCGTGGTGGACCGGCTCGAGCGGTGGTTGCGCCACCGCGAGAAGGACGAGGTCGGCAGCGTGTTCCGCAGAATCGCGGGGACGCACCAGGCGCGTGAAGCGGCCTACGAGCTACTCGCCCGATTGGGACGCATCCGGGAGAACGACGATCGATTCCTCTTGATCGGGGGATTCCCGACGACGTTCGCATCCCCGGTTCTGGAGGCGGCGCGCGTACTGGAACCCGTTCTCGACGACGCGCGCCGCGCGGATTGGACGCACCGCCGCACCGTGGCGATCGACGACGTCGAAACCGTGGAAATCGACGACGCGCTGACGGTGATCGAGGACGGTCCGCGCACGCGGCTGGGTATCCATATCGCGGACGTGGCGGCGTTCTCCGCCAAGGGAGACGCCCTCGACAGCGCGGCGTCGGCGCGGACGGCGACGATCTACCTCCCCAACGTGACCGTGCCGATGTTCCCGTCCCGGCTTTCCGCCGGTCTGGCCAGCCTGGTCGCCGGCGCGCCGCGGCCCGCATTCACGATCGACGTCCGGTTCGATTCGGACCATGCCCTGGAAGCCTTCGAGATCTCGAGGTCGGTCATCCAGGTGGCGGAGACCATGACCTACGAAGCCGCGGACCGCGCGATCGCCCTCGGCGAGCGAGGCTTGAACCGGCTCCTCGCGATCGCCCGGCGCCTCCAGGCGGCCCGCGCCGCGTCCGGAGCCCAGACTCACCGGCGGCCGGAAATCAAGGTACACGCGGCCAATGGGGAAATCGCGCTCCGCCGGGTCGACGCCGACACACCGTCACGCCTGGTCGTGAGCGAGATGATGATCCTCGCCAACCGGCTGGCCGCCGACCACGCCGCGCGGGATCGCCTGCCGGTCATCTATCGCACGCAGGAGCCTCCGGACCAGGCGCCGCCCGACACGACGGGGCTCCCGGAAGCACTCCGCTTCGAAACGCTCCGCAAGAGCTTCAAGCGGTCCCGGCTGTCGCTGTCGCCGGCGCCGCATGCCGGTCTCGGACTGAGGGCCTATACGCAACTCTCCTCGCCGATCCGCCGCTACGCCGACCTCGTGACCCAACGGCAGTTCGCCGCGGCCCTGAGCGGCGAGCCGCACCCCTACGACACGGACGCCCTGCTGGGAATCATCACGTCGGCCGAGTCGGCGGAAGTCGAAATACGGAAGCTGGAACAGACGTCGACGACGTACTGGATCCTGACCTATCTGTCGCGAGAGAAGGCCGGCGCGCCGCTCACGGCCATGGTGATCGACGGGAAAGGCACGCTCGAGCTGACCGACTACCTGGTGCGCGGAACCGCCTCGGAGGCGCGCGACCGAAAGCCGGGCGACGTCGTCACCGCGCACATCGACTCGATCCGGCCGACGGCGGGCGCGCTGCGGCTGCGTATCCTGGGGTAAGAGCGCCCCGGGCCGGGGTCAGAAGTCGCTGCAGGACTTGTAGTATCCGCAGCGCGGACACCGGAGCTTGCAACTCTGGGAATGCATGTCCGCGCCGCAGTTGGGGCAGGTGCGCTCGAGCGCCTCGTGGGCGTCCGGGACCGGGCGGACGCCGTCAGCGTCGGTAGCCGTCTTGCAATTCGTCATCCGGGCGCTCGCCGTCGTCGAGACCGGCGCCTCGCTCCCAGGACGCGTCTTCGCCCGACGACGCCTCGGCGGCTTCCGTTTCGCCCGGCGCGTCCTCATGCGCCTTGCCGAAGAAGTCGGCCAGATGCCCCAGGATCGTGCCGGCGTCCGCAGGCCGGCCTTCGAAAGTGGTGATGCAACGGGACCGGCGCCACCCCTTGCCGTGCTTGACGCCGATGATGATGTACTGATCGAAGAACCCCGTGTCCTTCAGAAACCGGACGGCGGATTCCGGCGTGAACTCGTTGGCCTGGAACTCGCATACGCTGATCAGATCGCGAAGGCGTTCCGACTCCTCGACCGCGTGGTTCTCCATGAACGGTTCCAGGCCGTGGACCTCCCACTCCCCGGGCGGCAGGCCGTCCGAGGACAGGGCTTCCAGTTGCGCGCGCACGAACTCGCCGAGCGCGCAGTCGGCGAATCCCTCGATGACGGGGCCGCCCCGCGGATGGGACAGGTGGAACACCTGCTCCCGGGGAACCAGCATCCCGCCCTCGCTGACCGACGCCAGCAACGCCGCCTCCTCGAGCGTGGGAAACTGGAACGTGATCGGCCGGATGGTGGTTCGGCGGTTGCCGTTGCCGGCGTGGAAGACCGCGTTGCGGATCCGGAACCGTAACTCGACCATCTGTCCACCCCCATGGATCACTTTCCTTATCAGGGCATGCCAGGACAGGTGTGGTCCAAACGCGCGCACACTCACGAAAACGGCCATGGCCCTGCACATTTGGGCCGTGGGCTGTAAAATATCGGGTTCGCGGCCGCCGATTCCTCGGCGGACTCTCGACGGCGGACGAAGATCGGAGGCGTGCAGTGACGGAGAGCGTGAAGCGGGTGGCGGTCACCGGGGCCGCCGGCAACATCGGATACGCGATCTTGCCGGGGATTGCCTCCGGCGGCATATTCGGGTCCGGCATGCCGGTGAGGCTCCAGCTTCTGGAGATCCCGCCGGCCATGAAGGCGTTGGACGGCGTGTGCATGGAGTTGGACGACTGCGCCTTTCCGCTATTGAAGGGACTCGAGGCAACGGACGATCCCCTGACCGCGTTCGAGGGCGCCGACCTGGTGTTGCTGGTCGGCAGCCGGCCACGGTCCAAGGGTATGGAACGCAACGACCTGATCCGCGTGAACGGCCCGATATTCGTGGAACAGGGCCGCGCCATCCAGGAAGCGGCCGCGCCGGGCGTCCGCGCCGTCGTCGTCGGCAATCCCTGCAACACGAACTGCCTGATCGCGATGCGCAACGCACCGGACGTGCCCCCGGACCGGTGGTCCGCCATGACCCAGCTCGACCACAACCGGGCCACGGCCCAGATCGCGTCGAAGGCGGGCGCCGCGGCGTCCGACGTCCGCCGCCCCGTCATCTGGGGCAACCACTCGAACACGCAGTATCCGGACTGGAGCTTCGCGACCATCGGCGGGCGGGGAGCCCCGGAGGTCATCGGCGACCGGTCCTGGTACGAGAACACGTTCATCGGCGCCGTCCAGGAGCGCGGGAAAGCGATCATCGAGGCCCGGGGCGCATCGTCGGCGATGTCGGCCGCCGCCGCCGCGGTCCAGCATTCCCGCCATCTCTTCCAGGGGACGCCCGACGGCGACTGGACGAGCATGGCCGTCCTATCCGATGGCGGCTACGACGTTCCCGCGGGCTTGATCAGCTCGTTCCCGGTCACCTGCCCGGGCGACGGCAGCTACGCGATCGTGACGGACCTTGAAATGGACGCTTTCGGGAAGGAGCGGCTGGCGCGATCCGTCCAGGAGCTCGAGACTGAACGCAAGGTCGTCGCCGACCTCCTCGCATAGGCCGATGCGGGCCAGTACATGAACACCGACACGTTACGAACGAACGTCCTCGAACTGATCCGGCGGACGTCCGCCTTCCTCCCTCCCGACGTCCAGCAGGTCATCGACCTCCAGCGCAAGCTGGAGACCCCGGATTCCAAGGCGGACTTCGCGATGGAGCTGGTGGCGCAGAACATCGGGCTCGCCAAGGCCCGCTCGCTGCCGATCTGCCAGGACACCGGGACCATCGCGTTCTACATCGACACGCCGGTCGGCGTGGACCAGATCGAGATCGCCGGAACCTGCCGGGAGGCTGTCGTGGAAGCCACCGCCCGCGGTTACCTGCGGCAGAACTCCGTCGACAGCGTCGACGGAACGAACACGGGCAACAACCTGGGGCCCGGCAGCCCGGTCTTTCACTGGGAACAGACGCGCGAGCCGCACATTCGCATCCGCCTGATCCTGAAGGGCGGCGGCTGCGAGAACATGAGCGCCCAGTACAGCCTGCCGGCCGAGATCCAGGGGCGGCCGGCCAACCGCGACCCGGAAGGCGTGCGCAGGGCGATCCTCGACGCGGTGTGGCGGGCGCAGGGCAAGGGTTGCGGCCCCGGCTTCCTGGGTGTCGCGATCGGCGGCGACCGCGCCTCCGGGCTCGAATTCGCCAAGCACCAGTTGCTGCGGACCACGGACGATCGGAACCCCGACCCGGTCCTCGCCCAACTGGAGGCCCGGATCATGCAGGAAGCCAACGCCCTGGACATCGGGCCCATGGGCTTCGCCGGCAAGTTCACGATCGGCGGCTGCAAGGTGGGCAAGTTGAACCGTTTGCCGGCGTCCTTTTTCGTTTCCATCGCCTATATGTGCTGGGCGTACCGCCGGCGCGGCGTCGTACTGGATGCCGGCGGTAACGTGTCGGAGTGGCTGTACACGGCGGAGCACGAGTTTCGCGAGGCGGCGCCGGCGCCCGATCTGACCCTGCCCTCGACGGGAACCGTCCGCCTGCGGACGCCCCTGACCGCCGCGGACGTCCGCAAGCTGAAGGTCGGCGACGTGGTGCTGCTCGACGGCGTCGTCCATACGGCGCGCGACGCCGTCCACAAGTACCTTCACGAAGGCGGGGAGCTGGACGGCATCCGCGGGGGCGTCATCTACCATTGCGGCCCGGTCATGCTCGAGGAAAACGGCGAGCACCGCGTCCTGGCCGCGGGCCCGACCACGTCGATCCGCGAGGAACCCTACCAGGCCGGCATCATCGAGCGATTCGGCATCCGGGCCGTGATCGGGAAGGGCGGCATGGGCCTTCGAACCCAGAGGGCATGCCAGGAGCATGGTTGCGTCTACCTGCACGGCATCGGCGGGGCCGCGCAGATCTACGCCCAGTGCGTCGAGCGCGTCCTCGGGGTGAGCCTGGAGCGTTTCGGCAGTCCCGAGGCCGTCTGGGAACTCGAAGTCCGCAACTTCCCGGCCGTCGTCACCATCGACAGCCACGGGAACAACCTGCAGCAGGTCGTCTCGGACAAGTCGCGCGAGTCGCTGATCTCCGCGCTGGGCTGAGAACCAATGATCTGGCCTCGAACTTGCCGCACGCCACGCGAGTAGCCGCGGCGTTCCTCGCCGCGGCTGGACAACGCGGCGGTAGCCGCGGCGTCAGCCCAAGAAAACGATCTCTTCAGCGCAGGCCGTCCCCGACAAGTCGCGCGAGTCGCTGATCTCGGCGCTGGGCTGAAGGGCTACTCCACCCGGTACCCCTCGCGCACCCGAACCTGCACCGGCCGCCCGGGAACCCGAACTTCGATCGTGTGATAACCCGAATCCACCGAGGCGTGGTAGGCAAGGTAGTACTGACGTCCCAGGTCGTCGCGGATCTCTTCGAGGGCATCGGCGACGGTGCGCTCGCGGCCGAGGAATACGACGCGACCGCCCGTCATCGACGCCAACCCCTCCAGCGTATGACTGTCGACGAGGATGCCCGGACCGATCGCGATGAAATACAGCAGGACGCGATCCATTTCGGCGCGGCGCACCACGTCGGCCCACGACCGTCGGCTGCGGTTGTCGACGCCGTCGGTCATGACGATCAACGTCTGGCGGTCCAGCGCCCCCTCGCCCACCTTGTCGATTCCCGACACCAGCGCGTCGAACAGGACCGACGTTCCGAACGGCCGCAACGCGTCCAGGGCCGGGTCCAGGTCGGCGTCCGCGTCGTCGAAGTCGTGGATGACGCGGGCGCCGGCGGCGAACGACATGACGAACGCCCGATCGGCGGCGCCCAGCCTCCGGATGAACGCCGGGAGCGCGGCCCGGACCGACCGCAGGACTTCGGACGAACTCCCGCTGTTGTCCACCAGGACGCCGAGGCTGGTCGTCAGGGCGTCGTGGCGCTCGAACAGCTCGACGGTCACCTCGCGGCCGTCCTCCAGCACCTGGAAGTCCTCGACGCGCAGGTCGTCGACGAAGCCGCCGTCCGGGTCCTGGACGGTAGCGAAGATGTTGACGAGGTTGACGTCGACCTCGATCGGCGCCTGCCCGGGGAGGACCAGCGCAAGCAACACCCCGGCGGCGGACGTCATGGCCCCAGCCGGAACTCGACGTCCCGGCGCGCCTTGTAGATGCCCGTGTCGGTCGGGAATATGCGCGCCGCCCGATCGAGCACGGCGAGGGATTCCTCGAGGCGACCCTCGGAGTCGTGGATCCGGGCAAGCCGGATGTAGATCTCCGGATCCCGATCGATCGCATAGACGGTGAGGTATTCGAGGAGATCGGTCGCCAATGCCGCGTCGCCGCGGTTCTCGAACACCTCGGCCAGCCGGAGGCGCGCCAGGTAGGCGAACGGCTCCAGCTCCAGCGCCTGGTCGAGCGCGTCGAGCGCCTCGACTTCGCGGCCGGCCGCGATCCGATATTCGCCCAGCAGCTCCCAGTAGAACGATTCCGGACTCGGGTCCGTCTCGATGTAGCGCTCCATCCACGTCGCGGCCAGCTCCCATTCGCGCTCGAACGCGTGGAGCTCGGCAAGCCGGAGGAGGTAGTCGGCCCGGTCGGGCGCGGCGGCCGCCGCCCGCCGGTACCGTTCGATGGCCTGCCGGCGGTCGCCCTGCTGCTCGGCCATCATGGCCCACATCTCCTCGCGGTAGCCCGCGTACCGGGCCGGATCGAGGGCCGCGGCCTCGGCGTTGGCGAGCGACTCCGCCGCCGCCTCGTGGAGGGACGAGTGGAGGCTCAGGCGGGCCATGGCCAGGAACAGGCTTTCGTCGCTGACCCGCAGCGTGTCGGCCAGCTCGCGGATGACCTGTTCGGCGAAATCCGTCTCGCCCTGCTCCAGCAGCGGATCCATCAGCGCCACGTACGCGCGCTCGCGGATCTCGCCGGTGACGCCGGCCGGCAACAGCTCGGTCTTGAACTCGTTCAACAGCGCCACGTTCATGCCCGACGTGTCCGAGAACAGGTTGCGCGGCGCGTTGAACTCCAGCAGCGGGCGATCGTCGGTGTTGCGTTCCGCGCCCGCGGCGAACGCGCGGACCTGCCCGCCGGACAACGTGTAGAACGAGAAGATCTCCAGGGGGTCGTGCATGACCAGATGGTGCCGGAAGTCCCGTCTCACCGACGCGTCGTTCCGGAAAATCCGCTCCACGCGGCCGGCGTCCAGCTCCAGAGGCTGCCGGCTCCCGATCAGCACCAGGTCTCCAACGCCCATGTTCCAGGCCGTCACCTCCGGAAACTGCCGCTGGAACTCGGCCAGCACCATCCGGACGTCCTCGGGCGACAGCTCGTAGAGCTGAATCCACTGGGCGATGATCCCGTCCGGCTCGAGCGCCGACGCCGCCAACTCGTAGAACTCGGCCGTGAACAGGCTGCCGACGCCGGCGATCCACGGGTTGGACGGTTCGGAAATGATGACGTCGTAGGTCTGGCGGCTGACGCTGAGGTAGTTGCGGGCGTCGCCGGTGATCAGGTTCACCTTGGGATGGTCGTAGCTCCGCCGGTTGAACGCCTCGAAGTACGGACCGGCGCCGAACACGGCGGGCTCGATCTCGACGCAGTCGACAATGACGGTCTCCGGGAACACCGTGGCCGCGCCGGCCGTCACGCCCCCGCCGTAGCCGACCACCAGCGTGCGCTCGGGAGTCGGGTGGTAGAAACCCGGCAGCATGCCGATCATCAGTTGCGTCGTCATGTCGCGCCCGTTCGAGGCGTCCACCTTGCCGTTGGTCCGCAGTCCGTAGTAGTTGTTGCCCCGCCGGACCGAGATGCTGGCGTTGTTGCCCTCGTCGAAGTAGACGACGTCGGTGTCGGCATAGTGCTCGGACACGCGCAGGTTGGGGCGCATTTCGAACTGACGCGCGTAGATCAGGACCCCGCGGTCGAGCATTCCCGGAGACCAGAACACGCCGCCCACCATCGAAACCGTCGACACGAGCATGACGGCCAGTGCGGCCCAACGCGCCGGGACGACGCCCCGGCCGCGCTGCTCGGACATCAGCAGGAACGCGATCGCGGCGTTCAGCAGCAGGCCGACCAGGATCGTCCGCTCCGTTCCGATCGTTGGAATCAGGACGAAACCCGCCGTGAGCGAGCCGAAGATCGCCCCCAGGGTATTGACGGAGTAGATGCCGCCGACGCGGCGGCCCAGAACCTGCAGGCGGTTCGAATAGAGCTGCGCCGCGACGGGAAACGCCGCGCCCATGAAGAAGGTCGACAGAATCATCAACCCGGCGCTCACCACGAACTGGATCGTCAGCACGGCCGGGAACGAGTAGTTCAACGCCCGGATCAGCGCGATGATCAGGTACGGCGCGAAGATGTAACCGACCAGGAAGACCAGCGCGCCGGCGGCGACGCCGATCTGAACCCGGCCCAGCAGCGCGATGCTGGCGCGGGGGCGGAACCGGCCGGCCCAGGTGCTGCCCAGGGCGATCCCGACCAGGAACGTCACCAGCATGATCGAGAACGCGTACGTCGAGCTTCCGATGACGGCCGTCAGCGCGCGCGTCCAGGCGACTTCGTAGGTCATCGCCACGAAGCCGGAAACCAGCAGCGCGAGCAGAACGAGCCGGTCCTGGGCGGGCCGCGGGGCCGCTTCGGGAACCGTGGATTCGTCGGCCCGGGCTTCGCCGTCCCCCGAGAAATCGGGCAGCGGCTCCATCCCCATGTCCAGCCGGATCGCCAGCAGGCCGAGCCCGACGTTCAGCGCGGCGATCCAGGTCGTGGTCAACTGGCTCCCAAGGCCGGGAATCAGTATGAGGGCGGCCGCGACGGTGCCGACGGCCGCGCCGAACGTGTTCAGGGCGTACAGCGCGCCCAGCTTCGACTCGACTTCCGACATGCCGCGGACGAAGTAGCGGCCCAGCACGGGCAGCGTGCCGCCCATCAGGAACGTCGGGACCAGCATGATCGCGAACGAGGACAGGAACCGGACGGCGAGATCGGCCCCGGGAACGGCTTCCAGGGCGGGAGCGGCGCTCCAGTAGACCGTGTCCATCGAACGGAACGCGAACGGCACGAGGAACGCCGACACGCCGATCAGGATCTCGAGAATTCCGTACAGCCGGAGCGGCCGCTCGAACCGGTCGGCGAGCTTGCCGAGTTGCCAGCTTCCCAGGGCCAGGCCGGCCATGAAAGCGCCGATGACGGTGGCGATCGAGAACGACGTGTTGCCGAAGACCAGGCCCGTGTGCCGGACCCAGATCACTTGGTAGACCAGGCCCGTCGCGCCGGATGCGAAGAAGATCAGGTACAGGAGACGCTTCATGGAGAATTCACCGGCGCGCCGCCCGGGCGGCGCGGCCTAAAGAGGGTAAAACAAGCCCGGCGGGGTTGCATAGCCGGTTTTGAAGAGCCGGAGGCGCGTTTCCCTGTTCCGCACCGCGCGTCCGGCCCCGGAACGGTCCGGCCTCGGCTACAATCGATCGACGCGGCGAATGGAAAGGAATCCAGTCATGAACAGCGAAAACGCGCCGGACACGCCGGAAAGAACCTACACGATGGGCTACAGCGACGCCTTCCAGGAGATGCTGCATCGCCGGAAGGCGGAGGTCCAGGCCCGACGCCTGCTGGGGCGCCTCCGGCCCGGGTTGCGGGTCCTCGACCTGGGTTGCGGTCCGGGAACGATTTCGATGGGGCTCGCGAAAGCGGTGGAACCGGGAGAGCTGCACGGCATCGACATGGAGCCGTCCCAGATCGAGATGGCCCGGGCGGCCGCGTCGGCCGGCGGACACCGGAACGCGAGCTTCCGGACCGGCGACGCGACGGATCTGCCTTACGACGACGGCGCGTTCGATGTCGCCCACTGCCACGCCCTGCTGATGCACGTTCCGGACACGCGGGCCGTCCTGGCCGAGGTGAAGCGGGTGCTCAAGCCGGGAGGCCTGTTTTCCGCCCGCGAGATGATCGGCGCCGCGTCGTTCTCCGAGCCCGACCTCGGCGTCCTGGGCGACATCTGGAAGACCTACTCGGACCTTCTCGAGGCCAACGGGGGCCACTCGCAGATGGGCCGGGAGTTGCGTCGGGTCTTTCGGGAGGCGGGTTTCTCGGACGTCGAGGCTGCCGCGTCGTTCGAATCCTACGGCACGGTCGAGGACGTCGACTTCTTCCACAGGTTCGCCGAGGGCTGGTTCTTCTCCCCGGAGACCGTGCAAGCGGCCGCGCGGCACGGGCTGGCCACCCCCAAAGATTTCGACGAATGGCGACATGCGATGACACAATGGAAAGACGCTCCCGGCGCGTTCGCCGCCATCGCCTGGGGAGAGGCGATCGCACGCAAGCCGTAGCCGGCGCGTCGGGCCAGCGCCGATCAGGGAGATTCCAATGCTTCGTCACTTCCGAGTGCCCATCGTCCTGGCCACCCTCGCCGCCGCTTCGGTTTCGCCGGCAACGGCTCAACGGTTCGAAGCGGTCGAGACTTTCGTATGGAAGCCGTTGGGTTCGGACAACCACGTTCCGAGGTGGCACAACGGTTTTCGTGCCTACTTCCCGAATGGCGCCCCGCTTTTCATCCGAGTATTCGACCGGGAAGGACAACTTCTGATGGATGCGGACCTCGCTTCGCCGGCCGCACCCTGGGACTGGATCACCAACGTCGCGGTGTCGCCAACACGCCGCGTCGCCTTTTCGTTTATCCGCCGGGGGGATGGAGCCAACGGAATCGGATGGCTGTCGGCCGACGGCCGGGTCGAGAGGATCCTGCGAACGGACGCATACGCGCCGTCGCACGTCAGCTTCGCGCCCGACGGTACACTCTGGGCGCAGGGTCCAGCGGGAGGCCTCGACTTGCTTGCGCACTACGACGCGACGGGAACGCTGATCGATAAGTGGGAGATCCCCGGCGAGGATGGGGGCAACTTCGGCTGGCTGCTACTGTCGAGCTTGTTCCCGATCGAGGACAGGGTCGGAATCATCATGGACCGGAAACGCCTCTGGGTGGAAATCGCCCCCGACGGGACACCCATCGGCCAGTGGCCGACTCCAGGCGGCCACGATGTGACGGGGGCGGCCATGACGGCGGACGGAGACGTCTACGTCGCGGTGTCGGTCGCCGACCCGGCGGGTGAGGACGCGCCCGGCCAGCGCTCGATATTCCGGCTCGATCGTTCCGATGGAGAGTGGACCCGAATCGATTACGAGCACCTCAAGGAACCCGGAGATCACGACCGGATCGACCTCTACGGCGCTTATCGCGACGGCGTGATCGTTCTGACGAACGATCGCGAGTTCACGGCCGTGCGGCCGACCGAGTAGCGGGAGCGCGCCCCGCTACGGCGCCAGCAGCACCTTGCCCGTGGTTCTCCGGCCCTCGAGCGCACGGTGCGCGTCGGCGGCTTCAGCGAGCGGGAACGTGGCGCCGATTCGCACCTTCAGGTCTCCGGACGCGCGCCACCGGAAAACGGCGTCACACCGTTCCTGGATCTCCTCGCGTGAGGACGCATAGTTGACCAGCGTCGGGCGTGTCAGGAACAGGGACCCCTTCGACAGCAGCACGAGCGGATCGACCGGCGGCACGGGCCCGCTCGCCTGGCCGTAGAGAACCAGGCAGCCCCTCGGCGCCAGGCAGTCCAGGCTCCGGTCGAAGGTCGAGCGCCCGACCGAGTCGTAGACCACGTCGACGCCGCGGCCGTCGGTCAGGCGCCGCGCCTCATCGTCGAAGTCCTGTTCGTCGTACCGGATCACGGCGTCGGCGCCGGCCTCCATCGCCAGCTCCGCTTTCTCCGCCGTCGACACGGTCCCGTAGACGACGGCACCCAGCTTCTTGGCCATCTGCGTGAGCAACAGCCCCACGCCGCCCGCGGCGGCATGGACCAGCGCGGTCTGGCCGGCGCGCAACGGGAACGTGCTGTGACACAGGTAGTGGGCCGTCATTCCCTGAAGCATCAGGGCCGCGCCCGCGCGCGCGTCGACGGTGTCAGGCAGATGGACGAGCCTCCAGGCGTCGACGGCCTGCGACTCGGCGTACGAACCCAACGTCGAGGCGTGGGCCACCCGGTCCCCGACTCGGATCCCTTCGACGTCGCCGGCCACGGCCGTCACCACGCCCGCCGCCTCCGAGCCGGGAATGAACGGCGGCGCGATCGGATAGAGCCCCATGCGGTGGTAGACGTCGACGAAGTTGACGCCGATGGCCTCGTGCCGGACGACGGCCTGCCCCGACCCGGGCGCCGGATCGGGCGCGTCGGCGTATCGCAGGTTTTCCGGCCCCCCGTGCCGGTCGACGAGTATCGCTTTCATGGTGAGGGACTGTACCACCCCGGACCGGCGTCGGGTCAACGCTCCCAGAGCGCCGTGCTCATGTAGCGTTCTCCGATGTCGTTCAGGATCGTGACGATCACGCCTTCGCCGACGCGCCTCGCAGTCTCATAGACGCCTTGCAGGTAGGCGCCCGAGGACTGGCCCGCGAACACGCCCTGACGGGCCATCAACGCGCACATCCGGGCGGAATCGTCACTGGAGACCGGCACCTTCCGGTCGACGAGGCTCCGGTCCAGTATTGCCGGGATGATGTCGCCGGGAGATTCCAGCGGCTTCAGACCCTCGATGCCCGGGAAGTCCTCGGGAACGATCTGGACGATCTCCACGCCGGGCGCGTCTTCCTTCAGCCGGCGCCCCACGCCGGTCAGCGTTCCACCCGTCCCGATCCCGGTGACGAAGTGGGTGATCCGGCCGTCGGTCTGCTCCAGGATCTCCGCCGCCGTCGTGTGGTAATGCGCCAGCCAGTTGTGGTCGTTGCCGTACTGATCGCAGTGGAAGAACTCGTCCGGGCGCGCTTCCGCAATCCGGTGGCATTCGCGCAGCGCCTCGTCGTAGCCTTCGATCGGGTCCGTCTCGATCAGCGCCGCGCCGTGCGCGCGGATCCGCATCTTGCGCTCGCGGCTGGCGTTCCCGGGAATGACGATCGACACGGGCACGCCCATCATGGCGCCGATCATCGCGTAGGCGATTCCCGCGTTTCCCGAGCTGGAATCCAGCAGCGCCCGGCCCCCCTCGAACTCCCCGGCGATCAGGGCTTCCAGCATCATGCGCCGCACCGGTCGGTCCTTGAGGCTCCCGCCCGGGTTGGCGTACTCCGTCTTCGCCAGAACGCGGACGCCGGGGAACTCCTCCTTGAAACAGGTGATCTCCACCATGCGCGTGTTGCCGACGAGCCCCAACGCCGGATACCGCGCGTGGTATTCGGCGTATCGTTCCTCGACGGGGATGTGCGCTCTCGGGTTGAAGGCCACGGCCGGCTCTCCGCTCGGGGCGATGAACGGTCAGTCTATCAGGTGAACTTGCCGTCCGGCTGCTGGAGGCGCGTGAGAAAGCCGACGAGATCGGACTTCGTGATGATGTCGAAGCCGTGGGCCGTCTCGACCAGGACGGCCGTCACGTCGCGCTTCATGTGCTCGACGACGCTGGCGATGGGCGCGTCGCCGGGAACGACCGGGAACGGCGGTTCCATGTACTCGGCCACGGGCTTGGTTCGAGCCGACGGGTCGGAAACCAGGATGTCGAGGATCCGGGCCTCCGTGATGCTGCCGACCACGCCGTCGATCTCGATAACGGGCAATTGCGAGATCGCGTGCTCGCGCATCAGGTTCACGGCGTCCTGGACCGGGGTCGCCAACGGGATCGCCAGCATGGACTCCACGCGGCGGGCCTTGCTGGCCACCACCTCTCCGGCCCGCACGTCGACGGCCGAGTCCAGGTACTGGTTCTCGCGCATCCAGTTGTCGTTGTACACCTTGCTGAGATAGCGGTTCCCGGAATCCGGGATGACGACCACCACGAGGGCGTCGCTGCCGAGCGTCCGCGCGCGGTCGACGGCGACGTGAACGGCCGACCCCGCCGAACCTCCGGCGAAGATACCCTCGCGCCGGGCCAGCATGCGCGTCATCAGGAAGGAGTCCCGGTCGGACACGGAATGCAACTCGTCGATAACCGAGAAATCGACGTTGCGGGGCTTCTCCCACTGGCCGATGCCTTCCACCTTGTAGGGCGACGGATCCGGCCGCCGGCCTGTCCGGAACATGCCGGCGAAGATGGAACCTTCCGGATCGACGCCGACGATGCGGATGTCCGGGTTCCGCTCCTTCAGGTAGCGCGCCGTCCCGCTGATCGTGCCGCCGGTCCCCACGCCGACGACCACGTGCGTGACCTTCCCGTCGGTCTGTTCCCAGATCTCCGGGCCGGTGGTCCGGTAGTGCGCCTCGCTGTTGGCCAGGTTCTGGTACTGGTTCGGGAAGTAGCTTCCGGGAATCTCGCGGCTCAAGCGGTCGGCGACGGAGTGGTAGCTGCGCGGATCCGTGTTCTCCACCTCGGTGGGCGTGACGATCACCTCGGCCCCGAGCGCCCGCAGGCTGTCGATCTTCTCCTGGCTCATCTTGTCCGGCACCGTGAAGATGCACGCGTAACCCTTGACGGCCGCCGCCAGGGCGAGCCCCATCCCCGTATTGCCCGACGTGCCCTCGATGACCGTGCCGCCGGGGCGGATCGCGCCGGCCGCCTCGGCCGATTCGAGCATCCACATCCCGATGCGGTCCTTGACGCTGCCGCCGGGATTCAGGTACTCCAGCTTGGCCAGCAGGGTCGCTTCCAACCCGGCGGCCACGTGGTTCAACCGCACCATCGGCGTGTTCCCGATGATCTCGAGGATATTGGCGTGCCACATGAGGCGGGCGTCTAGCGCCGGCTGCGAACCTTCGACGCCTTCTTGACCGGGCCCGGCTTGGATGCCTTGGAAACCGCGGGCGCGATCGTGACCTCGTTCCGGTAACCGTCCAACATGCGCTTGAGGTCCGCCTCGATGCGGCGCCGCAGGCGTTCCGGCGAAAGCACCATGGCCGACGGCCCGAAGTTGAGGATCCAGGACTCGATCTCGAACTCGCCGCCGACGTGCAGGCTCATCACGATCTCGCCGTTGCCCACGTCACGGACCTTCTGCGACGGGTGCCACGTTCGCGAGCGGGCGTAGGGGGCGATGTCGGCCTTGAAGTGGATCTCGACGTCGAAGGGGTCTTCCTTGACCAGCCCGAAGGACGACTCCAGGTAGGTGTCCATCGAGAAGTCCGCCGGCCGCTCGAACGTGTCGGCCCGCTTCTCGATGGCCTCGATCCGCTCCACGGCAAACGTACGGATCTGCTTGTACTCCTCGACGAAGCCGAACAGATAGAGGCCGCCCCGGAAGTACATCAGGCGATACGGGTCGACGACATAGGCTTTCTTCTTTCCGCTGTGCACCGAGAAGTAGTCCATCCCGATGCGCCGCTCCCCGCCGATGGCGTCCATCAGCGTCCGGATGGTCTGCTTGTGCTCGTCCAGGTCCTTCGGCGCGTCGGGGCGAACCGAGATCATGTTGTCGAGGCCGTCCAGGAACGCGGTGCTCTTCTCCGGCAGCGCGCCCTCGATCTTCTTGAACGCCGACTCGATATCGCCGGAGAACGGGGGCGCCAGCAGCGCACTGACCATCTCGCGGCTGAAGTAGAGCGCGGCAAGCTCGGAGAGCGACAGGTGGGCCAGCGGGAGGCCCTTGTACTCCTCGGCCAGCCTCCAGTAGACGCGGCCCTCGTAGCGCTCGTCGTACAGCGGAAACCCGGCTTCCATCAGGGCCGCCAGGTCCCGGCGGATGGTCTTGGTCGAGACGTCGTGGCGGTCCGCCATGTCCGGAATCGTGCTCCACCGCGTAGTCTCGATCTGCTTGAGGATCGCCCACTGGCGAATAAGCTGCGCGTTGCGTCCCATAACGGCGGTGTCCCCCTGCGGTCAACGACCGCGTTTCCGGCCTCGATGGCGCGGCCCGGTCGCGCCCGCCGGCCCACGCATATTAGCAGCCTGAAAGGCAATCGTACACGGGGACGTCGGGACGGCCCGAAGAGGCATGGAACCCCCGCGCGGCGACGCGGCCGGCCCGCTACGGACGGGGCGTCATGAAGACGAGAAGGACAAGGTCCTCGTCGGTCTCGTTGCGAACGCCGTGGTCTTCGCCCGGGCGCGCCACGACGGCCTCTCCCGGACCGAGGTCGCGTTCCTCTCCGGCGATGTGAATGCGCCCCGACCCCCGAATCACGTAGTAGATCTTGTCGGATTCCGGGTGGGCGTGGATCCGCTGCGCCTGCCCCTTCCGAAGGCAGTAGAGGTCGCAGAAATACTTCTCGGAGCCGAAAAGCGGCACCTTCTGCATCTTCTCATCGGAAAACCGGACCTCGGCGTCGACGCTGCGCGTTTCCATGGGCGGTCATTGTAGCAGGCGGGATGTCATGGAGACCCTGTCCCGACCGGCTCCGTCGCGGCCGTGCGCACGTCCGACCCGGACTGCTACACTGGTTGGCATGCCGCGCCTGATACTGCTGCGACACGGACAGAGCACCTGGAACAGCGAGAACCGTTTCACGGGCTGGACCGACGTGCCCCTGACCGACACGGGCGTCGCCGAGGCCCGCGAGGCCGGACGGTTGATCCGGGAGGCGGGCTACGCCCCGGGCCTGGCCTTCACGTCCGTGCTCAAGCGGGCCATCCATACGCTGTGGCTGGTTCTGGAGGAGCTGGACCGCATGTGGATCCCGGTCGAGCGGTCCTGGCGGCTCAACGAGCGCCACTACGGCGCCCTCCAGGGCGATAACAAGAAGGAAACGGTGGAGAAGTACGGCCCGGACCAGGTTCACCGGTGGCGCCGCGGATACGATACCCCGCCGCCTGCGCTGGACGCCGACGATCCGAGAAATCCAAGGAACGATCCCCGGTATGCCCGGCTCGCGCCGGAAGACATCCCGCTGACCGAGAGCCTGAAGCTCACCGTCGACCGCGTGCTCCCCTACTGGCGAGAACGCATCGCGCCCGAGCTTCTCGCCGGACGGCAGGTCCTGGTCGCGTCCCACGGCAACAGCATCCGCGCCCTCATCAAGTACCTGGACGGAATCTCGGACGCCGACATCGTCGAGCGCAACGTGCCCACCGGCCAACCGCTGGTGTACGAGCTCGGCGCGGATCTCCGCCCACTCGGCAACTTCTACCTGGGAGATCCGGAAGCGGTCGCCGCGGCCGCCCGGGCCGTCGCCGAGCAGACGGGCTGATCCGGGCACCCGGTCCAGGCCGACGGCCCGTCCGGCCTGCCGATTCCCTTCGCCGGCGGCGAGCTTCCGCCCAGGCGTTCACGAAATCCCGGAACTCGCGTCTAACTCCATGCGTTCCCACTGTAGCGGTGGGCGGGGCGGCCGGAAGGAGGAAGCGATGACGATGACGCCGAAGGATTCCCGAAAGTGGGCCGGTTACCGGGTGGTACCGATGTTCCCGGGCCTGGAGACCGCAGCCGACGCCCTGGGCCGCGCGTTCTGCCTGGGGTTGGAGGCCGCGCCCGACGCGAGCCGGACAGACTTCTATTCGGCCGACGTGGACGATATCGCCTGCTACTTCCACGTCTTCGAGGCCCGCCGGACCGCCTACCTGCTGTCGGCGGAGCCGATCGACGCGCCCATGCCGGCGGACGCACCGTTGGCCGTCCCGTGTCAGGCCTGTTAGGTTGCCGGCGGGATGGACCGCGTCGCCGTTATCCGGCCGCGGCGCGGTCGGCCACGAACACCGGGGCGCACCAGTGGCGGTAGCGCGGCTCGCGTCCGCGCACCACGTTGAAGAACAGCTCCCGCAGCCGTCCGGTCACCGGCCCCATCACGCCGTCGCCGACCGAACGGTGGTCCACGGCGGTGATCGCCGCGATCTGGACCCCGGTTCCGCTGAAGAACGCCTCGTCGGCGACGAACAGTTCCGTGCGGTCGATCGCGCGCTCGACCACTTCCACGCCCATTTCGTCGCGCAGGATCTCGGCGATGGTGCGCCGGACGACGCCTTCGAGGACGTTGTCGGAAACGGGGGGCGTGATCGCCCGTCCGTCGCGCACGATGAAGATGTTCGCCGCCGAGCCTTCGGACACGTGACCATCGTTGTTCAGGACGATCGCTTCGTCAAATCCCGCTCGGATGGCGTCGGTCTTGACGAAAGCGGAGTTGACGTAGGCGCCCGAGATCTTTCCGCGGGCCGGCAGGCTGTTGTCGTCGACCCGGCGCCAGGAGGACACCGTCACGTGCGCGTTCTCTTCCTTCGGCACGTAGGGTCCGAACGGGACCGCGATCATCGTGACGTCGGGGTTCATGTCGTGGAGCCGCACGCCGATGATCTCGTCGGCGAAATAGGCCAGCGGGCGAATGTAGCAGTCTTCGCGGAGATTCTCGCTCCGTACCAGCTCCGCCGTGATCTCGGTCAGGTCGTCGCGCGTGTACGGAAGCTCCATGCACAGCATCTTCGCCGACTGCAGGAACCGCCGGTAGTGATCCTCCGGCCGGAAAATGAACAACTGCTCCTCGTCATCGTTCCAGTAACCGCGCAGTCCGCCGAAGACGCCCGTCCCGTAGTTCAGAGTGTGCGTCAAGACGCCGACTTTCGCTTCGTGGTAAGGAACGATGCGACCCTTGAAAAACGCGTAGTTCGGTAAACTCACCGTCTGTCTCTTGTCCACACGGCGCCGGCTCCGGTTCCACTCCGAAGGCCGTCTATTTCGATGGACAATTCCTCCAGAAACCAGTATGCACGAAACCCTGCACCACGAGCGCGCAATTTTTGCGAAATTGCGCATGACCGCGGGTCGGCGCCCCGCAGGCTCCTATACGGGCGGCCTGTTGCGCTCGATCGCCTCGTACAGCTCGAACACCCGGTCGGTGGGCAACGCCAGCCTCAGAGATTCGCCCGAGTTCATTTCGATCCGCAACAGCGTCTCGCGCCGCGCCCGGGCCAGCGTTTCGACGGCCGCGACGTGGCGGTAGACGGCCTTGCGCGGCGTCAGACCGCTGCGGCCGGCGGTCACGAAGTACTCGGGATAGAGCCCTTCGAACTGCCGGACGAGCAGCACCATCCCGAACACGTAGACGATGCCCGTGACGGCGATTGCGAACCCGAGCGCGACAGGGGCCGGCGGCGCGGCGTAGTACGCGAACCGGACGAACACGGAGACGGCGACGGTCACGGCGCCGATCAAGAGGGAGTTGGCCCACGCCGCCCAGCGGCGGCGGGACGCCAGCAGCGGTTCCGGCAGATCGCGCATGATTCGGAGCACCCAGGACATGGGCACGGTCGCGACGAGAACGGCGATCGAGGCCGCTGCCACCCACGACGGCATCAGAACCCGGACGAGGGCCCATCCCCCGCGGCGGGCGCCTCCATCGCCCATTCCCGCCAACCCCGGAGGAGGGGGTAGTAGAGACCCAGACGGATGGGGCGGGAATCGATCCGCTCCATGACCCTCGCGTAGCCTTCCAGTTGAGCCCGATACCGGGTCCGCTCGTTGTCCAGAAAAGCCTCGACGCCGGCGCCCTCGTGCACGCCGGTCTTGTAATCGATGATCCACCGAACGCCGTCTTCGACGAACGTCCGGTCCAGAACCTGGCGTTTCACTCGAGAACCTTCGACCGAAGACAGAGCGTACTCCCTTCGGTCGTCTTCGTGCTCGGCCAGAATCCACCGGCCGCGCGGATCGGCCAGCGTCGCCTCCAGAGCCGCGCGGACCCGGCGCTCGGCCTTGGACAGGTTGTCTCCCTCCAGCCCTTCGACAGCCAGAGCGGCGCGCAGGCGGGGGCCGTCCCACGCGTTCGGCGCATCTCCCGTCGCGTCGTCGACGCGCAACCGCTGCAGCATGGCATGGACCACGATACCGACTCGCCGTTGGAGCTCGGTCACCCAGTCGAACGTCGGGTGCCGCGCGGCCGCGGCCGCCGGGTCGCTGCCGACCGACGGCCCCGCCCGGGGAATGTCGACGAGACGCGTCCTCGGCGGCGGTTTCCAGCCCAGGCTCAGGCGCCGTAGAACGGGCGCCGGACCGTGGACGGACGCGTCGGAGCGTGTTCGGGGCCGATCCGCCGCCGCGGCGCCGCCATCTTCATCGAACGCCCGCTCGAAGTGCGGCCGGACCGCGGGCCAGATCCGCGCCAGGAGCGAACGCGAGTCCGGCGGCTCGAATCCCGGCTCCTTTGAGGTACGCGGACGCCCGACGTCCCCGAGCAGGTGCAACGAACGCCGGGCGCGGGTCGCCGCGACGTACAGCAGTCGCGTGGCTTCGTGCGCGTTCTTCACCGAGTGAATGCTCCGCAAGTAGCCGTACAACGGGTCCTCGCCGCTCCCGGACTCCCGGATCGGCGCCATCAGCAGACGCGTGCGTCCCCCGCCGTCCATGTATTCGAGCCACTCGATCAGTTTCGCGTCCTCGGATCGGAGGCACCGGCCCAGTCCCGGGAGTATGACCGTGTCGAACTCGAGCCCCTTGGCCTTGTGAATCGTCAGCAGATGGAGATCCTCGCCGGCTTCGACGTCCGGACGGGCGTACAGCCGGGCCACCGCCAGCTCGAACGCCCGCTCGTCCTCCAGGTCGGCGCCGCGAACGGATCGCTCGAGCAGATCGAGATACGCCGCCGCGTCCTCCAGACCGGTTCGGCTGTCCACCGAAGCCGGGCCGCCCAGTTCGGTCCAGACACCTTCGATCCAACGGCGGATGGGCATCGTGGCCCGCCTCCGGACGGCGTCGTCGATGATGGGAACCAGCCGCTCCAACCGAAGGCGGCCGTCCTCGGACAGCGCGGCCCGGCGGTCGGGATCGGCCATCAGGTCGATGACGGCGGAGTCCGGATCTCCGGCCGTCAGACCATGCAGATCGGCCAGCCTGAGCCCGCACCAGGGGGCGCGCAACACGGCCAGCCAGGACACCCGGTCGCCCGGATGGAGCAACGCGCGCGTCAGGGCCAGCAGGTCCTGGACCGCCGGACGCCCGCCCAGCGCGTCGATCTCGACGGCGCGGAAGCGTTCTCCGGCCCGGCGCAGGGCGCTCACCGTGCGAAACAGGTGTTGGCGGGAACGCACCAGGACCGCGATCGTTCGCGGCGCCGACGCGGATGCGGAGGATCGGACCTCGCGAATGACGCGCAGGACGGTTTCGGCCTCGGCGTCGGGTTCCGGGCCGACGAGCGGGTGGACGGTGACGGAGCCCGGCGGCGGTCGATCCGGATCCGGGGGGGCGTAGGCCACGGACGGCGTATACGGCACGGCCCCCGTGTACACGTCTTCGCCGGTCGGGAACGCCGGACCGAGCGCGCGGTTGACCCAATCGACGATCTCGGCGCTGGAGCGAAAATTCACGCCCAGGCGGAGCGGTATGAGCCGGACGTTGCCGACGCCTTCGGCGCGCGCGCGAAGAAACAGGCCCACTTCCGCGGCCCGGAACCCGTAGATGGACTGCATCGGATCGCCGACGAGAAACAGGGTGCGCCCGTCGCCGGTCTGCCAGTCGGCCGTCAGGGCTTCGAGAAGCTCGAACTGGCTCGCGGACGTGTCCTGAAACTCGTCCACGAGCAGGTGGCGGATGTTGCAGTCCAGGGAGAAGGCGAGCTCGGTCGGCGCTTCGGGCGATCCCAGCGCCTCGCGCGCTGCGTGGGCGATCTCGGTGAAATCCACGGCGCCTTCCGCCTGAAACACCAGCTTGAGTTGGGCGACCGCCACGGGCAGCAATTCCATCAGGGCGCGCAGCGCCTCCCATCGCGAGTCTCCCAGATCGACGGGCGGCAGGGAACGGATTCGGTGCAGTCGCTGACGGATGCCGTGATCCAACGGAGTCTCCAGGCACCGCTGCTTCGCGGCGCGCCCCGCGACCGTGGCCGGGAATCCCAGCCGTCGATCGAGCCGCGTCCGCCGCTCGCCGTCCCGGGTGAGCAGGAGCTCGGCGAGTCCGCGCCACCGATCCAGATCGCCGGCGTCCGCGCCGGGCAGGGTCCCCAACCCGAAACACGCGACGATGGGACCGCCGCCGCCCTGCTCCACGAGGTTCCGGGCCGCGTAGCGGGCCTCCGCGACGATTCGACGGCCCGCCTCGCCGGGAAAGCTCGCGGCGAGTTGTTCCAGTTCGTCGGTCACGACCTGCTCGAGAGCCGACTCGATGGAGCGCCGAAACGCGCCGGTCGCGCGATTGCCGACCACGTGCCGCAGCCATTGATCGCGGCGCTCGAGCATGGCGGACAGCAACACGGCCGCCTGGCCGACGTTGTTGTCGAGGTGGGCCAGCAACACGGCCAGCGCGTGCGACGCGGCCCGGCGGCCGGTTTCCCGATCGAGCAGCTCCAGCGTGGCGCGCGCCGCGCGCGTATACAAAGGCGCCGCGTTCTCCTCGGGACGCGGCGGCGCGCCCATGCGGGACACCCACGGCATGCGGCGGACGATCTCGGCGGAAAGCGCGTCGATGGTCTGTATTCGCAGCCGGGACGGATGATCCCGCAAACGCCAGCCGCGCTCTTCGTCTCGCTCCAGCACGCGCTCGGCGAGCGCGCGCGTCTGCCGTTCGTGGCGCGACCGCCCGCCGCCCGCTTCGGCGCCGTCGGCGTCCTCGAGGGCCGTAATCAACCGGTGGCGCATTTCGCCGGCCGCCTTGCGCGTGAACGTGATCGCGATGACGGACTCGGGCTCGTCCACGGACGGCGTCCCCAGCAGGTTCAGGAAGCGCTGGATCAGCAGCTCGGTCTTGCCCGAGCCCGCGGGCGCCTGCACGATGTAAGACCCGGCGGGATCCAACGCGCGCAGCCGCTGATCCTGGTCCGCCACGGTCGCCGCCGTCACGGTTTCGGTCACCGCGCGTCTCCATGCCGTCCCGACGATTGGACGCCGTCCAACGACTCGTGGACCCGGCACAGCGCCGACAGGTGACAGTGCTCGCACGTCCGGGCGCCCCGCTTGGGATCGACGCGGGCCGCGCCGTTGCGGAATTCGCGGCCGAGGCGATCGAGGACCCCCGCCCATCGTTCAATGCGTTTCGGCAGCGGCGTCTTGTCCCGCCCGCGCGACGTTCCCGGCATCAGGCCGTCAGACGTCGAGATTCCATGGAAACCGATCCGCCCGGCCTTCAGGACGCCGAAGAAGACGCCGCTCACCGCCCCGTCCGCAGTGGCCGCGTACAGCGGCAACTGGGGCGCGTCGGGCCGGTCTCCCTCCCATTCCGCGGGACCGTGGTCGCCTGTCTTGTAGTCCAGGATCACGTCGCCGCCGTCGTCGGCGCGGTCCACGCGGTCGGCGCGAACCGTCAACCGCACGCCGCCGACTTCGACCTCGCGGGAGCGCTCAAGTTCCATGACGACGAACGGCCGGCGGCGCGCCTCCAGGTCGAGCCATTCACGAATCACGCCCCTCAGCCGGACCGTCTCCAGGCCGGCGAAGCGCGGGCTCCTGAGTATCGATCGCTCCCGCGAACGGTTGCGAACCGCCGCATCGACGGCGCGTTCCACGATCGCGTCCATCTCGTCGGGGCCGGCCGCGACCAGATCCGCGTGCGTGCGAAGCTGCCGCCATACGCGTTCGAGGGCGTCGTGAATCAGCACACCGCGATCGAGGGGCGCCAGACCCGGATCGGCGGGTTCCCAAGCCGCGGCGTGCAGGCGAAGCTCCGCGAAGGCGCGGAACGGACACGCGGCCTGCAACCCGAAGACCGCCGTGCCGCGCCGGGCGCGCTCCCCGTCGAACGCGCTCCACGGGGGCGCGTCGTGATCCTCGATCTCCTCGATCGCGGACGCTCGGAAAACCTGCTCGGCGTGCGTCGGGCCCGTGTCGGCGCCGAACTCGCGGGCCGGAACCTCCGGAAGCTCCGCGAACAGCGGACTCCACCGAAGACTCCGATCGTCGTCGCGTGCGGGGCGACTGACGACGATGGACGCGGCGCCCCGGATGATTCCCGCCGTCATCGTGCGCGCGAACTCGAGTTCGCGCGCCGGCGATGATCTCGGCACGTCGAACCGGCGCCCGAGCCGCATCGGAATGAACGGGCTGGGCGCGGGCGCTCCCGGCACGGCCTCGTCATGAGCGCCCATCAGCCATGCGTGGTCGAAGTCCAGCCCGGACGCCTCGAAGAGGCCGAGAACCTGTATCGGCGCGGGATCCGATTCCGGCTGAAACTGGCGCGCGCGCGCGAACCGCTCGATCAGGTCGAGGGCGCGCACCCACGGAACGGGGCCGCTGGCGGCATCCAGGGACGAGAATTCCGACAGCAACTCTCCCCACGCACCCAGCGTCTGATACTCCGCGCTCGACACGGCGCCGTCTCCGGGCCATCCCACCGCCTCGAGCAGGCCGGCGACCGAACCCGCCCACTCGCTGGGCATCCGTCGGCCGGAAAGCTCGCGCCGGACGCGCCGCCAGGATTCGAGCCGGCCGGCCAGGAGCGGGCAACGGTCCGGCCGGCCCTCGCGGCCCGCGTCGCGGATGAGTTGGGCCACGTCCACTTCCGGTTCCCGCCGTCGCCGCAGGCGCGCGTCGAGCAACGCCCGCCGCGTGACCTCGGCGTCCGCGCCGGCGACGAAGCGCGACCGCAACAGGCGCCCGGTCGCCTCCAGCGGGTTGGCGCGGAGGTCGAAACCGAGCACGGCGAACGCCGCGTCGACGAGCGGGTAGTCCCGGAGCGCGGGGCCCAGCGAGATGTTGAAAAGCCGCCCGGGATCGCGCTCCGGACGGAGCTGCGTTTCCGGGTGCAGAGCCTCGGACATGACGCGCTCGATCTCGCCGCGACGAACGCCGAGGTCGGGAACGATGATGCCGATCCTCGGCGCCCGCCCCCGCGTCGAGGCTTCTTCGAGTCGACGACAGGCCCACGCAGCCGCGGCCTCGACCTCGGCCTTCCGGTCCGGCAGCGTCATCCGCACACCGGCGCGACGTTCGCCGGCGGCGTCGTCGACGCGGGGTACATGCGCCTCGACCGCCGCGCCCGCGCCTTCGAAAGCCTCGAACAACGCGTTATCCGCGGGCGTCCGTTCCAGGAATCCGGCCAGCACCACGCGTTCCGGCGCCGGGATCTCGCCGTTCCGCGCGCGGGAGGCGAGAAAGGCTGGAAGTTGCGGGCTCGACAACCAGCCGTTCGACTCCAACCGCGCCTTGAACTCGGTCGCCCAGGCATGGAAGGCCTCGGTGTCGGCCGTATCCCGCCACTCGGGAGCGTCCAGGGGCAGACGCCACGCGCAGGCGAGATTCCAGGCTTCCATCGCGGCCTCGGCCGTGGCGGCCACGTTCAGCAAACCCGGGTCCGGCGAGCGGTGGACGATGTCCTCCCAGATCGCGCGCTCCTGGAGCGGGCCGAGAAGCCGCGGGGCGTCGTCCGATGGATCGGAATAGAGCCACTCTCGAAAGCGGCGGGCGAGCCATGCGGCGATCGGCAGGATCTCCGGAGTCGGCCACACGGTCCGGCCGGCGGCGATCTGACGGGCGTCGTACTCGCTCCGCATCGCGCGCGCGAGCCGGGCCGTGGCGGTGACGACCGTCGGCGTCGGCCGCCGACCCGGCGGCGCCGACGGCGCCTCGGTCCACGGACTTGAGGGTCGCCGAAACATTTCGATCCTCGCGGCGGGAAAAGCCGGCGGCCGCCGGCGATTCCGCCGGAGCCGGCCACACCCAATGTGCGGCCCCACGGGGACAGCTCGGGTCCGGGACCTGTTCTGCTATCGGACCGGCCGATAATCGCGGGCATCATGACGATGAACCTGTTCGCGCCGCGCTATGTCTCCTTCGACATCGAGTCCGCCAAGCTGCTGCCCGGCGGCGTTACCGACATCCTCGCGCATCGGCCGTTGGGGATCAGTTGCGCCGCCGCCGCCACGAGCGACACCGGTGAGGTTCGCACCTGGACGGGCCGAACCGCGACGGGCGCATACGCGCGACAGATGAGCCCGGCCGAGGCGGCCGCCATGGTCCACGATCTCATGAGCCTGGTCCGCGAGGGCTACACGCTGGTCACGTGGAACGGCCTCGGCTTCGACTTCGACGTTCTGGCCGAGGAATCCGGCATGCGCGCCGAATGCGCCGAGCTCGCCGCGAATCACGTCGACATGCTCTTCCACGCCGTCTGCGTCCTCGGTCACCCCATCAGCCTCCAGAAGGCCGCCGAGGGCATGGGCGTCGAGGGCAAGCTGGCGTCGATGTCCGGGGCCGAGGCGCCCGCCGCGTGGGCCGCGGGGCGGCACGACGAGGTCCTGGCCTACGTGAAACAGGACGCCGTGGCGACCGTGCGGCTGGCCGAACTCGCCGAAGAAAGGAACGAGCTGGTCTGGATGACGCGGACCGAACGAAGACGGCGGATGCCGCTGGCCGACGGCTGGCTGAGGGTCGAAGCGGCCAGCCGGCTGCCGGCGCCCGACACGTCATGGATGAACGATCCGCCCCGGCGGGAACGTTTCATGGCGTGGATGGACAGCGTTCCGGTCCGCTAGAGCGCCGCGATATGACCACAGGGGGCCGCATCACCTCCTGCACGCGCTGCCCCCGCCTGGTGGCCCACCGCGAAACGGTCGCGCTCACCAAGACGCGCCGATTTCAGGACTGGACCTATTGGGGTCGCCCGGTCCCCAGCTTCGGGCGGCTCGATGCTCGGCTGCTCGTGATCGGACTGGCTCCGGCCGCGCACGGAGCGAACCGGACGGGGCGCATGTTCACCGGCGACCGCTCCGGAGACTGGCTGTACCGCGCGCTGCACAAGGCCGGTTTCGCCAGCCAGGCCGTGTCCGTGGACCGGACCGACGGGCTCCGGCTCGTGGACTGCCGGATCACGGCCGCGGCCCATTGCGCCCCGCCCGGCAACGCGGTCACGACCGAGGAGCTCGCGAACTGCCGACCCTACCTGGAGGACGAGCTGCGGCGCATGCGGCGGCTTCGCGTCGTCGTCGGCCTGGGGCGCGTCGGATTCGCGAGCTACCTCCGGGCCCGGGCGGCCCTGGGTCTCGCCAATCCCAAGCCGCTGCCGAAGTTCGGGCACGGCTCGGTGGCCGCCTGGGACGGAATCACGTTGATCGGCTCGTATCACCCGAGCCAGCAGAACACGTTCACGGGACGGTTGACGGAGCCGATGCTGGACGGCGTGTTCCAGTTGGCGGGGCAACGGGTCGCGGATCGTTGACGACCGGCTATTCGGCCGTCCAGCGGATATTGCACAACGCGCACGTCCACCAGCCCGCCTTCCAGTGGGAGACGGGCGAGACGGCGTGGCTGCTGCCGCATCGGACGCATTCGGGTTTGTCTTTCATATCCATCGGGATGCCACCTCTGGGCCGTGCGCCTCGCCGGCGCCGCAGCGCGTCGGGGACGCAGTATAGGGCAACTCCGGATACGCGCACAAACCCGCCCGCGGGCCGCCCCTGCTATTCTGGGACGCCGTGAAAGGCGAAGGTCCCGATGTTGAAATGGCTTCGAGAACGGCGGCGGCGGCTCGTTCGCGCGCGGGCGTTCCCCGGGGAGTGGGACGCCGTCCTCGAAGCGCTGCCCCTCTGTCGCCGCCTTCCGGGTGCCGACCGGATGGAGCTCCGGGGCCACGTTCAGGTGCTGCTTGATGAGAAGCGGTTCGAGGGATGCGCCGGAATGGTCATCACCGACGAAGTCCGATTGACGATCGCCGCGCATGCCGCCTGCCTCCTTCTTCACAGGAAAACCGACTACTTCCCGCAACTCGAGAACATTCTGGTCTACCCCCACGCGTACGAGGCGCCGAGCGAGCGGCATATCGGGGACTATGTCGTGGAAGAAGGCACCGAGGTGCGCGAGGGCGAGTCCTGGTACCGCGGTTCGATGGTCCTGTCCTGGGACGACGTCCAGCGCGGCGCGTCCGACCTGAGCGACGGCGAAAACGTGGTGCTGCACGAATTCGCGCATCAGCTCGACGACGAGTCCGGCGAGGCCGACGGCACGCCCGTGCTGGAAGGCCGCCGCCAGTGGCGCGAATGGGTCCGCGTCTTCCAGGCCGAGTTCGAAGCGCTCCAGGAAGCCGACGAGCGGGGCCGGAGGACGCTGCTCGACCCCTACGGAGCCGAGAGCCCGTCGGAGTTCTTCGCCGTCGCCACCGAGTGCTTTTTCGAGCGCCCGCGGAAGCTCGGCCAACGCCATCCGGAACTCTACGACCAACTCCGAAGATACTACCGGCAGGATCCCGCGGCATGGTAGGACGAGCGGGCCGCCGCGAAGGCCGCGTTTGCCACGGTTCGACCGGCTTTGCTATCTTTACCGGACCGGCAATTGTTCGCACGATGATCCGGGGAACTCACGGTCCGGAGTTTCGGATCGCATTAGTGAATCGTAACGAAGGAGAAGGCTCAATGAAACGTCACCTTGCGTTGTTCGCCGCCGTGGTCATCGCGGCCTGCGGCTCCGCACACGCTCAGGACGGCGACCCGAACGCCGAATTGGAAGCCTGGCGCGCCGCGCTGGCGGACTACAACCGCCGCGCCGACGACGCCCAACAGCAATACAACGAAGCCTTGGCCCTGTGGCGGGCCAATTTCGACGAGGCCACCCGGCCGATGAGTCCGGGCGCACGGTTCCTGGCGGGCCTCCAGTACGTCGGCGACAAGGCCTTGACGGGCGTCGTCAACTACTACAGCACCCGGGCGGCGCTCCGTACGGAACTGGGAGGGCAGTTGGACAGACGGTTCGATGCGCTGCGCAACGATGTCATGGGCGCCCGCGCCGACATCCTGGCGGCCAACAGCACCTCGACGGCGTCGATCATCGCGGCCAACAACACCTCAGCGGCATCGATCATCGCGGCCAACAACACTTCGGCGGCGTCGATCATCGCGGCCAACCAGACGTCGACCGGGACGATCATGGGCGCTCTGAACACGTCCGGACAGGTGTTGGGACAACTCGGCATGAATCTGAATGCCGCGATCACGGCCAACCGGACCGCGATCACCGCGAACGGCACCGCGATCGCCAACAACGGCACCGCGATCATGAACAACGGCACCACGATCTCCGGGAACGAGGAAATCCTGCGGGAAGTCCTGAGAAACTTGCAGCGGAACTGCGACACCCCGTTCGGCCAGATCGGACAGCCCTGTTCCCCGTAATCCGCTGTAGCGGCCCGGTCAAGGCGCTCCCATCGAAGGGAGCGTCTTTCCGGCGCCGTCAGGACGGCAGTTCTCCGGATCTTGCGCCGGTGTGGGGGGACGGCCCGGAAAGCGGCGGCCGCCGGCGACGGCACATGCGGCTCGGATTCATCGGCCGCCGGAACGCTGGTGTGGCGGAACTGGCATACGCGCCGGTCTCAAAAACCGGTTCTCGCAAGGGATTGTGGGTTCGATTCCCACCACCAGCATCGTTCCGTATTCCAAGGACGGAATCGCACGGGGCTCGGCGGATTCGACGCGCACCCGCTGTCCCGGGCTGACCGCCCGCGACGTTCAAACCACTCCGTACGCCAACATGGCTTCGGCGACCTTCACGAATCCCCCGATATTGGCGCCGCGGACATAGTTGATGTAGCCGTCGTCCTCGTAGCCGTACTGCGCGGCGCGCGCGTGGATGTTCGTCATGATGTCCTGGAGGCGCCGGTCGACCTCGTCGGCGGACCACGAGATACGCAGGGCGTTCTGGCTCTGCTCCAGGCCCGAGACGGCGACTCCGCCCGCATTGGCGGCCTTGGCCGTCCCGATCGGAACCTTGGCCTGCAGCAGCAAGGCGGTGGCGCCGGGCGTGCACGGCATGTTGGCGCCCTCGGCGAGGGCGAGCAGGCCGTTGTCGATGAGTTGCCGCGCATCGGCTTCATCCACCTCGTTCTGCGTGGCGCACGGAAACGCCAACTCGACCGGGACACTCCACGGACGGTGGCCCCGGTGGAACACGGCGTCCGGGAACGTCTCCGCGTAACGGCGGATCCGCCCGCGCTCGACCTCCTTGAGCTTCTTGAGCCACTCGAGCTTGTCGCCGTCGATACCGGCGGGGTCGTGAATGCAGCCTTCGGAGTCGGACGCGGTGACGACCCGGGCCCCCATGTCGATCAGCTTCTCGATCGCGTACAGGGCGACGTTGCCGGAACCCGACACGGCGCACGTCTTCCCCCCCACGCCCTCGCCCTGGGTCTCGAGCATCCGTTCCATGAAATACACGCAGCCGTAGCCGGTCGCCTCCTTGCGGATCAGGCTCCCGCCGAAACTGAGGCCTTTCCCGGTCAGGATGCCGGCGAACCGGTTGTGGAGCCGCTTGTATTGACCGAACAGATAACTGATCTCGCGCTGGCCCACGCCGATGTCTCCGGCCGGCACGTCCACGTCCTCCCCGATGTAGCGCTGCAGCTCGGTCATCAGAGCGTGGCAGAAGCGCATGACCTCGCGGTCGCTCTTCCCCTTGGGGTCGAAGTCGGAACCGCCCTTGGCGCCGCCCATCGGAAGCCCGGTGAGACTGTTCTTGAATACCTGCTCGAAGCCCAGGAACTTGAGGACGCTCGAAGACACCGACGGGTGAAAGCGCATCCCGCCCTTGTACGGTCCGATCGAGTTGTTGAACTGAACGCGCCATGCGCGGTTGACATGCACGCGGCCCGCGTCGTCCTGCCACGTCACGCGAAACAGGATCAGCCGATCCGGTTCGGTCATCCGTTCCAGGATCCGGGATTCCAGGTACTCCGGGTGCGCGAGCACGAATGGCGCAACGCTCTCGACCACCTCGCCGACGGCTTGATGAAACTCCCCCTGGCCGGCGTTGCGCGCGACGAACGCCGACATGAATTCCCGCACGAACTCGTCGGCCGCGGGATGGCCGCCTGTTGCCGAAATCACGATAACGCCTCCTTCACGGCGGGATGGACGATGGCCCCATCGACGACGTTGGCGGCTCCGCGGAGCACCGGATCTTCCAGTCCCGGATCGCCGGCCAACCTCAGGACATAGGGCAGCAGCGCGCTGGAGAGCGCCTGCGAACTCGTCCGCGGCACGGCGCCGGGAATGTTCGTGACGCCGAAATGGACGACGCCGTCCACAACGAAGGTCGGATCCACGTACGTCGTGGGCCGGATCGTCTCGACGCAGCCGCCCTGGTCGACCGACACGTCCACGATCACGCTTCCCGGGCGCATGCGCCGGACCATCGCGGCGCCGACGGCGCGAGGCGCCCGGGCGCCCGGCACCAGGACCGCGCCCACGAACAGGTCCGCGTCGAGGAGGGCCCGCTCCAGCAGGTCGGCGTACGCGGGAAGCGCCGTGACGTTGGGCCCGAGCCGGTGCGCGCGTTCCTGGTAGGCCTGTCCCGGCGACAGCACCGTGACGCGGGCTCCGAGCGACGCCGCGACGTCCGCTGCGTTCCAGCCGACGCTGCCGGCGCCGAGCACGACCACGTGCCCCCGGTCCGCCGACGGCAGGCCTCCCAACATGATCCCGCGGCCGTCGTTGTGGCGGTGGAGCAGCGTCGTCCCGATCTGCGTGGCGAGGCGGCCCGCGATCGCGCTCATCGGCGCCAGAATCGGCAGCCGCCCGCCCTCCTCGACCGTCTCGCATGCGATGGCCGTGAGCCGCTTCTCGGCGAGGACGCGCGCCAACTCCGGAACGGCGGCCAGGTGCAGGAAGCAAAACAGCCGGTGATCTCGCCGCAGCAGGGCGTATTCCGGCTCGATCGGCTCCTTGACCTTGAGCACCATCTCCGCTTCGCCATAGACCGATTCGGCGTCGGGAACGATCCGGACTCCCACGGTCTCGAAGTCGGCGTCCGAGTAGCCGGTCGCATTCCCGGCGCCGGACTGGAGCAGAACCGCATGGCCCGCACGGACCATC
Source organism: Acidobacteriota bacterium (assembly GCA_022821145.1). Lineage (GTDB taxonomy): Bacteria > Acidobacteriota > Terriglobia > 20CM-2-55-15 > 20CM-2-55-15 > JAJEDW01. The sequence continues at coordinate 170,084 of JAJEEE010000037.1, forward strand.
TCGGCCGCGGCCGCCGGCACGAGAGCCACCCGCCATTCCCTGGGTTTGATTTCGGTCGGAATGCCGATGCGCATGGCCGGGTCCTCCCTTCACTTCGAAATATAGCAGGAGGCCGGCGGCCCGCGCGGGCGGCTTCACCGCGAGGTCAGTCGTCGACGGGCTCGAGCCTGTCGGCCAGGAGGCGCAGGATCTCCGGGTCGGTGTCGCGCGAATCCGCGAAGACCAGCAGTTCACGGCTCGGCGGCGCGCCGGCGCCGAGCAACGCCTCCACGGCGCGCGTGCGATTGAGGAAGACCGCCCAACGAAGGGGGGACCACCCCTCGCCATCGACGGCCCCGGCCTCGGCGCCCGATCGCAACAGGTATTTCACCGCGGCGTCGTCGGCGCTCTTGACGGCCTCGAACAGATCCGCGTTCACGCCCACCTCGAGCGCGGACCCCGGCACCGCGGGCTGCCATCGCCGCCACGCGCGCCATGACGCCGCGCCGAGGGCGCCGACGACGAACAGGAACACCCAGAGCCGCGGGGCCGCGAGCCACGCCGCTGGAATCGGACGCCAACGCCACCAGCGTTCCGCCTCGGCCTCGATCGCCTCGTAGGTATCGCCCCCGGCCCGCGCAAGCAACACCGACGCGTCCGCCGACTCGACCGCGTCGCGCACGGCGCGTCGGAACGCCCCCGTCCCAAGCTCTTGTTCCATGAACCGGAACGCGCGCTCATACCGCTCGTACTGTAGACTGGGTTCGATCCGGAAGACGCTTCCCGCCCCATGATCGATCGCGACGTGGCCGCGCCCGCTCCCGCTGAAGTGAATGGCCATGCCCTCGTGAAACCAGCTCGGGAAGCCGCCATCGACGATGCCCGCTCCGAGACGGGCATTCAGGAACGCGTGGACCAGCTCGTGGGACAACGTCGCCGACAGGGCGGCGTCCAGCATCGTTCCCTGCACGGGACTCCGCGCAGCCGGCGCGAGAATGGCCACGTACCGTGTTCCGATGGTGACGGCGCGGGCCTGGGGATTGTCGAACGCGCGGCGCACGGGCTCGGGCATCGGACCCGGATCCGAGAAGTAGCGCACGAATATCCGCCCGTCCGGCGCCTCCAGCCCGAGGTCGGAGCGCAGGCGCTCGACGGCCGGATCGCTCGTCGTGCGCAGGTCGACCAGCTCCAGGCTCTGGCCCGGCCCCAGCCCGGCGTACGGTTCGAGAAACGAGACGAACAGGTCCAGGTGGGCCCTCGCCGCCCGAATACGGTCCGAAGCGATCGACGCCTCGCCGGCGCAGTCGCGCAGCATCCGAAACTCCGTGACGGCCGTTTCGATTTCCGAGAAATCCGACACGCCGGGATTGACGGCGTATTCCAGACCGGCGTCGGTCGCGAGAAACGCGGGAACCTCCGCACACGTCAGACCCTCCGGAACGGCGGGCGCGAGAGTCTGGGACGCGGCCATCGACGACGCGAGCATCGCCAGGCACGCCGCCGCGCACCGGCCGCTCAAACCCATCGGAAGACGCGGATCGCCAGCGTGTAGCTGAGCGCGCACCACAGGGCGAGAATCCCCAGCGGGAACGCCTGCGCCGCCAGCGGCTCGCCGACCAGTATGACGGCGCGCAACGCGTTGATGACCTGCGTCAGCGGCAGCACCTGTATGAATGGCTGCACGGCGTCGGGAAAACGCTCCGAGGAGAAGAATATTCCCGAGCACAGCCACATCGGGATCATCACCAGGTTCATCAGGCCGCTGATGCTCTCGATCGTTCGGGCGCGCGACGCCACCAGGAGCCCGATTCCGGCGAACGTGACGGCTCCCGACAACGCCACGAACAGGACCGAAGCGTAGCTTCCCGCGATCGGAACGCCGAACAGCAGCTTCGCCGCCAACAAGAGGAAGAACATCTCCGGAACGAAGAACACGACGCGGCTTCCCACCAGGGCGAGCAGGAAGTGCCCGCGCCGCATGGGCGTGGCCACCATGCGTTTCAGGAGGTTCCGGACGCGCAAATCCACGGTGTTGAACCCGATCCCCCAGAGACCGGCCCCCATCAGGTTCATGCCGATCAGCCCGGGAACCAGAAAGTCGACGTAGCGCGAGCCCGGGGCGTCGGTGCGGCGGTCGACGGAGGCGACGACGTCGGCGCGGCCCGCCGCCCGTTGAACGGCGTCGTCGATGACGGCGCGCGCCGCCGTTCCATCGGGGTTCGTCGGGTCGAAGAAGTACTCGACCTCGCCGGACGCGTCGACGGAAACCACGACGGGCGTGCGGTTGCGGCGCAGCAGGGCCAGCGCGGCGTCTTGTTCCATCACCTCCACGTCGAAGCGCGCGTCCGCCCGCAGTTTCTGGACGATGGGATCCGACGCGGCCCGTTGCGTGACAATGAACGGCAACCGGGCTTCCGTATCGCTGTTGAACGCCAGTCCCAGACCGACGACCATGATCAGCGGGAACCCATAGGTCCAGAAGATGGCCTCGGGCTGCCGGAGGTAGCTCCGGACGTTGGCCAGGACGAGTTGCGCGAACGCGCTCCGATCAATCGTCACGGAGGTGCCTTCCCGTCAGGTTGACGAATACGTCCTCGAGATTGACGTGCCGCGTCGTCAGGCTCTTCAGCTCCAGGTTCTCCCTCGACAGCAGCGCCAGGCAGCCGGGAATCGAGCGATGGGGTTCCGAGACGGTCAACACGAAGCGGCCGGACTCCTCCGTCGATTGGGTGACGCCTTCGACTGCCGCGAACACGTCCGCGTCGACCGGGCGCTGGTCCATCGGCTCGAGGCTGAACTCGATGACGTGCTCGCCTCCGAGCCGCGAGATCAGGTCGCGCGGCGCGCCCAGCGCGATCACGCGGCCGTGATCCACGACGGCCACGCGGTCGCAGAGCTTCTCGGCCTCGTCCATGTAGTGCGTGGTCAGGAGGATCGTGTTCCCGGCCCGCCGGATGTCGGCCACGACGTCCCAGAGCTGGCGCCGGGCCTGCGGGTCCAGACCGGTCGTGGGCTCGTCCAGGAACACCAGCTCGGGCCGGCCGATGAGCGCGCAGGCGACGGCCACGCGCTGCCGCTGGCCGCCGGACAGCTTCGAGATCCAGGCGTCCGCCTTCTCTTCCAGCGCGACCAGCGCCATGGCCGCCTCCGGCTCGATGCCGTCGCGGTAGAAGCTCCGGAACATCCGAAGCGTCTCGCGAACGCTCAGCTTGTCGCGGAGACGCGTTTCCTGGAGCGTGATGCCCAGCTTCTGCCGCAACTCGTGGTCGCGACCGCCGCCCCAGCGCATGCCCAGCACCTCGACGTCGCCGGAAGTGGGTTCGATCAAGCCCTCCAGGATCTCCACGGTGGTGGTCTTCCCGGCCCCGTTCGGACCCAACAGGCCGAAGCACTCGCCGCGGCGCACCTCCAGGTCCAGTCCATTGACCGCGTCCACGGCGGCCCGACCGGTCTCGTACCGCTTGAACAGTTGCCGGCAGGTGACGGCCATCGGCATGAGCCTCGCTCCGGGCCCTCAGGGTCCGGGCTTCGGGTGGCCGGGACGCGCGTCGAGATCGAGAAAGTAGTTCACCCAGGAGACGGTTCCCTTCAGCGACCGGACCGGGGGCGGAATGAAGACCTTGAGGTCTTCGACCTCGTCGGCGGCCTTGGCCCGCTCGTAGACGCCGACCCAGATGCACGCCTGCTCCGGAATGACCTCGCACCGGCCGTTGTCGGTGCCGCCGCACGGGCCATTGCGGATCTGCTTGGGACAGGTCTGCGGACAGACGAACTCCATGTCGCCCAGCACGCAGTTGCCGCAGGCCTGGCAGCCGAACAGCGGCACCTTGACGGCGGTCTCGACCTTCTCCAGGGCCTTCTCGACGCGGGGGCGGCGGTGAACCCAGCGCGAAGCGCCCCGCAGCAGCTTGCGCCAGACGGTCTCGGTCCGGACCGGGAATATCTTTCCGGCCAGCGTCAGGACGTTGTGCAGAAGCCCCAGCGGCCTGGGCGGCTTTTTCGGGGAATCATGGACGTAGTACGCCGACTTCGGCGACCACGCCAGCTCCTCGGCGCACTCTTCCCACCGCGGCGCCAGTTCCTCGCCCCGCTGAATGATCCATCGGATCTGGTCCGCGTTGTGCGTGCCGCCGATATAGGCGCCCGCGTATCCCAGCCCCCTCAAGACGGCCACCGTACGCGCGGCCCGCTCCAGGCGCGCGGCGCGGCCCTTGTCCTCGGCGCCGGCCTCGTCCGTGACGCGTTCCAGGAGCTCGGGCGAGACCCAGCAACCGGGAGGGCGTCCCTCGGACATGATCTCGGCGGCGCGCCTGCTCAGCACATAGACGTTTCCGATGACCGGCTTCGCGATGCCGCGCTCGTCGAGATACCGCTTCAGCTCGCCGAACTTCCGGGCGTCGTAGCCCAACTGCGTGATCGCGAAGTCCGCCCCGGCCGCGAGTTTCTTCTCGAGCTTGATGTACTGGTACATGCAGTCGGGCTCGGTGTACTTGAACGGCGAAACGGCCACCGAGATCGAGAACGGCATGCCGGCGCCGCGCATTTCGTCGATCATCGAGACCAGCGCGACGGAATCGAGATCGAACACGGCGGCGTCCGTGTCGTCCTTCGGATAGTCGCCCGTGATCGCGAAGACGTTGTGGATCTCGAGCCGATGAAGCTCTTCCAGCGTCTGCCGGATCCCTCGGCGGTCCTGATAGACGCACGTCAGGTGGATGTTGGGCGTGAGGCCGCGTTCCTTGGCGCCCACGGCGGTCCGGACCGGATCGTGGCCGGAGGCGCCGCCGGCGTAGCTCGTGATGCCGGCCGCGGTCACCGACTCGACCCCGGCCAGGCTGGAACAGATCTCGAGGAGCTTCTCTTCGGTGGTGCGGGCGCTCGCGACGAGCTCCACCATGTGGAGGAACTGGCCGGAGTCCAGCTTCCGTCTCAAGGGGTTCTCGGCGAACACTACGCTCCTAGGGTTTCGCGAACGATCCGGGCGCCTTCCACCATAGCACGGAGCTTGCCGAGCGCCACGGGCTGGGGCAGGTTGTGGCACCCACAGTCCGGCAGGACGACGACGCGCTCGAGGGGAATGAACTCCAGCGCGTGCCGGATGCGCTCGGCCACGATGTCGGGAGTCTCGACGTCGTCGCTCTTGACGTCGATGGCGCCGACGCCGACGTTGAACTCGTTCGGAAACTCCTTGAACATCTCCAGGTCCTCGCCGCCGCGCCACGCGAACTCCAGGGTCAGCTCGCTGACGTTGGCGTCGAGAATCGTGGGGAACAGGTAGCGGTAGTTCCCCGCCCAGGACGGCTTCCCGTACCGGTTTCCGTAGCAGATGTGCAGGACGATCCGGGCCTCGACCCCGTCCACGAGGGCGTTCAACGCCTTCACGCCCCACGCGAGGTCCTGCGGAAAACCCGAGTAGTAGGGTTCGTCGACCTGGATCCACCCGGCTCCCGCGCGCACCAGCTCCTTCAGCTCCAGGTTCATCACCCGCGCCAGGTCGAGCGCGAACTCCGCCTCGCCCGGGTAGTACTCGTTCTTGATTCGCTTGACCAGCGAGTGCGGACCGGTCACGCAGAACTTCACCGTCCGGTCGGTGTTCGCTTGAAGGAAATTCAGGTCGTCGACCAGGCCCATCGCGGCGATCGGCAGCTTGCCCCGGACCACGCTGTCGAAGTAGTCGTAGTAGAACTGCTTGGACGTATGGTCGATCTCGACGCCCGGCAGCCGCTCGGCGAAGTAGTCGATCATGTTGTCCCGCCGCATCTCGCCGTCGGTCACGATGTCGAGCCCGGCCATTTCCTGATCCTTGATCGCGGCCTTGACGGCCGCGTCGTGGACTTCGTCCATGTCGGCCTTGCTGATCTTGCGAAGCGAGTACTCGGTCTTGAGACGCTCGAGCCAGCTCGGCATCGAGTAGCTCCCCACGACCGACGTCGGCAGGATTGGCAATTCCATGAGCTTCAACTCTCCCGGTGTGTCGTGTACAGGATCGAGGTGCGGGACCCCGGACGATACGTGAAGGGCTTGAAGTGCACGTCGTAACCGGCCTGACGGCCGACTTCGGCCAGCAGGGCCCCGTTGACCCAGTTGACGACGGAGCCGTCCATCTTGCCCGGCCCCTTGAAGCCGCCCCGGTATTGCGTCAACTCGGTGACGAAGATGTCCATCACTTCCAGGTAGCCCCGCGGGTGCAGCAGCGGGATCGTGCCGGCGAAGCTGCCCACGGCGCCCGAGCTCAACTGGAATCGGACCGTGCCGGGCCCCGACGTCACCAACTCTTCCAGATGGGACGACTTCAAACCCGACGGTAACGAAGCGTCGGAAAGACTGTCAACGGTCACCATGCGTTCCTCGAGCTGCAGCTTGCCCCACAACGCCATCCAGAACCGCACGCCCGCTTCCGGATCGTCCAGCGCATGGGGCCCGCGTTCCAGCAGGGAACGCACGGCGTCGGGGAACGTCTCGGCGTCGAGGGCGTAGTCGCGGCACAGATCGTCCACGTCGGCCTGATCCAGGTACGAGCGCACCTCGATCAGATAGATGCGGCCGTCGCGCAGGACGGCGTCGTCGGTGGGCAGGTTGTCGTAGACATTGGTGAGGTGGACGTAGAGAACCTTGTAACGGAGGTCGGACAGCGCGCGGAACGGATCCATCGCGTCCACCTCGCGCGGCTCGGCCACTTCGCGGTGAGGCCCCAACAGTTCCAGTGCGCCTTCCAGGGCCTCCATCGAATAGTCGCAGAGGAGGAACCGGATCCTGGCGTAGTAGGTCGTCCCGCGCGATCGATCCGATTGCAGGAACAGCTCCAGCCAGCGATGCGCCCGCTCGCCGCTGCCCACCCCGAACTCCATGACGTAGAGCCGCTCGGGAAGCTGGCCCCGGTCGTCCATGTCGGCGACCAGGTCGTAGAACTTGGCGACCTGATCCCCGATGGCATCGGGATTGTGGCCGTCGGAGCTGCCCGACGGCAACGCGTTCTCGTAACCCTTCCCGGTCGCCTTCTCCCACTCGATCCGGTGTTGCCAGTACAGCTTGTTGAACTCCCAGATCATGCTCGAACGCATCGGACCGAACGGCTCGAGGACCACGCGCGACGGAACGAGCGCGTGGGAGGCCGCTTCCGCCGCGGCGGCTTCCAGGATCCGCGGCAACGAGTCTTCGTCGACCTGCCGGAGATCGATCGCGATCTCGACCGAAGGCGACGGCTGCCCGTTCTTGAGCGACTTTCGCACCATCGCGGTCTTCCGGAAGTTGGATCGGTATTGGATCCACTCGAGCAGCACGTGCAGGTGCGGCAGGATCGCGGAATCGACCTTGCCGTCCTCGGCCAGCGACAGCAACGTCGTCGTGACGCGGCTGATCAACTCCGCGCGCACCTTGCGCATGTGATTGACCTGGAAGATCATGGCGTGTCCGTGCGCCCGCGTTTATACACGGACGCGTTCGGGCCGGTCAAACGCGGGTTCCGCCACTCAATGGTTGCGTTCGGTCACGACCTGTTGTTTGATTCTCGCATCGCCCGTCTTGTGGGGATATCGGGAGAGGGAGGTTCCTCATGAAAGCCATTAGCGTCCGGGCGCGGGCCGGCGCCGTCATGTGCGTGCTGGTCTTCGCGCCGCGGCTCGCCGACGCGCAATTCGGCGCCGGTTTCGGTCCGCCCCTCGTCAACGCGCCGCCTCCGATGGAGTTCGAAACGTCGGCGGAACACTACGCCTACCTGCTGGAGCAGGCCGGCGGCGGGACGACGCACACCTTCGAGACGCTCCCGCGCTGGGACGGCTTGTGGCAAACGGCCGGCAACACGGCGATGGACGCCTTCGTCGACGCGCCGCGGTTCGAGGGCCAGGTCCGCGAAGGGGTCCTGACGCCGGAATACGAGGCGGCCTACAAGGAACGCTGGCGGGAGCAGATCGAGTTGGGACAAGTGCAGTACGACCGCCTGACGCACTGCGAGCCCCCCGGCTACCCGCGCTTCCTGCTCGAACCCTACACGCACGAGTTCGTCAACCTGCCGCACATGTCGTACCAGATCAACGATTTCGACAGCTCGATCCGCCGCGTCCACATCGACCAGGAGCACCAGAACGTCACGGGCACGCATTCCTGGTACGGGGACACCATCGGGTTCTGGGACGGCGACCGGCTCGTCACGCACACCGTCGACCTTCTGCCCGTCGACTTCACGCGCTGGGCGCCGATGACGAGCAACCAGTTCGAATCGGTGGAGGTGTGGGAGCTGCACAGCTACCCCGACGGCACGGAGCGGCTCGAGGTCCAGGTGACCTTCTACGACTCGTACGCGTTCGTGAAGCCGGTCCACGCCGTCTACGCCTACCGCAGGGCCACGGGGCTCGAGGACGCCGGCTACCGGGTCATCCACTGGGAATGCGAGCTGTCCAACAACGCGTACATGGACGCAGAAGGCGGGACCGACTACAGGCTCCCGGGCGACGAGGGATACGTCGACCCCCGCGGCTTCACGCTGTTTCCCGAGCTTCCCGGGCAGTCGCGCGACCCGATCTACAACACGACGCTCGGGGACGATTAAGAGGAGTGCATCGATGAAGAGAACATTCGGCTGGACGCTGGCCGCGCTCGGGATCGGGCTCCTGGCCGGGGCCGCGGGCAACGCCCACCATTCCTTCACGCAGTTCGACCGCGACGTCGAGTTGGTCCAGACCGGCACCGTGGTGCGGTGGGCGTTCAACAACCCGCATTCGTGGCTCTACATCAACGTCGCCGACGACGCCGGCGCCGAGACGTTGTGGAGCTTCGAGGGCTCGGCGCCGGTTTCGCTCATCGGCCGCGGCATCACGGGCGCGACGTTCGAGCCCGGCGACACGGTGACGTTCATGTACTGTCCGATGGTCGACGGACGTCCGGGCGGGCACCTGGGATGGGCCCGGCTGGGGGACGGAACGTTCGTCAACCCGAGCGACGGCGGTTGCAACGGGAACGCGGCCAACATCGAACGGTGGCAGGAATGGCTGGAAGAGGGATTCACCTCGAATACCGAGGCCGTGGCCGCCACTCGGTGACGGACGCATCGGAACCGGCGCATTCCGAACGTGCGCGCTGAATCGACGAACGGGAGAATAACCATGAAACCAGGATCCCGCATGCCGTTCGCGGCGTTGGCGGCCGTGTCCGCGCTCGTCTGCGGACCCCAGGCGCTGGCGGCAATCGACTGTGAAGCGCTGGCGTTGCTGGCGCTGCCCGAAACCGTGATCACGGAGACCGAACGCGTGACGTCCGGCAGCTTCGAGCAACCGAACGGCGCGGCGCTGGCCGTGCCGGCGATGTGCCGCGTGGCCGGCATCGTCAGCCCCGCGATCCGCTTCGAAGTCTGGATGCCCGAGGAATGGAACGGGCGCTTCCAGGCCGTCGGCGGCGGCGGACTGGCCGGCAACATCAGTTACGGGGCCATGGCCGGAGCCCTGGCCGACGGCTTCGCCTCGGCGTCGACCGACACGGGGCACCAGTCGTCGGACTCGAGCTGGCTCGCCGACCCCCAGCGCCTCGTCGACTACGGTTACCGGGCCATCCATGAAATGACGGTCAAGGCCAAGGCCATCATCGACGCGCATTACGGGCAGGGACCGGCGTACTCCTACTTCAACGGATGCTCCACCGGCGGCCGCCAGGGGCTGATGGAAGCCCAGCGCTATCCCGGCGACTACGACGGCATCGTCTCCGGGGCGCCGGTCAACCGCTTTACCCAGCTTCACATCGGACAGCTCTGGACGGCGCACGCGACGCTGAAGACGCCGGGAGCCGTGCTGTCGCGAGACGACTTCGCGTTGCTGATGGAGGGATCCGTCGCGCAGTGCGATCTGCTCGACGGCGTCGAGGACGGCATCCTCCGGGACCCGCGCATGTGCACGTTCGACCCGGGAACCCTCCAATGCGGTTCGGGCGAGAGCGGATCGTGCCTGACCGCGCCGCAGGTGGACGCGGCGCGGATGATCTACCAGGGCGCTGTCAACCCGCGAACGGGCGCGCCGATCTATCCGGGCCTGGAGCCGGGCGGCGAAGGCCCGCAGCCGAACAACCCGGGCTGGTCGCTGATCATGAACGGGGAGACGCCGTTCTTCATCGACGACGCGGTGATCGGCGGCATGACCTACGAAGACCTGGAGTGGGACTGGCGCGCGTTCGACTTCGACCGGGACGTCGAGACCGTGGATGCGAAGCTCTACGGCGTCCTCAACGCCGTCGACGCGGACCTTCGCGATTTCCGGGACGCGGGCGGAAAGCTGATCATCTACCACGGCTGGAACGATCCCGGAGTCATGCCCCGCCACACGGTGGACTACTACGAGCGGATCGTCGACTTCATGGACCGGACCGAAGGCGACGGTTACGCGAACACCGCGGAGTTCGCCCGCCTGTTCATGCAGCCCGGGGTCGGCCATTGCCGCGGCGGCGTCGGTCCGGACCGGACCGACTTCATGTCCGCGATCACGGCGTGGGTCGAAGAAGGAACCGCGCCGGACCGTCTGACGGCCAGCGCCGTGGCCGACGGCGAGGTCACGATGACGCGCCCGATCTGCCCGCACCCGTGGGTGGCGGTCTATCGGGGCGCGGGCGACACGAACCTGGCGGCCAACTTCGAATGCGCGCTTCCGGAATAGGACCTCGGCGCGATGGCCGGGCGCCGTGGCTGTGGGCGCTCCTTCTCGCGGGCGCCGCGTTCGGCGCGGCGCGGCCCGCCCCCGCGCATCACGCCTGGTCCGCCGAGTACGACGGCAACGACGCCAGGGAGTTGCGCGGCGTCGTGACGCGCGTCGAATGGACGAACCCGCACGTGCGCTTCTACGTCGACGTCGAGAACCCCGACGGCGCGGTGACGAACTGGGACCTGGAACTGCAGAGCGCCAACACGCTCCGGCGCAACGGCTGGACCCGGCAGGCCCTGCGCGTGGGCGACGAAGTCGTCGTCGAAGCCTACATGGCCCGCGACGGGTCGACGCGCGGCAACGCCCGCGGCAACGTCCGGTTGGCCGACGGGCGCCGGTTGTTCGTCGGCGAGCCCGAGTAGTTCGATCGCCATGAGCACCGACTCGAAGAATCGTCGGATGTCGCGCAGCGCGGCCATCGCCGCCGCCCTCGCGATCTGCCTGCTCCCGCTCTCCGCCTCGCCGCAGGCGGTGGAGGCGGACGCGCCGCGCCTTCCCGACGGCCGGCCCGACCTTTCCGGCGTCTGGACGGGGGGCGGCGGCATCGGCCGCCTGGCCCCCGGCGAAGAGATGATCATGACGCCGTGGGCGCAGGCGATCTTCGACTACCGGCAGGACCCCGAGGGAGACGCCGCCAACGAGGACCCGAACCTGTACTGCCTGCCGTCGGGCGTGCCGCGCATGTCGCCCTACCCCTGGCGGATCGTGCAGACCCCGACGCACGGGCCCGAGACGCACGTCTTCATCCTGTTCGAAGGCAACATTCACAGTTATCGCCAGATCTTCATGGACGGGCGCGAGCATCCCGAGGATCCCGACCCCACCTGGTACGGCCATTCCATCGGTCGTTGGGAAGGAGACACGCTCGTGGTCGACACCATCGGCTACAACGACCTGTTCTGGTTCTCCTTCCAGGGCCACCCGCATTCGGTCGAGCTCCACACCGTCGAACGCTTCACGAGAACCGGCCTCGACACGCTCCAGTGGGACATCACGATCGACGATCCCGTCGCATACGAGAAGCCCTTCACGGTTACCAGCCAGGCCCGCCTCATGCCCGGCGAGGAACTGATGGAGTACATCTGCCAGGAGAACAACACCAGCGGCGGCCGCCTGCGGGGGCCGGCCATCGGCCCGGGCGGGCCGTGAGTCGATTCGACGCGAACGCCGCTCTTCTTTCGGACCGTCAGTCACAGACAACCGAACGGACGTCGCGCTCTACGATGCCGTCACGTTCGAACTTCGAGGCTTCGAACTCCCGGGTCACGTGGTTGAAGGGGAGAGACATGCGCTGCGTTGGCCTGTGCGAAGTGAGTCCCGTCTGCATCAGCTTTCCCGGGAACCACCCGCATCACATGAGCGACCGTCGCCGTCGGCCGCCTGTCCATGCAACCCGGCGTCGGCCATTGCCGCGGCGGCGTCGGGCCGGACCGTGGGCGGCGGCGCACCGCGGCGCCCCGTTCCCATTGCGACTTCGAACGACCTTGCCATGACGCATGCCTCGGGCAGCCCTCGCCCCCGCCGACAATTTCCGTTTCCGGCTTGACCCGTGGGGAGACAGCGCCCTATAGTTCCTATTTCGAAATTGACAATGATTTTCAATTTCGACTAGAGTGAGACTGCCGTGGAGGAATCGGTGTTGCGTTTGTTCACCAGTTACTGCGCCGTCGCGATCGTCATGTTGACGGGCGCCGCCCGTCCGGCGACGGCGTCGCAAGATCCGAGCCCCCCCACCGTGGCCACGCTGGGTGACAACCCGTCGAATCCGGCCGAACCGAACGAGGAATCGGAGACCGTGGCTGGAACGACGACGCAGGTGGACATCGAGGAACTGGAACGCCGGATCGAAGTGCTCGCGGACGAAGTCGAACGTCTGCGGAGCGGCGAAACCCCTGTCGACGCGTTGGACGCCGCTGAAGCACGGGCGCTCGGACTGTCGCCGTCGGCCGCGTCCGCCTACGGCGTCGAACGGGGCGTGTCGATCGCCGGATACGGCGAAATGCTCTATGAGAACTTCGCGTCCGACGCAACGTCGCGGCTCGACTACCTGCGCGCCATCGTGTACGCCGGTTACCGGTTCAACGACCGGTTCATCTTCAATTCCGAAATCGAAATCGAGCACGGAAAAGAAATCTTCGTCGAGTTCGCCTACGTCGACTGGCTTGCGCGCGACAACTTCGGCGTCCGCGCCGGCATGCTGTTGATTCCCATGGGACTGATCAACGAGTTCCACGAACCGACCGTGTTCCTCGGCGCCGAGCGTCCGGTCACCGAGCGGAGCATCATTCCGGCCACGTGGCGCGAAAACGGCGCCGGCGTCTACGGAACGGCCGGCGACATCCTGACGTACCGCGCCTATGTCGTCAACGGCTTCGACGGCTCGGCCTTCTCGGCCACCGGTCTCCGGGGAGGGCGCCAGAAGGGCGTCCGCGCCAAGGCCGACGACATGGCGTTCACCGGACGCGTCGACATCACGCCCACGCCCGGCGTTTTCTTCGGCGGCGGCGTCTACATCGGGAACTCGGGACAGGGCGACATCGAGGTCGACGGCGTCGACCACGGCGTTCGCACCCGCGTCTTCGACCTCCACGGCCAGGCGCAGTTGCGAGGCTTCGACGTAAGGGCGCTCTATGCTCAGGCCGACCTCGACGACACCGCAGCGCTGAACCGCGCGCTCGGACTGACCGGTTCGAAGGGCATCGCCAAGACGATGCGCGGCGGCTACATCCAACTCGGATACGACGTTCTGTCGCAGGTGCCGGCGGCCGCCGGCGTCGGGCTGACGCCCTACCTCCGATACGAAAAGGTCGACACGCAAGCGGCTCTCGCAGCCGGGTTCACGCGCGACCCGTCGACCAACAATACCTTCACGACGTTCGGCGTCGAGCTGAAACCGATCCCGAACATCGTGGTCAAGTTCGACCACATGTGGGTCGACAACAGCGCCGACAGCGGCGTCAACCAGTTCAACGTCAACGTGGGGTACACGTTCTAGTTCGTCATGCGGCGCCGACCGAACATGCAACGATCAGCGAGATGGGGCACGCTCCTCGCCTGCGCGCTGTGGCTGGCCTGGGCCCCGGGCGCGGCAACGGCCCAGTCGGGGCTGGTGTCACGTGAGGAAGCGTTGGCGGCCGTGTACCCCGGCGCGACAACCGCTTCGGAACGGGTCTTCCTGACAGACGGGCAGGTCGAACGGATCGAGGCCCTTTCACGCACCGACGGGGTCTCGAGAATCTACGCCCGCTACGTCGCCCGCCGGAACGGGACGGTGGTCGGCCGGGCGTACGTGGACACGCACGTCGTGCGGACCAAGCGCGAGAGTCTGCTCGTGTCTCTCGAGGCCGACGGCCGGGTGCGCCGGATCGACGTCACCGCTTTCCTGGAGCCGCCGGACTATCTGCCGTCCGAGACATGGCGTCGCCAGTACTACGAACAATCCCTCGGCGACGATCTCGAGGTGCGGCGGCTGATCCGCCCGATCGCCGGCGCGACGCTGACCACGTTGGCCGTGAATGCCGCCGTGCGCCGGGTCCTGGCCATGGATCGGGTGTTGCAGGAGGACGCATCCGGACAGGGGGCGCTCCCATGATGTGGTGGGAGCGATGGGCGTTCAACGCGCTCCACGCGGTCGTCAGCATCACCGGCTTCGTGTACCTGTACATGGAATACGTCCTCGCCACCGACGACCCCTTCGCGATCATCAACCATCCGTGGCAACCCGCCATGCTTTCCATCCACATCGTGGCGGCGCCGGCGTTCATCGCCGTTTTCGGAATCCTGTTCCGTGCACACTCGCTTCGGAAGCTGCGTTCGGACAATCCCGTCAACCGCCGCAGCGGATGGACATCGATCATCGGTTTCTCGGTAATGGCCATGTCCGGCTATTGCATCCAGGTCGCCACGACTCCCACGCTCATCGCCTTCTTTACTTGGTTGCACATCGCCGCCGGCACGCTGTTCGCCCTGAGTTACGGCGTTCATCTCCTGATCGGCTGGCGATTCAAGGGCCGCACGGCCCGCGGGCGCCCCGCCCTCCCGGACACTGCTCGGCTGACGCCATGAAGTCGGCGCTGGCCGCCGTGCTGCTCTGCGTCGGGACGGGCGCGTGCCAACATTCCGCGCCGACGGTCCGTCTTCAGCGCACGGTGATCCTGATGGGCACAACGGCGACGTTCGTGGCCGAGGCGCCGAACCGGGAAACCGCGCTGGCGCGCCTCGAACGGATGGTTCGCACCATCGAGGCCGGGGAGGCAGAACTCAGCACCTGGCGCGGCGAGAGTGCACTGAGCGCCATAAACCGCCAGGCGCCCGGTCAGCCGCTGCAGTTGACACCGGCGATATGCGAAATGCTCGGCCGGCTCGAGAGTTGGCGCCGTGACACATCCGGCGCGTTCGATCCGGCCATCGGCAGCCTGATCGAGGCCTGGGACCTGCGCGGCCGGGGACGACAACCGGACGCGGACGCCATGACCGCAGCGCGCGCGCTCGCGGGATGGCCCCTCGTGGGATTCCACCGCGACAGTTGCACGCTCACACGACGCGCCCACGTCACGCTCGACGCCGGGGCCTTCGGCAAGGGCGAAGCCCTCGATCGCGTCCGCGCCGTGGAGGAAGACGTCGGCGGCGCTTGGTTCATCGACTTCGGCGGGCAGATGGCGGTCTCGGACGCGCCCTCGACGGTCGGCTGGCCCGTTGCGTTGGCCCATCCGGTGGACCGCGACAAGCCGGTCATGGAACTGCAACTGAACGAGGGATCGTTGGCCACCAGCGGCGCATACGGCCGTACGCTGCAGTTGGACGGCGGCGAACGGGTCGGCCATATCCTGGACCCGCGCACCGGCGCTCCAGTCGTCGGCGACGCCTCGGTGACGGTCTGGCATCCGAACGCGTTCACGGCCGATGTGCTCTCCACGGCTCTTTACGTGATGGGACCCGAAACCGGGCTCGACTGGGCCGCGGCCCGCGGATTCGCCGTTTGCTACATCATCCCGGTCGACGGATCGGACGACGTCGCGTTTCTCGCGACGCCGGCGTTCGAGCAACGGTTTCCCCTGTAGCGCCGCGACAGAACGCCGGGCGTCCTATACGATCATCCCGCGCATGGCGGACGGCGCACGCGCCGCCGACGGCCCGGCGAATCAATTCGCGCGCGTGAACGGCACGAAGACCACCGGCAACACGTCGGTGACACGGACAGATCCGTCGTTCGTCTTTTCGAGAACCTGAAGGGACTGCGCGCGATTCTGCGCTCCGACCGGCGCGACCAATCGGCCGCCGACGGCCAGTTGATCGATCAGCGGCTGGGGAATCCGTTCGGGCGCCGCCGTGACCAGAATCGCATCGAACGGGGCGAATTCGGGCCACCCCGCGTAACCGTCGCCGACGCGCACGGTCACGTTGTCGTACCCGAGCCGTTCGAGCGTCGCGGCGGCACTGCGCCCAAGAGGCTCGACGATCTCGATCGTGTGGACGCTTCCGGCGACTTCGGCCAGCACGGCCGCCTGGTACCCGGACCCGGTGCCGATTTCCAGAACGGCGGATTCCGGGCCGACCTCGGCAAGGTCGGTCATCAGCGCCACGATGTAGGGCTGGGAAATCGTCTGCCCCTCGCCGATCGGGAGCGGCCGGTTCTCGTAGGCGTAGGGCAGGACCGCGTCGGGGACGAACTCGTGTCGCGGGACCCGCGCCATGGCTTCCATGACGGCGTCGGCCAAGCGCTCGCGGCCCGTGTAGGAGCGCGTCGCGCCAACGTCTTGCTCGATCGCCTCGACCATCGCGGCCCGCTGTTGCTCGAACGAGCCCTGCGAACACGCCGGGGACGCGCCGAGCAGGCCGGCGATCAGAACCAGCACCGTAGTGTGAACCCTCGACATCACGCGGACCCTCGCGCGCCTTTATTGTAGCGCGCCGCGCGCCGCGCGCCGCGAAATCGGGTATCCTTCCGAGGCGATTCGCCGCCCAGAACCTGGAATCCCCGTCATGCCGCAGCCACCGACATGCGCCGAGCGCCTGCTGACCCTGTCCTCCGCGCTCGGCGCCGACTACATCTTCACCAATCTCGGCAGCGACCACCCGGCGTTCATCGAGGCGTTCGCCAAGCTGGAAGCCGAAGGGGGCCGCGGGCCGCGCGTCGTCACGTGCCCCCACGAGATGAC
The DNA here is from genome assembly GCA_022821145.1 of Acidobacteriota bacterium. Lineage (GTDB taxonomy): Bacteria > Acidobacteriota > Terriglobia > 20CM-2-55-15 > 20CM-2-55-15 > JAJEDW01. Next base: position 186,897 of record JAJEEE010000037.1, read on the forward strand.
CACGCTGAGCGCGGCGCACGGATACGCGATGATCACGCGCCGGCCGCAACTCGTACTGGTCCACGTGGACGTGGGCACGCAGAACCTGGGCGGCAGCATCCACAACGCCGCGCGGGGACGGGTCCCGGCCATCGTGATCGCCGGGCTGTCTCCCGTCACCGAGAACGCAGGGGTCACGGGCGGACGGAACGAGTTCATCCACGACCTCCAGGACGCGCCCCGCCAGGGCGCGATCGTCGACCAGTACACGCGCTGGACCTACGAGGTGCGCGCGCCCGAGTCCATCGACGGCGTCGTCCTGCGGGCGTTCCAGCTCGCGACGGCCGCGCCCGAGGGACCGGTCTACCTGTCCGGGGCCCGCGAGGTCTGGGAAGGACGCGTCCCCCCGAGCGGTGAGCGGCCCGAAGACTGGCCGGCGCCCGAGATCGCCGGCCTTTCGGTCGGGGCCGCGCAGGAACTGGCGTCCGCGCTGGCCGCATCGCGCCGTCCGATCGTGGTCACCAGCTACCTGGGACGCCAACCCGCGGCCGTCGAGCGGCTGGTGGCTCTGTCCGAGCGCGTGGGCATCGGCGTCGGCGAGGTGAGCCCCGTCTACATGAATTTTCCGGGAAACCACCCGCACCACGTGAGCTACCGTCGCAACGACCTGATCGCGGACGCCGACCTGATCCTGCTGATCGACGTGGACGTGCCGTGGCTGAAGTCGAAGGTCAGTCCCCGCGCGGACGCGCGCGTCTTTCACATCGACGTCGATCCGGTAAAGCCCGGAATGGGGTTCTGGCACTACCCGGTGGAACGCGCGTGGCAGGCCGACTCACGCCAGGCGCTGGAGCAACTCGTGGACGCCGTCGGCCCGGACGTGGAAGGGCGCGATGAGCGGTCAGCGTGGATCGATGAGGCGAAACGCGGACTCGAAGCCGCCATGCCGTCGGCACCGAGTGAGGGACCGATCACGCCCGAGGAACTCACGGCGGCCGTCGGCCGGCTCGTCACCGACAAAACGCGCGTCGTGTTCGAATCGCCCACGGCGACCGAGCTGATCCCCCCGATCCTGAAGTTGTCACGACCCGGCAGCTACTTCAACAGCGGAGGCACGGGCCTGGGATGGGGCGTCAACGCCGCCATCGGGGCGAAGCTGGCCAGCCCCGACTCGGAGGTCATCGCCCTGATCGGGGACGGCTGCTACCAGTTCGCGGTCCCGACGAGCGCCTACTGGGTGGCCAGCACGTACCGGACGCCGTTCCTGACCGTCATCTACAACAACGGCGGATGGAGCGCGCCCAAGCACTCGACGCTGGGCGTCCATCCCGAGGGCGCCGCCCAACGGCGGGACGCGTTCTTCACGACGATGACCGCCGGCGCCCGGCTGGCCGACATGGCGCGCGCGTCGGGCGACGTCGACGGGTTCACCGTGACCGAGCGCGGCCGCCTGTGCGAAACGCTGGATCAGGCCATGGCGTCGGTGCGCGCCGGCCGCCCGGCCGTGGTCGACGTGGCCATCACGCCGTTCTCCAGGCAGAAGCTGGGCCGAGCGGGCGGGACGTGACTTCGGCCTTCTAGCCGTAACCCTTGGACGTCAGATACGCGCCGAGAACGGCCCAACCCACGCCGAAGGCTCTCATCAGGGTCGGTGGGCCCATCATCGCGGTGCCGGCCCTCTCCGCAACGTCCGGCGCAATGATCCGGAACGCCCCGCCCAGAACCATGGCCCAACCGAACAGCGTGACGATCACGGTCCAGTCCCTTACCCAGACGTTGTGGGTGTTCACGATCGATAGCCCGGCCGTCATGGCCAGGATGCCGGCCACGAGAAGCAGAGGCCGATCGGCCAGGAAGCGTCGAGTCGTCTGTTGTAGGGTCGCGGGCGTCACCATCATCGGGATGCTGACAGCCAGCATGACCGGTCCGAGAAACTTCGCAATCCAGATTGACATCATCGGCCCCTATTCTGAACCGCCCCGGAAATCCGCGAAAGTGTTCTTGCCGTGCGGGTCCCGGACGCGACCGCCGGATCCCGCGTGAGCCGCGCGATCTGTTGTACACTGCCGCGCACGCCGAGCCCGGTCGGAACCGCATGAACAAGCGCCGCAACATCGAGATCCCCGGACTCGAGCACGCGAACCCGATACCCTTGGCCACGATGATGGGCCCGTTCCTCGTCAGTGGCGGCATCCCCGGACGCGACCCCGCCACGGGCGGAACGGGCGCGGACTTCGACACGCAGGTGGCCCTGATGTTCCGGAACGTCCGGCGCGTCATGGAAGCCGCCGGCGGCACGACCGACGACATCATCAAGCTGACGGTCTGGATGAAGAGCGGCCGGGACAAGAAGGCGCTGAACGCCGAGTGGCTGGCCATGTTTCCCGACCCATCCTCAAGGCCCGCGCGGCACACGTTCGTCTACGACGATCTTCCGCTGGACTACGAGGTCCAGTGCGAAATCATGGCGGTGATCGGAGGGTTCTGACGTCCGGGTTGCCGCCGCGTGCGCGGACGACGCACGGTCGCCCGGCGAGAGCGCGCATCGAAGCGCTTCCGAACGGACCCGTGCTACTCGAGAAAGCGCGTCCTGACCCGGTATCGCTCGTAAACCGGCAGCGCCCGCCGGTCGCATGTCACCAGTTCGAACCCGGCGCCGGCGGCCGTCGCGGCGACCAGCGCATCGTATGCGGCGCCGCCCTTCACCTCGTGATCGGGCAACCCGAATACGAAGGCTCGATACGCTCGTTCACTCAGTTGCAGAAACGGTTGCGGAAAACGGGTTTCCAGAAACCGGCGCACGACGGTCCCCGGCGCACGATGCGGCGGCGGCAACCGTGTCAGCACCGAGTACGATTCCAGCGCGCAGTGGGCGATCAACCTCGATTCGCTGTCCAGGGCGCGGCGCGCCGCTTCATGGTGATCGTGCCAGGATGCAAAAGCCGCAACCACGGCGCTGGTGTCGGCGGTTCTCACCTTCGGATCCGATCCAGAGTGTCCCGGACCTGCTCCGCCCGCAGCGGAGGCAATTCCGTCTCCGGTATCGCGACGACGCCTTTCCCCCGTTTCTCCAGGCGCATCGCCGTCGGAACGATCTCGATCTCGAAACCCGTGTCGCTGGCGTGGATATCGAGCGTCTGGCCCGGTTCGAGGCCCAACGACTCCCTTAGCGGTTTTGGAACGACGATTCGGCCGGCGGCATCGATCCTGGTTTTCATGGAGAATATGATGCCATGAATATGGCATCATTGGCGCCATTCTAACGCTGTCAAGGACCCGTTCGGACGGAACCGGCGTCGCCCAGAAAACGGCGTCTCGCCATCGTCAACCGTGGTAGAGTGCCCGGCGACACGATCGGCGACCGGAACCCCTCGCGACTGGAACCCCGCGACCAAGGAGCGTCCATGACCTCAGCGAGCCTGCCCACCTCACGGAAGGAGATCGTCAGCCTGTTCGTCGCGGTCGCGGCGTCGGCCGTCGTCCTGTACCTGCCGACGCCCGAGGGGCTGGGGGTTCCGGGACAGAGGACGGCGGCGCTGTTCGTCCTGATCCTGATCCTGTGGTCGACCGAGGCCATTCCGATCACGATCGGCGCCCTGCTGGCGCTCGTGCTCCAGCCCATCCTGGGCCTGAACGACCTGGACACGGCCTTCGAGAACTTCATCGGCCTGGTGTTCTTCTTCGTGCTGATCATGTTCATCGTGGCGCTGGCCTGGGTGAAGACCGGGCTGGCTCACCGGTTCGCGCTGGCGTTGATCAGCCGGGCCGGGACCGACTCCCGGCGCGTGATCCTGGTCTTCACCGTCGGCACGGGCATGGTCTCGCTGATCGTCTCCGACGTTCCGACCTGCGCCATCTTCATGGCCGTGGCGCTGGGCATATTCGACCGTCTCAAGCTCGAGCCCGGCAAGTCGCAGTTCGCCCGCGGCCTCATGCTGGCCATTCCGCTGGGCGCGCTCGTCGGCGGCGTCGGGACGATCGCCGGCAGCTCGATCAACGTCCTGGGCCTGCAGATCATCCAGGACAACGGCGGGCCCGAGATCACCTTCCTGCAGTGGATGGCGATCGGCATCCCGATGGTGCTGATCCTGCTGCCCACGACCGCGTTCGTCATCTCGCGCGCGTTCAAGCCCGAGATCGCCGACATCGGCAACATCGACGACATCCGGAAGGAACTGGCCGATCTCGGACCCCTGACCTCCGCCGAGAAGAAAGTCCTGGTCATCCAGAGCCTGATGCTGGTCTGCTGGATCGCCGGGTCGTTCCCGGACACGCTGTTTTTCCGCTATTTCGACGTGGTCACCGTGGGCGTCTTCGGCGCCGCGCTGATGTTCCTGCCCGGCATCAAGCTGTTCACCTGGAAGGAGGCCCAGGCCGCGACGAGTTGGGAAATCCTGATGATGGCCGGCGCCGTCGCCACCTTGGGCGCGGCGTCGTCTTCGAGCGGATTGGCGCAGTGGCTGGTGGATATCTCGCTCGGAGGCATGAGCGATTTCCCGATCGTCCTGATCCTGGCGTTGATCAGCCTGTTCACGGTGGTGATTCACCTGATGCTGCCGGTTTCGCCGGTGATCAACGCGATCATGATCCCGCCGATCATGCTCCTGGCCGTCGAGGCCGGCGTGAACCCGGCCCTCTACGCCCTGCCCGTCATCTTCACGGCGTCCTGCGCCATGCTGATTCCGCTGGACCCGGTGCCGCTGCTGACGTTCAGCAAGGGCTACTACAGCATGTTCGACATGTTCAAGCCGGGCGCCATCGTGAGCATCGTCTGGGTGATCGTCATGACGGCCATCCTGATGACCGTCGGACCGATGATCGGGTTGATGGAGGTGCCGTCCTGACGCGGCCGCGCGAGCGGTGTAGAATAGGCGCTTCGCCTTGATGGACACCGTGTCGGTTCGCACGTCATGAAGCACTCACTGCCGGCGCCGGCCGTTGCCGCCGCGGGCGACTCGACAACCTTGGGCTGCCGAACCGTTCCCTGACCGGAACCTGGACGCACGGTGCGAGCATCGGCGACTTTTCCGTTACACGACACTGATCACAGGACAAGAGAGGTCATGACACACAGTCTGGAGGATCGTATCCGGGCGGCGGGCGGCCCCACCGCCCTGCTCCGCCACTCGCAAACCGGCCCCTACGTCTACCCGGTCGTCCCGCCCGAGTACACGAACTGGCGCGACGAGCAGCGCGCCTGGCAGCAGAGCTGCGTGCTGTTCAACCAGAGCTACCACATGACCGACATGTACGTGTCCGGGCCCGACGCGTTCCGCCTGCTGGAAGGATTGGGGATCAACTCCTTCAAGAACTTCGCGCCCAACAAGGCCAAGCAGTTCGTGGCCTGCAACCACGACGGCTACGTCATCGGCGACGTCGTCCTGTTCTACCTGGAGGAGAACCTGTTCAACCTGGTCGGCCGCCCCTCGGTCCACAACTGGGTGCGGTATCACTGCGAGACCGGGGGCTACGACGCGGCCACGGAAGTGGACGAGCGGGCCGCGGCCCGCCTCGGCGGGGGGCCGGTCACCCGGAAGGCGTATCGCTACCAGGTGCAGGGCCCCAACGCCCTGAAGCTGCTGGAGAAGGTGACGGGCCAACCCGTGCCCGAGGTCCGTTTCTTCAACATGGTCGACTTCACGATCGCGGGCCGGCGGGTCCGCGGCCTGCGGCACGGGATGGCGGGACAGGCCGGTTTCGAGCTGTTCGGGCCCTGGGGCGAGGGCGACGCGGTGAAGGCGGCGCTGGTGGAAGCGGGCGAGGAATTCGGCCTGCGCCTTGTGGGCGCCCGGGCGTATTCCTCGAACACGCTGGAATCCGGGTGGATTCCTTCGCCCCTGCCGGCGATCTACTCGGGCGATGCGATGGAGCCGTACCGGAAATGGCTGCCGGGAAACGGCTACGAGGCGATCGCGTCGCTGGGGGGCAGCTTCTATTCCGACGACATCCGCGACTACTACCTGACGCCGTGGGACCTGGACTACGGGCGCATCCTCCGGTTCGACCACGACTTCATCGGGCGCGAGGCGCTGGAGGCCCGGGCGGCGGGGCCGCACCGGAAGGAAGTCACGCTCGCGCTCGACAACGAGGACGTGACGCGCGCGCTGGGAACGATGTTCCAGGCCGACGGCCGCGCCAAGTACTTCGACTTTCCCTCGGCCGTCTACGCCACGCTCCCCTACGACAAGGTCACGAAGGACGGGCGGACGATCGGCATCTCCACCTGGTGCGGGTACAGCGCCAACGAGGGCCGCATGCTGACGCTGGCGATCCTCGATCCGGAGTACGCCGAGCCCGGGACGGAGGTCACGTTCGTATGGGGCGAGGAGGACGGCGGCTCGTCCAAACCCACCGTCGAGCGCCACGTCCAGACCGAGATCCGGGCCGTCGTGTCGCCGGTGCCCTACGTGGAGGTCGCCCGCACCCGATACCGGTCGGATCCGCGTCCCGCGGGCGCCGGGGCGTCATGACGCGGCTTCGCGAACCCGCGCGACGGCGTTGGGCCCTCGTCGCGTGCGCTCTTGTTGCCGTGTCGACTGTTCCGATGGCCCACGCCCAATTCGGCGCGCCGACCATCACGCACATCACCGGCGACCTCTACCGGGGCTCGAACGGACGCTGGCACAACATCATCCTGGCCACCGAAGACGGCATCCTCATCGGCGACACGCTGAACACGCCGTTCGCAACCGCGCTGAAGGCCCAGCTCGAGGAGCGGTTTCCCGGCGTCCCGGTCCGCTACGTGGTCTACAGCCACAGTCACTGGGACCATGTCGAGGGCGGCGCCGTGTTCGCCGACACCGCCACGTTCATCGGCCACGAGACGATGCTGGTAAACATGGACGGCCGCTACCCGCACATGCCGGGCGACATGATCGACCGGAACGAGAACGGCACGTTCGAGCCCGAGGAGTTCCGCATCCCGGCCGACGCGTCGCCCGGCGTCTGCGGCGGACGTTTCTCCGAGCGAAAGGACGCCGACGGCGACGGTCGCATGACGCCGGCCGAGTACTTCTCCGAAGTCCATCCGCCGGACATCGTCTACGCCGACCGCATGCGGCTGACCCTGGGCGGTCAGCGGGTCGAGCTGATCCATCCCGGCCGCAACCACGGCGACGACATGACGGTCCTCTACTTCCCGGACGACGGCGTGGTCTTCGCCGCCGACTTCCTGGCCGACGCGCTCGTGACCGAGTCGATGCGCTCGCTGCCCAGCGCGTGCGGCCCGTTCGACGGTCACGCCATGTCGGAGTGGATCGATTCGTACCGCGCCGTCGAAGCGCTGGACTTCGAGATCCTGGCCCCGGCGCACGGGCAGTACTACACCAAGCAGGACGTCGTCGAGACGCGCGAGTACTTCGAGTACCTGGCCGCGGAAGTCTCCCGAGCCATGCGGGCGGGGCTCAGCCTGGAGGAGATGAAGTCCGAGTTGATGCTCGAGGCCTACGCGGACTGGGCGCAGTACGAGCGGCTGCGCGAGAAGAACATCGAGGCCGCCTACCGGAACCTGACCGTCTACCGCTGAGAGGCGGCGATCAGTCCGGCCCGCTACCGGAGAATACGGTCCGCCCGTCGGCCAGCATCACCTCGCCGGCGTTCGCCACGTACGGCGCGTTCCGCGCCCGGAAACCCCGGACCGTGACCCTGTCCCCTTCCTGGAGGGAGTTCCGGGACCAACCCTGCCGGAACAGGATGTTCGGCGTCGTCAACTCGAAGTCCCAGTTGACGATCTCGCCGTCCTGGTTTTCCACGTCGACGTAGAACCGGGCATGGGGATTGGTCCACTCCACGCGGGTCACCGTGCCGGTCACCTCGACGGGCCGGTCCCGGTCGAACTCGGCGGCGAAGGCGTGGTGGGCGCGTGCCGCGGCCGGCCCCTCGATGGGGACAAGCGCAACGCACGACGCAGCCATCGCGATCGGAAGCGCGTAACGGATCATGTGAGCCTCGGCAAGTATGGTACGGCTTCCGATCGATGCGTCCAAGGAATCTTCCCGTTACGGCCACGTTCACGGGACGACGCCCTCGCCGCCAATCGCCGAAGATCCGGTCGATCCTCTCCTCGGGCATGACCGGAGGTCGATGCCCGCTCCGCCTGGACCGGAAGATGGCCGGCGTGCCCGACGTTCGGTCACTCTGAAACCGACCGAGGCCGTTTTCAGTCGAATCCCGGCTCCCGGCCCCTGTTCCGAACACTCGGTGAGAAATGCCGGCTAACGGTCCAGCTTCGAAATGATGCCTCCAAGGCAGAAGCCGAACCCGGCGGTCGCCAAGAAGAGAAAGCCGACACCCGAAACATCGACAGCGTAGCGCTCCAATGCCCTCTCCAGCGCAAACCAGGTCGGGATCACGACCATCAACAGAATCAGGATCGGCACGTTGCGCCAGTATCTGTCCGACGATTTCGCCAGCAGGGGTTCGGGTTCGAAATAGCGGCCGATGAATAGCTTGTTTCTCAAGTCGAAGGAGACCGTCAACACGATGACGACCGTCAGAAAAGCGTTCGATAACGCAAGTCCATGATCCGTGCCGAGGAGGATGCCGAACGTCAAGAACACCGCCGTTCCGGCAACGAAGGCAGCCAAGCCCGATCGGACAGTGACTACCGATCGATCGGTCAATGCGGATGTGTTCATTTCGTCGGCTCCGGAATGGTATTCCAACGCCGTGGATCGAATCGCGAACATGACGATCCGATTCCCGCCGGCCCGTTGAGGATCATAGAAGGCGCCATATCGTGACCAGCCTTGGGACGCCGGGCGCGAGCGCCGGTCATGCGCTCCGGGATCCGTGGACCCAGAGCCTACGTCGACGCGCTAACGTGGCGAACCGGATCGCCCGCGCCCTCGATTGCCTCGACATGCCCGAGTGTCCCGGCGTGCATTCCCAAGACCGTCGCGGCGTAACCGGTCATCAGCAACGAGAACATGATGCCGAGGTCGACTCGGAATTCGGGTCCGGCATAGAGTTGGAACGCCGCCCACATGATCAGCAACTGTCCGGCGCCGCTGACCCCAGCCCACGGTCGGAGCATCGGCGTGCCCAGCCTGATCCCGCCCATTTGCCCCGTGCGAATCTGGAAAGCGAAGGCGGCCACGATCGTACCGGCGGCGAGCCCGTTCATCGCGGCCAATCCCCAGGCCGCCCCCACCCCGAATCCCTGCAACGCCATGACGAACAGGCCGGCCGTAACGGCGACGATCGTCGACACCGCCGTCAGTAGCGGCGCCTTCGCCGCTCGAGATCCCCACGTCGCGGGTTCCCGGTCGTCGGTCAGGAGAAGTATCGAGCCGATGGACCCCAACTGGAACGCGGTGAAGCCGACGAGCAGGAACAATGACTGGAACCCGATCTCGACCGCGCGCTCCGACTGGAGGCGCCCGCTCAGGAACGTGAACGTGACGAGTACGAGGAGCGCGGCATACAGCACGACAGCCCGGTGCGCGCCCGACTTCGGCGTCCACAGTTGCACCAGGAAGCTCCAGTTTCGCAACTGGAAGAACGCGGCCCACGCCAGAATCCCGGCGGCGAGCCCGTTGGTTGCGGCAAGTCCCACGGGCATCCCGAGGAGCCTTTCGAATCCGGCCCCGACGATCCAGGCTGCGGCGATGGCCCCGGCCGTCGACCGCTTCGTGAACATGCGTGTTTTCATCCCGCTACCTCAGGTCCCGAGCACGGAATATCCGACCGTTTGCATCGGGATTCGAGCCTGCAACGCGCCTCGTCGAATGAACGAGGCGTGGACCACCGCCGGCATGCGGTTCGCCGCGCGGCTGGTCGCGGTTTCCGCGTTGTTTCCGGGAAGTCCGGAGCGGCAATGGAAGTCATGCGCTTGACAACGGGTCCGGATCCTCACGTGGTGAACATGTCCAGAAGGAACATCGCCAGCAATCCCATGACCGAGAACGCGGAGACTCCGGTTGCGATGAGCACGATGCGTTCGAATCCCGTTTCGACTTCCAGCCAGTCCGCAAACTTGGAACCCGCCGCCACGCCGACAATGATCATGGCGATTTCGACGATCGCGAGAGCGATACTCATGATCGGTTCGCGCGGCGCGACCCTAGAACGGATACGGCGGAATCTCGGTCTGCATCGTCACCCACTGGAGCTCGGTGAACGCCTCCAGGTTGGCCCCGAAACCGCCCAGGTGCGATCCGGCGCCGGAGTCCTTCACGCCGCCGAAGGGCACGGTCGGCTCGTCGGCGATCGTCTGGTCGTTGATGTGGACGACGCCGCTGGGGATCCGCTCCGCCAGCGCCATCCCCTTCATGACGTCGCGCGTGACGATGCTGAGCGACAGCCCGTAGGACGTGTCCGCGGCCAGTTGGGCGGCTTCCTCCAGCGTGTCGAACGTCGTGATCGGGGCCACCGGCCCGAAGATCTCCTCCATGTAGGCGGGCGCCGTCGTCGGCACTTCGGCCAGGACCGTCGGCCGGTAGAACAGCCGGTCGTAGGTCCCGCCCGCGGCCAGCCGGGCGCCGCCGTCCACGCTCGCCGTGACCAGCCCGTGAATCCGGTCGCGCTGCCCGTCGTCGATGACGGGGCCCAGCGCCACCTGCTCCGTGGCCGGGTTGCCCACCGTCAGCCGGTCGGCGTGCTCCACCATCTTCGCCGTGTAGTCGGCGGCGATGCCGGAATGCACCAGGTGACGGCTGGCCGACATGCACACCTGCCCCTGGTGGAAGAACGAGCCGAAGGACCCGGCCGGTATGGCCCGTTCCAGGTCCGCGTCGTCCAGCACGACGAACGCGGAGTTGCCGCCCAGCTCCAGGTGGACACGCTTCAGGTGCTCGGCGGCCAGCTTCGCGACGGCGCGCCCGGCGCGGGTGGAGCCGGTGAAGACGAGGGCGCCCACGGCGGGGTCGCTGATGATGGCCTGGCCCACGTCGACGCCCCCCGGAAGCACGGCGAGGACTCCCGGCGGCAGCCCGGCCTCCTCGAAGACGCGCGCCACGGCCACTCCGCCCGACACGGACGTCCGGGGATCGGGCTTGAGCAGCACGGCGTTGCCCAGAGCGAGCGCGGGCGCGACGTAGCGGATCGCCAACACCAGGGGCACGTTGAACGGCGCGATCACGCCGACGACGCCCACGGGCAACCGGCGCGTCAGGCTCATGCGGTCCGGCGAGGACGACCGGATCAGCTCGCCGTAGGGGTGGAGCGTCAGCGCCGCGGCCGCGTTCGACAGGCCTTCGGCCATGTGGGTCTCGAACCCCGCCTTGGGCGGCGTCGAGCCCGCCTCCCGGACGATCCAGTCCGATATCTCGCCGGCGTGCTCGGTGAACAGCCGGGCGGCCTTCATCAGGATGGCCGCGCGTTGGTCGTACGGCGTGCTCGCCCATTCGACCTGCGCTTCGGCGGCGCGGGCGGCCGCGCGGCGGACGTCGTCGGGCGTGGCCGTCCCCAGCGCGCCCAGGTCCCCGCCGGTCGCGGGCTCGCGCACCGTGTACTCGCCGCCGCTCCCGGCGACCCAGTCGTTGACGAAAATCTTTCCGGTCCATTGTTTGGCATCGAGCAGGCTCATGTAAGACTCTCCGTTTGGGTTGGATCTCCGGCACATTATGTAGAATCGGAGTCCGTTTTCAAGCGCGGGCTGCTACGGGAGGCTCCATGCTTCGGATCGTTACGACCATCCTCTTGCCAATCGTGTCCCTGACCCCGGCTCTCGCCCAGGGGCCCAACGCCGGATTGCCGCCGTTGCCGCTGGATGAGGACACCTACGTGTTCGATACCGCCGAGGCCGGACGCGTTCGCGTGGTCGTCGTGACGCGCGAGTTGGAAAACCCGTGGAGTCTGGCGTTCCTGCCCGACGGCGCCATGCTGGTGACCGAACGTCCGGGACGGCTGCGGATTCTGCGGGACGGCGTCCTCGATCCGGAACCGATCGCCGGCCTGACGGACGTCTACACCGGCGGCGGGGGCGGCCTGCTCGAGGTGGCGCTCGATCCCGGGTTCGCGGAGAACGACCGCATCTACTGGACCTATACCAAGGAGCTTCCGGACGACGACCACACGGCGGCGCTCGCCCGGGGACGGCTCCAGGGAACCACGCTCGTGGACGTGGAGGAGATCTTCGAGGCGCGGACCGGCGTGGGCGGACCGCCGGCCGGAGCGCCGATCCTGTTCGGACCCGACGGGATGCTCTACATGGGCGTCGGCGGCGCCAACGACGACATCGCGCAGCGGACGGACAACCACCAGGGCAAGATCCTCCGGCTGACGGGCGACGGCGAGCCAGGGCCGGACAACCCGTTCATCGGACAGGCGGGCCATCTCCCGGAGATCTTTACCTACGGCCATCGCAACATGCTGGGACTCGCCCTCCATCCCGAGACCGGCGCCGTGTGGGAGAACGAGAACGGCCCCCAGGGAGGCGACGAGGTCAACGTCCTCGAGCCCGGCGCCAACTACGGATGGCCGGTCGTGAGCTTCGGACGGGAGTACGCCGGGCCACGCGTCTCCGAGCGCACGTTCGCCGAGGGCATGGTGGGGCCCGTGGTCGTCTGGGTGCCGTCGATCGCGGCCTCGGGCATGACCTTCTACACCGGGGACGCGTTCCCGGAATGGCAAGGCAACCTGCTGGTCGGGGGTCTCCAGTTCGGGCGCATCCCCGGAACGGGGCAGCTTCACCGGATCGTATTCAACGAGAACTGGGAAGAGATCCGGCGGGAGGCGTTGCTGATGGAACTGCGCCAGCGGATCCGCAACGTCGAGCAGGGACCCGACGGCCGCGTCTACCTGGTGACCGACGAGGACGACGGGGCCGTGCTTCGGATCGAACCGGAATGAGAGAGAGTGGCGTCGCCATACTTGCAAAAGTTGGTCTTGCCGCACTGACGCGGACCGGTCAATGCGACCGCCGGATGAACGCGAAACGCCGACTGTATCCTGGAGGTAAACTGGGGCCGGTCGATCAACATGCACAGTAATTTTCCTTGAAAATCCATAAATCACATAACGATTTTCAAGGATAATTCGGACGCGCCGAAACGGTCACGGCCCATCCCGTCCGCCGGTGGTTCCGCGCCCCCGGAAGATGCGCCGGTCCAGTGCATGGTCGAACGCACCGACGTTCTCGACGGCGGCGTCATCCTGCCGGATCCGCTTCCGGCGGAGGTTGGCCAACCGGCCGTCGACGTCGGGCTCCCGCAGCCACGCCGACCAGTCGGCGAGCGCTCCCTGAAGCGGTGTCGACGGCGAGATCAAGGGATCACGGGCGCGCCGCCCGCAGTGGAAGCCGGCGCTCGACCACCGATAGTCCTCCGCGCGCCCGACCATGCCGGCGCGAACGGGATTGCGCTCGACGTAGCGGACGACATCCCAGAGGTAGCGCGTCCTGACGGGAGACGCGTAGAACCGCGGGTGCCACAGCGGCCCGGACGGCCCGTGCCGGGCGTCGAAGGCGCCGGAGTAGCCGGCGAGGCACGGGCCCATCGCCCGGGCGATCGACAGGGCGTCGTCGGGCAGGGCGACCAAGTGCACGTGGTTGCGCATCAGCGCGTACGCCCACACGTGCAGGCCGGCGGCTTTCGACGCCGCAGCCATCCGGTCGATGAAATCTCGGCGATCGTCGTCGTCGTTGAAGACGTCGCGCTTCCGGCGCCCGCGCTGGACGATGTGGTGCGGACGTCCGGGGAACACGGCCCGGCCGCGTCGAGGCATGGGTGGAGTCCTGCGGAACGGGATTCCGCGGAACGGAAAGGGCCCAACTATTCTACGACGGAACGGTCACGCGGCCGAATGCCCGAGGGCGGCCGCCTATACGCCGGCCGCCCTCAACGCGGCCAGGACACGGGCGTCCCGGAACGGCGCGCGCCGCATCCGCACGCCGGTGGCGTCGTGGATGGCGTTGGCCACAGCGGCAATCGCGGGCTTGAGCGCGGCCTCGCCGGCGCCGTAGTGGGGCAGATCGGGGCGGTCCGGGTTCGGGTCCCCGTTGACGAAGACCACGTCCACCCGTTCGGGCGCGTCGGAATGACGGAGCGTGGGATGCGTGATCCAGTCCACGCTGGTGACCTTCTCCGTGTCGAACTGCACTTCCTCGAGCAGCGCGCGGCTCAACCCGTGGAGCACGTTGCCCTCGAGCGTGTTGCGCAACCCGTCGGGATTGATGACCAGCCCGCAGTCGTGCGCGCACACGAACCGCTTGACCCACACGTGTCCCGTCTCGCGGTTCACCTCGACCTCGGCGATCTCGGCGACCACCGTGGCGTTGCGCACGCAATAGGCGACGCCGCGCCCGGTCAGGATCTCGCCGTCCCCGATGGGCCGCGGCGAGGGACGCGCGTCCCACCCGTAGGCCTCGGCGGCGGCCTCCACGACGGCGATCGAGCGCGCGCGCATGTACCGGGCGTCATCCTCGTCGCTTCCCCGAAGCATGCGCAGCCGGAACTCCACGGGATCCGCGCCCGCGGCCGACGCCATCTCGTCGATGAACGACTCGCCGGCGAACGTCGTTTGAGGCCCGTTCGGGTCGCGCAGGTTGCCCAGACGCAGCGGCGTTTCGAAGGCCAGCGGCATCCGGACGACCTCGGTCTCGCGCCGGCGGTTCGGAATCGCGTACAACTCCGCGGGCGGCGCCGCGCCGCCCGGCGCCGGCGGATCGCGCCGAATCCCCATCAACTGCGCGATCAGGACCGTGTCGGGCTCGTTGTAGCCGATGTGGCCGTAATCGGCCGTCCGCGCCCGGTACTCCAGCGCCACGAGGTTGCCGTCCGCGTCCAGGCCGCCCCGCAGGTCGAACGTGAAGGCCGGGCCCTTGGTGTCCCACGCCGTCTCCTCGTCCCGCATCCACTGGACGCGAACCGGGCGGCCCAGTTCCTGAGCCAACCAGGCCGCCTCGAAACCGGCGTCGTCCGCCGCCGTGCGCCCGTAGACCTGGGGCCCCTCCATGTAGACGACGCGGACGCGCTCGCGCGGCATGCCGAGGAACTCGGCGACGCCGTTCCGCAGGCCGTAGGACTTCATGTCGTTCGAATAGATCGTCATCTGCCCGTCGGACGGGTCGGCCGTCGCGTGGGCCGGCCCGATCGCGGTGTGGCCCTGGAACCCGATCTCGTAGCTCCCGCTGACGACCCTCGCGGCGCCGTCGAGCGCGCTGTCGATGTCGCCGACGACCGAAGGCTGGCCGGAGCGGGCCGTGGATGTCGGCGTGGCGTCGCGCATGTAGGCGAACAGGTCCTCGGACGAGGGGAACGGGGCGGTCTCGGGGCGCTCCCATTCGACCTGAAGAGCCCGGGCCGCCGCAATCGCCTGCTCTTCGCGTTCGCAGACCACGGCCACGTAGTTGCCGCGGCTGAGGACGCGGACGAATCCAGGCATGCCGTCGACCGAGGACTCGTCGATCCCCGCCAGGCGCGCGCCGGCCAGCGGCGGACGGACGTTCCGCGCGTGGAGCATGCCGGGAACCTGCACGCCGGTGGCCCACCGGAGCGTCCCGTCCACCTTGGGCGGGATGTCGTACCGGGGATAGGACTCGCCGACGATCCGCAGTTCCTGGACGGCCTTCACCTCGGCCTGCCCCGTCGTCTGGTTGATGCTGTTGCCGGTCAGGGCGACGTTGAAGCGCCCGCCCCCGACGAGCTCGCCATAGGTAACGCGCCGGGACGCGTCGCCGGCAACGGTCACGACGCCCTCGGACACGCTCAGATCGGCCGCCGTCACGCCGAAACGTTCCGCGGCCATGTCCACGAGGACGCGGCGCGCCTCGGCCGCGACGCGGCGCATGGGCCAGCCGTCAGTCTGGATGGCGTCGGAACCGCCCGAGCCGCCCTGGTCGACGGTCACGTCGGTGCTGCCCATGACCAACTCGCTCTGGTCGAACCGCAGGTCCAGCTCGTCGCACATCATCTGGCGGAACGCGGTGCCCGTGCCCTGACCGCCGTCGGTCTTGCCGACGTAGAACGTCGCGGTGTTGTCCTCGTGGATGACGATCCACGAATCCAGCTCGCGGAAGTCGGGGTCCGGATATGGACCCGCGTCCTGGGCCGCGGCGGTTCCGGGACGGCCGACGATGGAGCCGGCGCCGATGCTGACGAACAGGAAGCCGGAACTCTTCAGGAACTTCCGGCGGGACAGCCCGGAGCCGGCGATCGCCGCCTCGATCCGGGACGCGAGGTCGTTCGGAGGGTTCATGCCCGCACCTCCGCGTCGGCCGCCCGCGCTTCCGCGCGCGTCGTCTCCGCGGCCCGCCGAACGGCGGCCTGGATCCGGTAGTAGGTCATGCAGCGGCACAACGCGCCGTTCATTCCCTGCCGAATCTCGGCGTCCGTCGGATTCGGGTTGCGGTCCAGGAGCGCCCGGGCCGTCATGATCTGGCCGTTCTGGCAGAAACCGCACTGGGGAACCTGCAAGTCGATCCATGCCTGCTGGACCGGGTCCAGCTCCCCGTCCCGCGCCAGTCCTTCCAGCGTCGTGATCTCGCCCGTGGCGTTCTCGGCCGGCGTCATGCACGACCGGACGGCGCGGCCGTCGATCAAGACCGTGCAGGCGCCGCACTGTCCGAGGCCGCAGCCGAAGCGCGGCCCCTCCAGGCCCAGGTCGTTGCGCAGGATGTAGAGCAGGGGCGTGGACGGCTCGATGTCCACGGTGCGGGATGCGCCGTTTACACGTAGGGTGACTTCGCTCATGTCGAACTCCTTCAAGGACTGGCGGCCGGCCTTGGCCCGGCGAGTCCCGAACTCCAAAACGATAAACGCAAATCCGCACCATCTCACGCGTTTTTTGGCCGTCGCGGCCGATCGAAACGAACGCGAATTCGACCGGTTGCAAATACTTTGACAAACAGTCACGGCGGTCGAATCATTTCTCACAAGTTTCCATGCCTTGTGGAGGCTCACGCACGGCAGGCTGCGGTCTGTCCGTGCCTCGCGGACTGCGAAGACGAGCCACGGTACGAGGGCGGGCGCGGCCTATCACGTCGCGAAGCCCGACCGGCCGGGCGTAAGGAGTTTTCATGAAACGGTGCAGGAAGACCCTCCCTTTGACTCTGACTCTTCTGCTCCTGGCCACGCCGGCCGTGCTGTCGGCGCAGGTAATCAACGCCGCGTTGAGCGGCACGGTGACCGACGCGACGGGCGCGTTGATTCCCGGCGTCGAGATTACCGCCACCAACACCGATACGGGCATCGCGGCAACCGCGGTATCGAACGAGACCGGCACGTACCGGTTCCCCAGCCTCCGCCCCGGACCCTATGAAGTCACCGCGGAGCTGCCCGGTTTCCAGGCTCAGTCCTACAGCCTGAACCTGGGGTCGAGCCAGCAGATCCTGCGCAACTTCGAGCTCCAGGTCGGTGCGCTCGCCACCGAGGTCGAAGTCACGGTCGCGGCCGACGAAGTGCTGACGACGTTGGTGCAATCCGTGGCCGACACGCTCCCGGCCGAGGAAGTGCTGGACCTCCCGCTGGTGGGACGCAACGTGAGCGCGATCGCGGCGCGCACGGTCGGAGGCGTCATCGCCCGCGGCAACGAGGCCGGAACCAACGAACACACGACGATCGCCGGCATCCCGGCCCAGGGCTCCCGCGCGATCAACATCCAGATCGACGGTATGACCGTCAACAACGGCCGGCACGAGCTCGGGCTCCAGTCGGCCACGTTCATCAACCCCGACATGGTCGCCGAAGTCCGGGTCGTGGTCGCCGCCGTCGACGTCGAAACGCCCGGCTCCTCACAGTTGCAGGTGCGGACGAGGTCCGGAACGAACGAGTTCCACGGCTCGGCCGTCTGGAACGTCCTGAACTCGGCGCTCAACGCCAATTCGTGGTCCAACAACCGGCTGGGGCGGGACAAGGACTGGTTCAACCGGAACCAGTACACGGCCAGCATCGGCGGCCCGATCTTCCGGAACAAGACCTTCTTCTACTTCCTGTTCGACGGGCAGCGCGCGCTGACCAAGCAGACGGTCGACACGGTCGTCTTGACGGATACGGCCCGGCAGGGCATCTTCCGCTTTTTCCCGGGCGTGAACAACGGCAACGCCGAGCAGGCCAGGAGCGGCTCCGGAGTCACGTTGAGGGCGCCGGTCGTCGACGCGGCCGGCAACCCGCTGGACTGGACGCAGATACCCGGCGCGACCGGTCCGATGCAAAGCTTCAGCGTGTTCGGCGACGCCCTGAACACGGGCGATCCGAACCGCACGGGGATGGACCCGACCGGCTTCATGGCGCGGCTGATCGGCGACATGCCGCGGCCGAACGCTTTCAACGGCGGGGACGGCCTGAACACGGCCGTCCACCGGTGGACCCGCCGGACGACGCCCGGCTCGCTGGGCCGGGGCGGAGATCCGCTCCGCTTCAACCGGCGGCAGTTCAACATCAAGATCGACCACGACTTCAATCCGTTCCACCGGCTGACCGGAAGCTGGATCGTGGAGCGCCGCCGGACCACGAACAACCAGGTCTCGCCTTGGCCCAACGGGTTCGACGGCGACGGCGGCACCAAGCCGACGGTCTACACGCTCAGCTTCACGTCGACGCTCACGCCCAACCTCCTGAACGAGGCCAAGTTCGGACGCCGCGTGACGACGCTGGAATGGCTGCCCCCGTACCTCCATTCGGATCCCGAGATCGCGCAAGCGGCGTTCGACTACATGCCGCAGATCAACGGCACGCCGGTCCTGATGCACCCCACGTTGTTCTCGCAGAACATGATCAATTGCCAGGGACTCTGCGGCAATATCGGCAACAAGAGCCCGTTGAACACCTACGCGAACACGATGAGCTGGACCACCGGAAACCACTCGTTCAAGTTCGGCGCCGAGCGCCGTTTCCAGAGTTCGCTGGGATGGTCCGCCGGCGAAGTGATTCCCCATGCCTACGGCGGCGCCGGCGACGTGCCGGTCCAGGGCATCGACCAGATCCCGGGGCTGCTTCCGGCGAACCAGACGCTGGCCGAGAATGTCCTGCTGTCGCTTTCCGGATCCCTGGACTACATCGCGCAGAAGTTCGAGATCCGCGAACCGACCGACACCCGGTTCCTCGACTTCCGCGACACATGGGCCCATCCCGACAACCCCCCGGGGACCAACGCGAGGTTGAAGGACTGGCACATGAACGAGTTCAACTTCTTCGTCAAGGACGACTGGCAGGTCACGCCGAACTTCACGCTGAACCTCGGCGTCCGCTACGACCTGATCCAGGTCCCCGTTCTGTATTCCGCTTCGGGCGCCAACTTCACGCCCGGGCTGGAGGGCGGCACACAGACCGCCTGGGGTTATTCCGGCGGGTTCGACGGCTGGATGAGCGGCGGCACACAGCGGCGGGGGCCGGACACCCGGGTCGTTCTGATCGGCGAGGGTACGGAGAATTCCGGACAGGGCATCTGGAACGGCGACCACAACAACTGGGCGCCCGCCATCGGTTTCGCGTGGTCGCCCGACTTCCTGGGCGGCGACCGGACGACGGTCCGCGGAGGCTACCAGATCACCTACCAGTTGCCGGGCGACAGCTTCTCCTGGATCGACGTCGACATCGGCGGCCTGCCCGGCTTCGTCTACCAGCCGGACGACGAGGGTGACGGCTCGTTCCGGAACTTCTCGGACATCGTGGTGCCCATCGACATCGGCGGCGCCGAGCCGTTCCGGGCCATTCCCATCACCGAGCGCTCGCAGACGCTCCGGGTCCACCACCCGGACTACGAGACGCCGTACGTGCAGACGTTCACGCTGGGCGTGACGCACGCGCTGAGTTCGAACCTGACGCTAGACGTCAAGTACGTCGGCACGCGCGGCATGAAGATGCACGAAACCTACAACCTGAACGCCGAGGACATCCGGGGCAACGGGCTGCTCCAGGCGCTGAACATCACCCGCGCCGGCGGCGACGCCGAAATCTTCGACCGGATGATGGGCGGACTCAACATGGGCCGCGGCATCGGTGTCGTCGGTGTCGACGTGACCGGATCCGAGGCCCTGCGGCGGCATGCGTCGACGCGGACCGACGTCGCCAACGGCGACTTCGTCGACGTGGCGGATTGGCTCAACCGCACGAACACCGGAACCATCCAGACCGGACCGGGCATCGTCCGGGGCGGACTGCTCCGTTCCAGCGGGCAGTTCCCCGAGAACTTCATCACGGCGAATCCGCAGTTCAACAACGTGCACCTGGCGGAAAACGTCAACAGCTCCATCTACCATTCGCTGCAGGTCCAGGCCACGCTGCGGGAAACGCACGGGATCAACTACCAGGCGACCTACACCTGGAGCCGGAACCTGGGAATCTTCGCACTCGGCGGCGACGGGTTCCGCGACCCGATGGCGCGCCACCTGGACTACACGCGGCAGGCGAACGACCGGACGCACGCGTTCCGCAGCTTCGGAACGTTCCGGCTGCCGTTCGGCCCGGGGCGGCTGATCGGCTCGAACGCACCCGGCTGGCTCGCCCGCCTGATCGAGGGTTGGCAGCTCGGCACGATCATCAACCTGACATCCGGCGCCCCGCTGACCGTCGGCGCGGGCCAGACGCTCTACGGGACCGGGACACCGGACTTCGTCGGCGGCTTCCCGCGCGATGGCGGAGTCGTCTGGGGTCCCAACGACCAGTTCGGCAACTTCTTCCCGCAGCGGTACCAGCCGGTCGACGACCCGCAGTGCGCATCGTTGCCGGACGTCATCAAGAGCCGATGCACGATCAACGCCCTGGCCGACCCCTCGGGAAACATCATGCTGCAACATCCTCGGCCCGGCGAGTTGGGGACGCTCGGCCTGAACACGATCACGGGTCCGGGAAGCTGGGAAGTGGACCTGAACATCGAGAAGTCGATCCAGATCGGCGAGGCGCGGAGCGTCAGCGTACGGATGGACGCGCAGAACATCTTCAACCATCCCACGCCGGCCAACCCCAACCTGAACATCAACTCCGGGGTCTTCGGAGAGATCCGGAACAAGACCGGGAACCGGGAAATCTCGGCCCAGATCCGACTGGACTTCTAGCGGTCGGCTGGAACCCGCCGGGACCTCCACCCGGCGGGTTCCGTGACCCCTCAGTCTGCAAGCACGGAACGTCGAGCCCCCACCGGGGCTCGACGTTTTTTATTGGGAATGCCGCGCCGATCGCGCGAGACTGTAGCTCTGTGAACACTCGATTCGGATGGACGGTCGTATTCGTGTTGGCGGCGGCGCCATCCGCGACGGCCTCCCAGTCCAACCCCATCGCGGAATCCCGCGCCGTCATCGACCGGTACTGCGTCACCTGCCACAACCAGCAGAGCCGGACCGCGGGACTGGCGCTCGACGCGATGGACCTCGCGCGCGTCGGCGACGACGCCGAAACCTGGGAGAAGGCGGTCCGCAAGCTGCGCGTGGGCATGATGCCGCCCCGGGGCGCCCCCAGACCCGACGATTCGGAACGCAGCCGGCTCATCGGCTGGCTCGAAACGGAATTGGATCGGGCATGGGAGGCGGAACCGAACCCCGGCCGGCCACTCCTGGCGCGCCTGAACCGGACCGAGTACGCCCACGCCATCCGCGACCTGCTGGCGCTCGACGTGGATCCGTCCGTCCTGTTGCCGCCCGACGACGCGGCGTACGGCTTCGACAATATCGGGGACGTGCTGGGCGTGTCACCGGTCCTGCTCGAACGCTACATGGACGCTGCCGGAAGGGTCAGCGCGCTGGCCGTGGGGGACATGGACACCGCGCCGGGAAGCGAAACGTTCCGAATTCGACAGGATGCGTCCCAGGACATCCACTTGGAGGGCATGCCGATCGGCACAGTGGGCGGCATCCGGGCGGACGTCACGCTGCCGTTGGACGGCGAGTACATCCTCGCCGTCCGCATGTTCCGGACCAACCTCGGCGTGATGCGCGGGTTGGAGTATCCCCACCGGATCGAGTACGCGGTGGACGGTGAACGCGTCCACGTGTTCGACATGGGCGGCGAGGAGGACTTCGCGGCCAACCTGGTCAACATGACGCGCCTCGGCGACGAGATCGACGCCCGGGGGCGCGTCCGGTTGTCGCTGAAGGCCGGCCCGCGCGTGATCACCGCCGCGTTCCTGGAACGCACGGCGGCGGCCAACCCGACGCGGCTGCAGCCGTTCATCCGCAGCTCGACCGACACGCGGGACACCTCCGGGCACCCGCACTTCGAAATGTTCAGCATCACCGGGCCCTTCGATCCGACCGGCCCGGGAGACACGCCGTCTCGCCGCAAGATCTTCACCTGCCATCCGGACCGGGGTGACGCCGAAGACGCCTGCGCCCGGACAATCGTCCGCGACCTGGCGCGCCGCGCCTACCGGGGGCAGTTGACCGACGGGGATCTGGAACGGCTCGACGCGTTCTATCGCGAGGGACGCAACGTCGGGGGGTTCGAGCAGGGCGTCCAGGTGGCGCTCCAGAGAATCCTGGCCAGCCCGAAGTTCGTGTTCCACGTCGAGACCGAGCCCGCCGGCGCCGCGCCCGGCGCGGCTTACCCGATCACGGACCTGGAGCTGGCGTCCCGGCTGTCGTTCTTCCTGTGGTCCAGCATCCCGGACGACGCGCTGCTGGATCTGGCCGAGGCGGGCCGGCTGCGCGAAGCAGGCGTGCTGGAGGCCCAGGTGCGGCGCATGCTGGCCGATCCCCGGGCCGAGGCCTTGACCACCGACTTCGCCGCGCAGTGGTTGTATCTGCGGAACCTCCGCAACATGCAGCCGCTGTCGGAGGCCTATCCCGATTTCGACGACAACCTGAGGCGGGCCTTCGAGCGGGAGACGTCGCTGTTCTTCCGGAGCATCGTCGACGAGGACCGGAACGTCCTGGACCTGATGCGCGCCGACCATACGTTCCTGAACGAACGCCTGGCCCGGCACTACGGCGTACCCAATATCTACGGCAGCCGCTTCCGGCGCGTGACGCTCGCCGACGAGACCCGGCGCGGCCTCCTGGGGAAGGGCGCCATCCTGATGGTGACCTCGCACACCGACCGGACGTCGCCCGTGGTGCGCGGCAAGTGGGTTCTCGAAAACCTGCTCGGGGCGCCCCCGCCGCCGCCTCCGCCGATGGTTCCGCCCCTTGAAGACGCCGGCGGCGGGACGGACCGTGTTCTGACGATGCGGGAGCGCATGGAGGCGCACCGCGCCAACCCGGCCTGCGCGGGATGCCACGTGATCATGGATCCGATCGGGCTGGCGATGGAGAACTTCGACGCCGTCGGCGCGTGGCGCACGCGCGACGGCAGCTCGGTGACCGCGCTGGGAAGCCCGATCGACGCGTCGGGGCAACTGATGGACGGCACGCGCGTCGACGGCGTGGTGGCGCTCCGGAACGCGTTGCTCGCCGATCCCGAGATATTCGTGTCCACGTTGACCGAAAAGCTGATGGTGTACGCGCTCGGGCGCGGACTGGGGTACTACGACATGCCCGTCGTGCGCTCGATTGTGAGAGAATCTGCGAATAACGACTACCGTTTCTCGTCACTGATCGAAGGAATCGTCGGGAGCGCGCCGTTCCAGCGGAGAATCCCGTCCGACGGCGGCGCCCGGCAAGCATCGAACTGAGGCGGCAGAGGAGGTTGTCAGGCATGTTCATCACCCGGAAGTCTCTATCGAGGCGGACCGTTCTGCGCGGAATGGGCGCGATGGCCGGGCTGCCGTTCCTGGAAGCCATGACGCCCGCGCTCACGGCGACGGCCCAGACGGCCGCGAACCCGTTGAAACGGTTCGGCGTCGTGTTCGTGCCGTTGGGAGAGCGGCCCGGATACTGGACGCCGTCGACGGTGGGCCCGGATTTCGAGTTCACGACCATCCTCCAGCCGCTGGAAGCGTTTCGCCACTCCATGACCGTCGTGTCCAACCTGGCCAATCCCCTGGACGGTCACGCCGTGAGCGTGGCCGCGTGGCTGAGCGGGTCGATTCCGTTCCGGACCATCGCCGAGAACGTGCGGGCCGGAAAGACGATCGACCAGGTCATCGCGGACCGGATCGGCCAGGAAACGCCGTTCCCCTCCCTGGAGGCGGCGACCGAGGACTTCACCGGATGGATCGGCGGCTGCGACACGGCCTACAGTTGCGCGTACATGAACACGATCTCCTGGAAGACGCCGACCACGCCGCTTCCGATGGAGATCAACCCGCGCGTGCTGTTCGAGCGCATGTTCGGGCGTCCCGGAACCGCCGAGCAGCGGACGCGCCGCATGCGCGAGAACCGCACGATTCTGGACTCGATCCGCGACGACGTGGCCGAGCTGGAAGGGCGGCTCGGAAGCCGGGACCGGCAACGGCTGGGCGACTACCTGGACAACGTCAACGAGATCGAGCAGCGCATTCGAAGGACCGAGCAACAGGGCGCCGCCAGCGTGACGGTGCCGGACGCGCCCATCGGCATTCCGGAGTCGTTCGAAGAGCACGCGATGCTGATGTACGACCTGCTCGCCGTGGCCCTGGAAGCGGACCTGACGCGCGTGTTCACCTACATGACCTCGCGCGACGCCAGCCAGCGGGTCTATCCGGAGATCGGCGTCCTGGAGCCGCATCACGCGATGTCCCACCACGGGAACGATCCCGACAAGATCGCCGGACTGGTCACGCTGAACACGTACCACACGGAGCTGTTCGGCCGCTTCCTCGACCGGCTGCGTTCGACGCCGGACGGGGACGGCTCGCTGCTGGATCATTCCCTGATCCTGTTCGGCAGCGGCATGAGCGAGAGCGATACGCACTCGCGCCTGGACATTCCGACGCTGCTGGTCGGCGGCCAGGCCGGAGGAATCCGGGGCAACCGTCACATCCAGGCGGAACCGGACACGCCGTTCTCGAACCTGATGGTGTCGCTCGCGAACGCGTTCGATTGCGAGCTCGACGGTTTCGGGTTGAGCACGGGAGCGATCGAGATATAGCGGGTCGAGCCATGCATCGCACGAGCGTTCGAGGGCGCGGGCTCGCCATTTTCTTCGCCGGCCTCGCGGCGGCCGGCGCCATGGGCGCCGCCCACGGGGCGCTTGCCCTGACGGGCCCCGCGCAAACCAACGACGTTGCGGGCGCGGACCCGGACGGCATGACGCCTCTGCACTGGGCCGCCTACGAGGACGACGTCGACGGCGCGCTCGCGCTGCTCGAGGCGGGCGCCGATCCCGACGCTCGCAACCGTTACGGCGTCACGCCGCTGTCGCTGGCCGCGCTGAACGGCAACGCCGTCCTGATCGAAGGCCTTCTCGAAGCGGGAGCGGATCCGAACACCGTTACGCGCGAGGGCGAAACGGTTCTGATGATCGCCGCCCGCACCGGCCGGCCCGAAGCGGTACGGGCGCTCCTGGCGGCCGGCGCCGATCCCGACGCTCGTGAAACGTGGCAGGAACAGACGGCGTTGATGTGGGCCGCCGCCGAAAACAACGCCGCGGCGATCGAGTCTCTCGCGGCGGCCGGGGCCGGCTTGGACCTGCAGTCCAAGGTGTGGGAGTTCCCCGAGTACAGGTACGAGACCAACGGGATGGCCGTGTTCCAGCTCCCGCGCGGCGGCTGGACGGCGTTGATGTACGCCGCGCGGCAGAACGCCCAGGACGCCGCCCGGGCGCTCGCGGCCGCGGGGGCGGACCTGGACGCCGTGGACGGCGACGGATCGACGGCGCTCCAGTTGGCCGTCATCAACATCCACTACGACATGGCCGCGCTGCTCGTCGAGCTCGGCGCGGATCCCGACGTCCAGGACTCGAGCGGGATGACGGCGTTGTACGCGGCCGTCGACATGCGGGCGCCGGCCGGCATGATGACCCGGCCGAACCCCAGCCTTCCGAACACGGCCCGGCTCGACGCCGCCGGCCTGGTGCGCGTGCTCCTCGAGAACGGGGCCGATCCCGACCGGCCGCTGGCGAAACCCATCATCGGCCGGCACAACAACCTGGTCGGAGACACATCGCTGGGCGAGGGCGCCACGCCGTTGGCGCGCGCGGCCCGAAGGAACGACGTGG
The DNA here is from genome assembly GCA_022821145.1 of Acidobacteriota bacterium. Classification (GTDB taxonomy): domain Bacteria; phylum Acidobacteriota; class Terriglobia; order 20CM-2-55-15; family 20CM-2-55-15; genus JAJEDW01. The sequence goes on from JAJEEE010000037.1 coordinate 212,762, forward strand.
CGATGATTCGGCTGCTCCTGGAATTCGGCGCCGATCCCACCGTCACCCTGAAGGACCGCACGACGCCGGCGATGATCGCCACGTCCCTGTCCGCGATCGAGCTGCTCGTGGAGCACGGCGTGGACGTGGACGCGTTCAACACCGACGGCGCCTCCATCGTGCACGCCGCGGCGGCGCGGGGCGCCGACGACGTGATCCGCTACGCCGCCGGGCGGGGCGCCCGGCTCGACCGGCCGGACCGCCGGGGGCGCACGCCGCTGGACATGGCGCTGGGGGCGGGCGGCGGCCGCGGGGGCGGACAGGTTCGCGAGACCACGGCCGCGCTGCTTCGAGAACTGGCGGCCGAGTAGACCCGCGCACATGCCTCCGAGAACGCCCGTATTCGCGATACTGACCGGCATCCTCTTCACCGGCGCGCAGGCCGCCGCCCAGGACCCCGACTCCATCGCCCGGATCTGGGACGGCGTGTTCACGACCGGACAGGCGGCGCGGGGACAATCCGAGTTCGATCGCGTGTGCGCGCGCTGTCACAACCTGGAGCTGACCGGCTCGGAGCGCGGGCCGGCGATCGCGGGCGACGCGTTCCGGGCGAACTGGGAGAACGGGACGCTCGGCGGCCTGTTCGCCCGGATTCGGGACACGATGCCGCAAGGCAATCCGGGCACCCTCGACGAGGCGGTCAAGGCGGACGTCCTGGCCTACATCCTCGATCGCAACGGCTATCCCGCGGGCGATGAGGAACTCCGCCCGGACCCGGCGTCGTTGGACGCGGTATGGATCCTCCCGGAGGGCGTCGACACGGTCGGACCGCAGAACTACGCCCTCGTGCGCGTCGTGGGATGCCTGACTCCGCGCCCCGAAAACCGCTGGGCGTTGACGATGGCGTCCGCGCCGGCCGCGACGCCGGACGAAACCTCACCGCCCGGCGCGCTGGAGAGGGCGCGAACCGACCCGCTCGGAACCGGGACCATCGAGTTGATCAGCGTGCGCGCCGCGCACGAGGCGACCCGCCACGCGGGCCGGAAGATGGAGGCGCGGGGCCTCCTCTACGCCGAGCCCGGCCGCGCGGAATTGAACCTGACGTCGCTGGTCGTGGTGGACGCGGAGTGCGGCGGCGGATGAGTGGCGCGTGATGCGAGCCTCACTTCTGTTCGCCGCGATCGGGCTGGCCCATCCGGCGGCGAGTCCGGCCGCCGTCGCGCAGACGGACGGAGCGGACGCGCTGTTGGCCCGAGCCCTCGACGATCTCGGCTCCGGACGCGTCTACGAGGCCGTCGAGGGCCTGAGGGGGATCGTCGAGGCCGACCCGTCGGCCGCCACCGCGTACTTCTACCTGTCGGTGATCCACACGGAAGCCGGCCAGCTCGACACGGCGCGGCGCCTGATGGAACGCGCGCTGGAGACCCAGCCCGAAGAGGGGAAGTTCCACTACCAACTCGGCGTCATCCTGCACCGCGGCGACGACCGCGTGGCCGCCCGATCCGCGCTGCGGAACGCCCTGGATCTGGGAATGGACGGCGACGAAGCCGCCGCGTGGCGGGAGCTGGGGGACGTTCACGTGCTGTTGCTGGAACGCGGCGCGGCGCTCGAGGCGTATCGCCGAGCCGTGGAGCGGGAGCCCGAAGACGCGCGCAACCGCCTGGCGCTGGGCCAGTATTACCTCGATCAGCACGAATCGGAAGCCGCGCTGGAACACCTGCGCGCGGCCGCCGCGCTCGATCCGGACCTGGAGGGGACGCATGCGGGTCTCGGCGTGGCCCTCGCCCGGACGGGCGATACCGACGCCGCCATCGAAACGCTCCGCCGCGGCGTCGAGATCAATTCGGCCGACCAGACGTCCAGGTACGCTCTCGCCCAGAGCCTGATGGCCGCGGGCCGCGCCGACGAAGCCCGGGACCAGATGGAGGCGTACCGGCAGCTCGAGACCCGGATCTCGCGGTCCAACGCGGCCCTGGAAGAGGGCGCCCTGCGGTTCGAAGCCGGCAACCTGGCCGAAGCCCGCGGACTGTTCGAAGAGGCGGTCGCGTTGGCGCCCAACTACAGCGCCGGTCACCAGGAACTGGGCCGCGTGCTACTGGCCGACGGCGAGACCGAGGCCGCGGCCGCCGCGCTGGAGCGCGCCGTCCTGCTGAACCCGCTGAATGCGGCGGCATACTTCAGCCTGGGCGAGGCGCTTCGGCAGGCCGGACGGCTGGACGCGGCGCTCGATGCGGCCAGGAGGGCGACGGTCCTGGACGGCGGCAACGCACGGTATCGCCGCCAGTTCGACGCGATCCGGCGCGAGACGGGTCGGGAACCGGTCGACTGAATGCGCGGCATCGGCCCCCTCCTTCTCGCTCTCTGGCTGTCCCCGAGCGCAACGGGCGGACAGGACCGGCCCGCCGCGGCCGACTTCCCGGTTTTCGCGAACGTGGCCGAGACGCTCGGCGTGACGCTGGAGAACGTCGCGGGCGGCGTGCCCAAGGACTACATCGTCCAATCCCTGGGCAACGGCGCGGCGTTCCTGGATCACGACGAGGACGGCGACGTGGACCTCCTGATCGTCAACGGCTCCACGATGGAGGACTACTCCGGGGGCGGTCATCCGATGGCCGCGCTCTACGAGAACGACGGCGAGCGTTTTCGGGACGTGACCGCGGATGCGGGCATCGACGCCCGCGGATGGGGCGTCGGCGTCTGCGCAGCCGACTACGACAACGACGGCCGCACGGACGTCTACCTCACGGCCTACGGTGCGAACGTCCTGTACCGGAACGACGCCGGCAGCGCGTTCACCGACGTCACCGGCACGGCCGGGGTCGGCGACCCCCGCTGGAGCACGAACTGCGCGTTCGGAGACTACGACCGCGACGGACACGTGGACCTCTACGTGGCCAACTACGTCGAGTTCGACCCCGAGACCATCCCCCGGCGCGGCGAGATCGAGCGGTGCCGGTACATGGGCGCTCCCGTCTTCTGCGGACCGCTGGACCTGCCCGGCGCCCGGGACACACTGTACCGGAACAACGGCGACGGCACGTTCACCGACGTCACCGCCGAGGCCGGCGTCGGAGACGGGCTGCTCTACGGCCTCGGGACGGTCTTCGGCGATTTCGACAACGACGGCTGGCCGGACATCTACGTCGCCAACGACGCCGTGCCGAACTTCCTGTTCCGGAACAACCGGGACGGGACCTTCCTGGAGACAGGCCTGATCTCCGGAACCGCGATGAACGAGGAAGGCGCCGTGCAGTCCGGAATGGGCGTCGGGATCGGAGACTATGACGGCGACGGCGACTTCGACATCTTCGTGACCAACTTCGCCCGCGACACCAACACGCTGTACCGGAACGAGGGCAACCTGTCGTTCCGCGACGTCACGCCGCTGTCGGGAATGGGCGCCGTCTCGCGCCGCTACCTGGGATGGGGGACCGGGTTCGCCGACCTGGACAACGACGGCCGGCTCGACGTTTTCGTCGCCAACGGACACGTCTATCCCGAAGTGGACGGCGCCGACATCGGTCAGACGTACGCCCAACGGAAGGAGGTCTACCGCAACCTGGGCGGCGGCCGGTTCGAAGAACAGGCGCTGCAGCCGGGCGACGATCTCGCAGCCCCCCAGCCGGCCCGCGGCGCGGCCTTCGGGGATTACGACAACGACGGCGACATCGACGTCGTCGCCGTCAACATCGACGCCCCGCCCAACCTGTACCGGAACGACGGCGGTCACGGCAACAACTGGATCGCGTTCCGCCTGGAGGGCGTCGAGAGCAACCGGGACGCGATCGGCGCCCGCGTCGAAGTCGACGCCGGCGGCGCGACGCAGGTCCGCGAGGTGCGGAGCGGCGGCAGCTATCTGTCGCACAACGACATGCGGATCCACTTCGGGCTGGGGGCGGCGCGGCAAGTCGATGCCGTGCGGATCCGGTGGCCCAGCGGCGGGAGCGAGGCGTTGACAACACTCGGCGTGAACCGGTTCGTGACGGTCCGGGAGGGACGGGGCGTCGTCGAGACCGGTCCGTAGCGCTCCAGGGCTTTTCCGCGCGGGTAGCGGGTTGAGGAGACTCTCTACTTCATGGAACGGGGGCGAGGGCGGGGGGAGCGGCGCCCTCCACGCCGCCCAGTTCGCGGATGAGAGCGGCGGTCTCCGGCCGGACCTCTCCCGGGCCTCGACGTCCGGTGCGTCCCAGGGCCGCGTCCAGCGGGGTCCGGCCTCTGTCGTCGGGGGCGTTGATGTCGGCCCCCTGATCGACGAGAAAACGGACGACCTCGTTCCAGCCCCAGGCAGCCGCGCCGTGCAGCGCGGTCTGGCGGTTGCTCCCATCGGGCGCATCGACATCGGCCCCGGCGTCTATCAGCAGCTCGAGAGACTCGATGGATCGCTGCTGCACGTCCGAAGTCTCGAACCAGCCCCGGGTGTCGCCCACGCGTGATGCGAGCCCACCGGCGGTCGCTATCGGGATCGCCCCGCGGTAGTTCGGAATGTCGATGCGGGCGCCGGCCTCCAGGAGGAGCCGGATCGCCGGCGCGTCGAGAGCCTTGGCCGCCCGCAACAGCGGGGTGGCCCCGATGGTCAGGATGCTGTCGGCGCCCCGGTCCGCGCCCACCGACCGGTACGGGGGCAGCAGCTTCAGTTGCGGATTCGGATAGGCGCCGGCTTCAAGCAGGCGCTCGATGATATCGAGGCTCGTCGTCTCATCGAGCGAGGGCTGGTCGGGCCGCCCACCGTGCGGCAGCGTGTTCATGTCGACGGCGGACCACAGCGCCGTCCGCCCCCACCAGTCCCAACGGTCCGGATCCACGCCGACCGACAGCAGGTAGGCGGCGGTATCGTAGTGGCCGTTCGTGACGGCCATGATCAGCGGCGTGATCGCTTCCGGATCCGTCATCTCAGGGTCCGCGCCGGCTTCCACGAGGATCCGGACACACTCCAGGCAGCCCTCCCGGACGGCATAGAGCAGCGCCGTCAGGCCGCCCGCCGGCCGGTGAATCGCGCGCGGCTCGCCGGTCACCTGCCTTTCCCAATCGTTGACCTTCGACCGGGCGTTCACATCGGCCCCGCGTGATGCGAGTTCCCGGACCATTTCCGCCTGGCCCTGAGCCGCAGCCCAGATCAGGGCGGTCTGGCCGCGCCACCGCTCGACCCGGTTCAGGTCTGCCCCATGATCGAGCAGCACGCTCGCCGCCTCGACGTTGTCGGTGCGCGCGACGACCATCAGGGCGGTCTGGCCGTCCGGGTTCGGGGAGTCCACGTCGGCCCCCGCCTCGAGCAGAGCCCGGATCACCTCGACATTGCCCACGACGGCGGCTTCCGACATCGGCGTCGCGCCGTAGTCGTTGGCGACCGAGGGGTCGGCGCCCGCCTCGAGGAGACGGCGGACCAGCTCGAGCTGATCGTGGTGCACGGCCCAATGCAGCGCCCTCGTGCCGTCCGGGCCGCCGGAGTTCACATCGACGCCTTCGTCGATCATGGCCAACGCCGCGGCCGAGTCGCGCATTTCGACCCGATCCACCAGGGAGGCCTGCCCCCAGGCGGCCGCCTGGACGACAACCAGCGTCAGCAAGGCCGCAAACACTGTCTTCGGGCGCATCTCGGCGCTCCTACAGCTCGGAGATCTCCCCCGTGCTGTCGCCGACCGAGGCGACCGGCACGCCGGCCCGACGCACAAGGGTCAACATGAGGTTGGCGAGCGGCGTGTGGTCCGGATACACCAGGTGCTGGTTGCCCTTTATGGCTCCGTTGCCGCCGCCCACGACTGCCGTCGGCAGCGGGAACTCGTCATGCGCGTTGCTGTTCGACATGTTGCTGCCGTACAGAATGATCGCGTGGTCGAGCATCGAGCCGTCGCCGTCGGGCATCGCGGCCAGCTTGGCAAGGAACTTCGCGAAGACCTCGCTGTGATAGGTCTGGATCCGCGCCAGGCGATCCATCAGCGTCCTGTCGTTCTTGTGATGCGAGAGCGGGTGGAAAGCGTCGGACACGCCGACGTGGTTGTAGGTCTGATTGCTGGCTTCCGCCGCCATCATCATCGAGAAGACGCGGGTGAGGTTGGCTTGATAGGCCAGAGCGACGAGGTCGAACATGAGGTTGATGTGCTCGTCGAACGCCGCCGGCGGGCCCGCGGGCGCCTCCGGCAGATCCAGGCCCGACAGATCCCTGGCTTCCATCTTCTGGACGCGCCGCTCGATCTCGCGCACCGTCTCGAGATAGTCGCTGAGCATCGCGCGGTCCGCGGCGCCCAGGCGGCTTCCGAGCGTGGCCGACTCCTCGGCAACGACGTCCAGGATGCTCGAGTATTGCCGCGCGATCCTGGCCCGCTCCTCCGTCGTGTCTCCCTGTCCGAACAGCCTCTGGAACAGGTTTCTCGGATTGGCCTCCATCGGCAACGGCGTGCTGGGCGTACGGAACGATATCGTGCCCGCGTAACTGCAACCGTAGTTGCGGTCGCAGCCGCCCCCGCCGCCGCGCGCCTCCGTGGCCACCTCGATCGAAGGGAACGGCGTGTCCTGGCCGATGTGCGACGCCGCCATCTGGTCGATGGTCACGCCGCCGTGGGGATCCTGGCTGGCCGCCGGCTCCACGCAGCTCAACCAGGTCCCCGGCTGAACGGCATGGACGGGCGGCAGCATGGCCGCCCGGTTGGCCAGTCCGCTCACCACGGTCAGCGTGTTCCTGAACGGCTCCAGCGGCTTCAGAATCGGCGTGATCTCGAAGTTCGGACCGTCGGTCGCGGGCCTCCACTGGTCGGCCACGGCGCCATGGGGGAAATAGACGAACCCCATGCGGAGACCCGGACTGGCCGCCGTCTGCGCCAGGGCCGTGCCGGCCGGGATCATCGCCTCCAGCAACGGCAGCGCCACGGTCGCTCCGACGCCGCGAAGGAACGTCCGGCGTGGAAGATGCTTCCTGGTAACGAACATGTTCTCTCCCCTTCCAGATCGCTTGGGTCTTCGGTTCCTGAAATCGAACGCTTCGCCTTTCAGTTCGCGGACGCCGGGTCCGGTCCGATGTCCGCCTCCGTGATCTGCCGCATCAGAAACGGCCGGCTGTTGACGATGCCCGACACGATGGCCGACATGCGGTAATCCTCCAGGGCCGCCTGCCGGACGATGTGCCGCACCACCGGCATATCGTGGTTTTCCACCGGCCGGCCCAGCGCGTACATCAGGAGCTTCTCGGTCAGCGCCCGGACGAACGGCTCGGGATCCTCGGTCAGCGCATGGCGCAGATCCTCCGGACCGCGGACGGGCGTTCCGTCCACGAGCCGCCCCGAGGAATCGATCGGTGTTCGGGCGTAGCGATCCGCCGTGCGCCACTGGCCGACGGCGTCGAAGTTCTCGAGCGCGAAACCCAGCGGATCGATATACCCATGACACGAGTTGCACGTGGGCTTCGCCCGGTGCACCTCGAGCCGTTCCCGCACGGTCCGGGCCCTCTCGCCTTCGACATTCTCGGGGAACGCTTCAACGTCGGGCGGCGGGACCGGCGGCGGCGTCCCCAGCAGCCGCTCGAGCACCCATGCCCCCCGCAGAACCGGCGTCGTCCGGTTGGGATAGGACGTGACCATCAGCACGCCGCCCTTGCCGAGCAGGCCCCAGCGATTCTCATCGGCGAGCGCCACCCTGCGGAACTGCATGCCGCGCACGTCCCCGATGCCGTAATGGAGGGCAAGCCGTTCGTTCAGGAACGTGTGGTCGGCCGTCAGCAGGTCCACGACGCTCCTGTCCTCGTCGACGATGCTCTGAATGAACAGCTCCAGCTCGGTCTCGAACGCGACCTTCAAGCTCGCGTCGAAGTTCGGGAACACGATCGGGTCGGGATCGAAATCATCGATGGCCCGCAGGTTGAGCCACTGAAACGCGAAGTTGGAAACGAGGGACCGCGAACGCGGGTCCGCGAGCATGCGTCGGACCTGCCCGTCGAGCACGCCGGGCTCGCCGAGCCTGCCACGGACGGCCAGATCGAGCAGCGTGTCGTCGGGCCCCTGGCTCCACAGGAAGAACGACAGGCGGGACGCCAGCTCGAGGTCGCCGATCGGGTAGATATCGCCGACGGCCGCGTCACCCTCCTCGGGCAACCGCTCGGTCCGGTACAGGAACTTGGGACTGGCCAGAATCATCATCAGGCCGCTTTGAATGCCGGCGTCGAAGCCCTCGCTCGCGGCGGTCTCTCTGAAGAACGCGAGCGGCGCCGCCAGATCCCTTTCCGTGACGGGACGGCGGAACGCGCGACGCGCGATGCCGGACAGGATCTCGGTCGCGCATGCCATCCGTTCGCCCTCGGACGCCCCCTCGGAAGGCCGGCAGGTGAAGATGCGCCTGCGGCTCGGCGTCTCGCTGACGCCGACCGGGTTGAACGGTCCGGTGATCCGCAGGCTCCGTATGCTCGGGATCCGGTCCACGCCGCCGCCGGGGGAGAACGGCCGCAGCACCTCGTCGGACTCTCCGAACCCGCGCGAGACGAACGTTACGCCGATCTTGCGCGGTCCCGCCCGGACGTTCAACCGGATGTTCTTGAACCGGTCGTTGATCGCTCCGACCGCGGGCGCCTGGTTCTGGTCGACGTCCCGCAGATCCGGCTCGCCGCCCAGCGCGTCCTCGAAGACCTTCACCCCGTCGATCGTCATGATGACCCGATGTCGGTACTCGAGTCCGCGGACGTAGCCGGCCGAGGCGATGTTTCCGATATCGAACTGGTACTCGGCGTCGGAAGGAAAACGGTGCTCGACGAGCATCCCGCCCCTCGTGCCCAGAGGCAACCCCGGAACGTGACGGCTCTGATCGGTCCCGGGCGGCGGCGTGTGGGTGACGCCAACGGCCCGGGCGGCGGGGTTGCCGAGGGCCTCGCCGCTCACCCGGCGGGCCGCCGATATGTACTGATCGAGGAACGAAGGCGAAACCTTGAGGACGCTCGCGATGTTGTCGAATCCATCGGCGATGTCATCCACGGGCAGCAACGCGCCGGCATCGACTCTCAGACCGAGCAGATCCTCGACCGCGTTGGCGTACTCGGCGCGGTTCATGCGATGCAGCGCGACCCGCCCGAGAACGGGGCGCTCGGCCGCGGCGGCGTCGAGCGACGACTCGAGCCAGGAAACAAAGGCGTTGACGGCGGCCGGTTCCGGGCGACGCGCTCCGGGCGGCGGCATCATCCCGACGCGCAGCTTCCGCGCCGCCTCCTCCCAGATCTCGGCGTCCACGTCCACGCGGGCCAAGTCCATGGCGTCGAAGGCGAGGTCGGCCGTCCGCGCCCGCTGGTTGTGGCACGTCACGCAGTATCGATCCAGAAGCGCGCGGTGCTCGACCGGCGGAGCGGAAAGAGCCGCCGCGCTTTCCTGGGCCGGCGCGGCGGCTGCCGTCTCAGGCCGCGGGGCGGCCATCGCCGTCAGCGCCACTCCCATTGCAACCACCCACATCGGGTGCATCCTGCCGGACGGGGTCGTCCGCGTTCCTTTCGCCATCAGATGATCCCGCCCAACTCCCGGACATGCCCCCACATCCCGGGATAGACGCTGGCCATGAATTCGGTGGGATCGCCCCACCGCGCGTCGAACTCCGCAGTCGGATTCTCGGCGCTCATATCGGCGGCGCTGTATCCATTGCGCATCATTCCGGAGAGCCGTTCCATCACCGTCGAGAGCATCTCGTGCTGGGCCTCCAGGTCGGCGCGGGTCTGGACCGGCCCCGTTCCCGGCACGATGCGCGTTTCCGCATCCACGATCTCGAGTAGATCCCTCGACGCGTTTCGCATCCCGCCGATCCAACCGTGCGTGGAATAGTCGAGGATCGGATAGCGTCCAACTGAAACGACATCGCCGGCCATGAGTATGTTGGGCCCGGGAAAGAACACGTAGATGTCGCCGTCGGTGTGCGCCTGGAAGAGGTGCCCGTACTCGATCGCCTCGGTTCCGAACGCCATGCGCCGCGGGCTCTCGTGCGTGAAAAAGGTCCGGTTCGGCCGCGCCTCCGTCGCCCGGCGCGGATAGGTCCGGTTCTGCCACTCGACGTGGATCTCGGTTCCCATCCACAGCCGCGTGTTTTCGTGCGCGATGATCGGAACGCCGGCGCGGCCAAGCGCGTCGTTCGAGCCGGTCTGTTCCAGGTGCCAGTGCGTGTTGAACAGAGCCTGGACCGGCCCGGATCCGGAGAGCCCGGAAACCGCCGCCAGCAGCTCGGCGGAGCGTTCCGGCAGTCCGCCGTCGACGAGCAGCGTGCCTTCCGGCCCGTTCACGGCCAGTACGTTTCCACCGGCGCCCGATATCAGGACGAAGCCGTCCGCGAGCACCTCGGCGCCGAACGGCGTCGAGCGCTGACGGCCGAACGCCGCGCCGGTGAGCGGGCGCAGCGCCAGACCCGCGGCGCCGCCGAGAGCCGTCCTCAGGAAACGTCTGCGATTCGAACGGGATGGCATCACCGACATGCTAATGGAAGAACCGGCGCTTCGCCCAGGATTATGAAAGGCTATTCGGCGGACGGATCGATCCCCCTCCCGGCCGCTCCGGACGGGCTCGCGACACCCGGTCAGCGGAGCGCGTCCCCGACCGCAACGCGCTACCAGCATGGGAATGCCCCGTGGCCGCGCCCGCGCCCGGCTTCGGTCCGCCGCGAACTTGCGTTATCCTCGAACCGCAAATGCGTCAAGTCGAGCGGCTGCGTCGCGCCGGGAAGCGAACGGTTCCGACCGTGATCGCGGCGCTGATGACCGCCGCGACTCCCGTCCATGCACAGGCCGATCGTCCCGAGCTGCGGATGATCGTGGTCGACACGGAAGCCGCGGCCCAGGCGGTTCAGGCCGGGGTCACGGCCGGCCTGTCGTTCGACCGGCTGGCCCGCCGACACTCCGTCGACCCTTCCGGTCCGGCGGGCGGCTACATGGGCGCCGTCGCCACGGGCGACCTTCGCGGCGAGTTCCGGGCGGCGCTCGACGGACTGGCGCCGGGCGAAGTGAGCGCCCCCACGCCTCTGGGGCGATCGTTCCTGTTCGTCCAGCTTCTGAACGAGCCGGACTCGGCCTGGATGGTCCACAACCACGCCGGCTTCACCGCGTTCGGTGAAGGACGCTACGCCGACGCCATCGTCTCGCTTTCGGCGGCCGTCGACGCCGCGGAGCAGCTCGAACCCGACCGTCTCGCCCAGAGCCTGGGCAACCTGGCCGACGTGCATCGTCTCGAGGGCAATCACGAGGAAGCCGAACCCCTGTACGAGCGCGCGGCCGCGCTCTACGAGGCGAGCCTGGGACCGGACGATCTCGACCTGGCCCTGACGCTCAACAACCAGGCGCTCCTCTACCACACGCAGGAGGCGTACACGACGGCGCAGCCGCTCTATGAGCGCGCCCTGGACATCTGGGAACGGACGCTGGGCCCGGAACACCCGAACGTCGCCGCCGGGATGAACAACCTCGGGGCCGTGCGCCAGGCCCAGGGGGCCCGGGACGAAGCCGAAGCCCTGTTCATGCGGTCGCTGGAAATCCGGGAGCGCGGCCTGGGGCCGGACCATCCCGACGTCGCTCAAAGCCTCAACAGCCTTGGGGACCTCCACCGCGCCGCAGGGGATTACCCCGAGGCGGAAGCGTTGTTCCGGCGCGCGCTCGGCATCTTGGAGCCGGCGCTCGGCGCGGACCACCCCATCACCATCACTAGCCGCAACGCGCTCGGCGAAACCCTCGTCCAGGACGCGCTCGAGCGTTTCGGCGAGCTGGTGAGCCTGTCCGCTTTCCGGGACGAAGAGTACGAAACCGCGCGCGCCGAGTTTGCGCGCGCCTTGACGCGGGCGCCCGTGGCCGAGGACACCTACCTGGAGATGGCGGACATCTTCGCCCAGGAAGACATGCTCGGCGAGGCGGAGTTGATGCTGGCCGAGGCGGCCGAGCGGTTCGAATCCCGCGAGGCCTGGTACCACCTGGGCGAGCAGCACGTGAACACGGGAGCCCCGGTGGCGGCGCTGGAAGCCTTCCGGCAAGCGTTCGCGACGCCGGGGCCGCCGGATCTGGATCCGATCGTCGACACTCAGATGCGGAGCTTCATCTCTCGAAGGATCGGGGACCTGCACGGCGACGCCGGCCGGTACGACGAGGCGCTGGCGGCCTACGGCCGCGCCTACGACATCGACCCGGAAATCGTCGAGTCGCGGCTGGGACGGGGTGTCGTGCACTACCGCTCGGGCCGGCCCGAGGACGCACTGGAGGAATACGCCTGGGTGCTCGACAAGGACCCGGACAATGTTTCCGCGCTCAACCGGCTGGCGGAGACGCTCATGAGCATGGGACGCGTCGATGAGGCGGCCGAAGCGGCCATGCGGGCGCTCGAGATCGATCCCGAACTGTTGACGCCGCGGCTCTTGCGGGGCCGCGCCCTGGTGACGCTGGGACGGGCCGAGGAGGGCGCGCGGCTCCTCGAGGAGTATCAGGCGCTCAACGCCGAACAGCAGGCCGAGGATCAGCGCACGCGGGAGATCATCGCGCTGGACCGTGACGCCATGGCGCAACTCCTGGACGGCCGGCACGAAGACGGCATGCGCATGTACAGGGAGGCCATCGAGCTGCACCCCGACGTCCCGCAGTTCTACTTCAAGCTGGGAGTCGCCCAGAACAAGCTGGGCCGGCACGAGGACGCGGTCGCGACCTTCCTGGAGTTGATCGACCTCGGGCTCGGCGATGACTTCATCGTCCACAAGAATCTCGCCGAAGCCTATCGAGCCCTGGGGGACGCCGACGCCGGCGCGCGGCACGCGGCCCTCTACCTGGAACGGCGGGACGCCGAGATGGCGCTCGACTGATTTCAGTCATTCCGTGATGACAGTTCGAAACGGAATAGCGGCGTTCGCCCTGACCCTGCTGGGCGGGGAAGCCGCCCCGGCCCTCGAGCGGCAGGAGGACGCCGGCGTCGTCTTTTCCGAGGTCGCCGGTCAGGCCGGGATATCGTTTCGGCACGAAAACGGAGCGACGCCGGACAAGTACCTGCCCGAGACGATGGGCGGCGGCGCCGTCATCTTCGACTACGACAACGACGGGTGGCCGGACGTCCTCCTGATCAACGGCGGGTCCTACGTGGACGCGGACGTTCAGAACGGGGCAAGGCACCGGCTGTTCCGGAACGAGGCCGACGGCGCGTTCACCGACCGCACGGAGTCCGCGGGGCTGGGGATCTCCGGCTACGGCATGGGCGCCTGCGCCGCCGACTACGACAACGACGGCTGGATGGACGTGTACGTCACCAGCGTCGAGGCCGATCGTCTCTACCGCAACACCGGCCAGGGGAGCTTCGTCGACGTCACCGGCGAATCCGGCGCCGGCGCCGGCGAGTGGAGCGCAAGCTGCGCCTTCGCCGACGTGGACCGCGACGGCGATGTCGACCTCTACGTGACGCGATACGTCGACTTCCGCTCCGACAACAACAAGTACTGCGGCGACGAGGTCACGAACGTCCGCGTCTACTGCCATCCCAACGTCTACAACGGGTTGTCCGACGTCCTCTACAGGAACGACGGCGACGGCACGTTCACCGACATCAGCCGCGAGGCGGCCGTCGACACGACGGAAGGCAAGGGTCTCGGCGTCGTCTTCGGGGACTACGACGACGACGGGTGGATCGACATCTACGTCGCCAACGACTCGGTCCGCAACTTCCTCTACCGCAACATGGGCGGCGGCGCGTTCGAGGAGGTCGGGCTGCTGGCCGGGGTGGCGCTCGGCGAGGGCGGGCAGCCGCTGGCGGGGATGGGAACCGATCTGGCCGACGTGGACAACGACGGACGGCTGGACATCATCGTGACGAACCTGAGCCGGCAGACCCACAACCTGTACCGGAACATCGGCAGCGGGTTCTTCGTCGACGCGACGTTCCCGACCGGCGTCGGCGCGGCCACCCTTCCTTTCGTCGGTTTCGGCGCGGTGTTCCTGGACTACGACAACGACACCGACCTGGACCTGGCCATCGCGAACGGCGACGTCATCGACAACGTCGAGATGTTCCGGGACGACACCACCTACCCGCAACGCAATCTACTGCTGGCCAACGACGGGTCGGGCCGGTTCACCGACGTCGGGCCGCGGGCGGGACCGGGCTTCGCTCTCGAGAAGGTCAGCCGCGCGTTGGCGGCCGGGGACCTGGACAACGACGGGGACCTGGATCTGATCATCGTCAACGCCGGTCAGACCGTCGACCTGCTCCGGAACGACGGCGGCAACCGGAACAACTCAATTCTGGTTCGCCTGGTCGGCGAGGAAAGCAACCGGCACGGCGTCGGCGCGCTGCTCCGGCTGGAGGTCGATGGAATGACACGGGTCCGAGTGGTCAAGGCCGGCTCCAGTTACCTCGCGCAGAACGACCTGCGGGTCCATTTCGGCCTCGGCCAAGCCGAGTTCGCCGATCGCCTGGAGGTCATCTGGCCCAGCGGGACCGTGGACGTCGTCGAACGCGTCGGCGCCAACCGGATCGTCACCGTTTCGGAAGGCGCGGCCGCCGCCTCGCGCGACCCGTTTCCCGCTCGGTGAGACCGCGCTTGACAATTGTAACGACATTGTGAAGTAATGCCGTCGGTCGCAAGGGTTAACTGTGTGCAGCCTTCCAGAGTGGGGGATCTATCCATGAAAAAGTCGTCCATCGGATTGACGTTTCTCTCGATCGTGGGTCTGGCCGCGTCGGCGTCGGGTCAGGCCAGCTTCGCCACCGCCAGCGGCACCGTGACGGACGCGACGAACGCCGTGATTCCGGGCGTCTCCGTGGTCGCGTTGGACACGGCCACCGGCGTCGAGACCGAGGCGGTGACCAACGCGGCCGGCGCGTACAACTTCGCCGCGCTGCAGCCGGGAACGTACACGTTCAGCGCGTCTCTTCCCGGTTTCCAGACGTCCAACGTGACCGATGTCCGACTCGGAACGGCCGTCCAGGTGCGCGTGGACTTCGAGCTGGAAGTCGCCGCCGTCGCCACGGCCGTCGAGGTTTCCGTTTCGGCGGACCAGTTGCTGCTGGAATCGAGCCCCTCGGTGGGGGACGCGCTCGAGCAGACCGAGGTCGCGAGCCTGCCCCTGGTCACCGGCGACGTGCTGGACCTGGTGCGTGTCATGGCCGGCGTCAACACGACGTTCAACGACGTGTTCGCGGCCGAGGGCACGACGTTCGCCGGCGTCAGCGCCCAGAACATCAACGTGTCCCGGGACGGCCTCACGGTGAACGAGCAGCGGTGGCCGAACGGCATCGACGCCTCCACCCGGCTGAACCCGGACCTGGTGGGCGAGATGCGGTTGATCCTGACGCCCGTCGACGCGGAGAAGGGGCGCGGCAGCGGCCAGGTCGAGATCACGACCCGGTCGGGCGGGAACGAGTACAACGGCGCCCTCGTCTACAACGTCAAGAACTCGGCCATCGACGCCCGGTCCTGGCTCGAGAACCGGGACGATATCGTCCAGGATTGGGCCAACAAGCACCAGTACACGATCAGCGCCGGCGGACCGATCCGACGGGGCCAGACGTTCTTCTTCGCCCTTTGGGACCACCAGATCGCGAACTTCCGCAATACGCCGAACCCCATCGTCCTGACACCCTGCGCGCGGAACGGAATCTTCCGCTACTACGACAACTGGAACAACGGGAACGCCGTGGCGTTGAGGCAAGCCACCGGCGGCAACCCGACGATCGCGGTGGTCGATAGGGCCGGGAATCCGATGGCGCCGGCCACGAACCCCGACGGGACGGCCCACAACGGGATCCTGCGTTACGCCTCGGTGTTCGGCCCGCTAAGCAACATTCCGCAGGCCGCGGACTGCTCCGACGCCGTCGTGGACACGGGAAGCCCCTGGGACCTCAACCGCGACCGCGACGGCAGCGGCTACCTGGACAGCCTCCTGTCCGCGATGCCGGAGGTGAACAACTACGACACGGGCGACGGCCTCAACACGGCCGGACACCGCTGGACCCGCAGCTACGAAGGCGACGACAACCTGTTCGGGATCACCGACGACTCCATGCGGACCCAGATCAACCTGAACGTCGACCACATCTTCAACGCCGACCACAAGGTCCAGGTCGCCTACACGTACGAGTGGGACTGGTCGGACGAGGACATCGCGCAGTGGCCCAACGGGTACCGCGGCCGCAACGACCGGCGGCCGCAGGTCCTGGCCGTGAATTTCGTCTCGACGCTGTCGCCCAGCCTGGTCAACGAGGCCCGGTTCGGAATGTCGCGAACCGGCGTCAACCGCATCGCCGCGATCGACCGCGAGGAAACGCGCGAGGGCGCGCTGAGCGTGTTCCCCGTCGCGGCCAACGGCTTGCCGGTCATCGCGGAGTTCGGGCAAGGCGAGGTGGACTTCACCGGCGCGCTGGTCTGGAGCACCCGCGGCTTCGAGGCCTTCACGGCGCGGGACACCAGCCCGCGCTGGAGCTTCGGCGACACGATGAGCTGGACGACGGGCCGGCACTCGTTCCGGTTCGGCGGGACGTTCATCGTCGCGAACTCCAAGACCGACAACCTCGGCGAGGTCGGAGGCAACACGGGCAACCCGGGTTCCTACTATCCCACGGCCGAGGGCGGCATGACGTCGAACTCCATCATCACGAGCCTCGGCAACAGCAATGCCGCGTTCGCGACCGGAAGCAGCCCCGAACCGGGCAGCCTTCAGGGCGCCAACGGCACGGGCAACCAGGGGCGGATGGAAGATCTCCTGGTCGCGCTCTCGGGGTCGCTGGCCAACACGAGCCAGTACCGCTTCGTCAACACCGTCGACGGGGCCGTGGCCGGTGAGTGGAACGACCCCTTCAGCGAGTTCAACTCCGTGCGCGACACCCACCAGAACGAGTTCAGCACGTTCTTCAAGGACGACTACAAGGTCAGCGACAACCTGACGCTGAACCTGGGCCTCCGGTGGGACTACTACGGCGTGCCGTACGAGGAGAACGGCCTGACCGGCGTCCTCGAAGACGGCAGCGCGGGACTGTTCTCGATCTCGGGCCGCAGCTTCGACACGTGGCAGACCCCCGGCGTCCGGGCCGCCCCCTCCAGGCTGATCTTCGTCGGCCCGAACTCGCCGAACCCGCATCTGTCCGCGTACCAGCGCGACCTGAACAACTTCGGTCCGGCGGTGGGCTTCGCCTACAGCCTGCCGTGGTTCGGACGGGACCGCACGACCATCCGCGGCGGGTACCAGGTGTCCTACCAGGGCGGCGGCCGCGGCGACGTGGTCGGCGACCTGCTGACGCTGACGCCCGGCAGCGGTTACCGGGCGGAGTTCGAGGGCCCGGCCGGCGGCGAGTACTTCGACTACGAGGACGTGCTCAACGGCGTCGGGATTCCGGTCAACCCGCCGGTCCCGCCGATCACCGACATCCCCTTCACGGATCGGGACAGCCAGTTCAACACGTTCGATTCGAACCTGGTGTCGCCCTACATCCAGAACATCACGTTCGCGGTGACCCACGCCGTGAACAGCCGGCTGACCCTGGACGCCCGCTACGTCGGCACGCTCGGCCGGAAGCTGTTCGGCAACATCAACCTCAACGAGGAGAACTTCCTCTTCAACGGCCTCCTGCAGGCGTTCGACGCCGCCCGGCGCGGCGGCGAGGCCGGACTGCTGGACCAGATCTTCTACGGGATCAACATGGGCACCGGACGGACGGGGATGGACCCGGGCGCGCGCTCGGGCGCCGAGATCGTGCGCACGCACCCGGCGCTCCGCAACAACCTCGCCCGGGGACTCTACGAAGGCCTGGCCAATTCGCTCAGCGAGCTGAACTACAGCGGCGCGCTGAATCCCGATCTTCCGGCCCCGGGATCCGGCGAGAAGGGATGGGTGCTCCGTACGAACATGCCGGAGAACTTCATCCATCCCAACCCGCAGTTCGGCACCACGAACCTGCAGACCAACATCGGTCACAACAACTACCACTCCTTCCAGGGACAGGTCACCCTGCGCCCGACCGCCGGCGTCAACCTGCAGGCCAGCTACACCTGGTCCAAGAACCTGGGCGTCTCGGGCGGTTTCACGAGCCCCTTCGACCGTTCGCGCGACTACCGCGAGCTGCGCGGCCGGCGGCATGCGTTCAACACCTACGGGACGTTCCGGCTTCCGATCGGACCGGGACAGTTGATCGCCGGGAACAGCTCGGGGTTGGCCGCGCGGCTCATCGAAGGCTGGGAGATGAGCTGGATCTTCTTCGCGGGCAGCGGCATCCCGATCTCCGTCGTCAACAGGGACATGCTCTACGCGAGCGGCGCGGCGGACCTGGTCGGCAACTGGGACGCGTTCGACGGCTCCGCCTACGTGTGGGAGGAAGGCGCGGCGGCCGGAGACTTCTTCGGCGGCCGGTTCGAGAGGACCCGTGATCCGCAGTGCCTGAACTCCGCCATCGTGGCGCCGTCGCTCCAGTTCCGGTGCAACAGCAACGCGCTCGTGGATACGACGACCGGCGACGTCGTGCTCCAGCATCCGCTTCCGGGCGAGTTCGGGAGCTTCGGCCGGAACAACATCTCGGGCCTGGGCATCTGGTCGCTGGACATGTCGATGGCCAAGCGGATCCAGATCAGCGAGGGCGTCAGCATGCAAATCCGGGTGGATTCGACCAACATCCTCAACCATCCGCAGCCGATCGGCGCCTCGGGTTTCTTCGCGACCGAGGGCCCGGTCATGGACGTCAACGGCTTCTCCCCGTTCGGTTCGCTCGGGAGCAAGCAGGGGCGCCGGGAGTTCCAGTTGAAGGCCCGCGTGGACTTCTAGCCGGAACCTCAGTCGACAATCGCCAGTCCGGGCCCGCGACGCGAAACGCCGCGTCGCGGGCCCGGCGTTTTTGCGCCCCGTTCTGATACGATTCCCGGGGGGCTCGATATCGTGATCCGCGCCCATCCGCCTTCGATGCGCATCGCTTTCCGCGTGCTGGCCGCCAGCGTGGCATGCCTGGCTCTGGAAGCCCCGCCCGGCCTTACCCAACAAGCCCCCCGCGGCCTCCGGATCATCGTCGTCGACAATGAGGCCGAAGCCGATCGGCTGGCGGCGGAGATCCGCGACGGGGCGTCGTTCCCGGCGTTGGCCGCCCGGCACTCGACGGATCCCTCGGCGTTGCGGCAGGGCATCCTGGGCCGGTTCGCCATCGGAGACCTCCGGGCCGACTACCGGGGCGCGCTCGCCGGACTGGACGCCGGGGCCGTCAGCGCACCCTTGCCCGTCGTCGACGGTTTCGCCCTCCTCCAATGGATGACGCCCGAGGACGAGGCCTGGGTGGCCCGAAGAGACCAGGGGATCCGGGCGGCCGGCGAGGGCCGCTACGACGATGCGGAGCGCGTCTTCGAGGCCGCGCTCGGGGATGCGGAAGCGGCCGGCGTGGCGGATCTGCGCCTCGGCGAGAGCCTCGGCGACCTCGCCGAGCTCCGGCGGCTCCAGGGCCGAGGGTCCGACGCCCTGCCGCTCCTGGCGCGCGCCCTCAGCGTTCAGGAACCGCTTCTCGGCGCCTCGCATCCGATGCTCGCGCCGCTGGTCAACGACCTGGCCGAGCTTCACCGGCTGCAGGGCGATCTGGAGGAATCCCGGGGTCGGTACGCGGAGGCGGAGGGCCACCGGCGGCGGTCGCTCGACATACTGGATCGCACTTCGGAGCCGCGCGATCCGGCCCGGCTTCGGACGATGGAGAACCTGGCCCGACTCCTCCGTCTTCAGGATCGCGCGCAGGAATCCATCGCGGTCTACCGGACCGTATTGTTCCTCCGGTGGGGCGACCCCGGCATGGACGACCCCCAGTCGTTGCCCGGACTGCTCGAAGCCCTGATGGAGGTCCTGGCGTCCAGCTTGACGAACCCGGCCACGCCGGACGCGGGCGTTCGTCTACTGGCCGACGGCATCTCGCGGACGCCGCTGATGGAACGCTTTCCGGTGGCCGCCGGCCGGATCCTGATCACGGCCGGCCTGACCTCGGCGGCCGAGCGAGTTCTGGAAGCCGCCGCCGGGCAGTTCCCCGCGTCGCGCGTCATACAGTACGAGCGCGCGGAGCTGGCGCTGAGGCTCGGGCGTTTCGAAACGGCGCTCCGGGACTATCGGCGCGCCCGGGAAATCCTCGGCGACGAACCGCCGGAAGCGTGGATCGACGCCCGGATCGGCGACGCCCAAATGGAGCTGTCCCGCGGCCACGACGCGCTGGACGCCTACCTGCGCGCGAGCGCGCTGGACGCGGACAACGCGGAGGTCCGGGTCCGGATCGGAAACGCGCACGCCGATCTCGGCAACCACGAACAAGCCCTCGTCGACTATGGCCGCGCCGTCGAGCTGGACCCGGGTCTGGCCACCGCGCATTCGGGGGTCGCGGAATCGAGCCTGCGGCTGAACCGGTTCGACGCGGTCGTCGACGCCGCCGGTCAGGCCCTCGCGCTCGGCGGCGCCGACCGCAGGATGTGGTACCTGCAGGGGCTGGCGCTGCTCCGCGCGGGGCGCGGCGAAGCCGGCCGGGACGCCCTGGCCGAGTACGCGCGGCTCAGCGCCGGGGCGCGGAGGCGGGAAGCCCGGCTGGTCGAGACCGTCGTGGCCGCGCGGCGCGCCGTCGAGGCGCACGACGCCGGCGACGGCGCGCGGGCCGTCGAGTTGCTGGAAGGCGCCGTTCGGGCCGCTCCCGACGCCCATCGACTGACCTTGACTCTCGGCCTCGTACTGCTCGAGACGGGCCGTCACGCCGACGCCGTCGGCACGTTCCAGCGGATGATCGACGCGGGGCTCGGCAACGACTCTCTCGTCCAGTGGAGCCTGGCCCGGGCGCACCGGGAGGCCGGCGACACGGCGGCCGCGGACCGGCATGAAGCCTTGTTCCTCGAACGCATGCTCGTCGACCTGGAAGCGAACTCGAATGGCCGTTGAACGCGCGCCATCGCTGCGAATCCGGGCGTGCCTCCTCGTCGCCGTCATCGGGGCTCCCGTGCCGGCGGACGCTCAGGAATTCCGGTCCCGGCCCGTGGTTTCCGACATCGAAACCATCGCCATCGAGCGGGTCAACGAGGTGCGCACGGAGCTGGGATTGACGACGCTGGCGGCCGATCCGATCCTGACGGCGATCGCCCGGGCCCACAGCCGGGACATGCTGGAGCGGGACTACCTCGGTCACTTCGATCCGGAAGGCGCGGGCCCCGCCGAACGCGTCGGCCGCGGCCATCGGCGGCTGGTGGGCGATGTGTCCGAGAACGTGTGGAGCGCCGTCGTCCCGGAAAGCCGGGGTCCGGCGGAGGTGGCGGGACGCATCGTGGACGCGATGATCGCGAGCGCGGGGCACCGGCGCAACATGCTCGCGCCGCAACTGACGCATCTCGGCCTGGGCGTCGACTCCGCGCCGAGCCGTCTCGGCGGCATCGAGTACCGGGCCACGCAGTTGTTCGCGGCCGTGGAGGCATACCTCGAGGACGCCGTGCCGGAGACGCTGACGCGAGGACGCTCGGTCGTCTTTTCGCCGGAGCGGCCGGACGGCGGGCGGTCCGATATCGAACTCTTCGATCTGTGGTCGCCGGAAGAGGAGCGCGTCGTGTTCGGTCCGGCCAGCCTCGTTCTGGCCCGACTCGCGGGCGTCCCCGGACGGTACCGGTTGCGTTTCTACCACCCTGTCGGGCAAGACAGATACGCGGTGTCTTCCGGACCCTACATCGAGCTGGAATGAAATGACGCGCGCGTTCGAGCACCGGGCCGGCGATCGTTCGTTTGACGCCCGTTCGCACCTGTAGTTACATTGCGTATTCCCATGCACCCGTCGAAGGAACATTCATGGCGCGCGCTGCCGGCGAGCGTCCTGACCCTGGTCCTTTTCGCGACGCTTGGAGCGGCCGCGGTCCAGGTCCCCGACGCCCGCATCGCTCCACTCGTCAACGAAGCCGAAGCGGAGCTGGCCGCGATCATAGGGATCGAGGAGGAAACCGATCCGCTCCGGCTTCTGCGCCTCGTCGCGGATTTCGAGAGGGACTTTCCGGACAGTGACTATCGCCATCTGGCGCTGCGGATGCGGTGGCAGGCGATCCGTGAGTCGGCGGCCCGTCCGGAGGACGTCATCGAAGCGGCGCGGGACGCGCTGGCGGCGCAGGATCGCTTCCTCGCGAATACCGCGCCGGTCTCGAACACGGCCGCGCGGGATCTCGACACGCAGGAAGCGCTTTTCCACGGCTCGATCGCGGACGCATACGTCGCCCTCGGCGACACGCGCCGCGCCATCGTCAGCGCCGAGCTCGGACTCGCGGCCGTGGAGCGCGGCTGGGACCGGTACGTTCGGGACAACGCGGTTGACGCTCCGGATGTCGACGACGCCCGCGGAATACGCGATCGGATGCGGCGGAACTTCCTGGGAATCCTGGTTCGGGGACATCAGGACGCCGGCGACGCCGACACCGTGATCGAGTACGGACGACGGTACCTGGAGGTGGCGCCGGACGACGTCCGGATGTTGCTGTACGTGTCCGGGCTGATGGCGCAACGGCCGCCCCGGGACGGCTCCCTGGCCGAACACCTGGCGGCGACGGAGTTGTACGCCGCGAGCGCGCTCCCGAGGCTGGAAGCGCTGGACGACGTCCCGGACGCGCAGAAGACCGCGCTGCTGTCGGGAGCGCACCTGACTCTGGGCATCGTATGGGCCCAACAGGGGAAACTGGACGCGGCGGTGGAAACGCTGGCCCGCTCCGTGTCGCTCGACGGAAGCCGGCGGCAGGCGCGCACGATTCTGGAGAACGTCTACGCCGCGCGGAACGGATCCCTCGACGGGTTGGACGCGTACATCCGGAGCGTGGCCGCGCCGGGGAGCGACGACGTCTCGGAAACCGTCCGGACAGCCGCGGCGCGCCGGGTCCCGGCCCCGGCGGCCAGCCCGGTCGCGGCCGCGGCGAAGGTCGGTTCCCTCGACCCCGTCCGCGCGCGCAACGCGTCCGGGGGGGATGTCGACGCCCCCTCAGCCGACGGGTCGACGCCCCGGCTCTGGGCGGCCTACAACATCGAATCCGAGACGGCC
>JAJEEE010000038.1 GCA_022821145.1 Acidobacteriota bacterium
CCCGCCCCCGCCGCCCCCGCGGCCGCCTTCGACGCCGCCCGGGCCGGATACCGCACGCTGCTGGTCGACCGGCAGTCGTTTCCCCGCGAAAAGGTGTGCGGCGGGTGCGTCAATCGGCGTTCCCTCCTCATCCTGGACTCGCTCGGGCTGGGACGCGTCGTCGATGGACTGCCGGGCGTGCGATTCTCCGGCCTGGCGTTGAAGACCGCCGCCGGCGCGCAAGCGCGAGTGAAACTGCCGACCGGCTTGGCCGTCACCCGCCGGACGTTGGATCACGCGCTGGTCCGGGCGGCGATCGCCGCCGGCGCCGCGTTCGCGGCGGGCGTGAAGGCGCAAGTCGCTCCGGCCGGCGCGCGACGGGAGGACTTCCGCCGCGTCCGTCTTCGCGACCGGGCCGGCGTCACGGACGTCGTCCGCGGGCAGGTCGTCGTGGCGGCCGACGGCCTCGGACACCCATCGCTGGGCGGCCTGCCGGAATTCGCGCGGGATCGGCCCGTGCGTTCGCGGATCGGACTGGGCGCCGTCATGGAGGCGAACGGCGCGTACGAGCCCGGGACCATCCACATGGGGATCGGCCGCCGCGGATATGCCGGCGTCGTCCGCGTCGAAGGCGGCATGCTCGCGGTGGCCGCGGCCGTGGACGCCGAATTCCTGAAAGAGGCGTCCGGCCCCGCGTCCGCGGTGGAGAGAATCCTGTCCGATGCGCGGCTGCCGATTCCGATGCGCATGGAAAACGCGCGGTGGCTCGGCACGGCGCCGCTGAATCAGACTCTCCGGCGTTCGGCGGGTTGGCGCGTTCTCGTGATCGGCGACGCGGCCGGCTATGTCGAGCCGTTCACCGGGGAGGGGATCGCGTGGGCCCTGGCCGGCGCGGCGGAGGTCACGCCTTTTCTCCGCGGCGCGATTCCGGACTGGAGGCCCGACACGGCCGCGCGGTGGATCCGCGCGCACAAGCGGCGCGTTACGGGTGACCAACGCCTGTGCCGCGCCGCGAGCGCGGTCTTGCGCTCTCCGTTGGCGTCGGAGCTCGGCGTGCGGTTGCTGTCTCGTTTTCCGGGGTTGGCCCGGCCGGGCGTCCGGCGGCTCGATGCGGCTCCCGGCCCGTTCCCGGAGGCCGGGACATGAGCTTCGCCATCCACGGCATCGGAACGGCGGTCCCCGAACATCGCATTTCTCAGGGCGATGCCGCGCGGCTGGCCCTCGCGATGTACCACGACGGCGAGGACCGGACGCGGTTGCTGTCGACGCTCTATCGCCGCGCGGGCGTGCGCTACCGGCACAGCGTGCTGTTGGCGTCCGCCGATGGCGGCGAGGCGGCCCGGCAGCCGTTCTACAGCCCGGCGCAACACGAGGGGGATCGCGGTCCCACGACCCGGCAGAGAATGGAGCGGTACGGCGTTGAGGCGCCGCCCCTGGCCGCCCGCGCGGCCCGCCGCGCCCTCGAGGACGCCGGGACGGCGCCGGGCGAGATCACGCACCTCGTGACCGCGTCGTGCACGGGTTTCGCCGCGCCGGGCGTCGACATGGCGCTGGTCGACACGCTGGGTCTGGATCCTTCCGCGGCGCGCACGCACGTGGGCTTCATGGGCTGCCATGGCGCCATGAACGCCCTGCGGACCGGGGCCGCCTTCGCGGATTCGGATCCCCGGTCCCGGGTGTTGATCTGCGCGGTGGAGCTCTGCACGCTGCACCAGCAATACGGGTGGAGTCCGGACAACGTCGTCGCGAATGCGCTGTTCGGCGACGGCGCGGCCGCCGTCGTGGGCTGGAACGGCCCGGCCGGGGCGCCCGAGCTGAGAGTGCTCGCCGCCGGATCGATACGGCTGGACGGTTGCTCGGACTACATGACATGGCGGATCGGAGATCACGGGTTCTCGATGACCCTGTCCAACCAGGTGCCCGACGTTCTCCGGGAACGGTTGCCGGAGTGGCTGACCGGCTGGCTTCGCGCCGGGGGGCGGGCGCGCGACGACGTGGGCGCCTGGGCCATACATCCCGGAGGGCCCAGGATCCTCTCCGCCTGCGGCGACGCCCTGGGCCTGGGGGAGACCGATCTGGCGCCGTCCAGGAACGTGTTGGAGGAATTCGGCAACATGTCGTCGCCGACGATTCTGTTCATCGTCGAGCAACTTCGCCGCCGACGTTCGCGTTTCCCCTGGATCGCGCTCGGTTTCGGCCCGGGACTGGCGATCGAAGCGATGCTGCTCGGGCCCGGTTAGGTTTCCGTGGCCGATGTATTGACCTTGGCGCCCGGTGTCTGCGAGAGTTTGACCGATGCGCAACGGAGGAGCCGTACAGGAGCAAGTTTCATGAAGCACGGAGTCCGAAGAAGTCTGGTCCACGCCGCCCTGGTCCTGTTCGCCGCGGCCGGGCCGGCGGCGGCGCATCACGCCGTCTCCGCCAAGTTCGACCCGGAGCAGCCGGTGTCCTTCACGGGCCGCGTCTCGAAGGTGGACTGGTTGAATCCACACGTGCACGTGTTCATCGATGTCGGGGAAGGCGCCGGCCAGACGAACTGGGCCGTGGAGTTGGAGAGCCCGACGCTGCTGGAGATGAGCGGGTGGGACCGCGACTCGGTCCCCGTGGGCGCGGAGCTGTCCGTCGACGGAATCCGCGCGCGGGACGGCAGCCTTCAGGCCTGGGGCAGCACCGTGATCGACACGGCGACCGGCCAACCCGTTCTCGAATTCGACCCGAACGACCTTCCCCGGGCCTCGGGGGCCGACGGCCCGGCGCCCCGGTGGCCGGACGGGCAACCGATGCTGGGGCCGCCGATGGGAGAGTCCGGATACTGGGGCAACCCCGGCCGGACCGTCCTGGTCGAGGACGGATCGGGCGTTGCGATCGGCGCCGACGGCCTGCTCGAGGATGTCGCCGACGCCGGCGAGGTCGCGCCGTTCCAGGATTGGGCGCGCGCCGTCTTCGCCGAACGGCAGCGGAACAATCTGTCCGACGATCCCATGTTTCTCTACTGCATCCCGCCCAGCGGCCCGCGGACGTTCCAGCAGCCGTTCGGAGTGCAGTTCGTCGAGAACAGGGAGCGCGAGCGCGTTTTCATACTCGAGGGCGGCGGCAACCGGAACTTCCGCATCGTCTACCTGGACGGCCGCGAGCAGATCGGGGACATCCGCGGCGACTACGACAACCCGCTCTTCTACGGGCGTTCGGTCGCCGAGTGGGACGGCGACACGCTGGTGATCGACACCATCGGGTTCAACGAACGGTTCTGGTTCAGCAATGGCGGGCTGCCGCACACTTCGGCGCTGCACATGATCGAGCGTGTAACGCGCGAGAGCTACAACACGCTGCGCTACGAGGTGACGATCGACGATCCGGGCGCATACACGCGCGAGTGGACCAGCAGTTGGACGCTGGACTGGATCGACGGGGACGAAATGCCCGTCTATTACTGCCAGGACAACCGGCCGTAATCGTTCGGCGCAGCGGGAGGCCGGGAATCAGGATTCTGTTGACACGCGCCGTCGTGTCAAAAAGACTAACGGCGATGGCCCGTTCGGGAGGAAAGGCAATGAAGCGGTACTGGGGTGTTTGGTTTTGCGGAGTCCTGGTCCTGGCGCTCGGCGCGTCGGCGCCGGCGGGGGCGCACCACGCGTTCTCGGCGGAGTTCGACGCCGACAAGCCCACGACCAAGTCCGGCATCGTGACCAAGGTCGAATGGACGAACCCGCATATCTGGTTCTACCTCGACGTGACGGACGATGCCGGCGTGACCGAGAACTGGGGATTCGAGATGGGGCCGCCCCATCTGCTTCAGGCGCGCGGCTGGACGCGGACGACCATGGTCATCGGCGACGAGGTCACCGTGGACGGCAGCCTGGCCCGGAACGGGAGCAACCGGGTCAACGCTCGGACCGTCACCATGACCCACACGGGCGAGCGCCTGGGCGCCGGGTCGAGCCAGAACATCACGCCGTAGCGGACGCCGGCGCGGCGCCGTTCGGTCAGGATGCGACGCATGCTGTACAGGCGGGAATCGTATGCCGCCACGCTGGCGCTGGGGCTCGCCGCGTGCCTCGGACTCGGCGCGTCGGCGGCCGAGGGGGCGCAGGCCGTCGACGCCGCGGCCGGTCAGGCGCTCATCGACGACTACTGCCTCGCCTGCCATAACCAGACGGCCGCCGCCGCCGGCATGGACTCGGCGGGGAAGCTGGCGCTGGACGCGCTCGACCTGGCCGACGTCGCCGCCGACGCCGAAGCGTGGGAGCGAGTGATCCGCCGGTTGCGGGCCGGCATGATGCCCCCCGCCGGCATGCGGCGCCCCGACGATCCGAGGGCCCTGGTCGAGCTGGCGGCGTGGATCGAGAACGAGATCGACGCGTCCGCTCCCGTTCACCTGGCTCCGCCCGGCCTGCATCGCCTGAACCGGACCGAATACGCCAACGCGATCCGAGACCTCCTGGGCCTGGAAATCGACCCGTCCGTATACCTGCCGTCCGACGACTCCAGTTTCGGTTTCGACAACATGGCCGGAACGCTCGGGTTGTCGTCCACGCTGGTCGAAGCCTACGTGTCGGCCGCCGGCAAGATCAGCCGGCTGGCCGTGGGCGAAGCGGCGACGCCGCGGCTGGCGATCTATCGCGTGGCCGAAGACACGTCCCAGGACTACCACATCGAGGGACTGCCGTTCGGCACCCGGGGCGGGATACGCGTCAACCACGTCTTCCCGTCGGACGGCGAATACCGGCTCAGCATCACACCCGTTTTCGGAGACAACATGTCGCCGCAGGGGTTCGGGACGATCCCCGACGAGAAGGTCGAGGTCCTCGTCGACGGCGAGCTCGTCGAACTCCTGGATTGGGTCGCGAACCGGCCGGGCCAGGGCGTCGCGTTCGGTGAGGACCGCGAGGGCGGCGCGATGGATGTGACGTTCCAGACCACCGCCGGCCCCCACGACGTCGGCGTGACTTTCCTCGCGACGAACCTGGCGCCCTTGCAGGACCTGAACCGGCAGTTCGAGCGTAAGACCATTCAGACCGGGCCGACGCCGGGCTACACGTTCTTTCCGCACATCGGCAGCATTCGGATCGACGGGCCGTTCAACGCCGCGGCGCCCGCCCGGTCCCCATCGCGGGATCGAATCTTCATCTGCAGTCCGGCCAGCGAGGTCGAGGAGCCGGCGTGCGCGCGGGAGATTGTCGGGAACCTGGCGATGCGGGCCTACCGGCGGCCGGTGACGGACGCCGACATCGACCCGCTGATGGAGTTCTACGAGAGAGGACGGGGGGAGGCGGGCTTCGACGGCGGCATCGAGATGGCGCTGGCCCGCATCCTGGCGTCGCCGCGCTTCCTGTACCGGATCGAGGACGAGCCCGTGGGCCTGGCCCCCGGCGACGCCTACCGGATCTCCGACCTCGAGTTGGCCTCGCGTCTGTCCTACTTCCTGTGGAGCACGGGTCCGGACGCGCGGCTGCTGGAGCTGGCCGAACGGGGCGTTCTTTCGGATGCGCCGGTGCTCGGGCGCGAGGTCGAGCGGATGCTGGCCGATCCCCGTTCGGTGGCTCTCGCGGAGAATTTCGCCGGTCAGTGGCTGAACCTGCGCGGCATCCGGAGCCATAGCCCGCTGCCGATGGTCTACCCGGACTTCGACGATCCGCTGCGCCAGGCCATGCGGCGGGAAGTGGAACTGCTTTTCGACAGCATCGTTCGCGAAGACCGCAGCGTGGTCGAGCTGCTGACGGCCGACTACACCTTCGTCAACGAGCGTTTGGCCAGGCACTACGGGATCCCGAACATCTACGGCAGCCAGTTCCGGCGCGTCGTGCTCGGAGCCTCGCTCGACCGGCTCCGCGGCCTGACCGGCAAGGGCGTCATCCTGACGACGTCGGCCAAGCCGGACCGGACCTCGCCCGTGACGCGCGGGCAGTGGGTGATGACCAACATTCTCGGCGTCAGCCCGCCCGATCCGCCGCCGGACGTGCCGCCGCTGCCGCCGCCGGATCCGAACGCCCGCGGCGCGATGGCCGATCCGTCGATGCGGCGGAAGATGCTCGATCACCGGGTGCGGGCCGACTGCACGCAGTGCCACCAGTTGATGGACCCGATCGGCTTCGCGCTCGAGAACTTCGACGGCGTCGCCGTGTGGCGAAACGACGACAACGGCCCGATCGACGCGTCGGCCCGCATGTTCGACGGAACCGAGGTGGACGGGCCGTCCCAGCTTCGCGACTGGCTGGTTTCCTATTCCGACAACTTCGTGAAACTGGCCGCCGAAAAGCTGCTGACCTACGCTCTCGGGCGCGGCGTCGAATACCGGGACATGCCCGTGGTTCGGGCCATCGCACGGCAGGCGGCCGAGGACGGAAACCGTTTTTCGTCGCTCGTCATGGGCGTCGTCGACAGCGAGCCGTTTCGGATGAACGCCAAAGTCGAATGAGGCGGCCGGGTGTGGGGGGATACGCAACGCAACCATGAAATCGACCGGTTATCGGTCGGAGGCGAACCTGCCATGTTCATCACGAAGAAACACATTCCGCGGCGGACGTTCCTGAGGGGCGCCGGCGTCACGCTGGGCCTGCCGCTGCTCGACGCGATGGTCCCGGCCCGCACCGCGCTGGCGCAGACGGCGGCGAACCCCGAGCCTCGCTTCATGGGGATCTTCTATCCGCACGGGATGGCGCCCGGATGGTGGGAGCCCGACGGCGACATGCTCGCATCCGACCTGCCCCGCATCATGGAGCCGCTTGAGAACGTCTACGACAAGTCGGTGATCTTCACGGGCCTCTGGTCCAAGTCGGCGGAACCGCCCGAGGGGACGACCGGTTCGGACCATTGGGTCGCGGCGGCGTTCATGACCGCGATCAAGCCGAAGAAGACGGCGGGTTCGGACGCCAGCGTGGGGAGTCCCACCATCGACCAGACCATCGCGCGCAAGATCGGCCGGGAGTCGCTTCTTCCGTCGCTGCAGTTGGCCGTGGAAGATCCGGGGACGAACTCCAGCAATTGCGGGGAAGGATACAGTTGCGCCTACACGAACTCGATTTCCTGGGTCGACGTGGAGACGCCGGAGAACGAAGACTGGCTCCGGACGCGTCCGCTTCCGATGGAGTTGAACCCCCAGGTGGTCTTCGAGAGGCTGTTCGGTAGCGGCGCCACGCCGGAAGTGCGCGAGGCCCGGCGCCGCCAGAGTCAGAGCATTCTCGATTCGCTGGTGGGCGAGTTGGCGGGCTTGCAGGCCAACCTGGGTCCGGGGGACCGGCTGACGATCGACCAGTACACCGACGAGGTGCGCGAAATCGAGCGCCGGCTGGAGCTGGCGGCCGCCCAGTCCACCGCGGTGCCGCAGATCGATGAGCCGGCCGGCATTCCCCCCGATTTCGACGAGCACATCAAGCTGCACATGGACCTGACCGCGCTGGCGTTCCAGGCGGACATCACGCGGGTGGCGACGCTGCTCGGAGCCCGGGACCTGACCGGCAAGGTCTACCGGTTCCCGACCAACGAGCACTTCCCGAACGGGGGGACCAGCGTGAGCTTCCATGGCGGGTCCCATCACCAGGACGATCCGGCTCAGATCGAGCGCTTCGCCGAGTTGAACCGGTACCACGTCTACACGATGGCGTACCTCGCGGAGAAGCTGGACGGCATTCCCGAGGGCGACGGCACGGTCCTGGACAACGCCCTGATCCTGTATGGGACCAACATGGGGAACTCCAACCAGCACCAGCACTACGACGTGCCCCACGTCCTCGTGGGCGGCGCGGGCGGCCGGCTCCGGGGAGGCCGTCATATCCACTACGACCGCAAGACTGTCACGACCGGCAACCTGCTCCTGAGCATCCTGGACATGTACGGAATCCACCAGGAGTCCCAGGGCGACAGCACCGGCCCTCTGGCCGAGCTGTGATCCGAGGCGCGATGGCGGGGAGTCGGCGCACCGGGCCGCGGCGAGTCGGGTGGGCGTTCGCGTTGAGCGCGTTGCTGTCCGTCGCGGCGCGGGGCCTTCCGCAGGACGCGGCGTCGGTCGCCGAGGCCGCGAGAGCCGGTGAACCCGGAACCGTACGGACGCTGTTGGACGCCGGCGCCGACGTCAACGCGGCGCCCGCCGACGGCGCGACGGCGCTCCATTGGGCGATCTATCGCGACGACGTCCCGATGACGGCCCTCCTGATCGATGCCGGCGCCGCCGTGTCGGCGCCGACGCGCGAGGGAGTCACGCCGCTGGCGATGGCCGCGCTCTACGGAAACCCTGAAATCGTTCGGCTGCTTCTTGACGCGGGCGCGGACGCCAACGAAACCGGTCCGAATACCGAGACGCCGATCATGCTGGCCGCGCGCAACGGAAATCCCGAGGCCCTCCGGATCCTGATCGACGCCGGGGCCGATCCCGACGCCGTCGAAACCGTGCGCGGGACGACGGCCCTGATGTGGGCCGTCGACGAGCGGCACCCGGAAGCGGTCGCGGTCCTGATCGACGCCGGCGCGGACGTGTCCGTTCAATCGGCGCCGGCCGGTCTGCCGCGCCGGTACATGGCCAACCGCGTCAACACCGACCGCGTACGGGAGGCCCAGGAGCTTCTGCGCGAGGCGGCGGGCGAAGGACTGACGCAGGCCGAATACCAGGCCCGGAGGGAAGAGGCCGGCGCCGACGCGGACGGTTCCGGGGGCGCCGCCGGTTTCGGCATCGACACGGTGGTGACCTTCGTGCTGGACCAGCTTCAACCCGGCGGCAGCCTCGACGAGGTGATCGAGGACTTCCGCGAGCAGGCGGCGGGGTTCGGCATCGACTTCGAGGAGCTGGAGGCCGCCGCGCGGGCGCGCCTCGAAGCGCGGGCCGCCGGCGAGCCGGAGCCTGCGAGGCGGCGTCCCGGTCGTTCCGGCGGCGGCGGTTTCGGACAGGGAGAGCGCCAGGCCGCGGACGACGCTGACGACGGGCCGCAGGCCGGACTGGTCGGCGCGGGCGGCGGCGGGCTGACGCCGCTGGTGTACGCCGCGCGCGAGGGCTGCCTGGAATGCGCGCGCCTGCTCATCGACGCCGGCGCCGACGTCAACCAGCAGACCTACTACGGCTGGACCCCGCTGTTGACGGCCACCAACAACCGGTGGTACCGGCTGGGGGCCTTCCTGATCGAGGCCGGCGCCGACGTCGACATTCCCAACACGGGCGGCATGACGCCGCTGTACCTGGCGACGGACAATCGCAACATCGAGGGCGGCGACTACCCCGTTCCCGAATCCGACTCGGACCACCTGGAGTACATCCGCCTCCTGCTGGAGAGCGGCGCCGACCCGAATCACCGCGTCAGCGCCGACACGGACACCCGGACGATATTCACGATGCAGTGGTTCTTCGAGGCCGGCGCCACGGCCTTCACCCGCGCGGCGCAGTCCGGCGACACCGCGTTGATGCGGCTGTTGCTGGACCACGGCGCCGATCCCTTGATTCCGACGGATTACGGAGACACGGCCTTGTCGGCGGCGTCCGGCATCGGCTGGGTCGAAGGCGTGACCTTCGAGTGGTCGCGCCCGGAGAACCTGGAAGCCGTCCGGATGCTGCTCGAGCTGGGAGCGGACCCGAACTCGGCCAACCAGGACGGCCGGACCCCGCTAATGGGGGCGGCCATGAAGGGGCGCGTCGAGGTGATCGAGGCCCTGGTGGACGCCGGCGCGCGGCTCGACACGCGCGACGACGGGAGCCGTGACACCGACAAGGCCGGCTCCCAGCTCGCGGGCCACACCTGGCAGGCGATCGACTACGCCGACGGCCTGGTTCGCGTCGGCGTGCAGTCGGCCGTCACGCATCCGGAAGTCGCGCGCCGGATACGCGAGATGATGATCGAGCGCGGCATGCCCGTGCCTCCGCCCAACCGCGTGGTCGAATCGATCTGCATCGTCGAGATCTGCATGGAGATGCAGTTCGACTCGATCGATTCGCTCGACGCCGCACTCGACCCGTAATCGTCCGCGCGCGGGAAGCCGCCGCGGATCGTCAGTCGCCGTCGGGACCGAAGTGCTCGCTCAGGTACTCGATCAGGATCGCGTACTCGGGATCGGTCAGGTACGCGCCTTCGTTGAGCATCGCCTGGACGGCGTCCTGCCACAGCTCGGGCGTTCCCTGGTGCGCCCGGACGCGCCCCAGGTCGTGGCAGACCGTGCAGCGGTTCAGCAGCAGCTCGCGGCCGTCTCCGTCGGGGACGGGGCCGTGGTTGCGCACGAGATAGTCGAGCAGGATCAACTGCTCGATCGTGTTCAACTCGGCGCCGTTGTCCAGCATCGCGTTGATCGTGGCCAGCCACGCCTCGCTGTCCATGGCCCGGGTCTCGATCCGGCGCATGTCGTGACACATCGTGCAGGAGCGGTTGAGGATGTCCCGGCCCTGGCCGGGGTCGAGCTGCGCGGCCGCGAGGGACGCGTTCGGGAAAGACAGAGCGGCCGCAAGCGCCAGGCCGGCAAGGCCGAGATGGAGGTGCATCGATGGCGGTCCTCGCGTCCATCTTAGCGGCAACGGACTCCGATGCCAACGGTCGGTGGCGTCGATGGTCCGGAATCGGGAATTCGTCTCCCGGCCGGATGCTTCAAATCCTTGA
>JAJEEE010000011.1 GCA_022821145.1 Acidobacteriota bacterium
CTTCGCTTGCCGGATGAAGTTGCCCAACGCCTGAATCGGTTGGCCGACCGGACCGGACGCAGCAAGACGTTCTACATGATCGAAGCCATCCGGGAGCACTTGGACGACCTGGAGGACTTGTACCTCGCCGAGCAGCGGCTGATCGATATCCAGGCCGGGAAGTCTCAAGCCGTCCCGCTGGAAGAGTTGATGGAACGCTATGGCTTGGAGAGTCGAGATTGACCGCGCCGCCGTCGGCGACTTGGGCAAACTCGACCGGCAAGCGGCACGGCGCATTCTGGCCTTTCTTCACGGCCGCGTTGCGATACTGGACGACCCGCGCAGCATCGGCGAGGCGCTCAAGGGTTCCCGGCTTGGCGAGTTTTGGAAGTACCGAGTCGGCGATTACCGGATCATCGCCCGCATCGAGGACAATGCGCTGCGTGTCCTGGTGGTGAGGGTCGCCCGCCGCGACAGGGTGTACAGGTAAAGCACCGCATGCGCACGGCCAACGAAAGCGGCCGTGCATCGTCGGCGGCGTTCGGGCGGGACGGTGCGCGGGGTCAGCGCTGCCGCGAATACCGGTAGTCGCCGGTGACGTGAATCACCATGAGGTCCGTCGCCACGCCCGCATCATCGACGATGAACCGGTAACCGAGTCCCAGGCCTTCGAACAACGTTTCGGATACCGGCACCAGCAGCCGCGACGCGCCCTCGTCCACGCCGGCGGCGCCGAGGCCCACCGCCTGGTAGGCGCCCACGACGGTGGCGAACAGTTGGCCGCCGGTGAGCGTCACTTCGTAGGTCCGTTCGTTTCCGGCGTATATCCCGGTGTAGACGCCGACGTACCGCGCCAGCACCTCGGGCGGCACGGACACGGCCCGATTGGAGGCGTCGGCGAGGTTGCCCGCCCAGTCTTCGCTGCCGCGTTCGCACACCGACTCGAGCATCTCCGTGTCGGCAGCCAGCTCCATGTCCAACGTAAAGCCCCACGGTTCGGTGAACGCGCCGGGATCGGTGAAGGTGACCTCGACTTGCAGGCGGCCGAAGTCCGGACGCCGGTAGCGTTCCGTCATCCGCAACGCCTCGGTGTGCGATATTCCGTACCGACTCACCCACGTCTTGTCGTTGAATCCGGCGCTTTCGACGACCAGAGTGTCGCCGTCCCAGCGTCCCACCGAATAACCTGCCCAACTGGACACGGGTTCGGCCTCGAGTTCGCGGCCGTCCATGTGGACGACGCGATACGTGAGGTCCTCGTCCAGGATCGCGATGGCGGCAGGCGTCTGGAGGAAGCGTTTCCAGCCGCCGAACCGCTCCGTCTCGGGCCCGCTCGGCTGACACTGGAAGAAGGGTCGAGTCCGGTAGTACTCCTGCTGCCGCTGACGGGCGAGGTTGGCGACCCACGGCTGCACGGTGGCGGGATCGAGAACGGTCACGGGACGCGGCCCGGTCCATACGCCGGTCAGATCCGGGTGGCCGTCGGGCCCGCGCGGCGCCGGCGCGGCGAGGTCCGGATTCCCGTCAACCGTGCGCGGGATGCCCGGCCAGGGCCGATCCAGCCATTGGGCGGCTGCGGGCGTCGCGCCCGCAAAAAGCATGAGCGCCGAGACAAACAGTTTCATGGATCCTCTCCAGTTTCCGGGAACCGGCTCCGAGCCCCGTGAATGGTCCGGCATGGGCCTGATTCTATGCTCGCCGGTGTCATCGGTCACGCCCGAATCCGTACCGGTGGTCGATGAACGGTCCGGACCGCGGTCCGCGCCCGTCTCCAGCCGGCCCGGCCGATCGGCGGTCGGAATTCCTCCGTTCACGGCCCTCTCGCGGTAGAATGGGCGGGACTCCGGCCATGGTTATCGGCGGCCCGCGTCGACTCCGTTACCAAGGATCAAGGATTCCTCAATGAAACTCTTCCTGGACACCGCCAACATCGACGAGATTTCCGAAGCCGCCGCGACGGGCGTGCTCGACGGGATTACCACGAATCCCTCCCTGATCGCCAGGGAAGGCCACGATCTCGAAGACCAGCTCATCAAGATCTGCGCCGTCGTGGATGGGCCGGTCAGCGCCGAGGTTGTCAGCACCGACTTCGAAGGGATGGTGGCCGAAGGACGCAGGCTGGCCGAGATCCATTCGAACATCGTCGTCAAGTGTCCCATGACCCTGGACGGGCTCAAGGCGACGCGGGCGCTCAGTGACGACGACATCCCCGTCAACGTCACGCTGGTATTCTCGGCCGCGCAGGCCATCTTCGCGGCGAAGGCCGGCGCGCAGTTCGTCAGCCCGTTCATCGGCCGGCTCGACGACATCGCCACCGACGGCATGTCGCTCATCGGCGACATCGTCGGCATCTACGACAACTACGGATACGACACCGAGGTTCTGGCGGCGTCGATCCGGGGTCCGATGCACGTGGTCGAAGCGGCGCGGGCGGGCGCGGACGTCTGCACGCTTCCTCTGAAAGTCTTCCGGCAGTTGCTGAAACATCCTCTGACGGACATCGGGCTGGCCAACTTCCTCAGGGACTGGGAGGCGATGGCCGTCAAGGTGGCCGGCTCCGGTTGAGGTCCGGAGGCGGGGGCCTCATGACCAAAGTCACAGCCAACGACCGGATCGAGGAGCTGCGGCGGCGGAACGCCGAGGCCGAGCTGGGGGGCGGATCCGAACGGCAGCGGCGCCAGCGGGATCAGGGCAAGAAGACAGCCCGGGAACGGATCGATCTACTGCTCGACGACGGATCTTTCCAGGAGCTGGACAAGTTCGTCAGGCACCGCGGCACGAACTTCGGCCTCGAGGCGGAACACTATCCCGGCGACGGTTTCGTGACCGGACACGGCCGCATCGACGGCCGGCCCGTCTACGTGTTCGCCCAGGATTTCACCGTATTCGGCGGCTCCCTGAGCGAAGCCAACGCGCGCAAGGTCTGCAAGGTGATGGACCAGGCCATGAAGGCCGGCGTGCCGGTCATCGGCCTCAACGATTCCGGCGGCGCGCGCATACAGGAAGGCGTCGTCTCCCTCGGCGGCTATGCCGACATCTTCCTGCGCAACACGCTGGCGTCGGGCGTCGTTCCTCAGATCTCGGCCATCATGGGACCGTGCGCCGGCGGCGCCGTGTATTCGCCGGCAATCACCGACTTCATCTTCATGGTCGAGGGGACCAGCTACATGTTCGTTACGGGTCCGGACGTGATCCGCACGGTCACCCACGAGAACGTCACCAAGGAGGAACTCGGCGGAGCGCACACGCACAGCGCGGAGAGCGGCGTTGCGCATTTCGCGGCCCGCGACGACGCGGAATGCCTGCTCCTGATTCGGGAACTGATGTCGTTTCTTCCGTCGAACAACCGGGACGATCCGCCGCTGGGTCCGACGACGGACCCCGCGGACCGGCGGGAGCCGGCGCTGAACGTCCTGGTGCCGGCCGATTCGAACGTCCCCTACGACATCAAGGAACTGATCCACGCGTTCGCCGACGACGGCTACTTCTTCGAGGTGCAGGAGCCGTATGCCCGGAACCTGGTCGTCGGCTTCGCGCGTCTCGACGGGCGTCCGGTCGGCGTCGTCGCGAACCAGCCGGCGTTCCTGGCCGGTTGTCTGGACATCGACGCCTCGCTGAAAGGCGCGCGCTTCGTACGTTTCTGTGACGCGTTCAATGTTCCGCTGGTCACGCTCGAGGATGTCCCCGGCTTCCTTCCCGGAACGCGGCAGGAGTACGGCGGCATCATCAAGCACGGCGCCAAGCTGCTCTACGCCTTCGCCGAGGCCACGGTCCCGAAGATCACGGTGATCACGCGCAAGGCGTACGGCGGCGCGTATTGCGTCATGTCCAGCAAGCATATCCGGACGGACTCGAACTTCGCCTTCCCGACGGCGGAAATCGCGGTCATGGGTCCCGAGGCGGCGGTGAATGTCCTCTACCGGAAGGAGCTTGCCGACGCGGGCGGCGATGCCGAGGCCGTGAGGGGCCGGAGAGTGGCGGAGTTTCGCGATACGTTCGCCAACCCATACGCGGCGGCCGAGCACGGGTTCGTCGACGAGATCATCGAGCCGGCCGACACGCGTTCCAAGCTGATCTCGGCGCTCCGCATGCTCGAGACCAAGCGCGACGCCAACCCGCCGCGCAAGCACGGGAACATTCCGCTGTGAGACGAACCGCGTTCCAGGTTCGGACCGGACGCGCCGGCGGCCGGGGGGCGGCGGCGGCGCTCCTGCTCTGCCTCGGTTGTCTGCACGCGTATGCCCAGGACGACTGGAACGAGTACCGGTCGCGGAGCTTCCGCATCGTCGGCGACGCCGATCCCGATGACGCCGAGCGCGTGGTCGCGCGCCTGGAGGCTTTCATGGCGGCGACCCGGCAGTTCCTGGGTGTCGCCGGGTGGCCCTCGCTCCCGCCAGCGACGCTCGTCCTGCTGGATGGGCGGGGCGCGTTGCGGGCGGCGGGAATCGATCCGGAGGACTTCTTCGTCTTCGTGGGACCGGACCGGACCTTCGTCGTGCTTGCGGAACCCGGCCAGGAGGCGACGCTCGAGGGGCTCCTTCACCGCTATTTCATGGAAATCGCTCGCCGGGCCGTTCCGAACGCGCCGCTCTGGATCAGGGAAGGACTGGCGGCGTTCTACCGGACGACCGCGTGGTCCGAGGACGGCCGCGGCATCGATGCCGGGCGGCCCATCGAGTCCTACATGCGCCGGGTCCGCGATTCGGCGAACCGGATCGGGTTCGCCCGGCTTGCCGAGGCGGGCGCCGACGACGAGCCGGCCAGCCGGGACAGCGTCCTCACCGCCGAATCCTGGGCACGGGTGCACTACCTGATGACACGGGACGGGGGGAGCGGTCAGGGCCGCACGGCCGAGCTCGTCCGGTTGGCGGCTTCGGGCCGGCCTTTCGAAGCGGCCGTCGAGGACGCGTTTGGCGCCGGTCCGGACGAAGTGTTCGATGGCTTCGAATCCTACGCCGGGACCGACGGGCCGTGGCCGCGGATCGCCCTCGACGCCGATCCCCGGACACGTGAAATGACCTCGGTGGGCGAGTTCGCGGAAATCGACGCGTTGACCGTTCTCGGCGCGGTCATGGTTGCGGGCCGGCTTCCGGGCGCGGAAGCGCAGTTGGGCCGCGCGCTCGCCCTCGACCGGAACGCCCCGGGGCCCTACATCGCTCTCGCCCCGCTGCTCATCGAGCAGGGGCGTTTCGACGAGGTGCGGTATGCCGTCGATCAGGCGGGGCGGCGCGAGGACCCGGGTCGCCTCGGACATTACTACTACGCGCTCTCTCTGCTACTGGAAGATCCGACGCCGGCCCGAGGTCGGATGGCCCGTGCACGGCGGGAACTGAGGGCCGCGATCGATCTGGATCCCTCCTTCGCCGAGGCGTACCATCGGCTTGCGGCGAGCTTTCTGGGTACCGGTGAGCCGGCGGGTGACGCACTGCGAGCGCTCGAGACGGCCATCGAGCTGAGTCCCGGAAATCCCGAATACCTGGCCACGTACAGCCGTTTCCTGATCGCCCAGGAGCGCTTCGACGAGGCTCGCGACGTGCTGGCGCCGCTGATTGACCGCATGGGGCGTTCCCGGGCCCGTGACCGCGCTGTCGGCCTCATGGACTCGATCGCCGGGAGAACCGGCGGCCGGGGTCTGATCGGCGAGGGATTCGCGGAGATCCGGACGGGCGACGGCAACGCGCCCGGCGGCGATGCGGCGCCGTCGGCCGCGCCGGTACAGGCGCGACGCTCGCCCGCCGCCGACCTGGAGCGTGTCGTCGCCGGCGAACGGCAATCGGGTCGGCTGACGCTCGTGGATTGCCGCCAGGGTCTCGCCTTGACCGTGGAGGATGAGGCCGGAACCTACGTTTTCCACACCGATCTTCCCGACCGCGTGGCTTTTTCGAGCGATTCGGCCGAAGAGATCGGCCGCGAGATCCGCTGCGGAGTCCAGGACCCGCCGGTTGCCGTCGTGGTAACGTTTCAACCCGCGGGCGAGGGTGACCCGTTCACCGGTGTCCCGTCGGTCGTGGAGTTCGTGGGTCCGTGAGGACGACGTCGGCACGAAGGGCCGGTACCGCCGCCCGCGCGGCACGCGCCCGGCGGACGTGGATCGCGTATGCGATCGCCGCGCTGGCGTGGTCCGCGGCGGAGCCGGCCGCGGCGCAGTCGAGACGCGACGAGGCGTGGATCGAGCTGTCGACGCCGCGCTTCGTCGTTTTGACCGACACGGACGAGGAGAAGGGCCGCCGGATCCTGGAGGATTTCGAGGCGCGGTACGCGGCCTACGAGTCGGCCATCGTTCCCGTTCGTTCCCGGCAATTTCCGATCCGCGTTTTCCTTTTCGACGAGCTTCAGGATTTTCAGAGTTTCTTGCCGGAGGCGGTCACGACGCGGTTGAACCTGCGGAACGAACGCGTGCCGGAGCGGTCCGGTTACCTGTTTCGCGGCGACATCGGGGCGTTCATCGTGCTTCGCGACCGGGGAGTGGACGATCTGGCCGACGACGTCGGTCACTCGGTCGGGCATCTGCTGCTCGCGCAATCCCTCCTATGGCAGCCATTCTGGCTTCAGGAGGCCGTCGGAGAATTCGTCCGGGCGCTGGGCCGTGGCGGGGGCGGCGATCCCGTGGATGCCGGCGAGGCCTTTCCCCTGGACGAACTCGTCGAGATCGTGCCGAGCGAGGACTTCGACGACCTCGGCGACGGTGGAACGTTCCGCCGGCAGTCGTATCACCTGTTCCGCGTCTTGCTCGAGGACTATCCGCGGATTCTGGCCGACTACGTCGCGGAACTCGGTTTCGCCCGAGGATACGACGCGGCGTTGAACCTGGACGCCGCGGCCTTCGGCAGCGTCGCATCCAGAGTGCTGGAGTACGACGACCGGGGGCTGGGGCTCGCGCCGGCCGTCGTGGACATCGTGGTACGGACGATCGACAACGCCGCACTGGACGCGGCGAAAGGCGATCTGGCGGCGGCCGCGGGCCTCCAGAACCTTGCCCGGAATCACTATCAAGCCAGCCGCACGGATGCGGCCCGCATCGGAATGGCGCGGCTCTCGATGCGGGACGCCCGCAACGAGAACACCCGGAGCGGTTTGCGGCAACTCGCGGCAGAACTGCCCGAATCCGGCCTGGCGCAGTATGCCTTCGGGTCGCTCCCGACGTCGGGCGGCGAGGATCGCCTTCGGCGGATCGACGCCATGGAACGCGCGATCGAGCTGCTGCCATACATGGGCCGCGCCTACGCCGGTCTCGGCGCGCTCTACGTCGAAGAAGGCCGCCCCGAGGACGCGATCCGTCTGGCCGAGGAAGCGATCGACCTCGAGCCCGAGTTCGCCGACCGCGCGTTCGAGGTCATCATGGAAGCCCGCCTGGCGGCGGGTGACACCGACGGCGCGATCCAGGCGGCCGAAACCGCGGCCACGCTGCCGCATTCGGATCCCGGCTCGTTGGATCACTATCGGCTACTGGTGCCCGAGTTGTACCGAAGGTTGGAGCGGATCCGCCG
This sequence comes from Acidobacteriota bacterium, assembly GCA_022821145.1. Taxonomy (GTDB): domain Bacteria; phylum Acidobacteriota; class Terriglobia; order 20CM-2-55-15; family 20CM-2-55-15; genus JAJEDW01. Next base: position 7,467 of record JAJEEE010000011.1, read on the forward strand.
GGAAGAGGACGCGAACCGGCTGGACGCGCTGCGGCGGGAACTGGAGACGCGGGTCGAGGCGCAGGATCCCCGGCCCACGGCGGCCCCGGGCGGACCGGTTCCACTGGGCCTGGTGCACTACGACACGTCGTCGGATCCGCCGCCGGGCGTGAGCGAGCCGCGGCTGGTGTCGGGAGACCTTCCGGCGTATTCGACCGATATGCGCCGCGACAGGATCCAGGGCCGCGTCGTGCTGGACGTGGACCTGGACCGCCAGGGACGGGTGACGAGCGCCCAGGTTCGCAGCGCCGACGATCCGGCGCTGTCGGCGGCGGCCACCGCCGCCCTGCGGCGCTGGCGATTCGATCCCGCGCGGTTGCGGGAAGAATCCGTCGCCTTCTCGTTCCGGCTCACCTTCACGTTCGATCTCCAGGAGTAGGCCTCTCGATGTTTCACCGCGGGTCCGATGCCCGCGTGCGGCGCGGGCATCGAGGGCGGCTTGTTGAGAGGCGGTTGGGCTACGGATAGAATCGGACGATGGAGTTCTCGGGCGAGAGATACGTGCCTTCCGTCGGCGGACAGATCCGCTACGAGCACGTGCATCGTTACGCGTTGTCGCTGCCGTTCGTCGAACAGCGGGTGGTCCTGGACCTGGCGTCGGGAGAGGGTTACGGAGCGGCGCTCCTTGCCTCGAAGGCGAGTTTCGTCATCGGCGTGGATGCGGACGTCGGGACCGTCGGCGCCGCCGAGGATCGCTATGGCGACCCCCGACTGCGTTTCGTCGCCGGCGATTGCGGCGCCGTTCCGATCGCGGACGCCACGTTCGATGTCGTGACGTCGTTCGAGACGATCGAACACCACGACCGCCACGCGCGGATGATGGCCGAGATCAAGCGCGTGTTGAAGCCCGGCGGCGTCCTGATCCTGTCGTCGCCGAACAGGCCGGTGTATGCGCGGCAATCGCCGGAGCCGAACCCCTTCCACGTCAAGGAACTCGACTACGACGAGCTGGCCGGACTCGTGGGCGAACACTTCGCCCACTGTCGCGTATATGGACAACGCATCGCTGCGGGATCGGTCGTTGCGCCATTGTCCGGGGACGGCGGGATTCGCCTGGACGCGTGGACCGGCGACGAGGGTCGCGTGCGCCGCCGGATTCGCGCCCTTCCGGACCCGGTATACTTTCTGGCCGTCTGTTCCGACGACGCACGGCGCATGGAAACCGAGATCAGCTCGGTCTACTTCGACCGGGCCGCGGACCTGCTGCGTCTGCTCGAAGACGACAAACGCGAACAGATCGACCGCATGGGGGAGCAAGTTGCGCGGACCGACGCGGAACTGGCGAAACAGCGCCGCGGTTACGAAGCGGAGATCGAGCGTCAGACACGGGAGATTTCGATACAACGCGTCGGTTATGAAGCGGAGATCGAGCGTCAGACACAGGAACTGGAGAGGGTGCACGCGGGTTACAAGTCGGCGATAGAGAGTCAACACGATGCGATGGGACAACTCCAGTCCGACAATCGGGAGCTGATCCGGTCGGCGCATGAAGCCGGGGAGCGCTTGGCGCTGACGAACCAGCAACTCGCCGCCGCGAACGTACAACTGACGCAGAAAGATACGATCATCCGAGATCAAACTGACACTATTGTCCGGTTTACCGGAATCTTGAATTGGTTCCATCTGTCACGCGCGTGGGGCGTCGCACGCCGCCTGCAGCTGCTCAACCAGGTCCGTCAACGATGGGTTGCACGGATTTCCGGCCGTAGACGCGCTTTCCACGGCGCCATTGATGCCGCGAGGCTTGTCATCGGGCCACCGGATCGTCTCGACGTCAGCGGATGGGTGTACTCGAAGTCGTCGCGCATCCAGTCGATCGAGGTTTTCGTCGGCCCCCGTTACTTGGGAGGTCTGCGATACGGCATTCCCCGAAGCGAAGTTACGCCGGGGGCGCCCGTGAACTGCGGGTATGCGGACAACATTGACGTTTCGGGTCTGGGTATTTCCGGAAACGAGATGCTGCGGGTTCGTGTTCGCGACGCCACGGGGAACCTCGAGTGTTACGAGTCGCCGATTGCGCACGCAGAGTCCGGGAGCCCCGAGCCCGCCGTAGTGACGGAATCGGTGGGGGAGAAGCATCCAGGGGAAGAAGAGTCGTTCGGACCGGCCGAACGTCGAGTGGTCGGCGAGACCGTGGCTCCGCAGGAATGCCAGGCACTGGCGGATCTGATCGCAGAGTTCCAGACGCGAACGGATCGCTATCCCTCGATCCTGGACTGGGAATCCGGTCTCGAGCTCGCCGAAACGTACCGCGGCATGGCAATCTGTTCTCCGCCGCCGGGGTGCGCCGGTGAGTTGCCGTATCTGGACGACAGCATCGACGTCGTCGTTGTCGGTCCAAGGCGTTCCGTACATCTGGCCGAGGGCCGCAGGGTGGCCGCGACCGCGGTCCTGCATCCGGGCGAATCCGACGACGCCTTCACGGTGGAGTGGCAAGCCGCACTCCCGATTGGAAGACCGTTGCCGACGGCGTCCATCGTGATTCCCGTGTTCAACAACGTGGATTTCACCCAACAGTGCCTGGAGCGGTTGCAGGCGACCGTGGCCCGCGAATTCGATTATGTGCAGATCATCGTCGTTGACGACGCATCGACAGATACGACCTCTGCGTTTCTGGAGCGGTGGGCGGAACGCGACGACCGGCATCACGTGCTGAGCAATTCAGAGAATCGGGGTTTCGTGTTCAGTTGCAATCGCGGCGCCGAGATCGCGTCCGGCGACACTCTCGTATTTCTCAACAACGACACGCTCCCTATGCCCGGATGGCTGCAACCGCTGCTGGCGTTGCTGCGGGACTCGCCGGACGCGGGCGTCGTCGGCGGAAAGCTCCTGTATCCCGATGGACGATTGCAGGAAGCCGGCGGGGTTGTATTCTCCGACGGGTCGGCTTGCAACTTCGGCAAGGGTTTGCCGGCGGGTGCGCCCCTGGGAAGTTTCCTGAGAGAAGTAGACTATTGCTCCGGCGCCATGCTGGCCACGCCTAGGGGCTTGTTCAGTGATTTGGGAGGTTTTGATACACGATTCGCCCCAGGATACTACGAGGATACCGACTACTGCTTCAGAGTCCGCGCCAGCGGTTATCGTGTCTACTACCAACCCGAGAGCGTGGTCGTTCATTTCGAAGGGGCGTCGGCCGGCACCGATGGCGACGCGGGAATGAAGCGCTATCAGGCAGTGAATCGAACCAAGTTCATCGCCAAATGGAGTGACACTCTCAAAGATCATCCGAAGCCGCCGGAGAACTACGATTTCGAAACCCTCCATCAACTGTCCGTGCGCGGGGCTGGTGGGTGAGCCCATGAGATCAACGGCCGTTCGCACGCTGCGGTGACACGCGGTCGAACAAGACACCCGCAGTCGCCGGCCCTTGGGATTGGATCTCCGTCAACCGATTATGCCAATACTCCCTAAACGTGTCCTGGTGTGCACCCATTTGATGCCGGAGTTTGACCGTGAAGGCGGTTCGCGCCGGATATTTCATATCTTGGAGTGTCTGCAGCGGGATGGCTGGGTCGTGAGTTTCGCCGCCGAGAACGGACACGGCGGCGAACGGTACGCTCGGGTACTGCAGCAAATGGGCATTCCCGCCTACACACTGCATCGCGCGTGGGATCGCTGCGAGGACTCGCGGGTCGATCTGGAACAGTTGGTCGGGACGGGACACTTCGATGTCGTCCTCTTCGCTTTCTGGAGTTGCGCCGAGAAACACATGGCCACGGTGCGTCAACTGTCTCCGCGTTCACTCCTGGTTGTCGATTCCATCGACATCCACCTGTTGCGGCAGTCGCGTCGGATGCTAAGAGACGCGGGTAGTCCCGGGAACCCACCGGTTCTTGACACGGCCTATGCCGATGAGGCGCGGCGGGAGTTGAACGTCTACGCCGGCGTGGACGCTGTCATCACGGTCTCTCAGAAGGAGGCAGACCTCGTCAACGACTTCGTCGGTCGACGGATCGCCCACGCGATCCCGGACACCGAAGACATTATCGACTCGGACATTCCGTTGAAGGACAGGAGAGGTATGCTCTTTGTCGGGAATTTCAGGCATCCGCCGAACGTGCAAGCGGTGGAACACCTCTGTCAAGAAATCGTGCCTCGGATCTCTCCCGAGATTCTTGAGGCCCATCCGATATACATAGTCGGCAACGACCCGGATGATACCGTCATCGAGTGTTGCGCGGGCGCGAAGAACGTTCGCCTGGTCGGATGGGTGCCGTCTCTCGTCCCTTATCTTGTTCGAGCACGCGCGTCGTTGATTCCGCTCCTCTACGGCGCCGGGACGAAAAGGAAGCTCCTGCAGTCGCTGATGACGGGCACGCCGAGCGTAACCACCTCGATCGGTTGCGAGGGCCTGAACCTCAGGCATGATTGCCATGTGCTGGTCGCGGACGGCGCCGCCGACTTCGTCGCCGCGACTACGAGGCTGTTCACAGACGACGCCCTTTGGAGCCGCTTGGCCGTCGCTGGGCGCGAGTTCGTGAAATCCGTTCACGGGCGGGATGCGGTCGCCGCCCGGCTGTCCGAGGTTTTCGCGGAGATCACGAAGAACCGACAACACGGGCCGACATCGAGCGCGCCAAGCCACGCGGTATCGGATTCGTGACAAGTTCCCGCCCGCCGCACATCGCGCGAATAGCGAAGACGGACTGTTACGGGGATGGGAATGTTCGATAGACTCGTCCGCAGGGCTCACGTCGCTTGGCTGCGCCGCAAGATGCGATCAGACTGGAACGCCCGAGCTTCCGAGGACGCCCTGCACTTTGTCAACACAGGGGGGCGCGGCTGGGACGAAGACGATTTCTTCGCCACCGGGGAACAGAATGTCAGAGAGCAAATCACTTGTGACATGCAGCGTGTGTGCCAAGGCCGCGATCCAGCAAGAATGCGCGTGGTGGAAATCGGTTGCGGCGTTGGCCGCATGACTCGGGCGTTGGCCGGGGTGTTCGGGGAGGTCCACGGCGTCGACATCAGCGACGAAATGGTACGGCGCGCGCGGCGATATCTGCGAGAGTCGCCGAATGCACACGTGCACCGCAATACCGGGTCGAGCCTCGAAGTGCTTGGCGACATGCAGTTCGACTTCGCGTTTTCGTACATCGTGTTTCAGCACATCCCAAGCCGCCTGATCATCGACGGTTATGTGCACGAGGTCTTCCGCCGCCTTCGGCCGGGATCGTTGTTCAAGTTTCAGGTTCAAGGGTTCGATCATCCCAGCCTGCGGCGCATGACTGGAGACACGTGGCTCGGCGTCAGTGTATCGGAAGACGAAGCGCGGGACATGGCGATCCGTAACGGTTTTCGACTCATCGACAGCACCGGAGCGGGTACGCAAGACTATTGGTTGTGGTACCTCAGGCCATAGTTCGTGCGAGTCAGCTGATCGAGCCTCTTGTAGAAGCGGTCGACGACTCCGGGGGAACGCCCAAGACCCCGACGCCGCGTTCCCGATTATCATCAGGGGATCGCGGGCGCCAATCGGAAGCGCCCCGGTGAACAATCCGGATGCGATGAATAGTGAGCGTTTACGTTCGTCCGACGCCCGGAATCGCTGGGCGGCCGGCGTGAGTCATGTGGGCGCCACGGCGTTGTTGGTGCTCGCGCCGCCTGCGTTCGGGCTATACGCCGTATGGCGTGGACAGGACATCAGTTGGGATCTTCAGAACTATCATCTGTTCAATCCCTACTCCTACCTGAACGAGAGACTGCTGGTCGATTTGTGGCCTGCCGGCTTGCAGTCTTACTTCAATCCGTACTTGGATCTGCTCTATTTCGTTTCCGTTTCCTGGTGGGATCCGCGAACGGTCGGTTTCCTGCTGGGAGCGATCCACGGCCTTAGCTTCGTCACGCTCTACGCGATCTCTCGGCGCCTGCTCGGCGATGATGGGGCGGGTCGAGCGACCGCTTTGTTTCTGGCGGCGAGCGGCGTCCTCTCGCTGGGTTTCCTTTCCGAGGTGGGGACCGTTCTGCACGATAATCTGATGACGTTGCTCTTGTTGTCGTCTCTTTGGCTCGTTCTGAGTTGTATCCACACGCCCCAAGGCGACGGTGGCGAGCGTGTCGACGTCGGCAAGATGATTCTGGCCGGGACTCTCGCGGGAGCCGCCAACGGCTTGAAATTGTCCTGCGCGATTTTTTCCCTGGCGATGTGCCTGGCCATCCTGTCCGTGAGGTCGCCGTGGAGAACGCGTGTGAGGTCAAGCATCATGTTCGGCGCGTTTGTCCTCGTAGGTCTGGCCATTTCGGACGGGGTCTGGATGTACCGGATCTATTCGCACTTCGGCAGCCCCGTGTTCCCATTCTTCAATGACATATTTCAGGCTGAGTTGGTCGAAGCCGTGCCGGCGATGGACCGACGCTTCGTTCCCGTGGGCGCGGTCGAGGCCCTTTTCTATCCGGTCATTTTCACACTCAACCCGTTTCGCGTCAGTGAAGTGCCGTACTATCAGCTCAGTTGGTTGTTCGCCTTCGTGGCGTTCGTTTGCCTGATCTTTGTTCTGAGCATGAGGTTGTTCCGACGAAGAGCCTGGCGGAGCGTGGTCGGTAGCCGGGAACGGGTGTTTCTGTCATACTTCTTTATCGGCTATTTGCTGTGGCTGCTCATGTTCGGAATCTACCGGTACGTGGTTCCGATAGAGGTTCTTGTCCCCCTGGTAATCTTCGTTGCCTGGCGTCTCCTGTTTCGCGGCAGGTATGCTTGGGGCGCTTGCTGGGTCGTCGCGGCCATGACACTTTTCAATCTCTCCGGAGGCGTCCCCGACTGGGGGCATGCGGAATGGGCCGATGACGTCTACCGCGTAGAGCCGGGACGGTTGTCGGACGGGCCGGAGCCGGCGGTTGTTTACCTCGCGGGTCGGCCAGTGGCGTGGATCGGCGCCGCGCTGGATATCGATTCGCCGTTCATACAGTTGTTGCCGGAGGTGCGTGGCTCCGAGGCGTATTGGCGAAGGGCCACGGATCTGGTCGAAGGTCGAGATGGGGAACGCTTCGTGGTGCTGGCGACGGAGGATCCGGCGTTGGAGGCGAATGCGGTGTCGAGTCTCGAGAATCTCGGACTCCGAATGAATTGCCAGGTGGACGGTTACGTAGTCGGTTACCTGGGTGCGTCACGATTCGAATATCGGTATTGCCAAGTCGATCAGGCCGCATCGCAGTAGGCCGAATGCGGGAATGGGCCGTCAGGTCGTGGACCGGCGGTTGGAGACCGGGATGGACGATGAGTAGACATGAGCCGGCAATAGCCGTGATAGTACCCTGTCACAACGAGGAACAGACGATCGGACGGGTGGTCGAGAACGCGCAAGCCGCATTGCCCAACGCCGGGGTATACGTCTTTGACAACGCGTCGACGGACCGGACTGCAGAGAGAGCGCGGGCGGCCGGGGCGCGGGTCGTCTCGACGTCGCCCAAGGGCAAGGGGGTGGTCGTCAACCGAATGTTCGCCGACGTCGACGCCGATGTCTATTTGCTCGTGGACGGTGACTCGACGTACGATCTTGGCGTTGCGTCGAAGCTTGTCCGGAAACTCCTGGACGAGAGACTCGATATGGTGGTCGGCTGCCGAGTGGATGAAGGGCACGAGACGGCTTACCGTTACGGTCACCGTTTCGGAAACCGAATGCTGACGGCCGCTATCCGCGGCATGTTTGGCGGGACGTTCACGGACGTGTTGTCGGGCTATCGAGCGTTTTCGCGGCGTTATGTAAAGACTTTTCCGTCTCATTCAAAAGGCTTCGAAATCGAGGCGGAAATGACCGTCCACGCCTTGACGATCGGCATGCCTTGCGGCGAGATCGACACGCGTTACGGCGCGCGACCGGCGGATTCCGTAAGCAAGCTGTCTACCTACACCGACGGCACGCGGATTCTCATCACGATAATGCGCTTGTACGTGTCCGAGCACCCGTTCTCATTCTACGGCGCGGTCGGTGTCTTGCTGGGCGGTGTGTCCGTACTCCTGGCCCTGCCATTGCTGACGTACTACCTCGAAACGGGGCTCGTGCCGCGGTTGCCGACGGCGGTGCTCAGCCTCGGCCTCATGCTGTCCGGTCAACTGGCATGGGTCTGCGGGACGATTCTGGACGGCGTTACGCGGGGCCGAAAGGAATTGCGACGAATGGCGTACCTCCGGATTCCGGGTCCGGACTCGCTGGTCCCCTGACAACGTTGTCTGCAACGATGGCCGGCATTCGAACCATCGCGACAAAACACTGATGAATCGCTTGCCAGTGATGACCATGCGGCCCTGGACTGTCCGCCGTTGACGGGTATTCGGATGATTCCGACCGGTTTATCCGATCGCACGATGTCAGCATCGATGCGCCCGATGTCACAACGGGTCGGCCGGTTCGCGGACCAGGCGCCGTTGTACGCCGCGTTGCGGGCCTTCGTCGCGTTGTGCGTCGCCATCGTGTTGTATTACACATTTCGTTCGTATGCGTTCTCCTACTTTTGGTTGGATGACTTCAACAACTTGTATTGGGCCCAGCTCACCAGCGGGTGGGCCATGCTCTGGCACAATGTCAACATCGCCTCGAACTACTTCCGGCCCGTGGGCATGTTGATCTACTGGATCGATCTACAACTCTTCGGGTTAAACGCATGGGCCCATCATCTTGTGATGTGGACCATCCATGCCGCGAACGTAATGTTGGTGTATTTTCTTCTTCAGCGTTTTCTGAAGTCCGCTTACGCGGCGGCCTTCGGGGCGCTGCTCTACACGCACCAGTCGTTCTACTGGGAGATCTTCTGGAGTTCCGGAACGGTATTCGAGCTGATGTGCGCATCTTTCGTGTTCACAGCAACGTTGCTGTACCTTCGAAACGCCGACGATCGGAACGTCATGGGCATGGTGGGTGCGACGTTGCTGTATGTTCTGGCAATCAAATCGAAGGAAATGGCGGTTGTTCTGCCGGCAGTCTGGCTGTGTCACGCGGCGTTGTTGTCGGAGGGCCGTCCATCGATTGCGAGAATCGGAAACGGACTGCGGTGGCGGGAGACCGTCGTGGCGCTGAGACCGCTGGCGGCGAAATTCGTCATGCCCGTCGTTATAGGTCTTTGGTTCGTCTATTTGAGGATTTCGACACTGGGGGCCGCGAATCCGACCCCGCCCGTACTATACGGATACAACGTCGATCTGTCGGTGCCGACGCTGCTTCAGGGATACGGCTGGTACTGGAATGCGGTTTTCGGAACGAGTGTGCCCTGGGGTTGGTGGGCGGCGTTGACGGTCGCCGCTGCGGCGGTCTTCATTCGGCTGGGCAAGCGATTGCACTTGTTTTTCCTGTTGTACATTCCCGTGACGCTCATGCCCGTTTTGGTGTTGCCCGATCATCGGTTCGCCTTTTTTTGGTATATCCCGTTTCTCGGAGCCTGCGGTCTGGCCGCGCTACTGGTGCGCGGCGTTTCCGACGCGCTCCGCCGTCGCGTGCCCGCCGCGGTCGCCGTCGGAATCGGGGCGGCGTTTTTCGCGGCCGCCTCGTATCAGCATTTCCAGATCCAGGCAGGAAGGAGCGCGGCCGCCAGACAATGGGCAACGGAGGTGTCGGACGAGTATCGAGACTTCGTTGCCGGTTTGCGCGGGCTCCGCAGTCCAGCGCCGGGCGAGACCATATTCTACGAATCGACGCCCAGGTTTTTTGATCCGGTGACCATTCTGTCGGCTACGCAGGTCGCGTTGGAGCGGACGGACGTGGGCGCGGAAATCGTGACGGAATGTCCGTTGAATGCCGGGTTGTGCGTCCGGTTCGAGAACTCGGAGTTGAGCGTCGCCGGGGTTGCGGCGCCGTAGACCGGCCGCACGCGAACGCGGTGTTGAGAGCGAGTGATGGAATCGCACCATGATCAGTAGCGCCGTTCGCGGACAAGCGGCCCGGTATCGGAGCGAGTTCCGTACGGCTCTTCCATTCCCGCACATCGTGATCGACGGGTTCCTGGAAGCGGACAAGGCGGAAGGGTTGCTTCGGGACTTCCCGCCATTCGTTCCGGAGAACGCGGGCAACGAATTCGGCGAGGTCGGCCGCAAGGCGGTCGTGCCGGAGATTCACAGGATCAGCCCATTCTACGCGAAAGTGTACGACTACATCGCGTCGCAGGAATTCCTGGATTTCGTCGCGGCGGCGACGGGGATTCAACATCTCGTGCACGACGCGCAGATGTTCGGGGGCGGAACGCACGAAAACCTCGAGGGGCAGGATCTGGATCCGCACGTGGACTTCAACTATCTCGCGGATCGCGGGTTGCACCGGCGCCTGAATCTCTTGTTGTATCTCAACAAGGAATGGAACGTCGCGTGGGGAGGGTGCCTCGAGCTGCACTCCAATCCACGAAGACCCGCCGAGAACCAGATCAGCGTCATTGCACCGGATTTCAATCGCGCGGTGATATTCGAGACCAGCGAGCGCTCCTGGCACGGGTTCGAGCGGATACGACTGCCGGACGCCAAGAAACACCTTTCGCGCAAAATGTTGTCCGTATATCTCTATACGCGGGACCGTCCGGTGGAGGAGACCGCGCCGCCCCATTCGACGTTCTATGTGCAGCGTCCGATGAAGAAGCATCTGATCCCGGGCCACGCGTTGACACTGGACGACGTCAGCTGGCTGGAAAAATCGCTTGAACGCCGCGACCACTGGATCGAGTTCTATCAGCGAAAGGAGCTGGAAGACTCCAAGCGAATCCAGGAGTTGCTGGCACGGAACCGCCGCCCCGGAGGCTGGTGGAGTTCGATCGGACGGTTGCGCGGATCGGTGGTCCGTCTGCTCCGCGGATCGAGGAAAGACCCAACATCGCTTGCGGACGCCGACGTGGCTCAGGACCGACTGGATCAACCGCCTCCAGAAGTCCGGCAAGGCGAACACGCGCCTGCGGATGCAATCGTCAACGATGGCGTGCGTGTGCGAGTGTTGGGAGGCGGGATGCAGGAAGGGCCCGCACGCGGTGCATGGCCGGACGGCTGGATCGGCAGTCCGTTCGAAGTGGCGATCCGTGTCGAAACGCCTGTCGAGTCGATCGCGTTGGACGCGTTCCTGCCGCATGGGACTCTTCCGGAGGTCGAGTTGCGGGCGCGGCTGAACGGCATCGAGGCCGTGCGGAGGATGTTCCGGCCCGGAGCCGTCGGCATGTCCGTTCCCGTGGAGGCCGGTGCGGGAGACCTCATCGAGTTGCGGATTCGCTCGGACAGGACGTACTGTCCCCGGCACACGGGGGCCGGCGCCGACAGCCGCGACCTGGTCGTGGTTCTGCGATCTCTCCGGATCGTGTCCGCGAATCCCGCTCCGGCCTGAGCAGGTTGCCGGAACCGGAGACCGCGCCCGTCACAGCACGTCCGCGAACGCCGTCTTGGTGCGGCGGAAGAACAACGCGCCACCGACGAACGCGCACGCGGTCCAGGCCAGCATGACCGACACTTGGGTTGCCGACGGCGGCGGCAGCGACAGGAAAGCGCTCCGGTAACCCGCTACCACGGCGGCCATGGGATTCAACAGCATCACCACGCGGTAGGGCTCCGGGACCAGGGACGCGGGGTAGAAGATCGGCGTCAGCCAGAGCCAGAACACCATGGACACGGTGATGACCTGCGCCGTGTCGCGGACGAAGACGTTGAGGCTCGACACCAGCCATCCGAGCCCCTGCGCCAGCAACGTCAGCGGCAGCAGGTACGCAAGAGCCCAGAACGAAGCCGACGGCGCCGATCCAACCAAGACGAGCGCCAGGATCAGGATCGCCATCCCGATCAAGTGGTGGATCAGGTTGGAGATCACGATGGCGATCGGCAGCATTTCCGATGGGATCGTCGTCTTGGTGACCAGGTTTGCGTTGTCGGTCACCGCCGTGCAGCTCCGGAGCACGGTGTCGCTGAACATCAGCCACGGCACGAGTCCCGAGAACAGGTACAGCGCGAATCCGCCGGGGCCGGTGTCGTCCGGATCGAAGGGGAGTGTGAGGACCACCGCGAACACGAAGTAGTAGCACGCCAGCAGAGCCACCGGTTGGACGACAGACCAGAAGAAGCCGCCGATCGATCCGACGTACCGGTTCCTGAGGTCGCGGACGGCCAGATGTCGCAACAAGTTTCTGTTGGCGTTCAGTTGCAGAAGAAAGTGCTTCAGATCCCTCGGGCTCATCGGCGCCCCATCATCCCGGCATCATCGTCCCAACGATAGAAGATGGCGGCGCATATTTCAAATCCGGCGGTGGCGTGCCGTTCTTGGCCCCATTGACCCGGTGTCCGCCAGGCAGTAATGTTCCGTCAGCGTATGAGCCTTGGCCATGCTTCTCGCTCGATGGGCCGCCCGTGACCGAAATTTGGCGCGCGTTCGCGAAAGTCAACCTGGACCTTCGGATCCTGGGGAAACGCGGCGACGGCTACCACGAAATCCGGACGGTGCTGCAGACCGTCGACCTGTGCGACCGGATCCACGTGTCCGCGGCGGACGCGTTCGACTTTTCCACCGACGACGGTCCGGATGACGAATCCAACCTCGTTGTCCGCGCCGTCCGGGCGTTCGAGGCGGCCGCGGCGACGCCGGTTCGGCTTCGCCTGCACCTGGAGAAACGGATTCCCATCGGCGGGGGCCTGGGCGGAGGCAGCGCCGATGCCGCGGTCACGGTCCTGGGACTCCTCCGGCATTACCGGCGGTCCATCCCGGGCGAGCGGCTCATCGGTTTGCTCGGCGCGTTGGGATCCGACGTGCCGTACTTCGCCGTGGGCGGGCGCGTGCTGGCCACCGGGCGCGGCGAGATCCTCTACCCGCTGCCCGAGGGCCGTACGGGGGCCTCGGAACGCATTCTTCTGGTCTATCCCGGGCTCCGAATCCCCACCGCCGAGGCGTATTCCTCGTTGACGAGGCCCTTCGAGTCCAATACCATTTTAGGTTTCTGTGCGCGCTTCGAGCCCGCACTTGTGAGCATGGAGCCGACGCCGGATGCCCGTCTCAACGATTTCGAGGCTGCGCTGTTTCCCCGATTTCCCGAAATCGCCGAAATCAAGCGCAGACTGCGGGAATCGGGGGCGCGCCAGGCTTCCCTGAGCGGGAGCGGCGCCACGGTGTTCGGGGAGTTTCCGGGGGAGCGGGAGGCCCGGGCGGCGGCGGTCGTGCTTGGCCGGGACTACGGCACATCGCTGGTTCGCCGCGTGTCTCGGACGGGCTATTTCCGGCGCGTCTTCGGCCGATAGCGGCCGCGGGCGCGATCGACGAGCCGGCTTCGGATTGGGGCGTGGCCAAGTGGTAAGGCACAGGTCTTTGGATCCTGCATTCGGAGGTTCGAATCCTCCCGCCCCAGTAGACGCCTTTCCCGCGCAGGACGGGTTGCAGTAGAGCCGCTTCATGAACAACGAGTTGAAGGTGTTTTCCGGATCCGCCAACCCGGAGTTGACCGCGGAAATCTGCAGGAACCTCGGGTGCCAGCCCGGTGAGTGCGCGACACGCAGGTTCGCGGACGGCGAAATCTACTTCCGAATCCTCGAGAACGTCCGGGGCGCCGACGTCTTCCTGGTCCAGCCCACCTGCACGCCCGTCAACGACCATCTGGTCGAGTTGATGCTGATGATCGACGCCTTCCGCCGGTCCTCGGCGCGGCGAATCACGGCCGTGTTGCCCTATTTCGGCTATGCCCGGCAGGATCGCAAGGACCAGCCGCGCGTCCCGATCTCGTCGAAGGTCGTGTCCGACGCGTTGGCCAAGAACTCCGACCGCTTGCTGACGATGGACCTTCACGCCGCGCAGATCCAGGGTTTCTTCGACATTCCCGTCGACCACCTGTTCGCCGCGCCCGTTCTGGTCGACTTCTTTCGCGAGGCCCGGCCTCGGGATCTGACGGTCGTGTCGCCGGACGCGGGCGGCGTCGAACGCGCCCGGGCGTTCGCGAAGCGGCTCGAGGGCGAGCTGGCCATCATCGACAAGCGGCGCACGGGTATGAACGAAGCGGAGGCCATGACCGTCGTCGGCGACGTCGAGGGCCGTTCCGCCCTGATCGTGGACGACATCGTCGATACCGCGGGGACACTGGTCCACACGGTGGAGGCGTTGAGGGAGGCCGGGGCCGTCGAGGTCCTGGCGTGCGCGACGCACGGCGTTCTGTCCGGGCCGGCCGTCGAACGTATCCGGCAATCCTCGCTGAATGAGTTGGTCGTGACGGACACGATTCCGCTCCGAGGCAATGTCGCGGAGTGCCCGAAGATCCGGGTCGTCAGCGTGGCGAAGCTGCTGGCACAGGCGATCGAGTCGATCCATGACGAGACCTCGGTCAGCGGCTTGTTCATCTAGAAGGGACATGTATCCATGGCAGAAATGACCCTCAGCGCCCAGAGCCGAACGGAATTCGGCAGCAGCGCCTCGCGGCGGCTCCGCCGCGAGGGCATGGTGCCCGGAATCGTCTATGGAGGTTCGGGCGACAACATTGCGGTGACGGTGAGTCCCCGCGACCTGTCCCGGTTGTTGCGGTCGCACGCGGGCCGGAACACGATTCTCAACCTCGATATCGAAGGTTCCGGCGCCGACAGCGTAATCCTGAAGGATTGGCAGGTCGATCCCGTCAGCGAGGCGATACTCCACGCGGACTTCCAGCGCATCGCGATGGACAAGCCGTTGCGGGTGACGGTTCCCATCGTTATGCGCGGGACGGCCCAAGGCGTCAAGACCGAGGGAGGTCTCCTGGAGGTCGTGATGCGGGACGTCGAGGTGGAATGTCTCCCGTCGGACATCCCGGATTCCATCGAATGCGACGTCACCGAGCTGGAGCTTCACCAGAGCATTCGCGTCGAGGGGCTGCCGGCGTTGGACAACGTGCGTATTCTGGCGGACCCCGACCACGTGGTTGTCCATGTCATGGCCTTGCGGGCCGAGGAGGTGGAAGAAGAGGCGACCGAAGGCGAGGCCGAGGCGGAGACCGCGCCGGAAGGCGAGGGCGCCGAACCCGAGGTCATGGCCCGGGGCAAGAAGGAGGAAACCGAGGGTGGCGACTAGGAGCCTGTGGTGAACCCCCCGCTGCATTCGATCGGCGCTGCATTCCGTCCGGACCGCGTTGCTCGTCGGTCACATATCGGGAATAGGCTCGCACCGGGCGCCTTGCCAGACGGGCGCCTCACCGTTTTCGGTGCGACGCGGGGTTCCACCACAGGCTCCTAGCCCGTTCCCCGTCATCGCATGCCGCCCGATCTCGACGGCGCGGGAACGCCGGTCCCGTGGATCGTCATCGGCTTGGGGAATCCCGGCGACGAGTACTCGGACACGTACCACAACGTCGGTTTTCGCGTGGTCGACATTTTGGCCGAACGGGGGCATGCGCCGGCATGGTCCGAACCCGGCGCCGTCGGCATGATCCCGGCGCGCATCGTCCGAACCACGGTGGGGCGCCTGGGCGGGGAGGCCATACTGGTTCAGCCGTGGACCTACATGAATCGATGCGGCCGTACGCTGCCCCCGTTGTTCGATCGTTTTGGGACGGACGCCCGGCTGCTGGTGGTTTCCGACGATCTCGCGTTGCCGGTTGGCCGAGTCCGGGTTCGGGAAAAGGGTTCAGCCGGCGGCCATAATGGACTAAAATCGATTACTTGGGCTTACGGCTCGGACGACTACTGCCGTGTCCGGGTCGGAATCGATCGCGACAGGCCCACGGGCGACGCGCGGGACTATGTCCTGTCCAGGGTTCGGGCGCCGGACCGCGAGATGCTCGGGCGGGCGGAGGTTCTGGCGGCCGATGCGGTCGAAACCGTCATCACCGATGGCGTTCAGGCCGCGATGTCACGGTTCAACGGCGTCGATCTCCGCGCGCCGGAGGACGAGGGAACCTGAGAGACTCGAACATATGCGCAAGTACGAGATCATGTTTATTGTCGACCCGGACCTCCCGGAGGAGGACATCGACCCGTTGAACTCACAGGTCGAAACCGTCATCACCGACGGCGGCGGACGGGTGCTGGAAACCGAGAAGATGGGCCGACGAAAACTGGCTTACGAAGTCGACCGGCGTACGGACGGCTTCTACGTCCTGTTGACGGTCGAGGCCGACGGCGAGATCGTCCGCGAGGTCGAGCGCCGGTTCCGTGTCATGGACAGCGTGCTGCGCTACATGACGGTCCGGGTGGACGCCGCGGAGAAAAAGCTCGAGAAGATGCGGGCGATCCGGCGGCGAAAGGCCGCGAAGCGGGACGCCGCCGAACCCGCCGCCCCGGAAGAACCGGCCGCGGCCCACTGATTCCAGGGAGACGCGCGTGGCACAGAAACAGTTCTACCGGCGCCGGAAAGTCTGCAAGTTCTGCGTCGAGAAGATCGACTCGATCAACTACAAGGACACCAAGCTGCTTTCGCAGTTCGTGCCCGAGCGGGCCAAGATCCTGCCTCGCCGAATCTCGGGTGTCTGCTCGCCCCACCAGCGGCAACTGAACGACGCGATCCAGAAGGCGCGGAGCATCGCGCTTTTGCCGTACACGACGGACTGACGGCCGGTCGAGGGCGGAGAACCACGATATGGAGATCATTCTCAGGGAAGCCATCGACAAGCTGGGCCAAGCCGGCGACGTGGTCAAGGTGAAGGACGGATACGCCCGCAACTACCTGCTGCCCAGAAAGAAGGCCTATATCGCGACGCCGGGCAATCTCAAGGTCATGGCCCAGGAGAAGGCGCGGATGCTTCGGCGCGAGGCGGCGCAGCGCGAGGAAGCCGAGAAGCTCCGCGAGATGCTCGAGGCCGTCGAGATTCGCGTCGAGCGCCTGGCGGGCGACGAGGGCGTGCTGTACGGCTCCGTCACCAACGCGGATGTCGCCGAAGCCCTCGAGGCGCAAGGCTACACGGTCGACAAGCGCAAGATCCTGCTCGACGAGCACATCAAGCGTCTCGGCCGGTACACGATTCCGATCCGTCTGTTCACCGAGGTCGTCGCAGAGATTACGGTGAGCGTCGATGCCGAAGGCGGCTCGGAGGGGACGCCCGAGGCGCAAGGATCCGACGAGGCGGCGTCCCAGGAAACCGTTTCGGACGGCGAATCCGGATAACCGGCCGTCACGCGGCCCCCGCGCGCATTGATTGCGCGTGACTGGTCCGGGCGCCGCCTGTATCCTGTCCGGCCATGGCCCGCGAGATCGCCGAGCGCCCCCTCCCTCACAACGTCGACGCGGAGAAGTCCGTCCTCGGCGCCATCCTGGTCAACAACGACAACTACTACACCGTCGTCGAGGGCCTGGAGGCCGACGCCTTCTACCTGGAAGCCCACCGGATCATCTTCCGCAAGATGTCCGAGATCGTGGACCATTCCCAGGCCGTCGACCTGATCACGCTTCAGGACCGCCTGGAACGGGACTCGCTGCTCGAGTCCGCGGGCGGCATCGCGTACCTGGCGAGCCTGATGGACGGCATACCGTACCTGGTCAACATCGAACACTACATCGGGATCATTCGCGAGAAGGCGCTGTTCCGGCGCATGATCCAGGCGAGCCACCGGATCATGAACGAGTGCTTCGACCAGGCCGACGCCGCCGAGGACGTGCTCGACCGCGCCGAGGCGTCCCTGTTCGAGCTTGCCGAGGACCGAACCCGTTCGGGGTTGATCGCGGTGAAGGAACTCGAGCCGCAAACCCATCAGATGATCGAGAGGCTCTACACCGAGCGCGAGATGATCACGGGCATGGCGACCGGGTTCAGCGACTTGGATCGCATGACCTCCGGTCTGCAGCCGGCGGACCTGATCATCGTGGCCGGACGGCCGTCGATGGGCAAGACGGCCTTGGCGTTGAACATGGCGCAGCGCGCGGCGCTCGAAGACGAACAGCCGGTCGGGATCTTCAGTCTCGAAATGTCCAAATCGCAGCTCCTGATGCGCTTCCTGTGCGCCGAGGCGCGCGTGGACGCCCACAAGGTGAGGACCGGATACCTTTCGAAGGATGACTTCGGCCGGCTGATCGACACGCTGGGTCGCGTCGCCGGCGCGCCGATCTTCATCGACGACTCGTCGACGATGACGATCATGCAGATGCGCGCCAAGGCGCGCCGCATGAAGGCCGAGCACGGCCTCGGCCTGTTGATCGTGGACTACCTGCAGTTGATGTCGGGTTCCGCGCGCGTCGAGAATCGCAACCAGGAGATCTCCGGGATCTCGCGGGGCCTGAAGTCGCTGGCGAAGGAACTGAACGTCCCGGTCGTGGCCTTGTCCCAGTTGAGCCGCGCTCCGGAGCAGCGGACGGGCCGCGAGCACCGCCCGCAGCTCTCGGACCTCCGCGAGTCGGGTTCGATCGAGCAGGACGCCGACGTCGTGGCGTTCGTCTATCGCGAGGAGGTCTACAAGCCCACCGAGGAGAACGACGGGACGGCGGAGTTGATCGTCGCCAAGCAGCGCAACGGGCCGGTCGGCACGGTGAAGCTGGCCTTCCTGAAGCAGTTCACCCGGTTCGAGACACTCGTCGACATCTGATGGGGACGCCCGCAACCCACCGCCCCGGTCCACGGCCACGGTGAAGGCGCGAAGCCAGTTCTTCTGCCGGGAGTGCGGTCACGGCGCGCCCAAGTGGATGGGCCGGTGCCCCTCGTGCGGGCAATGGGAGACGTTCGTCGAAGAGACCGCGCCCCGGCCCGGCCCGGCCGCCGCGGCCGCTCCCGGCTCCGCTCCGGTACTCTTCGACGAACTGGAGGGCCAGGACGCGCCCCGGTCCCCGACCGGGGTGGCCGAGTTCGACCGGGTCCTCGGCGGGGGGCTCGTGCCCGGCGCCCTGATCCTGCTCGGCGGCGACCCCGGCGTCGGCAAGTCGACGCTGATGCTCGACGTCGCCGGCGCCCTGTCGCACACGCGTCCCGTCCTCTACGCGTCGGGCGAGGAGTCGCCGCGGCAGATCAAGCTGCGCGGCGAGCGCATGCGGCTGGACACGGGCGCCCTGCACGTCTACCCCGAGATGAGCGTCGAGCGGATTCTGGCCGTCGCGGAGGAGATCGGCGCGGGCGCCCTGGTCGTGGACTCGATCCAGACCACGTTCAGCGAGAAGCTGGACATGGCGCCGGGAAGCATCGGTCAGGTGCGGGAGGTCGCGTCGCAGTTCCTGGTCTGGACCAAGACGCGCCACGTGCCGGCGTTCCTGATCGGGCATATCACGAAGGACGGCGCCCTGGCGGGCCCGAAGGTCCTGGAGCACATCGTCGACACGGTCCTCTACTTCGAGGGCCCGCGCCAGCACCCGCACCGCATCGTGCGCACGATCAAGAACCGGTTCGGCGCGGCGAACGAGCTGGGCATCTTCGAGATGACGTCCACCGGCCTGAAGCCGGTCGAGGCGGCGTCCGCGTTCTTTCTCTCGGACCGCAAGTCGCCGGACCCCGGCGCCGCCGTGGCGTGTTGCGTGGAAGGGTCGCGCCCGCTGCTGGTCGAGCTGCAGGCGCTGGTTTCCCGCAGCCACCTGGGGACGCCGCGCCGCGTGCCCACCGGCGTGGACCCGCAGCGGCTGGCCCTGATCGCGGCCGTGATCGAGAAACGGTTGGGCGTCAACCTGTGGGACCAGGACATCTACCTCAACGTGGTCGGCGGCCTCGAGATCGACGAGCCCGCGGCCGACCTGGGCATCGCCGCGGCGATCCTGTCCAGCTTCCTGGACCGGCCGCTCCCGTCCGACACGGTGGTCTTCGGCGAGATCGGGCTCGGCGGCGAGATCCGCTCCTGCCTGCATCCCGGTCTCCGCGTCCGCGAGGCCGCGGCGCTGGGTTTCGCCGGCGCCGTGCTGCCGCGCCAGAAGGTGCCGGAGGCTCCGTCCGGGTTCAGTGCCCGACCCGTGGAGACGTTGCAGGCAGCCGTCGACTGCCTGTTCGGCCAGCTTGGGGAAAACGACGATTAGGCGGCGGATGGGCGTTGTCCCGGGAATCCCGGAGGTTGCTCGAATTGAACACGACGAAGAGGAAGACACTGTACCTGGCCAACCCCTACGGTTTCTCCGCGCAGCAACGCCAGGGGCCGTTGCGGGACCTGGTGGACGCCCTGGCGTCGATGGGCGCCGAGGTGTGGGAGCCGTTCGAGCGCAGCAACCAGGTGGACCAGACGGCGCCGAGTTGGGCGTACCGGATCGGTCAGGCCGACGTCCGGGACGTCCGCGAGGCCGATGGCCTGTTTGCGGTCGTCAACGGCTGCCCGCCCGACGAGGGCGTAATGGTGGAGCTGGGAATGGCCATCGCCTGGAAGAAGCCCGTCTTCCTGTTCCGCGACGACTTCCGGCGCTGCACCGACAGCGAGGGCTACCCCCTCAACCTGATGGTGTTCGCCGGTCTGCCGGAGACCGGCTGGGAGGCCAGTTGGTACACGTCGATCGGGGAACTGGCCGATCCGGACAAGGCCCTGGCCCGGTGGTTGCGCGGGGAGTAGGCGCGTGGTGACGAGCGACTCGTGGCATTCGGCCAGTGACGTGTTCGGTATTCCCCGATCGCCCCCGTCCGGCCGCCGCGCCTCCTCAACACGAGTGTCGCGCGGTACCATTCTTGCGCCATGAAGAACATCACTGTCGCGTTGCCGGAAGACACGGCCTTGTGGTTGAGCGATCGGGCCGCCGAGCAGAATCGAAGCGTCTCGATCTGGTTGGCCGAGTTGGTCGAGCAGACGCGGCGCCTTGATGCCGAATACGAAGTTGCGATGGCCCGCGCCCTGGCCAGAAAGCCGCGACAGGTGGGGTGGATCGACGGGCGAAGGCCCACACGGGACGAGATGCACGAACGGTCCGGCTTTCGTTGAGGCGACCGTACGCAGCTTCTCGCGACGATGCCTCTATCCCGGGCAAGACGGCCCGCGCCGACGCTGGGTCTACGCGCCTCCAGCGATCGCGAACCGGCCGGTTGAGCTTCCAGGTTCCGCAAGATCGTTATCGCGGAAACACTCCATCAGCCGAGGTCAACGATCCGTCCCGTCGATGGGTCTCGCTCGATCGACAACTCGACGCCGACGAGCGGGGAGGAGCGCAAGAACGCCACCAAGTCACGAGCCGTTTTCGCACTTGGCAACGAAAGCATGGGTTGCAGAGTCTTGCGAATACGCTCGGCTTGTTCCCCGCCGGCACGCAAAGCTTCGGAAACCGCCTCGACCAGGGACGCGTCGTCAGAGGAGATGGTCACCTCGACCCGCCGGGAGACGCTGCCCGGGATTCTCGTGCAGTGACGGGCGACACGAGATCCTTGTCCAGTTGCGTGCTGGGTGTTTTCCAAAGTCAGAGCCTTCTCCGGTGACGTTTCCCGGCAGCATGAGGCAGATCGGTCAGGTCTTGGCGCCCGGATTTCAGACGCGCCGTTGCCATGTCCTCGGATCCCGTGACTGGTGCACGACCGCAATGACTTCGATCCACTCGGGCAGGATCCGGTAGAAGACTGAGAACGGGAACTTGCCGACAAGAGCGCGACGGACCGTCGACTCGACTGTCTGGTACGGCCGAGGTCTTTTCGCGATCAGACGGATCGTTGTGTCGACCTCTTCCTCGAACGATGCCAGTACGTGTGGGGCCTCGTTCAGATACCACTGTTCGGCAAGCGCGAGGTCCTGCACGGCGGCGGACGTAGCCGGACGCGCAAGGTCAAGTCGTGTCGGAGAACACCTGCTTGCGGACTGCCTCCCATGAGGCCGAGCGCTCCTCCGGCAGAATGCCCTCCAGCGCCGCCAAGCGGTCACGAATGAGGCTTCGCTGCCAGTCGGGGACCGGAATCTCCCCTGGCGCCAAGCTGTCCCAGAGATCGACCACGAGTTCGATGCGCTCCTGAGCCGACAGGTTGAGCGCTTGTCTCTGGATCTCAGACTTGGCCAGCATGGCTTCAGGATATCCGTTTCTGCGGATTTCGAACAGACCAAAGGGGGCCAGTCCATACAGACGTCCGCCCTCAGAGCACGATGGGCTCGACCGAAGTCGGAATCGACCAGTTTGCCGAATGGACCACGGCTTGGTCCTTGCCGTACCATGTCCGTATGTTTCAGGAGGACGGAGCCGACTGCGGAGCGTTATTGACACGAGTTTCGTGCGTTACTATTCTCGTGGTATGAAGAACGTCACTGTCACGCTGCCGGAGGATACGGCGTTGTGGTTGAGGGTCCGGGCCGCTGAGGCAAACCGGAGCGTTTCAAGCTGGCTGGCTGATTTGGTCGACGAAATGCGGCGGCATGAGGACGACTATGAAGTTGCGATGACGCGCGCACTTGCCAGAAGGCCGCGGAAGATGGAGTGGATCGACGGGCGTAGGCCGACGCGGGACGAGTTGCATGACCGGTCCGGTTTTCGTTGATACGAACGTACTGGTCTACCGCGCCGATGGATCCGAACCGGGCAAGCAGGCCTGCGCTGACGCTTGGTACACGTTCCTCTGGCGGTCCCGAACCGGTCGGTTGAGCTTCCAGGTTCTGCAAGAGTTATATTCCGTACTCACACGCAAGTTGACGCCCGGGTACAACGAGAGTGAAGCGCGCGAAATCGTGCGCGAACTGACCGTCTGGAAACCTGTTCCGGTCGATCTCTCCGTCATCGAGAGCGGCTGGTGGTTGCAAGAGCGCTATCGACTGTCCTGGTGGGATGCGCTGATCGTCGCGGCCGCCAGCAAGTGTGAATGCAGTGTGCTGCTGACCGAGGATCTCCAACACGGGCAGGTCTTCGAAACTGTTCGAGTGATCGATCCGTTCGCGGAGTCGGCCCGAACGCCTGTCGAGGTGCTGGAGTCTGTAGAAGCCATGCCGCCACCCATGGTGCCCGGAGTCGCGGACGATTCGTGACTGCGCAACGCGCCACCCGTTCATGATTTTGAACGAATGGAACACGGTCAAGGCGTCAGTCCGAAACACGCTCTGTGGCGGCGGACGAAGGCTCGCTCGCGGAGTGCGGCGCCGTTTTCATGCAGATACGTTCTTAATCTGTCGTTCGTTGCGATCCCGAGATAGCGGCGGGCGAACCGATTATCTGCGACACTCGTGTGACGGTTCGCACGCTTTTCGACTATCTGGCGGGCGGAAAGACGCTGGATCAGTTCTTCGATCAGTTTCCATGCGTCTCCAGCGTACAGGCGCCGAAGGCCCCGACGATGGCCTGCCAATTCGTCCATAACCACGCGCGTTAGCGTTGACTAAAGCCCCTCGTTCGCGGGCCCTCGAGATTACTCTTGATCTCGTCCGAAGTCGGCCGCCGCCAACTGCACGAGTCCGTTGGGGTGCTTGAAGCTCGTGCTATCGGCGGACAGCAGTTGGTGTGCCCGGTTGTCGATCTCGTTCCAGTGGTGGGCGCGTAGTTCCTTATCGGCATGCGGGACGCCAGCGGATTTCGGTTTTGACTCAAGCCACCTGAGAAGAAACGGCGGATTAGTCCGTACTCCCCCTTCAGCATCGCGAAACAAAGCCACGAGATCCTTCATGAGCGGCTGTCCTTGATCATCCTGCCATCTAAGTGCGTATGCGGAAAGCACGCCACGTTCGCCGCTCGGTGAATTCACTGACGCGTAAACGCCATCGAATCGCTGCGATTTTGCCTCATCGATCAGGTATCGAAAAAACGATGTCTCGAAATCCAAAAGAACTACATTCGAAAAACGTTGCGCCATGCCGCGGTCCATCGTGACGCGTACAACGCTCTTGTTTCCGAACTCGGCAAATTTGCCGCGAAGGTCTTCCGGCAGGTGGAATTCGACAATTCTGCGGCCATGAAGCAATGTTTCCTTTGTTGCGCCAACTCGAAACAGCATGGCGCGAACGAACGACTCGACGTGCCGCATGGTAAGCGCCAACGCACCGCGCAGCGCGTTCGCGTCGTAACCCGCAGCGTGTGCTAGGATTTCGTCTTGCATTTTTCTGGCCGCCCGGGCGCGTTCGATGGCAGCCTCTATTTCTTGTTCCGTTCGTCCGATACGCATCGACGTCGCCGCTCGGAGAAGCGCGGCCATGTCAAGATTGTCTAGTACGTCGCCGAGCACTTGGGCATGAAGCCGATCATTGAATTCCCGGCCCACCGGCGCCATGTCCTCGGCGATTTTCGTCACTCTTTCCATCATGAGGCTGATCGCTTGGTTGTCGAAGCTGTCGTGGGCGTGCAAATTGAGGACAACGACACTTTTCGACTGCCCGTAGCGATACAGACGGCCAATCCGTTGAACCAGTCGTGCTGGATTCCACGGAAGGTCATAATTGACCATCACATGACAAGACCGGTGAAGATTGATTCCTTCACCGCCCGCCTCCGTTGAAACAAGAAACCGGTTCGGTCCTTCGTTGAACCCCTCGATTGCGGTCAGTTTCTCCTTAAGCGTCATCGAGCCGTTTATCAGAAGTACCGAACCCGCTTCAGAGAAGCGCCGCTCCAATGCCTGCTGCAAATATGTCTGAGTGGCGCGATACTCGGTGAACACCAGCAGCTTCTTGCCTTCAGCAAAAAGCGGGGCAACCGCTTGGTCCAAAAACACACGTACTTTTTCGTCCTTCTGCCGCACGACCGCCGCGAGTTCGAGTAGTCTTACGATCTGTCCGCGCTCGAACTCAAAAAACTCCCTGCGCTGCGCCCCTTGAACCCAGTCCGTCAGGTCGTCCTGATCATCGCCGCCCTCGGCCAAGTCGGCCAAAGAAATGTCGTAATCGACGTTACTCCCATGTTGCTCTGACTCATCGAGGCGTTCGAGTCGCAGCAGCAGAGCGTTTTCAATTGCTGCGATGCTGCTCGACGCGAGTTTGCGGTATGTTGTCATGACAAATCCGATCGCCCTACCTGTTGCGCCTGCGACCGCATCTCCGGCCTTGTATCCTCGAACGAGATAATCTCGTAACAACTCGTGAAAATGTTTGGTCTGGTCGGACGGCTTCACGGCAATCCGATACACCCTCTGCCCCCGAAAAATGAAGCGACCCTCAGAGTCGGTGACCTCCGTCTTGCGATTGCGTATGATGAGACCTGCGACTACCTCTGGATTCGCCTCTATCGTGTGAATCTGCGGAGCGAGATCTGGTCTCACCAGTTCGAGGAGCGCGAGAAAGCGGTCCCGGTAGCCTTGATGCGGAGTACCGCTCAGCAACAAAAACGCCTCCGAAAGCGGCCGCAACATCTCGGCGAGACGATATCGCTGGGCACGCTCGCCACTCGCATATCGGGTCAGCTTGTGCCCTTCATCGAAAACTACCACGTCCCAACTCCCGGCCTGACGAAACATGTCGCGGTGCCCGTCCAGCTTGGCGCGATCAATCGAAACGATTACCTGATTGTATAGCTTCCATTGTCGTGCCTCGTTGACGACAATATCGTCGCCGTAGATGAGATAATCCTGATCGAACTTGTAGCGAAACTCGTCTTGCCATTGCTTTGTCAAACCGGCGGGACACACTACCAGCACTCGCCGAGCGCGACCGGCCCGCTTCAAGCCCGCCAGCAGCAGACCGACTTCAATCGTTTTTCCAAGTCCCACATCGTCGGCGATAAGCCAGTTGTAGTTGCCCGAATTAAGAATGCGGTGAACAAGCTGAATTTGGTGTGGGAGAGGATCGACATCCAGACGATCCAACGATCCAGTCATCCGGTTCCAATTCTCAAGTGCGTGCGCCAGGAACTTGAGGCGGAAGCGTTCGGGGTGGTCATCGACTCGCGTTTCGTGTCGCTCGTAGCGCATTTGGACATCCTTGATGCGCCTAAGATTCTCGTATGGAAGCCAGACCGACCGCCCATCATCATCGAGTTGCACCAAAACCTGTTCGCGACCGCCGATTTCCCTCCGGCCGACTACACGTCCTTCGCCGAGTGGTCTCCGTATCATTGCTGTCCAAATTAGCCGATGTTGGACGGGTTCGGCGTTGAATCCATTGGACATCATTGCTGTCCAAATTAGCCGATGTTGGACGGGTTCGGCGTTGAATCCATTGGACATACGGGCGCCGTAGGGGATTCCTGAGAAACAGGTCCCCGGTAGTGGGCGGGTCGGCGTGTGCGGATATTCGTCAGGTGCTG